>NZ_ANNU01000036.1 GCF_000346615.1 Nafulsella turpanensis ZLM-10
ATGAATTGTTACCACTAAAAATAAAAAGGTCGGAAGAAAAAATCTTCCGACCACTCCTGCCCCATGGGCAGACCTTTTTGTTTATAAATTTTTATAACTTGGCAGCCATACAATTTTCCTATGAAGATCATTAAACGCTTCCGCTGGATTCTCTTTCTCTCTATTGGTGGCTTATTGCTGGCGCTGATCCTTTTCTTTTTACTCGATTACCAGCAGGAACCTCTTGTAATGAATAGCCAGGCTCGCTCAGAAGCAGCAGGAGAATTTATACAGCTAAGCCAGGGAACAACCCATTACAGACTTCTTGGCCCGCCCGAAGGAGAGCTGGTGGTGCTTATCCATGGAGGAATGGTTTCCGGGATGTATGCCTGGGACAAGAACTATCAAGTTTTGGTGGAAAACGGTTACCGGGTACTGAAGTACGACTTATACGGCCGCGGCTACTCCGACCGCCTGGAGGTAGCTTATACTCCCGAGCTTTTCTTCGGACAGTTTGAGGAGCTGTTAGACAGCCTCGCCATTAAAGAACCATTTTACCTTGCCGGTCTTTCCCTCGGGAGTATGCCGGCCATTGATTATACGGCCCGCCATCCTGAACAGGTAAAAAAATTAATGCTGATTTCTCCGGCGGCAAGGGGACTATTTAATCTCCATCCCCTCCTGGAGGTCCCGCTCCTCTCCGATTTTCTTATGACTGTTTACTGGCAGCCACGGGCCATCGATCAGCAAATGAAAGAGTTTTACAAGCCAGAAAATTTTCAGGATTATAAGGAGGAGCTGAAAAAAATGGTGCGGTACGAAGGATATAAGGATTCCAACTACTCCACCTGGATTCACACTCTTACCTACAGTATGGAGCCTTTTATCCGTCAAATAGCCAAGGAAGGCACGCCCGTTGCCCTGGTGCTAGGAGCTCATGATCCTTATTTGGCTCCTGATGAAGCCAATATCTACCAGGAGATGATTCCCGAACTAGAGGTATTCATCATTGACGAAGCCGGCCATGTGGTTAATTTTGAAAAGCCGGAAGAGGTAAATAAGCTAATGCTTAACTTCTTCCAGCCTTCTGACGCTACTGGCTCTGCAGAAAAAAATTAAAGTTCTTAAATGGACTACTTACTGGTACCATTGGGCTTTCTCCGGAACAACCTCGGCATTGGAGCTGAGTTTACTCTTCTTCCATTCCCATTCAATAAGGGATAAGAGAGCCGGTATAAAAATAAGAGCCTGAGGCACCAGGAACAGGCGTGTCTCCATGGCCATACTCTTCACAAGATGTACCAGTACCCAGAAAGGCACAATCAGCAAACCGATTGCCTGCAGGTAAACAGGCCAGCGGCGGAAGCCCAAAATAGCAAGCAAAGGCACAATACCTAAGGTGCCTATCAGCTGCGGATACATATTAAAAAAGCTGAGATTAAAGCGGAGGAACTCTATCGGAGTATCTATTTCGTGGATAGCCTCATAGGGGCGAATGCCGTAAATCCAGCGGACGGCAATAAAAAAAACAAAATAAACCAGCAGCGCCGCAAGGCTATACCATAATCTGTCTTTTCTTTCCAGCCTTAAAGGTTTAAAGCTAAAGGCAGTTAACAGCAGCATAAATGGTATAAAACCACTTGTCTCCCTGTTCAGTACGGCCAAGGCTGTAACAGGAATAATCCAGGCAGGATGAGCCTTCAGGATGATCCAGCCAGCCAGCAGGTAAAAGAAAATGTCAAAGTAGGTATTATAGGCCATATCTGCCTTCCAGTTACTGTTACTCATATTAAAAGCCAGAAGCAGCAGGCCGGTCAGGAGTAAATACCAGTTTTTAATCTTCAAAGCTTTATAAAAATGCCAGCCGATCCAGAAGATTAGTATATTTTGCAGAAAGCGCAGGGCAAAATAGGGTGTATACACATGAAGTTGAAGAGGAATGGCCTTAAAAAGCTGGATAAAGCCCTCCAATACATAACCCGAAAGAATCCGGTACTGCCATGGGTTAAAAAATTCGGCATTGCCAGCCATAAAGCGGGCATGCCGTTCCAGCTGCACTTCCATACCTACACCAATGCAACTTATAGCCTGCTCGTAAACAATATAAGCACTTAAAAGAATAAAAATTGCCCAGCGGAACAATTTGTATGTTACAGATTCTTCCCTTTCTTTTGCTAATAACATAAAAACAAGAAACTATTATCAGGTTAAAAACGATATAAGAAAAGCCCGGCAGTTCCTTCTTATATCCTCAAAGTATATTTATTTGAACTAATAAAACTACCTTATTTTGATAAAGGAAGTATATGATCTTGTGCTCGTAGGCACTTCTTTTGCCTCTTCTTTTTTTCTGAAGAAATATCTGGAAAAAGCACCTCCAACCGCCCGCGTACTGGTGCTGGAAAGAGGAGAAATGCTTCCGCATTCCAAACGGCTGGCCCATGCCCGGGAGCAGCAATATGGGTTAAATACCTTTATCAGCAGCCTGAGTAATCATAACCCTACCTTTGATAATACCCAGTCGACAAAACCCTGGATTTTCGATCCTAATTTTGGCGGAAGCTCCAACTGCTGGACGGGCTGCACTCCCCGTTTTATGCCTAACGATTTTCAACTCTATTCTGTTTACGGTGTAGGAGCCGACTGGCCATTTAATTACAATGCAATTGAGCCTTATTATTGCGAGGCGGAAGAAGTTATGCAAATTTCCGGACCTGAAGTAACCCCTTACCCCATGTCCAAAGCTTATCCCCTCCCCCCGCATATGCTCAGCACAACAGATCGCCTTATTCAGCAACAGTACGGCGAACTGTATATAAGCCAGCCTACCGCAAGGGCCAGCAAAGCCACCGGAAAACGTGGCGCCTGCTGTACAACGGCCATCTGCCACCTGTGCCCTGTAAGCGCCAAATTTACCATTGAAAACACCATGATGCAGCTATACCAGGACCCTCGGGTGATTCTACAGTATGGCTCCCAGGTTTTTGCCCTTGATACGGAAGGCAATAAGGTAAAGGGGGTATTATATACCCAACGCGGAGTAGAGAAAACCGCGTATGGAGAGGTGGTAGCCATAGGGGCCAATGCGCTCTTTAACGGACACATCCTTCGCAATTCGGGCGATAGCAGTCCACTGGCAGGAAAAGGCCTGAGCGAGCAGGTGGGCCTGTATGGCTATTTTTACCTCGACGGGCTGGATAATATCGGCGGCTCCTCCACCATTACAGCCAATGGATTTATGCTGTACGACGGAGCTCACCGGCGTGAGCGGGCTGCCTGCATCATCGAAAATCATAACGATCCTTTTATCCGGAATGAAAAAGGACGCTGGCGGCAAATTATGAAAATGAAATTCGTCTTTGAAGATTTACCGGACAACAAAAATGAGGTTGTGTCATCAGAAGCTAATAAACTTATTCCCGTAGCCCGCTACCAGCGCCACTCCGATTATGCACAAAGAGGAATTGATTACCTCCGGCAAAACGTGGAAAAGCTGTTCCCTTTTTTACCGGTTGAGAAAGTTGAAATCGATGAGTTTATTCAGCCGACCGAAGCCCACATTTTAGGAACGGCCCGCATGAGCAAAAATCCAGCACAGGGAGTAGTGGATGACAAACTCTGCCACCACCAGTTCCGCAATCTTTTCGTGTTGGGCGGAAGCGCTTTCCCGGCCCTTTCTCCGGCCAATCCATCTTTAACCATCGCGGCATTATCATTACGATCGGCCGACCTTAGCTTTTAAACAGATGAAGAGAAGAAACTTTCTGAAGATTTTAGGAGCAGGCAGTCTCCTTACCTCCCTAGGCTACTGGGGTCTTAACTCTTTTGAATCCAGCATCAGGGATATTATTCTGGAAGACACCAAAGGACTTCTGTTAAAGGAAGAAACGGTTGACAGGTTTTTAGCTGATGCTAGGAAAGAGGTTTTCTGGCATAAATACGACTTCCCCAGGAAAGGATTTATTGTAGCCCACACCTGGCTGGGGTCTGGCTTTTTACCTTACAAGCTAAAGTACAGCCAGTACCGCAGCAAAATTGTCGGCACCTTTCTGCTCTCTACTGATTTCTTTACCCTCAACAGGATGGATGAAAATCGTGCCATTAATTATGTGGCTTTTTACAACCCTTACCAGAGGCCCTGTGCCAGCCCCTTCTCCAATCTGTACTACCCGCAGGCCAGCATTTAAAAATACCGGTAGTGCGGATGCGAGGCCAGTGCCAGCAGCTCCCGGTCTCCGGCACTATCACCATAGGCATACACTTCATCATAGTCCTGCAACGATAAATGCTTCCGGAGCCTTTCGACTTTCTCCGGTCCATAGCAGTTATTTCCTTTTAGCCTGCCGGTAATCTTCCCATTATGGCATTCGAGCTCTGTAGCCAGCAATTCTACTCCCATCTCTTCGCACCATGCCTGCAGCCAGGGGGTGGCCGAAGCTGATACCACAATTACTCTGTCGCCTGCCGCAATATGGCCTTTTAAAGCCTGCTCTGCCTTAGGGCGCAGCATCCTCGGTATCAGCTCTTTTGCAAATGACTGCCCCCTCCGATGAAGTTCTGATTCGGCTTTATCCCTAAAAAAATATTCCAGCACCTTTTCTTTTGCCCGCCAGTTGGGCACCAGCTTGAGTTTATAGGCCACCAGCCAGGGCATCAGCCGGAGCATTCCCAGCAGAAAGGCCGCCGAGCCATGGTAATAGCGGATAAAAGCCAGAAAGGAATCTTTATAAGTGAGGGTACCGTCGAAGTCAAAAATTACCAGGCGCTTCATTTATAAATTCATTTTCTTGAAAATCCCTTCCGGTATTAACCGGATGTTCTGCATAATCAACTGCCAGACAGGTAAGGTGTAAATAACATCTTTTTTTGATCGATGGGCTTTATAGATGGATTTTGCCACCTGCTCCGACTTAGCCGTCAGCGGCCCTGGCAGGTCCAGGCCTTCTGTCATTTTCGTATCTACAAAGCCTGGCTTAACCGTAAGCACATGAACGCCTTTTTTATAGAGGCGATTGCGGAGACCCGAAAGGTAGGCAGTAAAGCCTGCCTTGGCGCTCCCGTACAGGTAGTTGCTCTGGCGACCTCTTTCGCCGGCCACACTACTGATGCCAATAATGCTTCCCCTTCCCTGTTCTTCGTAAGATTGTGCGACGATGTTGAGTATAGAGGCGGCACCGGTAAAATTGGTTTCAATAATCTGCCACGCTTCCCGCCAGTCTGTCTGACCCTTTTCCTGCTGCCCCAGATAGCCGAAGGCACAAAGGGTTACCTCCGGGCGGTGGGGTAGTTTTTTCCAGAATTCATGATGGCTTTCGTAGTCCAGGGCATCGAAAGTATGGCAGGTGACAGGCATTTTATGGCGTACTTCAATATCCTGGGCAATAATCTTGAGCTTGTCCTGCTTACGGGCAGCCAGTTGAACACCATACCCATTGCGGGCAAACTCATGTGCACAGGCAATGGCAATATCTGAGGTAGCACCTAAAATTAAAATATACTTCATGAGATAATATTCAGTCGTTGAGCAAGTAAAGAATTAAACTTTTGGTCAGGATTGTATTTTTTGAGTATATCTACCCACTTTTGGGCATTCGGATAGCCCTTCCAGAATGCCTCTGGCTTCATCCGGGCATCTTTAGTAAGGTAGATGCGACCACCATACTTCATTACCACATCATCCAGCTCATCTAAAAATTCGAACAAACCATTAACTATCGGAAAGTCCAGTGCCAGGGTATAGCCGCGCATCGGGAAGGAAATAAGACTTTCCTGCTCTCCAAACAGCTTTAGTACGGCAAGGAAGGAACCCATTTTCCGGCTGTTAATTTTTTCAAGAATTTCAATTAAACCCTGTCGACTCTGTTCCAGCGGCAACACAAACTGGTACTGCACAAAGCCTTTCTTCCCGTACATCCTGTTCCAGTGCAGCACACTATCGAGCGGATAAAAGAAGGGATCGTAAGAAACAATATCCTTTTTTTCGTTCCCTAACATTTTGTTATAGTAGGCAAAATTAAAGGCCTGTACAGATAACGGGTTGAGTGTAAAAGATGGAAAGTTAAAGGGTATGCTTACTTTTTTGCTGGCCGGCACCTTGAGCGGGTGCATCTGCTGCCGGTTCGGTAATTCCTCCCGCTTTGCATGTTCGCCGAGCATTAGCACACTCCTGCCCAGGTCTTTTCCTTTTTGCAGGCAGTCTATCCACGCCACAGAGTAGGTGTAGCCTTCGTTTTGCTCAAAAAGGCCGAAAATTTCATCGATGTTCTTTGCCTTCACCGACCGCTGGTTGATAAAGGATGATTCAACCTTTTTTAGCCTGAACTTTACTTTTGTTATAACACCTGTTAATCCCATGCCGCCACAGGTGGCGGCAAAAAGGTCTGCCTTTTCTTCCCTGGAACATCGAACTTTCTCCCCCACGCCATTCATCAACTCCAACTCAACTATATGATTGGAGAAAGAGCCATCTTTATGGTGGTTTTTTCCATGCACATCCGAAGCCACCGCCCCTCCAACGGTAATAAAGCTGGTCCCCGGCGTAACAGGCAAAAACCAGCCCTTCGGTACAATCAGCTCCAGGAGCTCGTCCAGCATTACTCCGGCTTCGCAGTGTATAATCCCCTGCTGCTCATTAAAGCTTAAAATATGGTTAAACGGAAGACTGGACAGGATATTCGGCCCCAGGGCTGCATCTCCATAGCAGCGCCCATTGCCCCTCGTTATCAGCGGCTCCTGCTGGCTATTCAATAGCTGTCGAAGTTCATCCTCATAACGGAAGGGCAACAGATTTGCCTCTACCACAGGGTAATTACTCCAGTTAGTTATCTTTTTCTTCATGGCTCATTAAAATTCCGGCAGGTAAATGATAAAATAAAAACTAATAATCCAGCTGATAACGGTTGCCCGGATGAATGTATCTTTATACAATATTTTTGTAGGTGAGCCACTATTGTTCTCTACCATGGTTATTTGCAGGTAGCGCATAAGTCCTGCAATAACAAATATGCTGGTAAGGTAAATGTTGTGAGAATCCAGCCGGGTGGTAACCTCAGCAGAAATGGTATACATAATATAGGAAACAATGATAATTCCGGATATCATGGTAAGGCAGGCGCCCAGGAATTCGAGATTATAGTTTTTGACCGATTTTCGCATATGCTTTCCGGATGAAATATGCAGCACAATATCATCGCGCCTTTTGGCCAGGGCAAGAAATAAGGCCAGCAGAAAAACCATTATCATAAGCCACTGCGAAACCGGGATATCTGCCACTACACCACCAGCCAGAGTTCTAAATAAAAAGCCAAGGGCAATAATAAAGATATCGACCAGTGGAATATTTTTAAGTCCCATGGAATAGGAAAGGTTAAAAATAAAGTAAGCGCCCAAAATAACTAGAAACCAGACATCTAAAAAGTAGGCAATTCCAAAACCTGTTATAAAAAGAACGGTTAGTATAATTGCTGCAAACGGAACAGAAACCGTTCCGGCGGCCAGCGGCCGGTTTTTCTTTACCGGATGTCTTCGGTCTTCCTCTATATCCTGGTAATCGTTGATAATATAAATGGAACTGGCAATAAAACTAAATGACAGGAAAGCGTAACATAAATGAACAAAGCCAGTAATATTATTGAATAATTGCCCGGCAAAGAAAATAGGTAAAAACAAAAACAGATTTTTCACCCATTGGTGTACCCGAATCAGCCGAAGAACAGCAGGTATACTCCAAAATCCTGCCTTAGACATTTGCATATTAGTAAGTTTACTCAAGGCTAAAAAATTAAAATATTTTAGGAAAAAATAAAACATGAAGAATACAAAAAGACTTTTCTCGTTATGAAGGATAGTCTTCAATATGTAGTACTAATTATGAAAAAGAATGTTAGCCCGCTCAATAATTTTTTTAGAGCTTAAGTTATAAAACCATGTTTACTTTTTCATCCGGCAAAATTATCAATCGCCATAGTTCCGCTTTAAATATGAATTCGCGCCTCCTCTCTACCGGTATTGTAAGCCGCTGGCAGATATACCTTTTGCAACTGATCGTAATAATAGGCTTTAGCCTGCTCCCTGTGTTTTTTAACCTTCCCTATAGGGTAAACATTTTTCTCTCCTGGGAGGGAGCTTACAGACTATACCTTGGCCAAATCCCTTTTCGCGATTTTGGAATGCCCCTGGGTTATGGCTACTTTGTGGTACCTGCCCTCTTTTTTAAGCTGTTTGGGCCTTATTTATTTTCCCTGGTATATGCACAGGCTTTCCTTAATATTTTAACGCTCCTGAGCCTCCGCTCCATTTTACATACACTGGGCGTAAAGCCGGCAAATGTATTACTGGCCATTTTAGTCATGTGCCTCACCTTTACCTTTCCAATTAATTTCTGGCCCTGGTACAACAATTCAGCTTTTATATATGGCATGTTTGGCCTTAATATGCTGCTCCTGTATCAGTTTTCGGAAAAAGCGAAATGGAAATGGCTTTACCTTATAGCCGCAGGCTTTTTTATGGCTTTTTCCCTTTTTACCAAACAGGATTTTGGCGGCCTTTCCTTTGCTTTTGGTCTCCTCTTAATGGGGTATTATGCCTGGCTTAGCAAAGATTTTAAAAGCATCGGCATTTATTTCCTTGGCTATCTCGCTTTTTTGGCCCTGCTCATCGTTCCGGTACTGCCATACGACTTCCTCTACTGGTTTAATTACGGCCAGCCTCCACACGATTCGCGCCTTCACCCATTCGATTTGGCCAATTCCATTGTTGGGGGCTCAATGGAAGAGAAATGGTACCTGCTGCTGATTGGGCTGCTGGCTTTTTTTCGCTTTAAATCTTTTAAAGAGCTCTTCCTTGATAAACGCGAAGGCACCTTCTTTATCCTGACCGTAGGTTTGGTGGGCATGGCCTTTATTACCAAAGTAACCAGCCGCTTACCAGCCGATACCTCCACCTATTTTCATGCCTTTGCCTTTGCTTATATTCTCGACAGCTTAAGTCGGAAGCAAAACACCGCCTCTGCAGCTTATATAATGCTGGCAGGTTTTCTCACCCTCTTCTGGTGGTCGGGAGTATTCTGGAAATATGCCGGCAAATTTTTAAATGTAAGTCAGGAAAAGGAAAGTTCCGTTTCGGCACAACAATCGTTCGAATGGGCTTTATCTGATTATAAAGCTTTTGAAAATGTTTACATGCCCAAAGCAACCATTGCCGGTATTGAGCGTATAAAAGAGCTTGATGTAGTACAGCGGAAAGAGGAGAACCTGAAGGTGCTGAACATGAGCGAATTAACCCCGCTGGCACATGAGTTAGGCTATGAACCACTTGTCAACCAGCCACTCTGGTACCACCTGAATATTGGAATGTTTGACCAGCAGGTGGATGAGTTTAAACAGAAAATTGAGCAGGAATATTACGACCTGGTGCTTTTCGAAGATATTCCGAGCCTTACCGAATTTTATCCTTACGAAGTCCGTGAGCAGCTAATGGAAGATTATGAACTCAGGGATCGCTTTTTGGCTCCCCGGGCACTCGGCGATTCTTATATTGAGGTTTATACAAGGAAAAAATAATGAAATTTATTCTGACTCTCTGGTTAAGTTTCCTGGTGCTTCCGGCATTGGCAGCTTCCCCCTGTAATTGCAGCCATACCATTGGTCTCGATACCTATATGGCAGACGGAAAGAGGCTAAAGGTGCAGGCGGGAGATACGGTATGTATCGAAGCCGGACGCCGCCCTTATTTAAGGCTTGAGAACTTTGAGGGTACCGCTGAAGAACCTATTGTTTTTCAGAATTGCGGCGGCAAAGTAACCTTAGGGGGACCTGCTGTAAATGATGGCATCAAAATCCTCAACAGCCGGCACTTTCGTCTTACCGGCACCGGCGACTCTGCCCACACCTACGGTATCCACATTGTGGAGAGCAGACCCGGAAGCCAGGGAGTGGCAGTCTACCATTTTTCCAGCGACTTTGAAATCGACCATATCGAAATTGAGAAAGCTGGCTTTGCCGGCATTATGGCGAAAACAGACCCCAACTGCGAAGGAACTGCCGACCGCGGGGCTTTTACCATGTACAATGTTAGTTTACACGATAATTATATCCACGACGTGGGAGGAGAGGGAATTTACCTGGGCAACAGCTTTTATTTAGGCACCAAGGTTTATTGTGATACCTTTCACCTTCCGCATGAAGTAAAAGGGGTGCGGGTGTTTAACAACCGGGTTGAAAATACCGGCTGGGATGCTATACAGGTAGGATCGGCAGTTGAAGATGTAGAAATATTCTGCAACCAGATCAGGAATTATGGCACCGCCAATAAGCATGCCCAGAACCAGGCCATACAATTAGGCCTTGGCACCACAGGCCGAACATATAACAACAAAATATTTGGTGGCAGCGGCCCAGGCATTGTGGTGCAGGGAATAGGAGATAATTTTGTTTATAATAACCTGATCGTTAACCCTGGACAGGAAGCCTTTAATGTGAATACCCGCCAGACCCTACCTGGAAAAGGCGTTTACATCATTAACAATACAGTAGTGGGCGCTCAAAACGGCGTAATTCGCGAGTACGTTAACAAAGCGGCTAATAATGTGTTTTACAATAACCTCATTGTAAACAGTAGTAATGACTGGAACCACCTGAAACCATATACCGACTGGACAATAGAACACAATTTGCTTACCGATGTGGGAGATGTAGTTTTTGAAGCAGCTCTGGAAAATAATTATGGCCTTAGCCAAAGTAGCAGGGCGATCGATGCAGGTAAAGATGTATCTGCCTACGGCATTAAAACAGATTTACTTTCCAACCCCCGCCCGCAGGGCAGCAGTTATGATATTGGTGCTTTTGAATATGCACCAACACAACAGTAAAAGAGCTGAATTGCTTAAAACGATAACACAGGGGGAACAGCTGAAAACAAATCCAACCCTTTTTAGAATGCTTTTAACCTTTTTTATTTTGAAAAGTGTATGGCTGAAGTTTCACCTCCCTTTCAATAGGAAGGACTAGAAGGACCTCCACATTTTTCATTAAACCACTAAATAACTTCAGTATATTTTTTATTTATGTTATTTAATTCGGCAGAGTTTATTTTTTGCTTTCTTCCTCTTACACTGGCCGTTTACTTTATCTTAAATAGAGCGAAACAACTAAAGGCTGCAAAGATTTGGCTTTTTTTAGCTTCTTTGTTTTTTTATAGCTGGTGGAATCCGGTTTACCTTCCTATCATTCTTTTGTCAATGGTATTTAATTTCTTTGTTGGGAAGCAGTTAAGTAAGAAAGGAACAGGCAGAAACAGGAAAGGAATATTAATAGCAGGAATTGTGGCAAATGTACTGCTATTGGTGTTTTTTAAGTATACCGATTTTCTAATCCAAAATTTTAATGCCCTCACCTCCTCCTCCCTTTCGCTCCTGCATATTGTTTTACCCTTAGGAATCAGCTTTTTTACATTCCAGCAAATTGCTTACCTGGTCGATAGTTACCATGGACATACCGCCGACTACAGATTTTTGAACTATGGGCTTTTTGTTTCATTCTTCCCACAGTTAATTGCCGGCCCAATTGTTCACCATTCAGAAATGATGCCCCAGTTCTATAGCGAAGAGAATATGCACTTTCGCTATGATAACCTTTCGAAAGGTATATTTATGTTTTTTATGGGGCTCTGTAAGAAAGTAATACTGGCCGATTCCTTTGCCCTATTTGCTAACTACGGCTATTCAAGCCCGGAACAGTTATCGTTCCTCGATAGCTGGATTACCTCCATCTCTTATGCCTGCCAGTTATATTACGACTTTAGTGGGTATACCGATATGGCTATTGGAGCGGCTCTAATGTTCAACATCCAGATTCCTCAGAACTTTAATTCACCCTACCACGCAAAAGATATTCAGGATTTCTGGCGGCGCTGGCATATTACCTTAAGCCGTTTCCTGCGCGATTATATTTATATTCCTCTGGGGGGCAGCAGAAGCGGGGAGTATAAAACCCTTCGTAACTTAATGATTACCTTTTTAATTGGTGGGTTATGGCATGGGGCAGGCTGGACTTTTATTTTCTGGGGATTTCTGCACGGTTTTGCCCTTATTGTGCATCGTCTGTGGACAAAATACTCTCCCTACAGGATGGGAAACTTTTTAGGTGTTTTTATCACTTTTAATTTTGTAAACATTGCCTGGGTTTTCTTTAGAGCAGAAGAGTGGTCCGATGCCATAAATATTTTGCAGGCTATGTTTGGCTTTGGAGAAGGAGAACCATTTTCCATATCTATCATTACTGATGTTTATGTAATTCCTATAGCGCTTATTGGTATTGTCCTTTTATTCATGAAGAATACCCACCAGCGGCTTAAGGAATTTGCCTTTGACACCAAGCATCTTGCTCTCACTGTTTCTCTCATCATTCTAGGGCTGTTATTCGTTAATTCAATAACAGCAAATGATTTTCTGTATTTCGATTTTTAAATCAGGCCAATGACAGCGAAAAAATTCATTATAAGAGTTGGAATTTTCTCCACTTTACTGATTGCAGTTATTGTAGGCATTAATTACAGCCTTGATATTTACGGTCTTTTCAGGGATACAAAAGGCCGTCATTTAAATATTTACGCCGACGAACGCACCTCAAAATATTTGCTTTCTTTTAACTATATCCCTGAAAATTTCGAGGGCATTATTATTGGTCCATCTCTTTCAGCAAATTTGAACCCCAAGTACATAGAGGAATTTAAGATATACAATGCCAGTATTATGGGAGCCAATATTTCGGAGTTAAGCTATCTGGTCCGTAATATCGTAGAAAATGGTGATTTAAAGTTTGTAATAATATGTCTGGACCCTTATCTCACCAAAGACCATGGGAGAAAAACGGCCATGATTGATCCGAAGGAGTATTACGGGGCTTTAGGCTCCACAAGCCTCTTAAAAGCCTATATTCTCAAGTATATACGAGAATGGGAATTACTGCCGGAAGAGTATCCAAAGGAATACATCAACGACTATGGCTTTAACAATTTTAACCTGGTGCTGGATAAAGGTAAAGCCAGGGAAATGATTGAAGAAGAGGCGGCAAAAGGTGAGGAAGAAATTTATATAGACCCTCTTGCCCTGCAGGAACTTAAAGAAACTCTCCGTTATTTACGGGAGAACGACATCAAAATAATTGCCTACTTTAGTCCCCTTCCTTACCAGGTGCTTTCTGCAAATAAAGACAACTACAGGGAATATCAGGAGGTTATGGCAAGCCTTCTCACTCCCCGTGATATTTTACTTGACCTTAATGACGAAGAGTATCAGGAGATAACCTCTGATTATGAATTATTTATTGATCATGGGCATTTAAGCGAAAAAGGACAGGTTTTCGTTTTAAATAAGCTGCGAAATGTTTTAAGGGAGGAGTTTTTACCTGAACGCCAGCAGAAATAAAAATACGTAGTTCCTTTTTGCTGATACTTTAAGGCTTTTCCTTACCCGGTAAGGCCTTTCCCTATCGGCTACCCCTTCCATTAAATGCCCTTCAGAATATTCTGAATCCATGGCTTCATTCCCAAAGGAAAAATTCTCCTTCTAGTTTAAGAGCTAACAGGTGTTAAATGGCTATGAATCAACCCGTAAATGGCCTCAACATTATTATGCCACGAATGGGTTTTAGCATACGCTATCCTGCTTTTCTGTAGGATTTCCTGGTCTTCTGCTAAAGCTATTTCTATATGGCTAATAAAATCTTCCTTACTTTCCGACAGATAGACGTAACCCTTAAAGTACTCCATTGCCAGAGTGGCGGTGGCTACCACCGGCTTCCCCAATGCCAGGTACTCATCTATTTTTCTGGGGTAGTTTCCAATCGTGTTTTCGTTGACTAGCTGCGGGTTCATACATACATCAAAACTTTTAATCCAGCTGGCTAAGTCCGCAACAGGCTGCAAACCTGTAAAGGCTACATTAGGCCGGGAATGCAAAGCAGATTTTTGGAACCTCTCATCCTCAGGCCCAACCAGTACAAACTGCCAGTCGGGTCTTTTTTCTGTAATGTATTCTAAAAGAGGAATATCAAGCCGGTTTGCATTTAAGCTCCCAACATACCCCACCACTGGCATCCCTTTTTTTTGTGACCAGGCAGGCTCTACTTTCGAGCCCTCCGAAATTAAGCTCTCTACTTCGCAACCCTGGCCTACCATAAACGACCTGGGGTTAAACTTGCGCGCATAATTGGCCAGGTAATCTGAATTAGCAATTACAAAATCAGCACTCCTGATGGTTTCAGGCTCCAGGTATGAACCATGTTTATTAAAATAGGGCTGCTTAACAAGATAATCCCGTATGTAATAAAGGTAGAGCTCCGGCTCCAGCATTTCTTTCAGATATTTCCCCACGAACATGAGGCTATCATTCAGCAGAAAATAATTTTTAAACTGCAGCTTTTCTGCCATTTCTAAGATACCCGTAGAAAGAGCATGTGCATTCTTCCTGTTCAGTTTATTATAGACCGTTCCTTTTTCTAACCAGTTAACCGAGAAATTAAGCACTGAAGGAGAGTATACAAAAAGGTTTTCGTTTACCTGGCATAATTCCGGACGTTTTTCTGCCGTTTTTTTCTTTAGTCCATTGAACACATTCAACATCCTGGTTTTAGTATTTTCAGGAAGGTTCACATACAGAACCCGGTTTTCTTTCGAGATTTCGTATGCCAGATTTTTAAAGTTACTGCCAATTTCAATATCCCAATCCTGTAAACCAACAAAAATAAAGTCTCTCTTTTTGATCATCTGGAATGAATTAACTGCTGAATGTTTAAAAATTTATTACTCTACCAAATAAACAGAGCTTCCACTAATGCCAGAATCATTAATAAGTTTTTAGCCTGTACAAGGCTTTACGCAGGTTGCCCCTCAACTTCTCTGGCCAGTGTTTATCCATACACGGCTTTTCCAATGCAAAAAACACCAGGATACTCACTGCAAACACTACCGGGAGAAAAATGGCCATTTGCAATAACAGGTTAGGCAGGTAAGCCTGCCCCAGCGTAATTTGATGGGTAAGCCTGAACATCAGCTCTGCCAATGGCAAGTGAATCAGGTAAATAGTGTAGCACATCCCCCCAATGGCGGTTATCCACGGGTTAGTAAAGAAACGGTTGATATACCTGCTCTTAAAAACGCCTACAAAGACAATTAGTAAAAGAAAAGGGAAAATCATCCAGTTGAGAAAATCGTGGCGCCAGAAGAAAAAAGGAACGGGCAGCATTATCAGGGTCAGCAGATCCCAGCCATATGATTTCGACCATCCATTCTTCCATTCTATCAGGAATATATCGGCCAGCAGAAAGCCTATCAGGAACAAGTGTAAATTTCCTAAAATGGTCATTTTCATAGAAGATATGTACCAGCCGAAATACTGCTGCGCCAGTAGAATAAGAAGTATGGTAGCCACCTGCACCACCCTCCTGCCGGTTTTATGCTTTATCCTGAACAACAAAGTCCCCAGCAGAGGGGCAAGCAGGTAAAACTGTATTTCTATTTCGAGCGACCAGGCAACAGGATTTATGGGGGTGTAACTCTCATAAATGATGTTGTGAAGGTAAAATATACTGGCAAGGTAGTGCGGAAACAGTTCCTGGAATGAATCACTTCTCATGTTGATGAGCACCAGGAAGAAGAACGTCATTAGAATGATATAGGGGGGCTCCAGGCGGGTTAACCTGCGCCAGAAGTAGTTCTTTAGCGAAACAGCTTTGGCATCGCGCAAATGGTGGGCCGCAAACGGAAGGGCCAGCACAAAACCACTTATCACGAAAAAGATATATACCCCAATAAAGCCCCGGCTTGCGGCATAAGCAGCAAAGTTTTCTTCTACTCCTTCAAAAGATAAGGGCGTATAGGCCAGTAATCGTTCACTTAAATGCTGGATCAATACCGGAAAAATGGCCAGAAAACGCAGACCGTCAATTTCTGCAATAAAGCGCCCGCCAGAAGTTACCCTCGCCAGCTTTTTTGGCAGAAATATCAAAAAATGAAACATACCTCTTAGCTTTTCCTACTCCCCTATTAATTCCAGCGCTTTTTCGAGCGACATTCCTAAAACTTCCTCCAGCTCAAGCTCCGACAGAACCATGCTTCGTTCCGCCTCTGCCCTTACCCGCTGAACACTGTTTTTTGCCATCAGGGCCTGGTTGTATTCCTCCAGACTTATTTCTCCATTCGTAAAGGCTTCCGTGGCCAGTCTAAAGGTGGAGTAAACATCCTGGTATGCCTGTGCCTGAATCTTAAGCAACTGAATACTGTACAAATAGGTAAAATACCTTGACAGCACTTCCTTTCGGATAGTCAGCTGCTGTTCCATTACATTTTTCTGCGCAATCTGCTTTTGTAGCTTGGCAATTTTAACTTTGCTCGGTGTGCTGATAAAAATGCCCGGGCTAATAGAAAAGCGAAGATTATAGCGAGGAAAGAAAAGGTTTGAACTTGTTATTTCCGGATTTATATTTCCTTCGTTAAGGTTAAAAGAAGCATCTAAATCGTTGAGCCAGCTCCAGCGGGCCAGGGTTATGTTTTCATCTTCCTGTTCTACCTCAAAGAGAAGAGCATCCTGAACAGGATAATTTTCCAACGCAATTTCCACAAGAGCTTCTCCAATTGCAAGACTGTCGATCCCTTCAGGAAAACGGGTAGGGCCGGCAAGTGGAGCCGGCTCCTGGGCAAAAGCCCCGACATTACAGAAACAAATCAGGATTAGCAGAAAAAAATAAGCTTTCTTCATTTTTACTGAGATCTAAAAAATTAATTAATTGATTTTATGCCACCATTCAGCTTTTCCATTTCTTCATTATCAAAATCCTTTAGCCGCACCACAATAGCAGTACAAATATTAAACACTACTATAGTAGGATAGATGGCATAGGACTGCTGCGGGTAATTGGCCACCATTAAACTAAACAGAACTGTCAGAACACCGACATAATAAGTTCGGACCCGTGGATGTTCCGACAGCAGGTAATGGCGAATTCCATACCTGAAAATAGTGAAGAGTAGGATACTGTATAAAATCAGCCCAATCCACCCCTGCTCTACCGCTACCCGCACGAAGCCACTATCCGGAGGAAAACTGGCCACCGGCGAATCCGGAGAAAAGCGCAAACCCCAAACCCCAATACTACCTAAGCCCCAGCCAATGGGGTGGCTCCATATATGAGGCTGAATATACTCCTGATTCTTAAGCCTTACATTATAAGAAGGGTTTTCTTCCATGGTAAAGGCAGAGCGAATCCTGTCCAGGGCATTGCTATCTAATGGTCCTATACTATTTATTGGTAAGAAAAGAACTGCAGCTCCCAAAAGAACCATAAC
This sequence comes from Nafulsella turpanensis ZLM-10, assembly GCF_000346615.1. GTDB lineage: Bacteria > Bacteroidota > Bacteroidia > Cytophagales > Cyclobacteriaceae > Nafulsella > Nafulsella turpanensis. The sequence goes on from NZ_ANNU01000036.1 coordinate 17,320, forward strand.
ACCTGCCATTAAAATAATTTTCCTCCGGAAAGTAACAACAGTAAAAAAGGCAGCACCTATCGGAACAACAGCATAGGCGGTTCTTGTGCCGGAATAAACCATTGCCAGCAGCATTAAAATGGCAGAAATACCTAATAAAATTTTTTTTCCTATCGCCATCCGTCCTGTCATCAGTACAAAGCACAACAAGCTGGTATAAGCCATCAAAATGCCAAAAACTGTCGGATCACTAAAAAAGGAGAACCTGCGAAAACGGCCCCAGGTAAAAAGTAAGCTAAACCGCTCTTCATCGGCCAGAACCCATGCATGCTCCATTTCGGCAAAACCCAGGAATTCCTGCTTTAGCCCATATATAGCACCGATTACCGCCAGTACAATCCAGATTTTGAAGAGTACAGAAACAAAATTTAAAGATTTAATTGCCTGCAATGCAATAAAATAAATAAGCATGCTGCCCGCCACAGTACGAATGGTATACAACCAGGCTACCCGTGAAGCTGCCGCAGGATTAAATACCTGGATAAGATTGTAAACAATCCAGATAATCACCAGCCAGCTTACCGGATCGGCTATATTAAGCTTCTTTTTACTTCCAATTTGCTTAATCAAAAGGCCGAAGAACAAGGCGGCAATAAAGGCATCCATAACGGTACCCAGCGGTATACCACTTACAAAACGGCTTATCCCCATAATAATAAAGGATATGACAAAAAAGGTTATAAGCCCGAATTGCAAATTAAAAACGGAGCCCAGTAAAACCGGAATGCCTATAATAAGAAAGAGTAAACCAATGCCAAACTTCAATCCTAAAACAGCTGTGCCAGCCGAAATAAAAACAGCCGCCAACAACAGGAGGAGATAGCCGAATGGACTGTTAAGCCGCTTATCGAGCAACTGTCGTTTCAGCCAATGATGAATCCGTTCAGTAACAGACTTTTTCCTTCCGGATGATATGGAGGTAAAATTTAAAGACACTACCTAATATTAAAGAAACAAAATTTTAACAAAAATGATCAGCAACACTATGGCAACCATTCCAAGGCTTAGAAATTCGATAAACTTTTCTTTCTGATTTAACTGATTCTTCATGCTTGCTTTCTTTTAAGGGCCTAACCGGCTTTTTAATCTATTCTATCCTGCCACCAGGCCCTATCTACCTGAACAGCAGGGCTCAGATTCTTTCGTCCATTTCTAATTATTTAAACTTTATTCCCACCCTTATCAGTTCAGAAGGGCAGGAGAGAATTTTAAAACTTCTTAAATAAAATACCTGTTACTGCTTTTTTTCAACCCACTGCCTACCAGTAAAACGTGAAAGAAGCAGTTTATATCCCTGCCGGTAAAAAGACCCTAATTCCTTCACAACCTGAAAGGTGCTAATCCGGAATAATCGATATAATATTAGCTGGTTAGTGATAAATCCTATGCAGTAGGCAACTAAAGTAGCGAAAGCTGCTCCCATAACGCCATAGGCACTAATAAAGAAATAATTCAGGGTGATGTTTATAACAGCTAACATGCATATCAGCCAAAAGTTTATCTGTGGTTTTCCTACAGAATCCATAATAGTCCCAAACTGCCGTAAAAAAGGGATAAACAGACAGTAAATGACTACTACCTGGAGAAGTAAAGCACTCTCCAGGTATTCTTTTCCTGCAATTATGAAGATAACCAGCTCAGGAAACAACAGGACCACCAATACTACTGGAAGCAGTACTGCATGGATGGCCCCTACTGATTTTTCATACAACCTTTTAATGGCTGCAGGACCTTCCTTTTGCCCTTTAGCTGCGCTCTTTGGAAAAACAATAGAAGCCATGGTAAAGGAGGGAACTTCAACGAAATTCGTTGCCCTTGCCGCTACATTAAACATAGCAACCGCTGCTGGTCCCGCTAATATCCCCAGCATTAGCTGGTCGGCACTCTTCATCAGCATAGAGCTGATGTTAGTCCCGAAAACATATTTACCATAATGGAAAAGCTGGTGCACCCATGGCCAGCTGACACGGCGGTGCAGGAAAACATATTTACCAGCAAAAAGGTAGGCAACGCCGCTACCGAGTAATATACCTGCTCCCTGTACGAGAATTAGCCATTCTAACTGGTAAGGAAGAGAAAAAAAGAATATGGCCAGCACAAAGAGGAAAAAGAGCCCCTGCCGGATAAGATTGGCAAAGAAAATACCTTTAAAGTCGTAATTGGCCTGCTGAATAAACGATAACTGAGAAAAAGGAATCAGCAGAACAACGTTAAGGGTATAGCAATATAACATTCCTTCCAGTATGGGCGTGTTGAGCCAGCGCGCCATTAGAGGTGCAAGCAGAATTAAACCTACTATTACCAGTAAACTGAGCAGCAGGTTCAGCACTAAGGAAGCGGTAATAATCTGGGCCTCCTTTTTCTCTTCATCAGCAGCCAGGAATTTTACCAGGCCGTTTTGAACCAGACCATTCTTCCCCATTTCCACTATAGCTGAAATAGAAAGGAAAAGTGCCCAGGCTCCAAATTCCTCTTTAGATAAGGCCCGGATCAGGAAAAAGAAAGCCCCGAAGCCAAACAGCAAGGTAGACAACCGCTGCATAAATACAAAAGCCCCTGACTTTAGCCAGTATGATTGGCGAAAAAGCTTCACCTGTTTCTTAGAGTTTGAGGTTATACGGCTCTACCTTGTTGAGGATAGTACCAATGAGTTTTTGATCCAGATTCCTGAGGAAATTAATCGTTTCCCTGTCTACCTGTCCCACGGTCGATTCTGCCGAAAACACGGTAATTACCTTGTCTACAAAATTAACCAGCTCTTTGGTATCGGAATATTCATTCATGGCAGCCCCTTCCATAATGATATAGTCATACTCCTTCTCCAGTTCAGCGATAAGTTCCTTAAAGTTCTTGCTCATGAAGATTTCTGCCGGCGACATGCTGCCTCCACGGCTGGCAATGAGATCAATCCCTTTTAAACGAGTAGGCGTAATAAGAGTAGAGTGTCCATTTAAGCGGTCATTTCTTTCTCCACCTGCTTCCTGTAAAAGCTTTGTTTCCTTGTAGGGGTCCCGCAGAACATTGCTTGCTTCCAGAAACTTATCTGCTTTGGCAGAAGGCATGAATATTTTTGTAAGGGTATTATTTTTAAAGTTAGTATCAATGATGAGTACCCGTTTATCCAGCAGGCTTAGCGCATAAGAGAGAGAGATAATAGTAAAGGTTTTTCCCTCCCCTTTTTTATTGCTTGTAACCAGAATAGATTTAGGTTTTTCGCTTTCTATTTCGAAGCGAATCTTTCGGAGCATCTGCTTATATACCTCCCTGTTTTCATCTTTATTTTCGCCGGCAAAAAGGGCTTTAAGGTCAAAACCCGTCAGGCTTACCTTATTGAGAGACCCCAGCAAAGGGAGCCTAACATGCGTCTTAAATTTCGAAGGAGAGTCTATACGCATGTTAACAAACTCAAGGAAGAAAATTAACACCACACAAAGCGAGAAGCTGGCTGCTCCGGACAGCAGAATAATAAGCAGGCGACGGGAATCTTCCGGTTCATAAGCAGGCTCACCGGGTTCTACCTGTTCCAGGCGGTTGGCAATACTCAAAGAGGCATTGCGGGCAGTATTAAACTTATCCAGCACCTGCAGGTACTCTTCCCGGGCCACACTAATGGCAGATTCGAGGCTTGCAATCTCCCCTTCGTTTTCGCTAAACCCATAGGCCTGCTGCTCCATTTCAAGCAGCTTATTTTCAATGGTAGCCAATCGGGCTTCCGCCATTTCCAGCTCTATCTGGTTCTTTACCTTCATAGAGGCCAGTTCCTGCCGGGTAATATCCGGGCGATAAAGGTTTTCTTCGTTTGACTGACCAATAAGGCCATCCAGGCGATTACGGAGTAGCTGGATCGAATCGGCCAATGCCTGGTCCTGCATCCCTCCGCTGATATAGCGGTTATTAAGAGTACTTATCCGGTTCCGGAGCTCGATCATCTGGCGGTTGTTCCGGGCTGCTCCATCTCCGTAATCTGTTTCGGCATTTCCGCTCAGCTGATAATTTATATTGCTGATGGCCCGGCGCAAACCCATAATCTTTTTTGTTTCTTCCTGCCTGCTATTCTCCAGCTGGGCTATACGATCTAACATATTGGCACTTTGAGCTCCATAGTTTATTACACTATTCTGTTCTTTAAAAGCCTGAAGTGCGGCCACCTTTTCATTGAGTTCTTCTTTCTTCTTTTCAACCAGGTTAGCAAAAAACTCCAGAGAGTTTTCCACCTGTTTTACCTTTGTAGTCCGGTAAAAGCGAAGAAATTCTTCACTCAGGGCATTAACAACAAAGGCTGAGAGATGGGGATCTTCAGAAACAAACTCAATCTCGATAAAATCAGAACCAACAGGCCTGTTAATAACCAGGTCTTCACGGATTGATTCCTCATCATAATCCATTTCCTCCAGCATATCCAGCATCACCCAGTCTATTTTGTCGCTGGCACCAAGCGTGGCCATAGAATCGAGCTTATTCTCGAACAGTAAGGCTGCTTTAGCAATAAGTTCTTCTGAATACTCTTCTTTCAAAGGTTCTACACTCCGCCAGGGGTTTTCGCTGGTAAGATCGTGGAGCATAAGACGGTAGGAAAGTAAACTGATGACCCTGCGGGAAGTAATAAGTTCAATAAGGTTACTAAAGCGGGTGTTGATAACATAAGGGTTGGAGCTGTTGTTCTCTTCCAGAGAAACTTCTGTGTTATCAGTTATGCCGGTAGCAAGAGTTGCCTGTGATTTATAAGATTGGGGCAACTTCATGGTAATAAAAAACGTAGCCAATACGGCCGTTAAAGTAACGGTGATGATAAGCCATTTTCGCCTTTGCAGGACGCGTAAAAAAGACCAGATATCCATATTCTATATTAAATCTTAAGCAAAAGTATTTTTAAACGAATAGAACCATTCACACTCTAAAATGATTTAAATCACAATAAAAGAATTGCCTGCGCAAAATTAGCCATTTTTAACATACTGTGTTACAGTTATTTAACTTTCATTTATAAATATCAACTAAATGTACAGCCTGCTAATTCTATTCTGGATTTGTTTGGGATTGATTTTTTACACCTATATCGGATACGGCCTTCTGCTAATGGTGTTACTAAAAATGAAAAGATTATTTTCGTCCTCTGAAAAAAAGCAGCCCGATAAAGTTTATACCCCTACCGTTACCCTGCTGGTAGCGGCTTACAATGAAGAGCTTGACATTGAGCAAAAAATTAAAAATTCTTTAGCGCTGGAATATCCAGAGGACAAGCTTCAATTGCTGTTCATTACTGATGGTTCAAACGATCGTACCCCAGAAATTGTTGCAAAACACCCAGGGGTACAGCTTTTACACCAGCCTGAGCGAAAAGGCAAAATTGCTGCCGTGGCCCGCGCCATGCCTCTCGTAACGAGCGAAATAACTATTTATACAGACGCCAATACCATGCTTAATAAAGAAGCTATACAGAAAATTGTGCGTCATTACCAGCGGCCTGAAGTGGGAGCTGTGGCGGGAGAAAAGCAGGTGGTGAGCCCGGAGCAGGATGCAGCTGCCGGTGCAGGTGAAGGCTTTTACTGGAAATACGAATCGACCCTCAAGCGATGGGATTCTGAGCTACATACAGTAGTTGGTGCAGCAGGGGAGCTCTTCTCCATCCGGACCAGCCTTTTTGAGCATGTACCTGCCGATACGCTTATCGAAGATTTTTATATGACACTGCGGATAGCCCAGAGAGGGTACAGAGTAGTATATGAACCCGAAGCCCGTGCAGTGGAGCCACCTTCGGCCGATTCGCGCGAAGAGCTTAAAAGAAAAGTACGAATAGCCGCTGGTGGTATACAAGCCATTGTGCGCCTAAAGGCTTTGTTAAACCCTTTTCGCTACGGCATGCTCAGCTTCCAGTATATTTCGCACCGGGTCCTTCGCTGGACACTGGCACCTCTTGCCTTGCTGATCCTCCTCTTCTGCAATATTGGCCTGGCACTGCAGGGCTTGTTCCTTTACCAGCTTCTACTGGCAGGACAGCTGCTGTTTTATGCCTGTGCACTTGCCGGCTATTGGCTGGAAAGCCGAAAATTAAAGGTAAAAGTGTTCTTTATCCCCTACTACTTCTTCCTGATGAATTATGCAGTATATGCCGGTTTTTTTCGCTACCTGAGGGGCCGACAATCGGTGCTTTGGGAGCGGGCAAAGAGGCAAGCAAGCGATAGCGAAACCGCCTGACTTAATCATTAAAAAACAGCCAGACCATCAGGCCTGCAAAAAGACAGCAAAAGAGTACCACCCCAATAAATGCCCGGTCTTTGGAGTCGTTTAAGTTAACAGTAGCTTTCGCATATGTTTTTCCATAGCGCGGCTGCATATTAAACACGAATACATCGAGTAGGGCTTTGGGCTTGGCCAGAAGCTCCCTGGCAGCCATGGCTACGGTCATAGATCCTTCTGCAGGATAACCCACTGCCTCAATATCATACAGCCATGCCAGCAGCAGCGCTCTTTCTATATGAAATCGCTGCGACACAATAAGGGCATCTTTTACTTTAAAGTGCCCCTTCAGGCGTACTACGGAGTCAAGGGTGCGGAAGCCTGCATAATCCAGTTCTATAATGGAGGCAGGCACTCCTTTTTTCAGAAGAGCATTTTGCATATCCGCCGGCTCATTATAACCTACTCTGCCATTATCGCCAGAAATAATGATCTTTTTTACCTTTCCCTGCCGGTAAAGCTCCCTTACTGCATCGATGCGGTAGGTAAAGTAAAGGTTGGCCCCCTCACCATTCCTGAGCTCTTTATTGGTTCCCAGCAGCAGAACAGTTTGCGGATGTTTGATAGAGGTAAAATCTGAAATAATTCCCTGCCGGGTATAGCTCCATACAAACAGGTTCGCAATTAAAACACACTCAATCGCCAGCAGTACAAAGGCCATGGAGCGCTGCAGCAACCAGGTATAGCCGAACCGCAGAAAAGATTTTTGTTTTCGTGAATGAAGATACTTTTCCAGCCATAAATCGTTACAGGTATACAGAACTACCAGAAACGCCAGTAACAGCATAAGGATAAGGTAGTTCCACGAACCGGCGTAGGAGAAGTAAAAAGAAACTTTCTCAACCACAAAATTAATAAAGTTGCCAAAGTCCTTTATTTCTGTTAGCAGAACCTGCAGGGAACCATAGTTGTACCACGAAAGCAGGGTCATCCCCAGCAGGAGACAAAGCAGCAGGTAACCTAAAAATTTCAGTCCTCTCATTAGAGTATATATGCGTTTTCGCCCGGTAAACTTAATATTCCTGCCCTTGGCTTGCTGTACGAAATTTCTAAAAATTTACAGATGTAGTTTCCAAAGCATAATCTCACTGAGTCTTTTCTTTAAGCAGCTTCTGATGAAAAAAAGAAAGTATGTTCTCCCTTCCACACGGGAACCATCCAGGGCTCCATACCCTTTTATCTATAACAGAACCTTATTTCCTTTAGCACATGTCTTCATTTTTGCTTGTACTGTTTGTAAGTTTCTTTAGCTTTTCAGTTATATCCGTACCAGACCTGGATAAGCAGGAACCTCCTCTGCCGTCAGCTAAGACTGGTATTTCCCTTCCGGCACCCGATTTCCTGATTTGGCAGCCAAGCCGTCTGTTACATTGGAATGACTTCAGGGGAGAACCCGAAGCCACCGACAAAATACATGGAGCCGTTACCTATGCCGGTTTAGATGTAGAACTGGAAGATGAAAGGCCTATGCGCTTTAGTGTGGTGGCCGTATTCGACCGGCAACGCTCCTGGGTTCAACCTGAGCGGAAAGATGATCTTCTTTTGGCACATGAACAGCTCCATTTCGATATTGCCGCAGTTTATGCGCTTAAGCTTGAAAAAAAGCTTAATTCATTGGCAAATAAATGGGATCGCAAAGGAATCAAAAGTGTAATTGCAGATTATCAGCAAGCCCAGCTAAAGGCCCAGGAACAATACGACGAAGAAAGCCTCCATGGTATCAGGCAGGAACAGCAACAGGCATGGAGAAAGCTGGTCGATAGGGAACTCCGTCACCCTTCCGCCAACCTCCAAATCAGTAAAGCGGATTGGACCAACAGAAATTAAGTTGTAAGACTTAAAAAGCTTCCTGTAACTAATGGAGAACTGGAATTTCCCTCCCCTGTTCCTTATCAGAAGCATCATTCTTTAATTATCCTTTGCCTTCCTACCTAAGAAATTGAATTTTTAAGAAGATCGTAATCTTTTACACCCTTTATTTATCCGGTTAATCCCTTTCCAATCCATCTTTTGAAAGAAATCTGCCTTACAGGAACTAATCGATATATTTAAATGTATCTATAATAGAATGGCAGAACAACTCAAACAACTTGAAAAAATAGCAAAGGCGCTGGGCGATGTAAATCGGCTAAAGATGCTCCGTCTTATGGCTCAGCATGGCGGAACAGGAGCCTGCTCTGCCGTTCAGGAATGCGTAAATTTAGCCCAGCCTTCTGTGAGCCACCATATTAAAATATTGGCAGAAGCCGGATTAATTGAGGCAGAAAAAGAAGGCCGCAATTATAAATATACCCTTAAGCGGGAAACGCTTCGAATGTTTATGGATGAACTTCAACTACAGCTAAGCGGGGAAAAAGGGTAAAAAAATTTAAATCAACCAATCGAAGAATTCAAATATATAAATATACTCCTGCAAATTCCATTTTTCAGGAGCATGACCTAAAATTATGGATATTTTACAGACTCTGGAATGGCGATATGCCACCAAAAAAATGAACGGCCGGAGTGTGCCGGAAGAAAAAATAGAACGCATCCTGGAAGCCATCAGGCTCGCCCCTTCTTCCATGGGTTTACAGCCTTATACGGTTCTTCTTATTGAAGACCAGGAGCTAAAAAAACAAATTCAGCCTATTGCATTTAACCAGTCGCAAATTGTCGATAGTTCTCATTTACTTGTTTTTGCCGCCTGGGATAATGTAAAGCCGGAGCAGATTGAGGAGTATATTAATCATACCGCTTCTGTGCGGAATGTGGGGGTGGAATCGTTGAACGATTTTAAGGCTTCCCTTCTGAATATGGCTAAAAACCGTACACAAGAACAAAATTTCGAATGGGCTGCAAGGCAGGCTTATATTGCCTTTGGTACAGGTTTAATGGCTGCAGCGGCCGAAAAGGTAGATGCTACCCCTATGGAAGGCTTTAATAATGCTGCTTTGGATGAACTACTGAAACTCAAAGAAAAAGGCCTTAAAAGTGTAACACTAATGCCTTTAGGCTATCGTGATGCCGAAAACGACTGGCTGGCTAAGCTGCCAAAGGTGCGAAGAGAAAAAGAAAAATTTATTATTTCAGAAGAACTGGTGTAAACTAATTATCAAGAAAAAAACATGAACAAGCAAAAAATAAAAATAGATATCGTATCCGACATTAACTGCCCCTGGTGCTACCTGGGTGAAAAACGGCTCCAAAAAGCAATGGCAGAAGCCGGAGATAATTTCGATTTTGAAATAAACTTTAAACCCTTTGAACTTAGCCCAAATGCACCGGCCGAAGGTGAAAAGAAAGAGGATTATTTTATCCGGAATTATGGAAAAGAAGCACTGCAAAGGCTGGATGCCGGAAACCGACAGCTTAAAGAAATGGGACAGGCCGAAGGCGCGATTTTTAATTTTGAGAAATCGCCCGTAATCCACAACACCTTTAACGGCCACCGCCTCATTTGGCTGGCTGAAAAATATGGTGTACAGGAAGCAGTGGCCAATGCCCTATTTGAAAGCAATTTTACCGAAGGTAAAAATGTAAATGACCATGAGCAACTCAAACAAATTGGAATAGAGCATGGGATACCTGCCGAAAAGCTGGAAAATTTTTTCAGCACCACGGAAGGTGTGGAAGAAGTAAGGGCAATGGAAAGCTGGGCACAGCGGTCCGGCATAAACGGTGTTCCTGCCTTTATATTTAACGATAAATATATGGTTAGTGGAGCACAACCTGCCGAAACTCTTAAAAGTGTTTTCGGCCAGGTGGCTCCTGCACTGGAAGAAATTAAAACCGACGGTCCGAGTTGCGGCCCTGATGGTAACTGCTAAAGATTTCATTGTAAAGGGAAGACCTAAAAAAGGACAGGTAGTAAATAAATTACTCCTGTCCTTTTTTTGTGTTTGCTGTTTTAACCCCTCAGAGCCTGTTTAAATTTATTGTTGATTTCGAAAGGCTTATATTTTGTGCGAAGGCAAATCTCTTTTTGAAGGTAATAGCAGCGCTATTGCCTGATAAAAAACGGAAGAATTCGTGCAAAATATTGGCTTGTAGTTCAAAATATAAATCTTCAGACAGGCTCTAAAGCTGTCTGAGTATTTTTTTCCACTCCCGCTGGAACCAGCGTCCTTCCTTTACCATAAATATTCATTGGCCTGAAAATTCCCGGCGCTTAGGTGATCAATCAGTCTTACCCCATAAGAACTTTGGTTTATTAGACATATACCAATGCATGTAATGTGTAACGTATATTCGACGGTATTTTATTTCAACAAGCAGCTAACTTGCCTTAAGTTGTTAAAATTCAGAAGAACCTGATATGAAAACAAGATTTAAATTAATCCTCTTCCTGCTGGCCCTTTTCACCGGAATTTCACAGCTGCCCGCAATGGAGTCTGCTTCAACAAAACTTCCCGCCAAACTAAAGAAGTTAGTCCTGACTATTACAGATAATGGCTCTGGTAAAAGATTAGAAGCCATTAAGCCCATTGCAGCGTACCTCAGCAAAGAGCTGAAGCTGGAAGTAGTGACCGTTTCGGCTAAAAAGTCTACCACATTACTTGAACAGATGAAAGCAGGACAGGCAGACGTCGGTTTTATTAACTCTTTCGGATATGTTCTGGGTGTTTCTGATTCCTTACCTATTACGCCACTTGTTATAACAGGCGGAAAGGATGGAGTCCCTAGCACCTACAACAGCTGTATTATTTCAGCAGCGGATAAAGGCATAAAAAATATGGACGAGCTACTGGCAAATGCCCAATACCGGAGCTTTATGTTTGTTAACCCCACCTCCACTTCGGGCCACCTGGTGCCGCGACTGTTTTTAATTAAACAAGGTATTGCCCAGGCAGAAACAGCTTTTAAAGACTTAAGCTTTAGTGGCGACCACTACACCAGCCTGCAAAAAGTTTTGGCCGGAGAAGTAGATGCCGGAGCCATGGCCTACAATATTCTACAGGCAAAAATTGAAGCCGGCGAAGTAAATAAAAACGACCTCAACATCCTGTGGGTATCTGAACCAATTACCCAAACTCCCGTCATCATGAACAGCGGGCTTGATAAGCAACTCCAGAAAAAAATCAGGAAAGCCTTTCTTCAGCTACACGAAAAAGATCCTGCCTTATGGCAACATGTTCAGGAGAATTTTTCCGCACATGACGCCACTAATTTTGTTACGGCTAAAGATGAACATTATAACTCCATTCGCAATATTTCCGGCAGCATAGAAGACCTGTTATTTATACTCAACTATTACCTGGATTAAACAACGTTCCCGCAGAAGCCTTTCTGCCCTGCCTTTTCATAAGGCAGGGCTTTCTGGATTTCAGGACATGAAGAAGAAGGAGAAGCTAAAAATATTTCAGCAGAAAACCCTTGCCTTAAGCTTAAATTAGAATTCTTTTACAATTTTATTTTCTACCGCCCCTTTTTATGAAACTTTTAGACCGTATATTTGGTCTTAGTAAAGAAGGCAGTAAGCAGGTGGGATTTCCAGCTGTTAAAAGAAAAGCTGCCCTATAATAATTAACAATACAATATGAATACTGGAACAGTAAAATTCTTCAATGAATCAAAAGGATTCGGATTTATTAAAGATGACAATTCAAACAAAGAGTACTTTGTACACGTATCCGGCCTAGTGCATGAGATTGAAGAAGGTGATGAAGTAACTTACGACCTTGAAGAAGGCAGAAAAGGACTTAACGCGGTAAACGTACAGCGTAACGCCTAATAAAAATTGAATCCCTCTAAGCCCCGCACCACCGTGTGGGGCTTTTTTTTTAGGCCCATTTATTTACTCCACAAAGTTATTGCTCCCAGACTATTCTAAATTCCGTCCATCCATCGGGGCGGGTTTGGAGAGAGAAGCGGAAGCCGTGGTTTCGCAAAATTTCCCGCACCAGCATTAGCCCAATACCCTGCCCCTGTGGCTTGGTACGATAGAAAGACAAAAACAGCTTTCCCTGTACCTCTGCACGAATTCCCTTGCCGTTATTTAGAATCTGTAGTTCCCCAGACTGGATCTTAACTTCCACCTTCCCCTGAGGTCGGGCAGCGGCTTCAAGAGCATTCTTTATCACATTAACCGGCACCTGTTCTGTTGGTCCACTCTTCAGCAATCATCCATATCTGTAAAGCCTCCATAAATGGACAGGGTGCCCAATTTTGCACTAAAATTGAAGCCTTTTTTACAATATTTAATGGTGCCTTTAAGAAGACTTCCTAAGTTTGATGTACTAAACTATTCCCTTATCTTCCTAACCCCTTGCTGTTATAGCTCTCATATATAAGAAAAGACAATTCTGCTGTTCCTCTTCCTCCTGATTGCCTTTAATTCTTATGCCCAGCAAATTCGTTTTTTCGAATCAGGTTTCCATACACCTACCAATGATACTACAGCGAATGTCCGCTTCTATTATCTTCAGGCAAAGCCTGAAACAATAAAAGATTACAGGAACGATATGCTGCAAATGGTTGCCAGTCTGTATGGAGTGGAAAGCCCTGCCGAAGCGGATGCCATTGTGAAATACTATCAAGGGAACAGGTTTATGTATGGCCGAAATCTTTTATTCCATAGCAAAAAGGTTCAGCTGCTCCAGTTCAGGAGAATTGGCACTCCCCTGTTTAAGATAACAGGCGAAAACAATAAGGTAATTTACGAACAGCTTGGCGATACCGAAGGGAAAGAAGTATTAGTTGATGGCATTAGTTGATGGCAGCGGTCTGGAAACTTATATCGATGAACGAAATGGCGAGCAGATAAGGGAAGTTTACCTTGAGGGGGAGTTGGTAGAAAGGTAGGGCATACGGCCCGTGGAACAGGGTACTATTTATTACCATTACGATAAAGCTCCACAGCCTTGGAGAGGAATGAAAGCCTTTTACGGAAGCCTCTCCGGGCATCTGGAGTACCCAGACAGGGCACGAAGAGCACAAAAAGTGGTACCCTGATCCAATTTATTATAGATGAAAAGGGTGAACTATCTGATTTTACTCCTCTCACAAAAGAAGGATTCAAACTGGAAAGCGGGGTGATTGGAGTACTAATAAAACTGCGGCGCTGGAAGCCGGCCATTTTCCGGGGAAGGCTGTAAAAATAAAAGTTATTCTGCCCGTAAGCTTTCGGCGTTAAAAGTTGAGTTCTTTAGTTTTCTACCTCATATAACAGGAAGCCTTCAGCTTCAGAAAAGGCCTTCCCCTTCTTTTTGATATATCCGGAATTCAGCTTTTTCATGCTATATTTAGGCCCTGATTACCATTAAAACTTTTTCAACATGCTTCTTGACCTGGTTTATCTGATTGGAGGAATTGCTCTTGTTATTTTTAGCGCCAACTGGTTAGTTGATGGTGCCTCTTCTCTTGCAAAAAAATATGGGATCCCGGATTTGGTTATCGGGCTTACCATTGTGGCTTTCGGCACCTCGGCTCCGGAGTTAACAGTTAACCTTTTTTCTGCTTTGCAGGGCTCCACTGCCATCGCTATAGGCAATGTACTGGGAAGTAACATTGCCAACATCTTTCTAATTGTTGGCCTTTCAGCACTTATTTCCCCCCTCCTAATTCAGAAAAACACTACCTGGAAGGAAATTCCCCTCAGCCTGCTGGCTGCAATTGTTTTGGGTTTTTTAGCCAACGATCAGTTAATTGATAACAACCCAATTGGCAACTTCATTTCCCGGATCGATGGCCTGGTACTTCTGTCTTTTTTTATCATTTTTATGGTTTACACTATCGAGATATCGAAAAACCAAAGTGAAACTGATGAGCAGGTGGTATTGATGCCCATTTGGAAGTCCATTCTGCTGATGGTGGCTGGCCTGCTGGGGCTGTTCTTTGGCGGAAAGTTTTTGGTAGAAGGAGCTGTTTCCCTTGCCGGCCAACTCGGCATGAGTGAGAAATTGATTGGATTAACGATTGTGGCCGTTGGCACCTCCACACCTGAGCTTGCTACCTCGCTGGTAGCAGCCTATAAAAAGAAGGCCGATATTGCCATCGGAAATATCGTAGGTTCCAACATCTTCAACATCTTTTTTATTTTAGGCATTACGGCGCTAATCCAGCCCCTGCCTTTTGAACCATCCATGAACTTCGATATTGCCATTACCATACTGGCCAGCTTTTTGCTGTTTATGACGACCATTGTACTGGGTAAACGAAAGGTAGTGAAAGCCGAAGGAGTTGTTTTTCTGCTGATTTACATAGCTTTTATTGTATATTCCGTCTATCGCTGATATTGCGGCACATCACCCAAACCTTTCCGAAAGAGAGAAGAATTGAACGGGCATTTGGATGTAATAAGCAGCAGGAGCATACAAAAGGGGGCTTTTACTGTTATATAAGATAAGCTAAAAGATTAAAATATGATCAAGGAAGCCTTAACATTTGCCCGCCAGGCACATGAAGGGCAGCATCGAAAATATACCGGCGAACCTTATATTGAACATCCTATCCGCCTGGTCGAGACCCTTAAAACCATTCCCCATACAGAGGCTATGTTATGTGCTGCTTACCTGCACGATGTGGTGGAAGATACTCCTGTTACCCACGCGCAAATCGAAGAAAAGTTCGGGAAAGAAATTGCCAGGCTCGTGCATGAATTAACCGATGAGTACATCAAGGAAAAGTACCCGAACCTCAACCGCCGCGAACGTAAAAAGAAGGAAGCGGCACGGCAGGCAAACATGAGTACAGAAGCCAAAACCATTAAGCTGGCCGATGTAATTGATAACACCCGGGATATCCTCAAAAACGATAAAGATTTTGCCCGCCGCTATATTCCCGAAATGGAAGCTCTGGTGGAAGCCCTGCAGGGCGGAAACTTTAAACTCTTTATGCGGGCCTGCTATGAGGTACAAAAGGCAAAGCTGGAGCTGCAGGAGTCAAGACTGAAAAAGTAGATTATGGATTACCAGTCACTTATAGAAGAAGTACACCATGAAGTGGAAGTCATGGGCCTGCGAGGCCAGCTGGCTAACTATATTCCGGAGCTAAGTCTCGTAGACCCCAACCAGTTTGGCATATGCCTGGTCGATTGTAAAGGCAATATTTACGGCACCGGCGATTACCAGAAGAGTTTTTCTATCCAGAGTATTTCTAAAGTATTTACGCTCACCATGGCTTTTTCCGTTATGAAGGATATCTTCAGGAAAAGAGTGAATGTTGAGCCATCCGGCAATCCCTTTAATTCTCTGGTGCAGCTGGAACAGGAAGATGGTATCCCAAGAAATCCCTTTATCAATGCAGGTGCATTAGTAATTACAGATGCCATTATTTCGCAGTATCCGGATCCGGAGAAGGCCATCCACAATTTTATCAGGAGCATTGCCTGCGAAGTTCAGATACCTGTTAACCCGCTGGTTCACCAGTCGGAGCTGGCTCATTCTTCGCGCAACAGAGCCCTTGCCAACTTCATGAAGTCGTTCGGAAATATCGACAACAGCATTGACAGGATCATAGAGGTATACACCTACCATTGTTCCCTTGAAATGAGCTGCGAACAGCTGGCAAAAGCCTTCCTTATCTATGCCAATGATGGCCATTCCGTTTTTTGTGAAGATCATATTTTAGATGGCAGTAGTATTAAAAGGATCAATGCGCTTATGCTTACCTGCGGCTTTTACGATGAAGCCGGTGATTTTGCCTACAAAGTAGGACTACCCGGTAAAAGTGGCGTAGGTGGCGGTGTGGGAGCAGTGCTTCCCGGCCGCTTCAGCATTGCCGTTTGGAGCCCGGAGCTCAACACTAAGGGAAACAGCGTGAAAGGCATAAAGGCCCTTGAAATTTTGACAGATAAGCTGGGGGTTTCCTTATTCTGATTGGTGAACAACCTGACAAAGGTATAAGGACAGGCACATTCCTGTCGATGCCATTCTTTCACATCAGAGGACTCCGCAAATATAATTATGCCTATTTTTGCAGGCGATGAGAAAAAAGCCTTACCATTATTACCTGATTCACCTGCAGTTTTTAGGATTTCGCTACCATGGCTGGATGAAGCAACCTGAGGTTAAGACTGTCCAGGGAATGGTGGATCGCACCCTCGCCTTTATCTTCGGACATGAGGATTTTAAGACCCTTGGCGCCAGCCGTACCGATGCAGGCGTTTCGGCCAATGAGGCCGCCCTGGAGCTCTTCGTGCGGGAACCCCTGGAGCCTGAGGAGCTGTTAGCACAGCTTAACCTGAATCTCCCAAATGATATCCGAGCCATGGGTATTGAAGCGGTAGACAGGCATTTCAATATCATTCAACACCCGAAGGTAAAGGAGTATACCTATCTCTTCAGTTATGGAGAAAAGAACCACCCATTCTGTGCCCCTTTTATGGTATACATGCGCGAACCGCTGGACATTCCGCTGATGAAGAAAGGAGCAAAGCTTTTTGAGGGCACCCACAATTTTAAGCGCTATTGCATAAAACCAGGGGAAAACACTGTTTTTGAGCGGGAGATTCTTCATAGCGTAATTCGTGAAAATGACCTCCACACCGCCAGCTTCTTTCCCAAAGAAAGCTTTGTTTACTATGTCCACGGAAAGGGGTTTCTGCGCCACCAGGTTCGCCTGATGATGGGCGCTCTTTTTGCACTGGGAAAAGGAAACCTCAGCTTAGCCGAGATAGAGGGATCGCTCAAAGGTAAGGAAGACGGCCCGATTGCCTTTATGGCTCCCCAAACCGGGCTGACGTTAAATAAAATGAGTTTTGAAGATGGTGCAGAATCATGATTAGAATTGTTTCTACCTTCGACTCTAGCTTTTCAATTATGCTAAAGATTTTACATACAACGATTTCCCTTTTCAAACAGTAGCCACAGGAGGCTTAGATGGGTAATTCCCGGCAAATTCTATCTGGCTCTCCGAAGTACCCGATACCCCTGTTCCTTCTCCGGCCCTTTAGGCTCCTTTACTACTGCCGTACAAAACATTTTGCCCGAACATCCCTTATTTAAGAGGTACATTGCTACTGTTAGCCTGAACGGCAGACCCAGTAAGTGGAAGTGTGTTTCCATTCCCCTGGCCGCTTTTCACCTTTCATGCAAAACCTGTTGCCTAATTTCCTATCTTTAAACCATGGCTACTCAATCAGATAGTAAAAGACTTAGTACAGCACCCGTTTTCCTAACCGCCATTTCCACCATTCTTGGCGCCATTATGTTCCTGCGCTTTGGTTATGCAGTAGGTCATGTGGGTTTCGTTGGTACGCTTGCCATTGTTCTTATCGGGCACCTGGTAACCATTCCTACTGCAATGGCCATTGCCGAAATTGCTACCAATCAAAAAGTAGAAGGCGGTGGAGAATATTATATCATTTCCCGCTCATTCGGCCTGAATATTGGCGCCTCTATCGGTATTGCCCTCTATTTCTCTCAGGCCATAAGTGTAGCCTTTTATATCATTGCCTTCTCCCAGGCCTTTGAGCCTGTTTTTGATTTTATTCTTAAAGAGTATGGAATACTGGTGTACGATTATCGCATCGTAAGTATACCGGCCACCCTCCTGCTCATTTTAATTGTTACCACAAAAGGAGCCGATCTGGGCCTGAAGGTGTTATATATCGTCGTGGCTATCCTTTTCCTTTCCCTCATTCTCTTCTTTGCCGGCAGCACAGATTTTGCAGGTTCCACAGAAAGCTTTGAACTGGGCAAGACCGTTGCGCAGCCCGATAACTTCTTTTACGTTTTTGCCATTTGCTTCCCTGCTTTTACGGGTATGACAGCCGGTGTTGGCCTTTCCGGCGACCTGAAAGATCCTAAAAAATCCATTCCACTAGG
This sequence comes from Nafulsella turpanensis ZLM-10, assembly GCF_000346615.1. Classification (GTDB taxonomy): domain Bacteria; phylum Bacteroidota; class Bacteroidia; order Cytophagales; family Cyclobacteriaceae; genus Nafulsella; species Nafulsella turpanensis. The sequence continues at coordinate 35,343 of NZ_ANNU01000036.1, forward strand.
GACCCTTGGCGCCACTATCGCAGGAATGTTTATTTATTTCTTTATTGTATATAAACTTTACATTTCAGCCAGCGCCGAAGATTTGGCCAACGACCAGCTCATTATGAGCGAGATTGCCCTTTGGGGTCCTATCATTCCTATTGGTCTGGCAGCGGCAACTATTTCTTCTGCTCTTGGCTCCATTCTCGTGGCCCCGCGAACGTTACAGGCACTTGCCGGCGATAAAATATTTCCTGCCGATGGCTTTAACAGCTGGTTATCAAAAGGAAAAGGCAGTAACAATGAACCATTTAATGCCACCCTCATCACCTCTGTTATTGCGCTTCTCTTTGTTAGTATTGGCGATGTTAACTTTGTGGCGGAGATTATTTCCATGTTTTTTATGGTTACTTATGGAGCCATTTGTATGATTTCCTTTCTGGAACATTTTGCCGCCGATCCTTCCTACAGGCCTTCCTTTAAATCAAAATGGTACCTCTCTCTTATGGGAGCTGTTCTTTGTATATGGCTGATGTTTAAGATGAACCCAACTTATGCCATTATCTCTATCTTCTTCATGGTCCTGATCTTTATTGGCCTTACCCGCACCCGGGAAGATAAAAAAGGAATGTCGGTTATTTTCCAGGGAGTTATTTTTCAGCTAAGCCGGCAAATGCAGGTTTTCCTTCAGAAAGCAGATAAAGATACGGACCGTGGGCACTGGCGGCCATCGGTTATTTGTATTTCAGGCAGCACATTCAACAGTTTTGCGGCCTTTGATCTGCTCCGCTGGATTTCCTATAAATATGGTTTTGGCACCTACATTCACCGAATAGACGGCTACCTCTCTACAGAAACTCATATGGAGTCAAAAGAAGCCATGAACCGCCTTATCCAGATTTCGGAATATTCAAAAAGTAACGTCTATCTTGATACCCTTATCAGCCCCTCCTACACCTCTGCCATTGCCCAGGTTATTCAGTTGCCAGGGGTTTCCGGAAAAGAAAACAACATGATCCTGTTTGAGTACTCCAAGCATAAGCCGGAAGGCCTGCAGGACATCGTCGATAATTTTCAGCTTGTTAAATCGACGGATTTCGACATCTGCATCCTGGCCAGCTCCGACCGTAAATTTGGCATTAAAAAGGAAATCAATATCTGGATAACCTCAAAGGATTATGCCAATGCCAACCTCATGATCCTGATGGCTTATATTATTCTCGGGCATCCTGAGTGGAAAAAGGGTAGCATCAAGATTTTTGTGATATCATCAGAAGAGGAAATTGAGACTCAGCGCGAAAAGCTTTTATCGATGATCAATTCAGGCAGACTGCCGATTTCCCGCAGCAATATTCAGTTTATCCTGCAGGAAATAGATAAAGACCCCCGTTCCATCATCAATAAAGAATCGAAAGATGCTGACCTTACCATTATTGGCTTCCGTGAAGAACTGATCCGGCACAAAGAGACAGACGTATTCGATGGCTACGATGGTGTTGGCGATGTCCTGTTCATGAATACCAGTAAGGAAAAAATGATTGTTTAGGGAACATCATAATGTGGGAAAACTATCCTGCATGCTGCCCTGAAAAATGAATGAATCAGCTCCTGAAAAAAATATTGCCCCTGGTCGGGCTTTATTCTTCCAGGGGCGATGCTTTACTCTAAGTCAGCTGAATTCCGGAGAATGGTAAACTCTACCCGCCGGTTAACCTGCCGGCTTTCATCACTGTCGTTCACTACTTCGGGTTTACTTTCGCCATAGCCTTTCGCTGTTATCCGCTCTCCCTCAATCCATTTTCCCATTAAATAAGAGCGAACGGCTTCTGCCCTGCCCTGCGAGAGCCTCGCATTATACTCCTCGCTCCCCTTATCATCCGTGTGGCCGCCAATCTCAATGGAAAGGCCTTCATTTTGTTCCATTAGCTCAGCCACCTTATCCAGCTCCGGAAAAGACTCGGGCCTGAGGGTTGTTTTATCGAAGTCAAAGAAAATGTTATTGAGTCTGACAGACAGGCCCACCTCAAGCTTTTTAAGGAAAATAGTCCGGTATACACTCAGGTCAATGGTGGTAGGTTCCACCAGGAAACTATCGATGCCGGCAAGATAACCCTCGGCATTTACCTGCAGCTGATAAGCACCGGGGCCAGGCAGTTCCGTCGAAAAGTAAGCATCCTCTGCTGCACTCTCCACTCTTTCGATCACCTCCTCTTTTTGAACCACACGAATGGCTGCCCCCGGAATCTCCTCTCCTGTTTTCTCATTCAATATACGTCCGGCCAGGCTGATTTTCACTTTCTTCTCTGGAATTCTCTGCAGAGTGAACAGGTCCAGGTGGCCACCATCGGCCGACATATAGGCACGGGTAGTAAAAACAAGCGTATCGGCATTGCCCACGGCATAATAGGCGTCAAAACCGCCGGTATTAACCGGTGCACCTATGTTTTGTGGATCCGACCATTGCTGCCAGCTGTTATCCTTTCGAATTGTTTTATAGATATCCATGCCGCCAAAGCCGCCGGGGCGGTTACTGGCAAAGAAAAGGGTTCGGTTATCTGGGGCCAGGTAAGGACCAAATTCATCCTGCCGTGAATTCAGGGCTGTAATTAACTCAGGGCGACTCCAGTTTCCATTTCCCTCCGGGAAGCTAACATAGAGGTCGCTGTAGGCTGCGGCTTCCGTTTCGCTGAAATAAAGCAGCAGGGCTGAAGCATCAAGTGCCAGAAAAGCGCCGTTGAAACGCCCTTTACACATTTTTTCAAAGCCATCGATACGAAGCTCTTCCGGCTTCTGCCACTGTCCGTTGCTTTTTCTACAAAGAGAAAAGCCTAAGGCATCCTTCCGGTTCCCTCCGCGCACGAGTAGCGTCTGCCCATCGGGAGATACACTCAGCACCTGATTAAACTGGTTTTGGTTGAGCGGCTGCGGCATGTGTTGAGACGGCCCCCATTGCCCTGTAGAATCCAGTTCGCTAAACCAGATATCCTGGCTGCCTTTGCCCCTCGTATTTTCGGGGTGATCATTAACCGTAAAATAAAGAGTTTTTCCATCGGGCGACAACACAGGAGCAGAGTCATGATACTGTGTATTTACTTTCCTGCTCAGGCTTACCAGCTCAAATTTTTCTTTTCTCTCTTCCGCTGTATCACCGATGGTTTGGGCGCTTAACAGCCCCGCATGGATACTAAAAATACCAGCGCAAATGATTCTTAAACCTACTCCTGTTTTCATCTATACACCTTTTCGCATCAAATAAATGTAAATGTAGGAAGTGAGGTGGTCGCTTGCTGCCGATTTTGTTCTTAAAGCTTACCCGAGAGCCAGAATGGTAAAAACGATTAATCACTGCCTTATTTTTGCCCTGTTCATACATTGACGGCATTTAAATGAGTCAACCGTAACTGCAACACTGCACGAAAAAATACAATCAAGGAAGAATCTTACCTTTCCCATTCTTTTTAGCTTCATCATCTTTCTTCATTCACCCTACTTGGTACAGGAGAAAAGGAAGGAATTTTTGTTTATTTACAATGGCATTTTTTATCTTACTTTCTCTGTCCTACTCCTAAAAAAATTTCTACATGAAAAGCCTTTTTACCTCTTGCATCATCCTCCTCATTCTTACCAGCTGCAGTAGTGAGAAAAATGAGGTAGTATATACCCTTCCGGAAAATGCCATGGAAAAGCTCGCGGGTAAAGAATCGAAAACCTGGAAGCTGGCAAAGCGCACCAATGGTGGGGTTCGGGTTAATATGGGAGACTGCACCCTTGCCTACCGGCAAACATTTAGCACCAATCAGGAGGTGAGTGATAATAATAGCCAAAACAATAACTGCGGCCCATCTATAACAGGAAAATGGAATTTTAGTGTAGGACGCAATGGGCAGGCTTACCTTGCCATTTCCAGCGATATTATTCCCACTTTATTTCAAGTAAAAGAGGGGAGCAATACCAAGTATTTTAAAATAACAGCTCTAAGCGACAGCTTGCTCATCTACCATTTTCCGCACCAGCTATTCAGCAATAAAACCACTATCATTGAAGATGTGCTTATTCCTGAGGATGCACCAGATGGAGGCAGGAACTTCCATTGGTAAGCTTTTTCCTGTACCTTCGCATTCTGTTTAATGCTCCTGCCAGCTAACATTAAACTGGTGCGGCTGTTTTGCCTGGTGAAAATATGCTAACAAGTAATCCGGAAGGGGCGGCTATTCGATTGGAAAACAGCTATGGCCGTATTCTGTTCTTCATTGTTTTTTCACAGTTTGCCTGTACCTCTCTCTGGTTTGCAGGCAATGCTATTATGCAGGACCTTGTTCGGGATTTACATCTTCCGGCAGCCGCCCTGGGCCATATTACCTCCGCTGTACAGTTTGGGTTTATTGTTGGTACCCTTTCTTTTGCCTTACTGGCTATTGCCGACCGCTTTTCTCCCTCCAAAGTATTCTTCGTCTCTGCCCTTGCTGCGGCTTTACTGAATGCTGGTTTACTTTTGGGAAAGCAAAACCTCCTTTCCCTGCTTTTTTTCCGCTTCGGAACCGGCTTCTTTCTGGCTGGTATTTACCCAATAGGAATGAAGATAGCTGCCGACTATCATGAAAGAGGCCTGGGAAAAGCCCTTGGCTACCTGGTGGGGGCACTGGTACTTGGCACTGCCTTTCCCCATCTCTTAAAAGCGGCCACTCAAGGCCTTCCATGGCTGTATGTCATCTCCCTTACCTCCCTTTTTGCCATCGCCGGAGGTTTCATTATCCTAATGTTGGTACCTGATGGCCCATTTAGAAAAAAGGGAGGTACCATTAAGCTGAAGGCCTTTCCTCAAACCTTCCGCAACAAAGCATTTCGAGCGGCTGCTTTTGGCTATTTCGGCCATATGTGGGAGTTGTATGCTTTCTGGGCTTACCTTCCACTTATACTGGCTACTTATGTACAGTTACACCCGGAGCATCATTTTCCTGTATCCTTCCTTTCATTCCTGCTCATTGGCATCGGGGGGCTTTCATGCATTATCGGTGGCTTTCTTTCCCAGCTGTTGGGCAGCAAAAAGGTGGCCTTTTGGGCTTTACTAGCCTCGGGCCTCTGTTGCTTATTTTCACCTCTTGCTTTCTTTTTGCCTGTTGCATTCTTTCTGGCCTTTCTTTTTTTCTGGGGGATGGTGGTAACGGCAGATTCGCCGCAGTTCTCCACCCTTGTAGCTCAGCATGCTCCGCCGGAATTTAAAGGGACTGCCCTTACGGCTGTTAACTGTATTGGCTTTTCCATTACCATTGTGAGTATACAGCTGATTGGTTTACTGCTAAAATACTTCCCGCCTACGCTGGCATACACCACGCTGAGTGTGGGGCCGTTGCTCGGAGTTTATGCTTTGGTTTTGAGCGCAGGATTCAGAAAGAGGTAAGAGCAGTAGGTTTAACCCTTTTCCCTGATAATGCGAATTTGCATGCTTACTACAGAATGAAAATTGATAAAAGCAAAGAGTATTCCTTTTCTTAGCAGAAGGTCTTTTATTAAGCCGGGCAGGGGAAAAACTTTTATTTGAATCACAAAATAAGGTATCCGCATTTTAATGGGAAGGTAAAAAAGGAAGCTTGTTTTGCGGAGCATTTCCCCTAACTTAGAGCCCTACCCAAATCAGATGAACGCATGAATTTCGACCTGAACGTAAGCGAGAGGAAGGAGATATGGAATTTCCTGCTGGAAGAACTGGAAAACTACTATGCCCATACCCATGAAAGGCAGGTAGCCCCGGAATTAAATACCCAAGGTATCCGGAAACATGCACAAAAATATTCTTTTGAGCAGGTGGTGCCATCCATTCAGGCACTACAGCATGTGCTGGAAGGTTTGGAGCAATATGCTGTTCACACTCCCCATCCCAGCTATTTCGGACTGTTTAACCCCAGGGCTAATTTTCCTTCTATCCTGGCCGATTTGATCAGCGCTACCTATAATCCTCAAATGGCCGCCTGGAGCCATTCTCCTTTTGCTGCCGAGGTGGAAACTTACCTCCTGCAGGAATTTGGCAGGCGCTTTGGCTTTCCTCAGGACTCGATCGACGGCGTATTTACCAGCGGGGGAGCCGAAGCCAACCTTACGGCCCTTATTTCTGCACTGAACCAGCAATTCCCCGACTATGCACAAACGGGATTAAGGGGCCTGGCAGGTCAGCCTCTGTTGTATTGCACCACCGAAACCCATCACTCCATTGTAAAAGCTGCCCGCACCACCGGGTTGGGAATGGCGGCTGTACGTTCCATCCCTGTAAATCAGCAGCAACAAATGCGGATGGATAAGTTAGAAGAACAGCTGATTAAAGATACCGCTGAAGGGCATCAGCCTTTCTTACTGGTTGTTACTGCCGGTGCTACCGGTACAGGAGCCATCGATGATTTACCCCGGGCAGCAAATCTTGCACGAAAATATAATCTTTGGCTGCATGTAGACGCCGCCTATGGGGGTGCAGCCGTTCTGGAGCCGGGACTTGCTCCTCTACTCTCAGGTATAGAAGCAGCCGATTCCATCACCTTCGATGCGCATAAATGGCTGTCTGTACCCATGGCCGCCGGCATGTTCCTGACCCGGCACCGGCACATCCTCGACCGTAGTTTCCGCACCCTGGCAGATTATATGCCCAAGGAAGCGGGTCAGCTGGAAATTGTGGATCCTTTTACCCACTCCCTACAATGGTCCCGCCGTTTTATAGGTTTAAAGGTGTACCTTTCCCTCCTTTTTTTTGGCTGGGAAGGCTACAGCCAGGTAATCCGTCACCAAACCGAGATGGGTAACTTATTAAAAAAGCAGCTAAAAAACAGTGGCTGGAAGCTTTACAATTATACTGATTTTCCTATTGCCTGCTTTACCGACCCGGCTTATGAAAAGAATGCAGACTTTGCCGCAGAAATCAACCGGCAGGTAGTCCAGTCCGGAAAAGCCTGGATATCGATATACCAAACCGGAGAAGTACAAGCCCTCCGGGCCTGTATTACTAATTATGCCACCACAGAGAAAGAAGTCACCGACCTGGTGGAACTACTGAATCAATGCCGGAAGAATTGGCAGAAGTAATGAGTGTTGCTTATCAATTTATACTGCCTGCAACAGTTATGGGCTTTTCTGGAGTATCCTTTTCCTGCCGGCTTAGGTTTCCCTCTAAAAAGAACTGCGCTCCATCTGCCTCTAAATTTCCTTCCATGAAGAATTAAATGAGCTTCAACTTACTCCTCTCTGCACTTTTCCCAAAAATAAAAGTGCAGAGAGAGGTTTTAGCAGCTCTTTCATCCTCTCCTTTCTCCTGCCACTTTCCATGCTAAGGCTCCTACTACAAGCAGGGAAAGGGAGCTGATAACGAGCAAACTTCCCTTATCGAGCGGCACACTGGCGCCGGCGCCATTAAGTGCTTTTACCATGCCTAACAGTCCCAGACAGAGGGTACAGAAAATAACCATTAGCAGCAGAATATTATTCAGAATGGAAGCTTTGTGCTGCCCCATCAGCTGATGGTCGTTCAATAAAATGAAGAGGTAAATACTCAACCATGGCAGCAGGAAGCCATTCAGCGCCTGGGCCAGAATAATCATGGGAATTGGCTTAATTCCAGAGGCCCCGAAAAGCAGTCCACATACAATTACTACTCCCCATACCAGCCGGTACTTCCACCCTCTTTCCTGCCATTCAGGTGCTGTTCCTGCTACACTTTTAGCTGTTATGGCCGCTGCCAGAGGGGCCGTTAAAGCAGAGGAAAAGCCTGCCGCAAAAAGACCAAAGGCAAAAAGAGCCGCAAAGCCCCTTCCTGCCCCGGCCTCCATATGCCGGGCCATGGCTTCAAAGCTGAACAGCCCCTCCAAGCCTGCGCCGGTAATCAGCACTGCTCCGGAAATAAAACCTCCCAATACAACAGCCACACCCAAGCCCCAGCGCATTTGCTTCAGACTTTGTGTATGCCCGATTCCTGAGCCTAAAAAAAGATTATAAGGAACGATAGTGGTTCCGACAAGACCCAACAGCAGCAATTCACTGCCGGCAGGAAAATTGGGCTGTACCATATTTAAGGCGATTTCCGGAAAGGAAAAGCTTTGCTGACTGGCCGTAAGCACAAAAGCCACTCCCATCAACGCTACCACTCCTCCCAGCACCTTAGCAATTAGTTTGTTCCTTCCCATAAATAAAAAGACTGCAGCCAGCAGGGACAGGAAAACTGCAGGCCAGGCCGGGGAAACATCCAGCAACAGGCCGATTCCGGAAACCGCTCCCAAAATGTTACCTGCCTGATAAGCCATGCCCCCGATAATAATGGCTCCGGCAATAAACAATTTTACATATGCTGCCCCTCCATAGCGCCGGGCAATCGCCTCCCCCAAACTCAGGCCGCTAACGAGGCGGATACGCGCAGCAGCCTCCTGCAAAAGCAGACAGGCTAAGGTAGAAAAGGCCAATCCCCATAAGAGGTCCAATCGATAAGCCGCCCCCGCACTGGCAGCCGTTGTTACAGTACCCGGTCCAATAAAAGCTGCTGAAATAACCGACCAGAACAGGATATTGGTTAAGCTGGTGGTAAAAGCCTCTTTTTTAGTCATATTACTTTTTTTCAGGCAGCCCGTAACCACCTCCACCAGGGGTTTCCATGACCACTGCATCGCCGGCAGCCATATCGGCACCGTCAATACCTTGGAGTTCTTCGCAGCTGCCATTGGCCCGCAGGATATACTGCCGCCCAACGGCACCTTCCCCGCCACCATCCGCACCATAAGGAGCTACCTGCCTGTGCTGGGTAAGAACAGATAACTGAACGGCTTCCTTAAAGCGAATCTGCCGATAAATGCCATTTCCGCCCGCCCATTTCCCTTTGCCACCAGACCCCTTGCGGATCTTAAAAGCTTCCAGTTGAACTGGGTAACGGAACTCCAATATCTCCGGGTCGGTAATACGGGTATTGGTCATGTGCTGATGGACGGAATCTGCACCTTTAAAGCCAGGTCCGGCACCGCTGCCCCCTCCTATCGTTTCATAATAGCCAAAGTGTTCATTTCCGAAAAGCAGGTTATTCATGCTGCCATGGCTACAGGCCGAAACGCCAAAGGCTTTCAGCATCAGGTCGGTCAGGCGCTGACTGATTTCAGTGTTCCCCCCCACCACGGCCGGGCATTTTTCTGCTGGCTGTTGAAAGTCGGGGTTTAGCATGCTCCCGGCAGGAATATTAACCTGCACCCCCTCCATGAGCCCTTCATTGAGAGGAATTTCTTTGTCCAGCAAGAGGCGCAGACTATACATGATGACACTATTTACAATGGCCGGGTTAACGTTCAGGTTGGCCGGGTGAACATCAGCACTACCTGCAAAGTCAATCTCCACTCCCTCGGGCTGAATGTTGATGGCTACCTTAAGCGGGCTGCCATCATCGAGCAGTTCAGTTGCCGAATAGTTCCCATAGCCAAACCCTTTCAATGCCTTGTGCAGGCTTTCGTGGGCATAGGTACACAGGGCCTGCATATAATGCAGCACTTCTTCTCTGCCATACTGCTTAGCCATGGATAGCAAGGCGACCCTGCCTGCTTCATTTGCTGCCAGAGCCGCCTTTAAATCTGCCAGGTTTTCTGATATTGCCCGGCTGGGATAGGGAGCTTCCCTTAGCAGGCGCTCCACCACTTCCCATTGAGGTACACCTTCTTTTATCAGGTAAGTTGGCGGAATCACCACCCCTTCTTCTATCAGGCTCTTTGCATCGGGCGGCATACTGCCCGGTCGGGTTCCTCCGATTTCGGCATGATGGGCCCGGTTCGCGACATAGCCCAGCAAATTTTCTGCTGCATCGAATACCCCTGAAATCATGGTTATATCCGGCAGATGAGAGCCGCCAAAGGCCGGGTGGTTGGTTATCAGCACATCTCCCGGACGAATGGCATACTGCTCCTTTACCAGACGAGTACAAACTCCGAGACTGCCAAGGTGCACCGGAATGTGGGGAGCATTGGTCACCAGGTAACCATTCGGATCCATCAGCGCACAGGAGAAGTCGAGACGTTCCTTTACATTAACAGAGAAGGCAGTACGCTCGAGCAGGCTACCCATTTCTTCAGCTATCCCTGTAAAACGGTTGGTAAATAATTCGAGCTGTACAGCCTCAGAAGTAATGGAGGTATTATCCTCTTCTTTCGTCCCCTGCTGTTCCAGAACCGCCGAGCGATCGGGATAAATCTGCAGTTCCCACTTTGGTTCTACCAAAATACTGGTAAAGTCAGAAAGTAACAAGGCTGGCCCTGCTATGGTAGCTCCGGCGGCCTGCTCATCCCATTCATACACCGGCACTTTTTGCCAGCCTCCTCCTACCCAGCAGGCATGGTGTTGAGTGGTCTCCGCACGATGGGCTTCCATTTTCTCCCCGGGAGAGAAGGGTTCAGGAGAGCGGCTGGCGAGGGTCAGCTGAACAGATTCCAGCTCTATTTCCTTATCGTCGAGCCAATGCCCGTACAGGTGACGATACTTTTCCTTAAAAGCTTCCTGAAGATTATTTCCGCGGCCATATTCTACTTCTATACTGCTGTCCTGTCCCTTAAAGCGCAGAAAGATTTTTTGTTCTTTCACCTCCATTTCCTCTTCCAAAATCTTCTCCAATAAAAGCGCCTGGCGAGCTTCTGCCGCAACTTCCTTCATTAGTAGATCCAGATTACCTACCTCCAGTAATGGCTTCAGCACCTGCCGCATTGCAGTTCGTTCGATAACCGCCTGATGGATGCCACTGGCACTTAAAATACTGGCATCGTAAGGCACAATCACTTTTTGCATGCCTAACAAGCCGGCAATGGCACAAACATGCTGTCCCCCCGCACCCCCGAAGCCCATAAGGGCATATTCCTTCGGATCATAGCCCCGTCGCACAGATATACTCCGGATAGCTTCGGCCATTTTCTCATTGGCAATCTGTAACAAGCCTGCCATAATTTCTTCGTCCGCCACTTCCCCATGGGAGTTTAACTCCTGTTTGAGTTGCTCAAAAGCCCGGCGGGCCTTCTCCTGATGCAGTGGAATATGAAACCGGCCCGGGTAAATATGCCCTAAGAGCAGGTTTACATCTGTAACCGTTAAAGGCCCCCCAGAGCCATAGCAGGCCGGGCCGGGGTAAGCCCCTGCACTTTCAGGCCCCACCATCAGTTTTAGTCCATCGGTATGGCATACTGAGCCCCCGCCGGCAGCCACCGTTTCAATAGCGACTGCTTTACTTTGGAGGCGCGCCTCTCCTACCTGCAGTTCATAATGAAAACTAAAAGCCTGGTCATATCTGGCCACATCGGTACTGGTCCCGCCCATATCGAGCGTAAGTACCTTTTCTTCTCCCAGTTGCCGCGCGGCCTGTGCGGCCCCCACTACTCCCCCGGCCGGACCACTCAACAAGCTATCCTTTGGCTGAAAAAAGGCAGCGCTCACCAAGGCTCCCGCACTGGTCATTATTTTAAAATCTGCTCCCGACCGGCCAGACCCCGGATGGCCGGGCCCTGGTTGGCCGGACCCCGACAGCCCCTGCTGCACTTCTTCTGTGTACTTAAAAATGACTGGTGAGAGATAGGCATTAACGACGGCCGTTTCGGTGCGGTGAAGGTATTTAATGGCTGGAGAAAGCTCCGCAGAAACAGAAATAAAAGTAACTCCCGCATCCTGTAAAGCCCTTTTTAGTTGCTGTTCGTGCTGTTGATTTTTATAGCTATGCATCAGAGAAATAGCAACTGCCTCTACCTTTAAGGCCTTCACCTCTCCTATCAGTCGGTTGATTTCATCGGCACTTAAGGCCTGCTCCACTTCCCCCGCGGCATTGAGCCTTTCCTCTACTTCCAGCACATGCTGGCCCAATGGTTTACGTTTTTGAATATTCAGGGCAAAAAGCTTCGGCCGGCGCTGGTCGCCTATCAAGAGTAAGTCGCCAAAACCTTTGGTCACCAAGAGCGCTATGCGAGCGCCTTTTCCTTCCAGTAATGCATTAGTTCCTTTGGTAGAGCCAAGGCGCATCTGAAGAGGGGGAAAAGGCTGGCCTAAGGGAGTTCCGGTAAGGAGACGGGCAGCCAGCACAGGCGCTTCTTCGAAAGCACTGATTTCTACTGTATCGCCAACCTTTAAGTTGAATGATGGCTTCTCCTGAATTGTTAGGCGTCCACTTTGCGGATTAAGGGCTTCAATTTTTACGGTAGCTGCCGGGGCTCCGGCTTTCCAGAGGGAAAAGCCTTTAAAGAGCGGCTGCCTTAGCCATTCCGCCGACAGGGTATATTGGGTTTCGGAAATTTTTTCTTTTATAGTGGCTTTGAGGCTTCCGTTGCTCAGTACTTTGGCTCGGTGGGTATTTCCATCCGGATCCAGCGCAAGGCAATCGGTAAAAGTACCGCCGGTATCGGCTGCTATTTTCCAGTGCATAGGGTTTTGCTTTTTCTGCATGAGCCTTGAAGTTAAGTATTAGCACAGGAAGGTGCAATTTCAGGCGGATCCATATTAGTATACCAGGCAAAAGTTTATTAAATGGAGGCAATTCCTGCTCAAGGAGCCTTACTTTTTTCTGAACACCAGCTTTTCGCTTTTTCCTTTCGGTGGGGATTTCCTATGCAAAACCTCCCCTTATTAGCTTGGGTGCAAATATGCGGCGTAAGGTAAACTATACCACAACCACCGCTCTGGGAAGGCCGGACTGGGACCTGCTGTAAAGGGAGCAGGTTCCTTTTAAAAAAGCAAAAGGCACCCAGCTGCTGCCTGGATGCCTGATGAATAATAATTTATGTCTGTTAATCAGTCAGTAAACTCAACTATAAAAGCACTCACCGTAACCGTCTTTTTAAAATAAACCGGAAAGATCATAGCGTAATGTTCCTCTGTAGTTTCATTGATGATCGCCCTTGCTGTGCCTACCAATTCAGCATTGCTTAACATATTCGCTTTTGCATTGGCGATAAGGGCCTCATCTGACAGACCTCCTATTCCAAAAATATAGGTTGCATCTGCCTTGCCTATTACTTTTTCAACCACCACAAAGTTTCTCCTGCTTAGTTCTACCTCTGTGGTATGGTTATTTAGGTTAGCAACCCTTGCCATATGGTAGCCACAGCCAGATAGTAGTGCAGTGGCGAAAATTGTAATTAATAGTGCTTTGAATCTTCTCATTATTAGGATTTTAAATTATTCTTAAGCTGTAAAGTAAGCCTGAAGCGATCCTAGCAGATTTTCGTCGGCTTGCAGGTCCTGCACAATACGCCCCTTTTCCAGGATAACGATCCGCTGGCAAACTTCGGTGATATGGTTGAGATCATGACTGGAAATCAAATAGGTTATCGGGCGCCTGCCGCGTTCTGCATTCAGCAGCTTTTTAAGGCGAATCTGAGAGCTGGGATCGAGATTTTCGAAAGGCTCATCGAGCAGCACCAGCTCCGGCTCTCCCATTAAGGCAGAAGCAATGCCTACCTTCTTTAAGTTGCCTTTCGAGAGGTCGCGGATATATTTATACTTCCCCAGCACTTCTCCATTAAAGAACTCATCAAAGCGCCCCAGGTATTCAGCCACTCCTTCGGGTCGCAACCCATGCAGGCGCCCGATAAACTGGAAATACTCTTCGGGCGTAAGATAATCAATCAGGAAGTTCTCGTCGAGGTAAGAGCCGGTAAAGCTTTTCCAGTCGTCCCGTCCATGTACTGGCTCTCCTTTCATTTGTACAGTACCGCTTGTGGGGCGTATCAGGTCCAGAATAGTACGAAAGAGGGTGGTTTTTCCCGCACCATTGTTTCCAACCAGTCCAAATGATTCTCCTGCCGGAATACTGAGCACCTGTACATCCAGCACCTGGGTTTTGCCGTAGCGTTTGCTTAGGTTGTTTATCTGTATCATCTTAATTTTCGTTTCTGAAAGAGTGAGAGATTTGATACTTTTTGCTTTCCACCCTTCGGGTGGATAAGGCCAGCAGGCGGCGATGGAAAAGCAAACCAATCAGGCCCATTCCACCTAGAGCTGTAATGCCGAGTGTAGGATTATCAAAAATGGCGAAAGGGATATAGACGGCGTATGGCAACCCGATGATAGGAATGGCCATCAGCCATTGAGCAGCTCCCAGGCCTTCATAATTCATCATACTGCCTTTACTCAGGTTTATCTTTTTAGGGGCCCACATGCTCAGGTTCATCACCACAAACATATTCACCCCCAGGTTAAAGAGCAGCATCATGGTATTGATGTAGAGCACTTTCCAGCCAAAGTAAACGTAAGGGATGGCCAGCACAAAGGTCAGGAGTCCCACCCCCACCATGAGGTAGTACTTTGCCTTTACATAATCGTATGCGGTTATAGGTTTTGTAAGGAAAAAATCAAAATGCCCACTGTTCCAGCTAAAGAGGAGCTGTCCGTAATTCATCATAAAAATTCCGGTAATGAAGATGCCCACAAAGATTAGAAAAGCCTGCATATCATTCAGGTAATCAGGATTTGTGTAAAATATTAACCCGTAAAAAAGGAAAAAAGAAGAAAGCATCAGGATGGAACGGCTCCGCTTATGCCGGAGAATTAAGCGTATTTCCAGCCCTATCAGCTCCCCTGCCAGGCCCAGCCTTTGCAGCAGACCTAAAGCCGGAACCTGCTGTATCTTTTCCGCACCCTGTCTTCCCCAGTCTTCGGGATAGGAATGGCGAAGGAGGAAAAAGAGGTTGAGCACATAGGCAAAAACAAGTCCGGCTGCCAGCACCACGGGCAACCAGGATAAGCGGGCGGCCATTTCAAAGAAAGGCGCTGTCATTTTGCCCAGGCTAAACCAATCCATGTACTGGCTAAAGGCGGACAGGGCAACCAAGCCAATCAGCAGGCCGGTGCCCAATGGCTTGTCGTCGAGATGCTTTTTGAAGATGAACATGCCATTATGGATAAGAAGGGAAAGCAGGACCATACTACCCCACCAGGCCCAGGCAGAGGAACCGCCCAGCTGTGGAACAAGAACGTGCAGGGTATAAGGAAGAAAGAATATAGCTGAAAGAAAGTTAAAGGGGTGGACGTAAGAACGCAGGAGGATAAAGTGCATCAGGGATTTACGGCCAACGGGCAAATGGATGTATTGCTGCAGGTCCAGCACCGGCAAACTTTGCAGAAAATACCGCATGAGGACTTCGGTCGTAAAATAGTAAATCAGCAGCTGGCAAAGGTAGGGGAAAGTATTTTCTGTGTTAAAAAACTGCTGCAGGAGACTGTCCAGCAAAAAGGCTGCTGCCAGGAAATAAGAACCAAACAACAGACATAAAAACCCGAGGAAAATAAGCGTAGCCATATTCCTTGAAAAGGAAGCGGAGCGCATAAACTTCAGGTAAGCATGATGAACCAGTGTAGCAAACATAGTACTAATTATTTTAAACCATCCAAGATAAAGATGGACTGGAAGGATAGCAAGAGAAATTTTAGGTAGTGCGCCATAAATAGGATGAGCGGTAAAGTACTGGTTCCTCAAAAGGACAGCCTTGTCAACTAATAACCATTTCTCCGGATTTATTTTAGACAAATGACTTCATAAAGAAAATTATTAATGGGGAAGCCTTAAGCTTATTAAAATCCTGTAAAACTTCATTCGTGTTCTTTCAAAAATTCTTCCATTTGTATCTTCTCAGCTCAAATAGACATTTTTTCCTCTCTCCCCACAAAACCCTTCCCTCATTCTTTCGTGTACTACTTATAAAGGGTTGTTTTTCAGCCTTTTAACGATTGATTTTTTGATACCAATTTTAAACAGGAGAACAAAAAAATGAAAGACAGGGAGCCAACAGATGCCAGACAACAAAATTTAAGTGGACAGCAGGAGCAAAAGAAAACTTTTAGCCCTTCCTCCGCTGCACGGCAACCGGAGGCAAACCAGTCGGAGACCTACCCGGTGATAGAAGAAAAACTACAGGTTGGCAAAAAGCAGGTGGAAACCGGCAGCATTAAACTGCATAAAAGAGTAACAGAAGAAGACGTAAATATTGACCTCTCTCTTGAACATGACGAAATTGATGTGGAACGGGTAGCAGTAAACCAGTACGTAGAGGAGGCACCCCCGGCAATCCGGCATGAAGGAGATACGATGATTATTCCGGTACTGCGCGAAGAGATTGTAAAGCGCCTGGTGGTAGTTGAAGAGCTACATATTACCCGACGTAAGAAGCAGGAAGAGGTACACGATACCATAAAGCTTAAAAAAGAAGAAATAGAGGTAGAGCGAAATAGTAATAATAACTCCAGCTCTCCTACCCCTCCCTCTCAACCGAAGTAGAATCACTGCGATTCCTTTAAATCAATTTTTTAATTTAAATACAAAATGTTATGAAACAGACAGTAATAGGAGTATATGAGAATGAAATGAAAGCCCGCGAAGCAAAGAAAATGCTTGAAAAAGAAGGCTTTAAGAAAGAAGATATTGACATTTCTCCGCGAATAGAAGGAGATGTAGCGGATAGAAACCACGAGCATGTAGACAACTTTTTCAGCTCTATGTTCGAGGATACCAATGAAGCCCGGAATTATTCCGAAGTAGCAAGAAGAGGCAGCGTAGTTACCGTCCATACCACCAGCATGGACCGTGCCGAGCGTGCCGCTGCTATTTTAGATGAAAACGGTGCCATTGATGCCAACGAACATGCCAGAAAGTACAAAAAAACCGATGATGTAAAAGGTACAGACAAGAAGTCTATTCCGGTAATTGAAGAGGAGCTGGAAGTTGGTAAAAAAGAGGTAGAAACCGGTGGTGTTCGCCTGCGCAGCCGAATTGTGGAGCGTCCGGTCGAAGAGAAATTACGCCTGCGTGAGGAGCACGTAGAAGTAGAGCGTAAACCTGTAGACCGTAAGGCTACCGAAGCCGACTTCAAAAACTTCGAAGAAGGAACCATTGAGGCTACCGAACGTGCAGAGGTACCTGTAGTAGGTAAGGAAGCCCGCGTAGTCGAAGAGGTAAAACTGAAGAAAGAAGTAAACGAACGCAAGGAAACTGTCCGTGACCGTGTGCGTCATACTGAAGTAGAAGAAGAAAAAGTGAAAGCGGACAAAAAGCGAAAAGACGAGAGAGTCTAAGAATTAGCACTCTAAGCTAAACCTAGCTTTAAAGCGACGGCTGTTCATTCAGCTGTCGCTTTTTTTATTTTAACAGCATTTTCCAATCTCCCCTTTTACCTTCCCCCTCTCTCTTTCAAAATAAACCTTTTTTTAGTGAAACAGGCGTTCGTTGAAATTAAATGGTAGTACCTCCAGCACCTTTACCTGCGGGAAATCCGGGTGTAATGGGTTAAGAAGATAATTAAACTCCCCCTGCACCAGGGCAGACGGCACTTTTATCAGCAGGCACTCCTTTGCCTTCAGCAGGCTATCTCCCAGAGTCTTCGTTTCCTTTCCATGCGGGTAACGCTTCCACCCTTCAGGCAATATTTCCGGCTTTATTTCACAGGGAGTAGTCTCTATATCGGGTGCCTCAATAATATTCAGCACATAGCCCTCCGGAATAAAACCCGGAGGGGCATAGGCAATCATTTCCGTTACAGCCAGGGCTCTGTTTTCGGCAGTGTACACCACCGGCACCCCTTTACTGTTCCAGCGGCCACCAAACAATTCGGCTCCTTTACCCGAAAGGTCTCCCCCATGCTCTTTCCGGCTAAAGCGATAAAGAATCATGCAAATACGCCGTATTCAATCTGCCCCAGTGTATTATCGACCAGTTCAAGTCCAAAACTGGTATCGAGCAGCGACTTGGGCTTTACCCCTCCCACGGCCATAATGCGCACATCCAGCCAGTCCCTAAACTTCTCCTCGTCACGAAAAACTTCTGTTCCCTTCTGGTAAAGCTGGGTTATACGAATGACCTTATCGGAGGCCGTTGTGCCAAGGCTTTTATTTTCCTTCCGAATACGGATGAGCGTGCGCTCCGACACCCCCAGAAAGCGGGCCCATTCCTGCAGGCTGAACGGCAGCCTGCCAATAATCTCCTCAAAGGTAGCGGCTTCGAGTCCTTCCCTGCTCAACTGAATCAATTCATCCAGCGATATATTTTTAAACAAAGGCAATCCCATAGCTGACAATTTTCTTAAAATTAATGACAATTTTCATTATAACAAAGAAAAGCTGTGAGTGGTTTGTTCCAGGCACCTTTTAGGCGGCCTTTTTGTTATTCCTGCCATCTGCTTGCAAATCAGCCATAGAGTACCTATGTTACAACTTAAAACAGATTTGCACCTGAACAAAACTGATAGATAGCGCCCTGAACAACATGAAACACCCGATCCGCAAACTACTGCTTCTGCTAATGGCTGCTCCACTCCTTAGCCATGCCCAATCGACTGACATTTACTTCACCCTCGACCCGGTACTTACTCCCGATGCCGGGAGCATCATCTTCAATTACGAAGGCGACCTCTGGCAGGTGCCGGTAACAGGAGGTAGCGCCCTCCGGCTCACTGCCATGGAAGGGGAAGAAAGCAGGCCCAGTGTATCGCCAGACGGCCAGTGGCTGGCCTTTACCAGCGAGCAGTATGGCAATAAAGATGTTTTTGTAATGCCCCTGCAGGGAGGTGAAGTGGTACAACTTACCTTCCATGAAGCTACCGATGAGGTAGAAAGCTGGAGCTGGGACAGCCGGGAAATCTATTTTACCTCTGATCGCTATAACCGCTACAGCGGCTACCATGTCGGCCGTGAGGGAGGAACTCCTAAAAGGTTATTCGACCACTATTTCAATACCGTTCATAATATTGCCATTCACCCTGCCACTCAGGAGGTTTACTTCAATGAATCATGGGAAAGCAAGAGTTTTGCTCACCGTAAGCGCTATAAGGGAGACTACAACCCGAATATTAAAACCTATAACCCGTTAAGCGGAGAATACAGAGAACTCACCAGCTACCGCGGCAAGGACTTTGGCGCGACCATCGATAAAAACGGCAGGGTCTATTTTAAGTCAGATGAAGCCAATGGGGAGTACAACCTTTATACCTTTGAAAACAGCCAGAAAAAGCAGCTTACCAGCTTCCCTTCCTCCATTATGTGGCCAAAGGTTAGCGCCAATGGCGAAAAGGTAGTGTTCCGGAAAGATTACCAGATTTATGTATATGATGTAGCAAGCGGACAAACCACCAAACCGGACATTCGGGTGTTCAAGAACTCAAGCCTCGACCGGCAGCAAACTTTTAATGTAAAAAGCGATATCGCCAGCTTCGACCTGTCGCCGGACCAGAAAAAGATTGCCTTTGTATCGCGCGGAGAGCTGTTTATTACGGACCCGAAAGGGAAATTTGTACAGCAAATTTTTACAACGCCCAATAAGGCAGTAGGGGAAGTAAAATGGCTCAGCGACAACCGCACCCTTCTCTTTACCCAAACCGCTGGCGGCTATTATAACTGGTTTACCATTGCGGCCGATGGCTCCGCCCCTGAAAAGCAGATTACCTTCGATCAGCAGAATAACCGTCAGCTCACCTTTAACAGCGACAGAAGCCAGGCTGTATACCTTAGCGGAAGGAATGAAGTTCGCATCATGGATCTCGAAAATTTCAAAAGCAACACTATTGCACGGGATGAACTCTGGGGCTTCTATAACTCTAATCCCTATTTCTCGCCCGATGATGAGTATGTTACCTACACTGCCCACCGCCATTTCGAGAACGATATTTTTGTATATCATATCGATTCCAAAGAAAGCTTTAACCTCACGCACACCAGGGTAAATGAAGGCCAGCCCTACTGGTCGCCCGACGGAAAGTATCTCTATTTTTCCTCCGACCGCATAAACCCCGGCTACCCGTATGGCACTAAAAACGCCAAAATTTACCGCATGGCACTCGACAAATACGATGCTCCCTTCAGATCAGACAAAGTAAGCGAGCTGTTTTCAGAGAAAAACAGTGAGGGGGCGAAAGAAAGTGATAAGAAGAAAAAAGAGAAAGACGCGGCCCCTGAGAAGCCCGAATTGAGTATTAACCACTCAGGACTTATGGAGCGACTCGAACAAATAAGCCCTTCTTTCGGACAGCAGTTTGCTCCTTATGTGGTACAGGAAGGTGACAAGACCATGGTATTTTACCTTTCCGACCATAAGGAAGGTAACTCTCACCTGTATAAAACCAGCCTGGAACCCTTTGAGGAAGCTAAAACCGAGCAAATTGGAGAAGAGGAAGTGCATTCTTACCAGATAGCAAAAGCCGGCGACAGCTTTTTTATCCTGGCCAACGGTTCCATTTATACGCTCGATAACAAGAACAATAAGGTAGAGGCACTGCCCGTTAGCCACACCTTCAGCAAGACCCTTTCCCACGAATTCGAGCAAATGTTTTATGAAGCATGGGCCGGCATGGAAGAAAACTTCTACGATGAAAACTTCCATGGCCAGGACTGGCAGGGGTTGAGAGACCGCTATGCTGCTTATATCCCCCACATCAGCCGGCGCGAACATTTAAGACTCCTTCTGAACGATATGATGGGCGAACTGAACACTTCGCATTTCGGCTTCCGCTCCAGTGGTGCAGAGGAGGAAACTTATTACGGAACCCGCTCGATTGCCACCGGTATTTTGTTTTCGAATGAAGCCCCTTATACCGTAAGCCGAATTGTAAAGCAGAGTCCGGCCGATGTGAAAGAAAAAGACATTCTACCCGGCGACCGTCTGGTGGCTGTAAATGGCATAGCCGTTCATCCTTCTGTAAACCGCGAAAAATACTTTTCCGCTCCTTCGCTGAGCGATGAGGTGTCGCTCACCTTCGAACGAAATGGCAAGCAGAAGGAAGTGAAGCTACATACCACTACCTACGGAAGCCTTTCGGACCTCCTGTACGATGAGTGGCAGGATGCTAACCAGGAGTATGTTAACCAGCAGGCCGGCAATCGTATTGCCTATGTGCATATGAAGAATATGGGTGGCGGGGAGTTGGAGCAGTTTATGCATGACATGGTTTCCGAAGCGGCCTATCGCGACGGGCTTATCCTGGACCTGCGGTATAATACCGGCGGAAATGTACATGATGATGTGCTGCGTTTTCTGAGCCAGAAGCCCTACCTGCAATGGAAATACCGCGAAGGGGCCCTAACCAGCCAGTCTAACTTCGGACCATCGGTAAAGCCTATTGTGCTGCTAATCAATGAGCAGTCGCTCTCCGATGCGGAAATGACCGCCAATGGATTTAAGGAGCTTGGCCTGGGTACGGTTGTAGGCACAGAAACCTACCGCTGGATTATCTTTACCACCGGCGAATCACTGGTCGATGGCTCCTTTTACCGTTTGCCTTCCTGGGGCTGCTATACACTCGATGGCAGAAATCTGGAAACAGAAGGCGTTAGCCCGGATGTGTATGTTGGGAAAAACTTTAAAGACCGACTCAGTCACCGACAGCCACAGCTGGATAAGGCCATTGAAATCATCCTGAAGGATTTAAACAAAGAAGAATAAATGCAGCAGCAATCTTTAGGAGACGTGTACCTCCGGAAGATTAATCCATGCTCGCTTAGCAGGATAAGAGCAGAAAGAGGCCGGCTACATGAAACCGGTCTCTTAAGCTTTCCGACGAGCAACTTCTATGTTCAATTTAAAATATTATTTTTTAAACTTATCAAACAGGCAATTGATGAAAACCCCAAACCCTCCCAGTCACAGCTTTCAGCATAAGCTAAAAGTACAGGATAGTGATATCGATGAGATGGGCCATGTAAATAATGTCGTTTACCTCCGCTGGGTGCAGGAGGTGGCGCAGGCACACTGGCAGTCGGCCCCAAGCCACCTTCAGGAGCAATATGCATGGGTGGTGCTGAGGCACGAAATTGATTATCGTCAGCCCGCCCTTCCGGAAGAGGAGGTTGTTGGCTATACCTGGATTGGAACCCACAGCGGGCCCAGGATAGAGCGCTACGTCAGCCTTTATAAAGCAGCAACCAACGAGCTGCTGGCGGAGGCTAAAACAAGCTGGTGCCTGCTGGACGCCGAAAAACACCGCCCCAGGCGAATTGATGAAGAATTGCTGCAGGCATTTTCTTGACTCCCCTGCTGCTTAACCATCTGGTCATAATTATATTTTCTCCTTATTGTTATGAAAACTTATTTACTCCCTCCTCTCCTTCTTTTGCTCATTGCAGCCTGCCAGCCTGAGCCTGCTACAGATAAAGCAGCTGAAGTGGTGAACCAGGCCATTGAAGTGCATGGCGGAGATGCTTTTGAAGAAAATGCAAAGCTGGCATTCGAATTCAGGGACCGCACTTATATGTATCAGCGCAATGGCGGCACCTTCGAATACCGAAGGATATTTACCGATAGCACGGGGGAAGCGATAACCGATATTCTTAATAATTCAGGCTTTGTACGACTGGTAAACGGCGACACCGTACAATTAGCAGAGGAGCGGCAACAAGCCTACAGCAGTTCAGTAAATTCTGTCATCTATTTCGCACTGCTCCCCTACCGGCTAAACGATGCTGCCGTACAGAAGGAATACCTCGGACAGGTAGAAATAGAAGGAGAGCCGTATGATAAGGTGAAAGTAACCTTTGCGGAAGAAGGTGGCGGGGAGGACCATGAAGATACCTTTGTTTACTGGTTTCATGCCAATGAACATACCCTGGACTACCTGGCTTACCAGTTTCACACAGATGGCGGTGGATACCGCTTTCGTAAGGCCTACAATCCAAGGCAGACAGGAGGCATACTATGGCTGGATTACATCAATTATAAGCCGGAAGTCTCAAAATTAGCAGTAGAGGAGATGGATAGTCTGTTTGCGATTGGCAAACTGGAAGAACTATCCCGGATTGAGCTCGAAAATATTCGGGTAATTGAATAGCAGCCTCCATTCTTTTATTTACCTGCCATAAATCAGGTACAGGCCTACATTGTCTTTACGCTCTCTCTTTCCGGCAATTCTACAAAGCAGGAGTAATGGAACAATGGTTGGTACATACCGGTAAATAAGCCGGAGAAAACCATTCCGCTTCTGTTTTATCTTAAAGCCAGCACCGAAATGTTCGTACTGCTGCTATATACCGGTTTTTCTGGCAAAAGAGCCACTCTCTCCTCTTTTCACCCTATTCAGAAAATAATACAGCACCAGGTATGGAATGTTTATGCTGAAGCAGAAAACATTTCGTTTACAACCACTTCTTTCGCTTAAAGTACCAGAGAAATGCAAGGGAGGAAATAATCATTAATAAAAGCGCAAATGGATATCCCAGCTTCCAGCCTAGTTCCGGCATATAGGTAAAGTTCATTCCATAGATACTGGCAATTAGGGTGGGAGGCATAAATATCACCGTTACTACCGTAAAAATCTTAATCACCTGGTTTTGCTCAATATTCACCAGACCGAGGAAAGTATCCTGCAGGTACTCCAGTCGCTCAAAGCTAAACTGTACGTGTTGTAAGAGGGAGTTGATATCTTTAAGAATGACACGCAGGCGCTCCTTCTCCGGATCTTCTATAAAGAAGCTTTTAATTAATGAAGATACCAGACGCTGCTTATCCACAATACTCTCCCGAACAAGAATGGTATTTTCCTGCAACTCGGTAATTTGAATAAGCACCTCTTCTTCTATGGATCTTTCCTTTACAAGCTTACGGCTGACTTTGTTGGTAGACCGCGTGAGGAGTTCTATAAAGTCTGCATCCAGGTCAGTTTGAGTTTCCAGCAGCAGCAGCCATATCTGGAGTGCACTATTTTTTACCGTAAAGGTTTTGAGCTTTCGCACCGTTTCCGCAAATGACTTCAGGTCACTGTGGCGCATGGTAAAAAGCACTCCATTTTTGAAAATAAAAGAAACCTGCCGTGTAAGGTAGGAGGAATTGTTTTTTATCAGGAAAGCACTATTTGCCTCGATTCCACCACTATCTTCAAAAAAGCGTGAACTGCTCTCAATTTCAGCCGCTTCCTGTGGCGTAAAAAATTCTATACCGAAGTGCTCTTCCACCCTTCGCTGCTCCTCTGCCGATGGCTCCTGGAGGTCGATCCAAATGGTTTTGTTCGAACCTTCATTCATTAAACTCTCTGGATCTTTCTCCCAGCACAGTTCATCTTCTTTAATATAGAAGTATCTGATCATGATTGTACAAAGCGAATTTCATTACTTATAAAAATATGCCTGCCTGGCAGAAAGCAGCTCTGAAACAGCATTGAAGCAGTTACAGGGCTTACGTACAGAACTCTTACTGCAGAAAATAAAAACGCATGTTGAGCATTTCTTTTTTACCAGACCAAAGCTGCCTTCAAGAAGGGTTTTATGCGACAGCGCAGACATCCTTCTGTTAAGCCCTCAGGTAAAAGCCCAACAGCCCCGCAGGATTCAAGCCACCTCCTCCAGCCTCAGGAAGGTCCGCTCCTACCAAATTAAGAACCGGGCATAAGCTATCACGGTTTAAATAAAAAATCCTCCCACTTCTGGGAGGATTTTTAAGCGAGGTCTCGAGCGGATTCGAACCGCTGTACGAGCTTTTGCAGAGCTCTGCCTAGCCACTCGGCCACGAGACCATTATCTTTATCGGGAGTGCAAACTTATTCAATCTTATCCGTTGAAGCAAACACTTTAGACAATAATTTACGCCCTTTTTATCATGCCTGCTTAAAACACTCATCGCCAGTCTTCTTCGACCCTTTCCTTGCGGAAGGACTCCTTATTTTAACAGCACCAGGCAAACTGCTTCCACCCTTACCTTCAGGATTTAAAAAAAAGCGTTACCCGATCGGGCAACGCTTTTTGTACTATTTTATATTAATTGCTTTCTTATTTTTCGTTGTCCTCGTCTTCTTTAGCGTTCTTGGCAGTCTGCTCAACTTTATCAGCATTGTCAAGAGTATCATCCGCTAATTCAGATTTTCCAGCGGCTTTTGGAGAAGATTCCTGGCTTCCGCCACCCGACATCTGCTCTTTCAGGTTCGCCAGGGCATCGAGGTCGCCAAGAGTAGCGCTGGAAGCATCCGGAGCGGCAGAAGCAGCTCTTTTCTTGGTAGCACCTGCACCACTGCTCTTAGGAGCAGCTTTCTTAGCGGTCGATTTCTTCACTTCTTCATCCTCGCGGTAGGTAGCAGTGTGAGAAAGAACGATACGCTTATCCTCTTTAGAGAACTCCATTACTTTAAAGTCCATGGTTTCGCCTACTTCAGCTTTGCCATCGTCTTCTTTCTGGAGGTTCTTGTTAAGGGCAAAACCTTCGATACCGTAAGGAAGCTCAAGCACTGCACCCTTATCATTTTTGCTGATGATGGTACACTTATGCTCAGAACCTGGCGTAAAGATGGTTTCGAAAGTATCCCATGGATTTTCTTCCAGCTGCTTATGGCCAAGTGCTAAACGCTTGTTCTCCACATCCAGCTCCAATACCTTCACTTCAAGCTCTTCACCTACTTTGATAAACTCAGATGGGTGCTTGATTTTCTTGGTCCAGCTCAGGTCAGATACGTGTACAAGACCGTCGATACCTTCTTCCAGCTCGATAAACAGGCCGAAGTTAGTCAGGTTACGTACAATACCGGTGTGTTTGGTACCAATAGCATATTTAGTAAGGATATCGCTCTTCGTCCATGGATCATCAGTCAGCTGCTTCATGCCCAGTGACATTTTACGATCCTCACGGTCAAGAGTCAACACGATAGCATCAAGCTCGTCGCCTACTTTAATAAAGTCCTGAGGATTGCGCAGGTGCTGGCTCCAGCTCATTTCACTTACGTGAATCAGTCCTTCAACGCCCGGCATAATTTCGAGGAATGCACCGTAGTCGGCTACATTAACGATTTTACCGCTTACTTTAGAACCAACCTGAATATCTTCTGTAAGAGAATCCCATGGATGAGGCGTCAGTTGCTTCATACCCAGCGAGATACGCTTCTTGTCGTCGTCGAAGTCGAGCACTACCACGTTCACCTTCTCGTCCAGGTTCAATACCTCTTCCGGATGGTTGATACGTCCCCAGCTGATATCGGTGATGTGCAGCAGGCCGTCTACGCCACCAAGGTCGATGAACACACCAAAGTTGGTCATGTTCTTGATTACACCTTCCAGTACCTGTCCTTTTTCCAGGTTTTCCAGAATCTGTGCTTTTTGTTTCTCCAGATCTTTCTCGATCAGGACTTTGTGCGAAACCACCACGTTGTCGTTCGAGTAATTAATCTTAATTACTTTCACTTCCATTTTCTTACCCACGAAAACATCGAAGTCGCGGATAGGCTTCACATCAATCTGAGAGCCAGGCAGGAACGCCTCTACTCCGTAAATATCAACGATAAGACCACCTTTGGTTCTTCTCTTCACTACACCTTCGATTACTTTGTCGTTATCGAGGGCATCCTGAATAGTTTCCCAGGCCTTAACGATTTTTGCTTTTCTTCTTGAAAGCACCAGCTGACCGTTGGCATTTTCCTGCTCTTCAATGAATACTTCCACTTCGTCGCCGAGCTTCAGCTCAGGCAAATCGCGAAATTCATTGACAGCCACAAGACCATCTGATTTAAAGCCGATGTTAAGGATAACATCGCGGTCGTTAATGCCAACAACCGTACCTTTTACTACTTCCTTCTCGGTAATAGTGGTAAGGGTGTTTTCGTACATTTGGGCGAGTTCCTCTTTTTTCTTTTTAGAGTACCCTTCTCCAAAACCTTTGGTTTCGAAGCTTTCCCAGTCAAACTCTTCTGGAGTATTTGCCATAAAAATTAGCAGCTCATTTAATTGCAACCGGCTCTAGAGCCATTAAACCGGCTGTTTTTAGTTTTACATAATTCCGGAAAACAATATTCCGGAACCCGCCCAATTGAACGGACTGCAAAAATAATAAAATGTCTACAGAATTGCATTTTTTATTTCAATTTTTCAGGCAAAAAACTTAGTTTGGCAGATTATATACTTGTTTTTACCTATTTATCCTCCAGGTCTTCTTTAGCATAAGCCTGCTACGACAGGAGATTAGCTGCTCCCCAAGGGAACATTCATGGAGGAAACAGGTATATACTCAGATACAGATTTAAGTTAAACGACCAACATTAAAACTATTTTTATGCTATGGAAGAACTGCTAACCGCCAGCGGGCTTGTCAGCTTTTTATCGCTTACCCTCATGGAAGTTGTTCTGGGTATCGACAACATTGTTTTTATTTCCATTCTTGTTGCCCGTCTGCCCGAGGAACAGCAGGGGAAAGGCCGAATGATTGGTATCGGGCTGGCACTCCTTATAAGGGTGGCCCTGTTATTTGCTATCGCATGGCTGATAGGCGCTTCGGAACCCCTGTTTGAAGTATTGGGTATGGCCTTCAGTATCCGTGACCTCATCCTGATTGCAGGAGGATTGTTTCTGCTGTATAAAAGCACCTCTGAAATACACCACAAACTGGAAGGCGAGGAAGAGTCTAATAAGGAGGTAAAAGTAGTGAGCTTTAGCGGAGTAATCACTCAGATTGTCCTCCTGGACATCGTGTTCAGCTTTGACTCCATTCTTACCGCTATCGGTCTTGTAGATGATATTATGGTAATGGTGATTGCCGTAATTATTGCCATGGGCGTAATGCTTCTGGCTGCGAAGTCTATCAGTTCCTTTATTGAAAAGCACCCTACCGTAAAAATGCTGGCACTCTCTTTCCTGCTCCTTATTGGCGTGATGCTGGTACTGGAAGGTTTTGAAGTGCACATTCCAAAGTTTGCCATTTACTTTGCCATCTTCTTCTCCCTCTTCGTAGAGTTCCTCAACATTAGAACAAAAAAGAAGAAAGATGCAAAGCCGGTTCACCTGCACCAGCAGTACAAGGAATAAGAATCAGATTATTTCTAACCTAAAGAGGCTGCCCTTTAACAGGGACAGCCTCTTTTTTTACACTGGGTGGGCAACTAAAATAAACGTTTAATATGGTTAAGACAGTAAAGAGCCTGGACAGAAATGCTTTACTACTATGATTTTATTCAACAGTAATGATTAGTGGCTGGTGGCAGAATAGGTCTCTTTCTGCGGCATTTGCTTATACGGACTTTTCTTTTCCAGTTCATGGAAGGTTTTGACAAACTCCCGGGCTACCGCCTGCCAGTCGTACATTCTGGCCGCTTTCTCCCGGGGAAAAGGCTTTACTTCCTCCCCTTCCAGAATGGATTTAAATACTTCCGCCCACTGTTCATAATCGAAGGGCTCGATAAGTTTACCACACCCATTCTTCTCCAGCTCTTCAGCCACATTGGCTATTTTGGTTATAAGAACAGGGGTACCACAGGCAATGGCCTTCATGGCAGCAACAGGCCCCCCTTCTGAGATGGAGGTATGGACGAAAAGATCCGAAGCACAATAATGCCTCCGCAGGTCGTCGCCTGTTAAATAGCCGACAAAGCGAATTTTATCCTGTGCCAGCAGGTCTTTTGCCTTTTCTTTTAAATAAGCTTCATATTCCGGTGTGCCATGACCGGAGACCAGCAGCAGGAAATCGTACTGTTTACTAAGGGGGGTCAGTACCTCCATTAGCTTGTCGAGCTGTTTAATAGGAATCAGCAGTGAGGAAGTAAAGAAAATTTTCTTGTCCGCAGGCAGGTTCAAGGCTTTACGGGCTTCCTGCTTTTCCATTGGTTTCCACACATCGAACTCACAGCCGGAAGTAAGCTTTTCAATCGGACCATCGTACATTTTTTCAAGGTCATCGAGGTAAAAGCTGTTTTGTACCATTACCGAGTCAATGTTACCGATAAGCTTTTTAACTTTCAGGTGTTTCAGGTAATAACTAAGAGCAGCCGGCACATTTTTCCTGACTTTAAATATCTGGTTTTTGGGCAGGTACAGCGTCCCCCTGAAAGTCTGCAGAATGGGTAGCTCCGGGCACTTTTCCAGAATTTCAAGATTGATGTGACAGAAGTCGCCATTCAGGTTTATGATTACCGGATGCTCCTGTGCATATTTTTTCAGAAAACTGATCAAAACCCGCGAAGAAATAGCTTTACGCAGCTTTAACCCATGCAGTTCATTTACATCTTCTGCCGGAAAAAGCCGATGCACCAAACCATCCTCAAAACGGTGGCTGTACATTTTATCAGCCCGGTAATCCGGCTGCCAAACCTCATACTCAAATTCGTCTGTTACTTTTAGTATTTCCTCTCCCAGTTTATCCGGAATTTCATTTCGGTATATTCCAACCCATTGCCCGTCGGGGGTATCCCAGTTAACTTTCGGGCGTGGCTTATCCTGCAGGTAATCGTAGTCCGGCTTGTGCGGGAGAATATTGATTATGCGTGTCTTCATCAGCTAATTAATTAAGTGCTTTCACAGTCCCTCACACCTCCTGTAACGGACACGGAAAGTCTGTAGAGAAAGCGGCAGAGCAAAGAGATTAATTTAATTCATTACCCCTTGCCTCTTAACGGGCCAGCACCATTAATGAAAAGCCACCCATTAACTTTACTGCAAAATCTTCATTGGCGCCAAACAATAGTTTGCGTGGCAATTTGGCAAGCTTACTCTTAAAGGTTTTACGTGGCAGCTCCAGAGAATCGGCGGTATAGAAGTAATCCATTATCTCATAACCGGTATCTTCAAGGGTAGCCAGGGCAGTTTCTTTCGTGTAGTAGTTAATATGCCCTACCGTGTTGCGGCCAGTCATAAACTTGTCCTGCAGAATACCATTTATGGTAATATCGAGCGGAATGTGGAACACTTTATACTTCCCGCGACTCCGGAGCTTGCGCAGGAAGCTGAAAGAATCCTCCACGTGCTCGAACACATCAATAGCCATTACAATATCAAATTTCACCTTCGGGTCTTCCTCCAGCAGGTCTTTCAGGTGGAATTTTATGCGGTCATTCTCGCGGGATTTGCTCAGCTCATAAGCCTGGGGAGAAATCTCATAGCCTTCGAATTTCACGTCCTGCGGCATTTTATAGGAAAGCTGCTTCAGTATTTCACCGGCTCCGCAACCTACTTCACAAACACTGCTGTACTTCAGGTTATTTCTCTGGATAATTTTATAAATGTTGCCGGCTTTCCAGGGGGAATCGCTTACGTGCCAGTCCTGATTTTTTTTCAGGTACTCACCGGTTTCGTACATGTTGTCTTGTGCCATGATCATGAATAAATATTTAAAAAAGTGGTTGAATAGGTCAATGGAAAAATTTAAAGCCTCATGAAGCTTTTATACATCAGCTTGTTCTGGTTTCTACTGCTTGTTTAATATAAAAACAGGATACTGACCCCAGCGGCCCAGAACTGAAGGAAACTTATTCTCGAGCCAGTATATAAATGATGATACCTGGTTCCCGAACATCTTTTTCCTTAAAAAAGTATGGGAGAAGCTGCGGCTAATAGCGCTATACACTACCAAACGGGCATTATATTGTTTTTTAACATGTTTGGAAAACCAGTCATAGTTCTGTTGCTGTACAAACAAATCTGGTCGGTCTGCTGTTTTCGGCCCTACCATTTTATTTGCCTTCCCACGAATTTGCTTGTAAAAATTAAGCACCGGTTTCCAAATCTTGAAAGCGGCTTTCATGAGTTCAGAGTCTCTCCAGGAATAAACGATTACCGCCTGCTTCCCTGGCTTCAGCACTCTGTAAGATTCGGCCACTGCCTGTGTTTGCTGTGCCATAGGCACGTGATAAACGGTGTGCATGGAAATAACCGCATCTATGCAATGGTCGGCAATAGGTATGCAGGTCATATCTCCCAGTATAAAAATTCCCCTGCCATCTAGCCGGGCGGCAGCTTCCTTTACTGCCAGTATGGAAAAGTCCATACAAATCCTCAGTTTAAAGGATTGGGAATAAGTAAGGTATTCATCATTAGGAATGGCGCCGGAGGCTACATCAAGCAAATAATCTCCACTGCCCAGGTACTTATTGAGGCGAAGGTGGCAGCGGCTCCAGTATTTCTTGCTAACGGGCCGCCGATCTTCAAAAGTAACGGTATCTTTATAACTGCTGTCGTCTGATTTTTGCCAACCATAGTCGTCATAGAAGTCACGTACCTTCTTTTTATCATCAGCAAATTCCTCCGGTTTTACCTTCATGCCTTTCGTCGAGATGGCACTGTCTGGCAGCATTTCAGCTACATATCCATCGGTAACGGGGTACACATATACTCCATCGGTCGTTACAAGCGCCTCTTTCAGGGGTTCCTCAATTTTTTTTCCTTCCCTGTTCGAAATAGCTCCGGAGCGGATAGAATTATTCAGGCTTTCGAGCTCATCGGCAGTCATTTCCCTGATTTCTTCCCTACTAACAGGGCAGCGTAAATTAGGAATGAAATTGCGCAAATGTTGGTCCATATAAAAAATCGTTCTTTGAAAAAATTTTGCGTCGGTAGAGTAATAAGAAGTTGGAATCTCTGTCATACATAAAACAGCATGACCGGAAGTTCGATATAGATAACGCTGATTAATAAAGAAGGTTTTGAAGAGTGGAGAAAAGGATTTAATCTTCTTTTTCATTACCTGACCAGTTGTCTAATCATGGAAAGCCATGGGTGGCACAACAGAATAGCTCCTTCATTTAGAAACCTCCGCTTAAAAAAAACGTAAATCGTAGCCAGAACGTCATGCATTAACAGCTACTTTTGCCGGACTGTTGTAATGCAGTTAAAGTATTAGTATTTTAAACATATCCCAAGAAGGTCCCGTTAATAATTTAAGCACTGCCTTAACCATTTTTTTAAATGAACTTTAAATATTTTTTTGCGCCGTTTCTTGTCTGCCTTCTTATTGCCAGCCAGGCCAGAGGGCAAACAGCTATCGCAGATTTTAAGTTTGAAGACACTTCTGATGTGCCTGCTTCCCTGCTGAAGAATTCAGTGGATGGAAGGGAAAATGCGATAGGCATCCATGCAAATGCCAAAGGAAAAGATGGAGGCGTTTATGTTGTACAGGATCCTTCCACTGCCCAGGACGAAAATTTAGATTTGCAGGTTCCTCTGAGTTTAGTCAGTGGAGACACTACCCTTTACCTTGAGTGGGAAATTGCCATTCAGGAAGATAACGCATGGCTAATGAGTATTGCCCAGGAGGAAGAAGGTTTTATTTCCGGGATATACCATAATAAAGATAAGGGATTTAGAGTTCGGTACTCCACTCAGGCAGATGCCGGTTCCGAACCGGTACATTATGAAACCGGATGGCCGCAGGATGGGCAAGCCCCAATTATTCCGCCCTTGGAAACAGGCGTAGTTTCTGTAGTGGGGTTTTACTATAATAAGGATGAAGGAATTGCCTATTTATATGTAAATGGAGATATTGTGTGGCAAACTACCGATAGTGGCTTCACTCCTACTCCAGGAGCTAGCTTATACTGGCGCACAGACCAGGATTATTTTACTGTGGCAAGTGGAGCAAATGGCGGAGGCCAGGACACACCTTTTCTCTTTAACTTCCGCATTGCAACAGAAGCCTGTTATGTTGCTCCACCACAATTAGCTTCTGAAACAGTTAATATCTGCACAGGCGAAACCGCAACCTTAACTGCCTCTGGTGGTGAGGCTGGCAGCTACCGCTGGTACACCAGCAATGAACCAGATGCGGCACCCATTACAGATGAAACAGGAATGCCCGTGACGGGAGCAATCTATGAAACACCCAACCTGCAGGAAACAACAACTTATTATGTGGCCATTAAAGGAGAGGAATGCGACAGCTATAAAGAGGCTGTAGAAGTTATCGTGCAGGAAAAACCAGTGCTTAGTGCCGTAGAGGTTAGCCGTTGCGGCCCGGGAGAGGTAACAGTTACTTTTCCTGCTACGGATGATGGTACCTCCTATAACTGGTACAGCTCTAAGGATAAATCGACTTTACTGGAAAAAGGCTCTACTTCTTACTCCTTCACAGCAAATAGTGATACAGCTATTTACGCAATGGCTGTAAGAGGCTCCTGTACCAGTGGCGATCCGGAAAGAATTCCGATTAAGGTAAATCCCCTGCCAACCATCGACGCCGGGCCTGACCGAACTATTTTAAAAGGTGAGCGCGTTCAACTCTCTGCCCAATACGATGTGGATTCAATTAGCAGTGTTCAGTGGAGTCCTTCTGCCGGATTGGATGTAACCTCCTCACCAAGCCCCTGGACGGCTTCTACCAATACTATAACTTACACAATTACCGGCACCACTCCTGCTGGCTGTACCGTTTCAGACTCTGTCACTATAACCGTGATTGATGAGTTTCCTGTTACCAATGCTTTTTCTCCAAACCAGGATGGCCTCAATGATACATGGAAGATCCATAACCTCGACAGGAATTATCCGGATAGTGAAGTGATGGTATACAACAACTGGGGAAACCAGGTATTTTACTCCAAAGGCTATCCTTCCGAATGGGATGGAACCTTCAATGGAAAAGTGCTTCCTCCCGGCACCTATTATTACACCATCATTTTAAACGATACGCACGAACCGCTGAGGGGCTCCCTGATGATTGTAAAATAAATTTGTTGTGTCGCTTTATTTTCAGAAGCTCGGCTGAGCTGGATCATCATTTCATAATTCCCCGGCCGGATAATGCTGTACAAAACGGGTGAAGCATAAAAGGCTTCCCTCCTTCCTCAGATCAGGAGTTAAAAAAATTCACTCACTCGCTCAGGCCACCCTTAAATGTATGTACCTGCCCGGGGGAGCCTTGAAGTTTCGTACATGATGCCAGGTAGATTTTATTCCTGCAGTATGGCTAGCTACATTGCCTATACTTTCATCACCTGTCTTTACTCAGCATAAAAGGCTAAATATTCTTAAGCCTCTTCGATGAATAAGTCCTGACCGCTAATTGCTTTTTCGGAAAATCTTTACATACAGCAGATGGAAAGCTCAAGCAATTTTCTGGCTGATGTAGAAATGGAAGAACCCGTAACCCAGACGATAGGCGCAGATAAAACAAAAGCGCAGGAACCATAAATTTCTGCGCTTTTAAGGTATGGCAAAAGCAAATATTAATTAGTGCTGAGAACCTCTTGCTGATTCGACAATGTGTCGTTCTTTTGAGCAATCCGGCCGGGCAGGTCATGCAGGCGAAAGAGAATATATTCTTCATTCTCAAAGCTTGGCTTAACCATTTTCGATAGCTGCTCTAGTTCTTCCTTCGGCAGCTGCCCGAAATCGACCAGTTTGTAATAAAGCAGGTAATCGCCTTTACCCTCCATTACTTCGGCAATATTGGTTATCCGCAGGGCTTGTCGGTCGGCCATGAAAGCAAAGGTCCTGGGCTTCCAGAAAAGGACCTCTTCTCCAGGCTGTGTATTTTCTTTAATAAAAGCAAAAGCCTCCGCACTTGGGCTGTTGTAAGGCCCTTCTGCCATTCGCCTTTCCGGGTAGTTCGAAAGTGCCATGGTGGTAGTGCTAATAAGGAACATGCCTCCTACCAGCAGGCAAAACAGGGGAACAAGGGCAGGACGAACAAACTTTCTGCCGGGTGCCGAAGGCGTTAAGAAGCTCTTTTGTGCTTCCATCAGTCCTATAAAAACAAAATACAGGTAAAATGGCAATAAAGAAAAAATAAAGCGAAGACCCTGCACAGGGGGCCAAAGCACAAATATGAGTAAGCTGGCTGCACAATAAATAATGTAAAGGGCATCCGGCATTACTGTTAAGCGCCTCCAAATGCCCAGTAACAAAAATGGAATGGTAATGCCGTACAGGAGCATGGGAAAAAGTGCTCCTTCAAAAAAACTGGCTGGAAGTTCGGTATAGTACATCAGGTTCCATGCCAGTTTACCGGGCGTAAGTCTTGCCAGGAATGCCAGGTGAGAGCCGCTTCCACTTGGCAGCAAAAGGCCTTTTAGTATAAAGAAAACACTAAAACTAATGTATGGCAGAAGTTCTTTCCACTCCTTTTTAAAGGTCTGTCCAAAATGCTGCCGCAAGGGTAGGTACCATTTAAAAAGGTGTCCAAGCCCTAATACCCCCAGCAGTACAATTCCGTTGGTTCTTGTTAAGAAAGAGAAGAAAATAAGGAAGCCCGTGAGGATATAGGTCACCCATTTATTGATAAAAAAGGAACGGTACCCCAAGGTTTTTTCAATAAAAATAAGGCTTAACAAGGCAAAGAAGAAAAAGGGAACATCGGAGATAATGACATTATTAACCTGCACCAGGTGTGGGTTAAAAGCCAGAAGGGCTACCAGCAGCAGGCTATATCCATGGCCCAGCCGTGGAAGCATCAGGTGGTAAGCGGTTAACAGGGTTAGCAGAAAAAAACCGATAATAAGAATCTTCGCCGGCATTATAGCAAAACCTGTTACAGCTACCAGCGGAGCCAATAGCAAAGGGAATCCCCATGGGTAAAGGTGAGGCCCAATTTGAGGATTGGCTCCTGTACCCTGGGTGGAGTTGTTCATGGCATAACTGTTAAACGCCAGTAATTCTTCGCTGGTGCCATCGAGCAGGCTTTGGGCCTGACGAAGATAAAGAGCAAAGTCGCCGCCCCAGTCATGCCCCTGCTCTAAAGAAAAAAATGCCAATAATCCTGCTGTTAGCAGCATTATCAGCATCATAATATAAGCAGCTTTCTCTGTTAGGTAAAAGTTTGCTTTCATTCCATAAATTGTAATAGTAGAACCAAATTAAAGAGAGCTAACTTTCTTCTTAACCGGAATTTGCTGAGGAGCTCTGTCTTTAGGAATAGCTGTTTTAGCACCCGAAGCAGCAGGCTTTCTCATAATCGAGATCGGCTCCAGCTTTTTCACCTGTGGCTTGCTAAACAGGTTATAACGGGCGATACAGTAAAGAGCCCGAAAACCATCTTTCCAGTTAATCTTCTTTCCTTCTTCATAGGTACGGCCATAGTAAGAGATGCCTACCTCGTAAATCCTGATTTTAGGAATGCGGCTAATCTTAGCCGTAACCTCGGGCTCAAAACCAAAGCGTTTCTCCTGGAGATCAAGCTGCTGAATCAGGTCGGTACGGAACAGCTTATAGCATGTTTCCATATCGGTAAGATTCAGATTTGTGAACATATTGGAGAGCGAGGTCAGGAATTTATTGCCTATGGTATGCCAAAAGAACAAAATGCGGTGAGCGTTGCCTCCCATAAAACGGGAACCATATACCACATCGGCAAATCCATCGATAACAGGCTCCAGCAGCAGGTTAAATTCTTCCGGGTTATACTCCAGGTCAGCATCCTGAATAATCAGATAATCACCGCTGGCTTTTTGAATACCTGTATGTAGGGCAGCCCCTTTTCCTTTGTTCACCTCATGTTTGAAGTAGCGGATATTAACATCAGGATTATCATACATATACTGCTTTACCACCTCTTCGGTATCATCGGTAGAACAGTCATTTACCACAATAATCTCTTTCTTAATATCATGTTTCAGTCGAACGTTGGCAATTTTATCTAAGACCATAGATAAGGTTTTGCCTTCGTTATAAGCAGGTACTACAATCGATAAGGTAAAACTCTCCAGTTTAATCACATCCATCTCACATCGTTTTAGTTTTAAAAATTTATCCTTTGAATACAAAAAATTTCTTGGCAGAGTAATTGTATACTGCTACCATTCCTATGGCCAGTATTTTACTCAACTTCATATGCAATTCCATATTGTCGATCATCACCCACATTAGTAGCTGATTGAGCATTAAGGCTACTACCGATACGGCGACAAAAAAGCCAAATTCTTTTCCCTTGCTGTAGCGGCCGCTCTCGAAAACCCACCTTTGGGAAATGATATAGTTCACTAACAGGGCTACACTAATGGCAATAAAATTACCTGTCAGGTAGTGCAGGCCCGTAAAATCCACAAAGAAAAAGAAAAGCCCCATTTCAATACCGGCGCCAATGGCACCCGCTACGGCAAATCGGATTATTTGTGCATAGTCAGTTCCCTGGGGCATGTTCTATAAAGTTATCAGGCGATAAAATGTTTTCTCGAAAATTTCTTTTTCCTGATTCCCCAGGAAAGTGCCGACACCAATCCGGTAACTTTTCGGATGGCCACATCGAATCTTCTTTGTTTACAGCTCACCAGAAAGCCTTTAACTGTTTTCCCGAACTGGGTCCAGAAGTACCGGCGGAAAAAATCCGGTGACTTATGCTTCAGAATTACCAGCATCGGGTTTCGGGCATCGTAATAAGCTTTGGAGGCCGATTGCTTGCCAATGGTCATACTTTCTTTATGCCACAGTTTCGCATGAGGAGTGTACATTATTTTAAAGCCAGCGGCCTTACCTCTTGCCTGCCAGTCGTACTCTTCGGCCTGGAAAAAGAAAGTGGTATCGTACCCTCCTACTTCTTCATACAGCTCGCGGCTTACGAGCATAAAAATATCATCAATAAAAAAGCGCTCGCTTATCTCATCGTACTGGCCTCTGTCCTTTTCACGGCCACCAATGTGCTCTCCATTCCAGCGCACCGGGTCCTCGTATTTCCCTACCGTCTGCAGGGTATCGGGCTGGTCGTAGTAGTAGGCTTTACCCGTAACAAACCCTACTTTTTTATCCCGGCTGGCAACTTCCGTCAGAGCCGAAACAATATGAGCATCAGCTTTTACATCATTATTGGTAATGAGCACATAATCGGCTTTCTGCTGAACGAAAGCATAATCGAGCCCGAAATTAAAACCGCCGGAATATCCGCGGTTTTGCTCCAGCCGGATAACTCTGGCTTCGGGGAACTCACTTTCTACATATGCCTTGGTACCATCGGAAGAGCCGTTATCGATTACTACCACCTCAAAATTGGCATAATCGTTGGCTAAATAGGAGCTTACGGAGTCTTTAAGCAATTCCTTGCCATTATAGCTCAGGATAAGCACCATTACTTTTGGCATCTTCTGTACAGATTCTGTTGCCATAGATTAAAAAATAGCTGCTGAGTTAAAAGTTTATTCTATTGTAGCGTTTGCTTTGGGCTGGTTTTCCTTCTCATATGAGTGGAGAGCATCCACTACATAATCAACTTCTTCATCTGTTAAACGGGAATGAAGAGGTAAGGTTATCATGGTTTGCCATATTTTGTCCGCGACTGGTGTATCATTATTGTTCCAACGCTGGAAATAAGGCTGCTGAGGGAGTGGCATATAATGTACACTGGTAGCAATACCGCGGGCTTTCAGGTATAAAATGAGGTCATCACGCTCCGCATAATGGATACCAAAAATCCAGTAATTGTTTTCATCGGCATTGTAAGGGAACAGCGGCTTCATACTCTTCAGACCTTCCATGCCCTTCAGGTAACGCTTTACAATATCGGCCCTGCGCTGATTCATGCCAGGCAGTTTTTTAATCTGGGCCAGCCCTATACTCGCGGCAAGGTCATTCATGTTGTATTTATAACCCAGCACGGCAATATCGTAATGCCAGTGGCGGGCATCTACTGCTTTATCAGTATAGCCGCCTACACGCTTCCAGGTATCTTTATCAATCCCTACCCAGCGGTTGGCTTTCATTGGGTAAATAAGGTCTTCATCGTCCGATACCATCATGCCACCATCGCCGGTCGTCATGGCTTTTTTCTCTTCGAATGAAAAACAGCCGATATCGCCCCAGGTGCCAATTTTCTTTCCTTTATAGCTGGCGCCGGCTGTGTGGGCGCAGTCCTCCACTACCTTCAATCCTTTGGCGCGGGCAAAATCCATAATTTTATCCATCTGGGCCGGGTGGCCACCCATATGCACAGGCATAATAGCAACTACATCTTTGGTATACTTCCGCTCCATATCCTCCAGGTCGAGCGACAGGGTTTCCGGGTCTACATCGACAAAGAGGGGCTCCAGGCGGTTGTAGATAGGCGCAAAAGCAGTAGAGGCAAAAGTGATGGCCGGCACCATTACCTTTTTCCCTTCCGGAAAGTTAAAGGCAGCCAGGGCCAGGTGCAGGGCAGCGGTAGCCGAGTTAAGGCCTACACTGGCTTTGCAACCAATGTACTCGCGCCATTCCTGTTCGAACTGGTTCACTTTCGGGCCCAGGCCAATCCAGGCTTTGTCGAAAGAATCCTTTATGTTATCGAGCTCCTCCTGTCCTACGTTAGGCACAAAGAGGCGAACATTCATTTTTTTCTTATCACTCATATTTTTACGGCATTATTTTCTTTTAAAAATTCCTGCAGACCTGGGGCATTCTTATCTTTTTCTGAAAGGATAGGATCTTTTATGCCCCAGTCGATTCCTATTTCAGGGTCGTTCCAGCGGATGGCCCGCTCGGACTGCGGGTGGTATACATTATCTACTTTATAAGTTACTTCGCTGTTGTCTTCCAGTGTCATATACCCATGGGCAAAGCCCTGCGGCACCACCACCATATTTTTTTCTTCGGCCGATAGTCGTACACTATCCCACTGACCGAAGGTTTCGGAGCCTTCGCGCAGGTCGACAAATACATCCAGCACTGCTCCCCGGGTGCAGCGCAGTATTTTTGTTTCGGCATAAGGGGGTAGCTGAAAGTGCAGCCCGCGCAGGGTATGCCTGTGCTTTGAGGCCGCATGGTTTTCCTGCACCCACTCCCGGTCGAGGCCCCATTCTTTAAAAGTTTCCTTATCGAAGGTGCGCATAAAAAACCCCCTCTCATCGCCTATAGGCTTGAGTTTAATTTCAAAGGCACCTTTCATTTTAAGCGGCTTAATCTGCATAAACTTCGGAGTTTTGGTTCTGCTTCTTTTTCCCTACTCCTACTCGTACACGCCATGGCTGCTCGGCTCTGTTTTTATAAAGCGAACGGCAGTCAACCATTACGCCACCATCGGCCATACGGGCTTCGTAAGCTTCGTCGGCAATTTGTAGGTAGTCATCCCAAATAGTGGCGACATATACAATATCGGCACCTTCTACGGCTGCTAATGGCTCTTCATGGTACTTCAGTTTTTCGCCATACTCAGCTTTGGTGTTCTCCAGCGCTTTATAATCATGTACATGTACTTCCATGCCACGCTCCAGTGCAAACTCCGCAAGACGAATACCAGGGGATTCGCGAATATCATCCGTATCGGGTTTAAAGGCTGTACCTAAAATGGCGACCTTTTTCGCTTCGCC
The DNA here is from genome assembly GCF_000346615.1 of Nafulsella turpanensis ZLM-10. Lineage (GTDB taxonomy): Bacteria > Bacteroidota > Bacteroidia > Cytophagales > Cyclobacteriaceae > Nafulsella > Nafulsella turpanensis. The sequence goes on from NZ_ANNU01000036.1 coordinate 75,197, forward strand.
TCCATGCTTTTTCAGACCCAATTCGAAGATGTGCTCCATCTGGCTTTTATTGATGTGCAGCAGGCCATCGAGCAGCTTGCCGTCTACCTTACGGTCGCGGGCAAAGGAAGCAAGGGCTTTTACATCTTTAGGAAAGCAGCTGCCACCGAAACCACAACCGGCACGGAGGTAGGTAGTAAGCTTAGGCGTAATACGCTCTCCATTAATAATTGGGGAAACACGTTTGTCTTTAATGACGCCGGCGAATACATCTTCAGAATCTACATCTTCGAGTGTTTCGCAGATGCGGGCAATTTCGTTGGCATAAGAAATATTCAGCGCCAGCAGCGTGTTAGCAGTGTACTTCACCATCTCGGCCGTGGTTGGATTGGTTACCATCACATCCGTTTCAGGGAAACCATCATACAGGCGGCGCATTACCTCTTCGGCACGCTCGCTGCTTACGCCCAGCACAATGCGATCAGGCTCTTTAAAGTCTTCCACGGCATTGCCCTCGCGCAGAAATTCCGGATTCATGCAAAAGCCTATTTCATCTTCGCTCTTACCCGATTCTTCCAGCACAATAGGACGAACAACGTCCATAGTGGTACCTGGCACTACCGTGCTTTTTACCGTAACCACTACGTAGCTGTCCATCTCCTTAACAGCCTGTCCTATTTCTTTAGCTGCCTGCTTAATGTAGCTCAGGTCGATATGCTGACCGTCGAAGGGAGTACCTACGGCAATCATTACTACCTCGGCCTGCTGAATGGCAGAACGGGCATCGGTAGTAGGAACGATACGGTCCTTATTTTTTTTCAGAAGGTCTTCCAGTCCCGGCTCATAAATGGGCGCGATACCGTTTTTAATCTTCTGTAATTTATCTTCGTTGATGTCGATGCAGAAAACTTTTTTCCCGGTGTTGGCAAGGCATACACCAGAGACCAGTCCTACATAGCCTGTTCCAAATACTGCTAGATTCATAAAAATAATATGTTTATGTGACGATGCCTGTATAGGCAAATTATTAAAGCGGTTAACTGCCCAACCATTCGCAGCATACCGGCGCCACCTTTTATTGTCTGGTTCTAAAAAATTAGCCTACGGCTTCGTTCTTTTCCAGCTGGTAAGTGTCCTTGTACCACTGGATAATTCGATCCAGGCCATCTTTAACATTTACCTTCGGCCGGTAATCAAGTTCAGTTCGTGCTCTCTCCAGGTTTGGAAGACGGCGCTGAGGGTTATCGGTCAGGTAGTCTTTTTCCTGACTTTTGGCATGGCTTACTTCCACATCGCCAATTACCTCAGACACCATGTTGGCGAGCTCCAGCATAGAGGTTTCCTGCGTATCGTTACCGATGTTGTAAGAGCGGCCCGGCTCCCCTAACAGGAGTACCCGTGTAAAACCTTCAATGGCATCGGAGGTATAGCAGAATGCGCGTGTAGGCGACCCGTCGCTGAACATTTTAATGGCACCTTCCTCATAGGCAAATTTTACAAAATCTGGAATTACCCGCTTATCGCCCAGGCGCATAAACGGACCGTAAACGTTAAACGGACGGGCAATTTTAATAGGCATTCCTTTCTGGGCAGCAAAGCTTACCGAAATGGTTTCGCCCAAACGCTTCGATTCGTCGTAGCAGGCACGAGGTCCGGTACAGCTTACATTACCGCGGTAGTCTTCCTGGGTAGGAATCTGGTCGGCAGCAGGGTCGCCGTAAATTTCGCTGGTGCTGAAGTAAAGGAAGCCCTTTAAATTGGTGGCATCGAGCTTGTGCAGCATATTCCAGTAGCCAATGGCATTTACATCGATAGTCTCCAGCGGATACTTCCGGTAAAAAGTCGGTGAAGCAATACCGGCACAGTGGATAATGTAATCAAAGCTTTCATCCGGAAGCTTCTCCAGGGCATCGCCATACAGCACCCTCGCACCTTTCAGAAACTCAGCTGTCTGGTCTTCGAGGTCAACTATTTTGCTATCGATGCAGGTTAAGGAAACCGGCTTGTCGAGAAATTCTTTATTTAGGGTGTAAAAGAGCGCGACATAATTGGCGCCCAAAAAACCCTGGTGGCCGGTAATTAATACTTTGGCTCCTTCGAACTTCTTTACATGTTCGCCCAGATTGCGGGCAATATTTCGGGTATCTTCTAATACAATGTTATGCATAGCTCTTTTCGCTTTTTCCGCTCTTTTTTTCTGTTTCGTTTTTCTTTACTGATGGCTTCTGATCTCCCTGATCACTATCCCATACTTTCCAGAAGGCCTGGCCATTTTTCCAGAGTTTGTTCAGGTGGTCCACATCCCGTACGGTATCGGCACACTCCCATTCTTTGCGGTGCAGGAAGGTCATAACCTGGCCCTCGGCTGCCAGTTTCTCGAGCGTGTTAAACTCAAAATCGCAATCGGCATCTTCGCTCAGGTGGTTCAGCATTTCTTTGTTAAAGACCATAAAGCCGCCATTGATAAAGCCTTTGCTGGCCTGTGGTTTCTCTTCAAAAGAAAGGACCCGCCCCTCTTTCTGTAGTATTTCACCGAACATCGAAGGAGGACGAACACCTGTAACCGTTACCATTTTGTTATGCGATTTGTGGTATTTTACCAGCTCATTTATGTCGGCATTAATTACACCGTCGCCATAAGTAAGCATATGCACATCTCCATCGAGGTACTTCTCAATTCGCTTGATACGGCCACCCTTGAGCGTGTTTAAGCCGGTATCAACCAGGGTAACATTCCAGTCTTCGGCACAGTGGTTATGGTAGGTTATTTTATTATCGGCCAGGCTGACCGTAAAATCGCAGTTATGCTCGGCGAAATTGTAGAAGTAATCCTTGATCACGTTTCCTTTATAGCCGAGGCAAATAACAAAATCTTTATAGCCGTAATGGGCGTAGGTTTTCATAATATGCCAGAGAATAGGTTTTCCTCCTATTTCAATCATAGGCTTAGGTATCAGGTCAGTTACAGAGCCTAATCTGGATCCGAATCCGCCAGCTAGAATAACTACTTTCATGTTTAAAAATTTATGAGTTAAAAAATTGTTTCTTGCGTTCTTTAATATCGTTTGCGGCCACTTCGGCAGAACCCACCAGAATAGCTACAAAATATATCCGCTCGATCTGCATTACTGTAAAGAAATCGTAAGTAGTGGCATAACCGAGCAGTATTCCGAAAAAGAGAATGGCAATAGAATGTAAAATTACCTTTGCATCCTTTCCTGCATATTTTTTAGAGGCCCACAGGTTGACGTCTTTCAGAAAAAAGACAATGAAATTGAGAAGGAAGGCGAAGCCGACCCACCCCAGTACCAACACTGAATTCAAGAAGCCTAAATCATCATTTATGTACTTTCGGAACCATCCGGAAAAGCCAGCACCCACTAATGGGCTATATTGAACGGCCTCCCAAAGCTCCGGCAGGTCTGTTTCGAGCCTGGAAGCTACTGTGTCGAAATTCTGCAGGCCGCCTCCGCCACCTAAGATTACGTTAAAGAAAGCTTCGAAGCGAGGCCATATGCCTTTCATAAAGCTCTCCCAGGAAATCAGATTTAGGCTAAAAAAGATGACGGCAAATACCACTGTTATCAGCGATAGTTTTACCAGGTCGGGAGCTGCTCTTTTGCTGTAAAGCACATAACCGAAGAGTGCCATCAGGGGCATCATTAAATAAGAGCGTGTCGCGGATAGAATAAAGGCTGTAAAAGTAAGAATGATAACCAGGTACCCGAAACCACTCACGATCTCATACTTTCTGTTCATCCGCAACTGGAGCCCGAACAGGAAGGCATAAAACAGGAGCAGGTAGCCTGTAAAGTAAGCCCTTGCCCCGCCCGTAATGGTATTCTCTACCACATAGCGAACGGTATCGGGATTTACCAGAGTTGCCAGCATTTTTCCGGTGGTGAGCAGGTACAGCTGGTCAATCAGTGTTACGAGTACATAGGGAACCGTCAGGTAGCCCAGCTTATAAATATCCTTTGAGCTATTTACCAGAAAAAAGAACGGTATAACTAATGTGTAGTAAAAATAAGGCCTGAAGTTGTTTAAAAAACCATTTCCGGTATGTTCAAAGCCAATAATAAAACTCATTGGAATGCTTACCAGGAAAATATAAAACAACAGAAACTTGGCAGACTTGCTAACCGTAAATTTCTTCCCGATATAGTATTTAAAATAATAAACCTTGGCAATGCCCAGCAGAATAAACAAATCGTAAACTGAAAAGCTTAAACCGGGCAGAATGCTGTATAGCGGCAAACGGCGGGTAGCCGCAGAAGAGGTTTCGAAAAACAGGTTGGCCGGTGTATTGATCAGGATCAGAAAAAAGGCGAACCAAAAGTAATCGTTTTTAGAGCGCCAGAATAATCCTAAAAGCACCAGAAAGTACAGCAGGTTAACATAGGAAGGTGCAATATACACGGCAAATACAGCCCCGCCCACGCAAGCAGTCATTTGCAGGAAATCCTGCAAAACTGTTTTGCGGAAGGCTGACTGGCTGTGCGGACGGTACATGACCTGGTCCTTTATTTGCAGTGTAGTTTCCAATTCTTTTTAGGCTATGCTTTTAATCCGGCTACCTTCTTTCCGCTGGCCACAGCCGGGCGGTCCTGTAAGGCTTTCTTCTTAGATATAATATCCACACCGTTAAAATGTTTCTGTTTTTCGGCATAAATTCGCTCAATAATTTCTACCACTTTAAGGCCTTCCAGAGCATTGGTTGTAATGGTGGTGCGGCCCTTAAGAGTATCTACCACATTTTGAGTGATATAATGGTGATTGGCGGCAGATCCTTTGTAAGGCCCGTAATCGTTCGGCGGGTTGGACTCTTCCAGCTCAGGCATTACATAATCCTTAATGTGGCAGTACTCAACCTTGTTCATATACTGTCCGCCTACTTTAACGCTTCCTTTTTCACCAATAATGGTAATGCTGCTCTCCATGTTGGTATCCCAGACAGCAGTAGAGTAATTAAGACTACCCATGCCGCCATTGCAAAAATTAAAGTTTACAAAACCAGAGTCTTCGAACTCGGTCGTATCCTGATGGCGGAAATCGCTGAATTTAGCCTGAATGTCGGTTATATCGCCGAACAGCCAGTACATGATATCGATGAAGTGGGAGAACTGAGTAAAGAGGGTTCCTCCGTCCAGATCCTGACGGCCTTTCCAGTCGCTCTTTAGATAGTAGCGCTCATCGCGGTTCCAGTAGCAGTTCAGCTGTACCATGTAAATATCTCCCAGCACCTTATGCTCCACAATATCTTTCAACCATACCGATGGCGGTGAGTAACGGTTCTGCATTACGCCAAAGACGAGGCGGGAAACCTGTAAAGCTTTAAAAAGTACTTTTTCTGCATCGGCCTTGGTAAGGGCCAGCGGCTTTTCACAAACAATATGCTTATGATGGTCGAGTGCTTTACAGGCATGTTTTGCGTGTAATCCGTTCGGTGTGCATATACAAAGCACATCAAAGTCGGGTCCGTTCTCCAGCATGTCGTCCAGATCATTATAGAAGGGGACTCCTTCATAAGGATCCAGCCCCAGTTCTTCTTTAGGTTTGATGTCGCACATAGCCACTAATTCGGCTTCGACATTTCCAAGGACCATGGAGGCATGGCGCTTACCAATATGGCCGGCACCTACTACCGCAAATTTTACCTTATCTTCGACTAATTTTATCATAGGAAAAAAATTCTAAGGTTATACATTTTTATATTTCAGACTCAACAGCGATTACTGTATTGTGTTCGAGCCTGTATTCTTCACCACTTTCAGGACAAGTGGCTTTATTTTCATTATTGAATTCCAGCCTGTGCCCTCTTTTGCTCATCCAGCCGATATGCCGGGCAGGATTCCCTACTACCAGGGCATAAGCGGGAACAGTTTTAGTAACCACGGCTCCGGCCCCAATAAAGGCATATTCGCCGATATCGTGTCCACAAACGATGGTGGCATTGGCGCCTATACTGGCTCCTTTGCCTACTCTTGTGCGGGCATATTCTCCTCTTCTGTTTACCGCACTCCGGGGATTTGTTACATTGGTAAAAACCATTGAGGGGCCAAGGAATACATCATCTTCGCAGGTAACTCCGGTGTAAATGGAGACATTATTCTGCACCTTTACATTTTTGCCCAATACTACCTCCGGCGATACCACTACGTTCTGACCTATATTACAGTCCTCTCCTATGGTACAGCCAGGCATAATATGAGAGAAGTGCCATATTTTAGTGCCCTCTCCTATGCTGCAGCCTTCATCAATGACGGCCGTTGCGTGTGCAAAAAACTGTTCAGCCATGGAAAAAAGATTTAATTTGCTCTGCTACATAGGCTACCTGCGCTTCTTCAAGTTCAGTATGAATAGGAAGTGATAATACCTCGCCCGATAATGCTTCCGCTACAGGAAAATCGCCTTTCTCATATCCGTAGGTACTATACGCCTTTTGCAGGTGAAGTGGTACAGGATAATATATCATACTCGGCACCTCCTTTTCTTTCAAAAAGTCACGCAGGGCATCTCTTTTACCATCTTTTACTTTAATGGTATACTGATGGAACACATGGGTGGAATAAGCTACCCGCTCCGGTATCTGGATGGCCTCTACTTCTGCCAGCATCTGATCGTACCACTTTGCTGCCTGCTGGCGCTTTGCAGTGTAATTATCCAGCTGTTTAAGCTTTACATTCAGTATCGCGGCCTGAAGGCTGTCGAGACGGGAGTTAACTCCTATCAAATCATGATGATACTTTTCGAACTGCCCATGGTTAGCCATGGCTTTTAATGTGTTTGCCAGTTCACTATTGTGGGTTAATAGGGCCCCTCCATCACCATAACAGCCCAGATTTTTGGAGGGGAAAAAGGAGGTCGTTCCTACCGTTCCGAGGGTGCCGGCTTTTTGTTTCTGTTGACCACTGAAAAGGTAATCGGCGCCTAAGGCCTGGGCCGTATCTTCAATAACATAAAGCCCTTTTTCTGTTGCCAGTTTTAACAGAGGCTCCATATGAGCGCACTGGCCATAAAGGTGCACCGGCACAATGGCTTTGGTTTTAGGGCTGATCAACGCTTCTATAGCCCCGGTGTCGAGGTTAAAAGAATTTGGGTCAGCATCTACAAAAACAGGTTTTAACCCCAGAAGGGCAATTACCTCCACGGTGGCTACATAAGTCCAGGTAGGGACGATTACCTCATCTCCCGGCTGAAGCTGTAGTGCCATCATGGCGAGTTGCAATGCATCTGTTCCGTTACCACATGGTATAACATGCTCTACGGCATTGTATTGAGCCAGGGAGCGGGCAAAATCCTTCACTTCCGCCCCATTTATAAAGGCGGTTTGGTCGATAACCGACTGGATTGCCTGATTAATTTCATCGGCTACCTGCAGGTACTGGCCATGAAGATCAACCATCTGCAGGGGCTTAATTGAGGAGAGCTGCGACATAAAACTATTCGTGTAAAAAAATTGCAAAAAATGAGCAGGCACAGCTTGCTTCTGTCAAGAAAAAATTCCCATACCAGAGACAACCCCCTAAGGTTCAGGATGATTACGCTCTTTTTCTTTAATTAAACAAAGCAGTAATCATGCGCCGGCTTGTATAAATGTAACCTGTTAATGAACCGTATTGTTATTAACACGGAATATCATTTTAAAATACGGCGCCACCAGGGTTTATGGTCTTCTTCAGAAATGTAGTTATAACCGTAGGCACTCTTTTGCTTGAACCCATACTCCAGGCGGTCAAAATCTACATCGTTAAAGATGATACCGGCAGCCGGCAGGTTCTTTTTATCCAGCTGATAGGTCCTGTTGAGGTTCGTTACATGCTGCCTTTCAGAATAGCCCTGGCGGATAACAAAAATTTCCACATCGGCATACTTTACCAGCTCCATTCCATCGGAAAGGATTCCTCTTGGCGGGGCATCCATTATAATGTAGTGGAAGTGCTGCTTGAGGTAAGCCATCAACTCTTTAAACTTCTCACTCATGAGCAGCTCAGAAGGGTTGGGAGGCAGTTCCCCGGCAGGAATAATGTAGAGGTTGCTAAACTTTGTGCGGTGCACAATCGCTTCGCGCTGTACCACATCAATAAGGTAATCGCTTAAGCCGGTTGTTTTATTCAACCCAAACTCCTGATACGAATTATGCTTGCGAAGGTCGGTATTGATGTATACGGTATTCTTTCCGGAAATGGAGAAGATATAAGCCAGGTTCTTCGCACAAAAGCTTTTCCCTTCACCACTAACGGCAGAGCTAAGCATAAAGGTTTTATTCGCCGGGGCAAAGTCTGCCAGGTAGCGCAGGCTTGAGCGGATACTTCTGAAGGATTCCGCTATTGCTGATTGCGGGTGGTTAATTACCACTTCCTCCCCGGTTTTATTCTGGCCGACCATTCCAAGCAATGGAATAGAGGTAAGACTGAGCAGTTCTTCCTGGGTGTATATTTTATTATTGATCTTATCAGAAATATAAATAAAAGCAATCGGAATCAGGAGCCCCAGCATAATAGCCGTAGCATAGTTCATCATAGGGTTTGGAGCAATGGGCCGACCGCCATTCTGAACGCGGGCTACATCCACAATTTTAAAGTCAGGCTCCGTGGAAGCTCGTGCAATACCAGATTCTGTCCGCTTTTCCATTAAGAAGAGGTAGAGCGTTTCGCTCAGGTTATACTTCCGCTCGATATCAATATACTTCCGCTCGGCTGCAGGAAGGCTGCTCAGTTCAGAGCTAAAGTTATTAATTCGACGTTCGAGGTCATTAAGTGCAATACGGTCGCCACTCTTTAAGTTGTTGACTGTTTCCAGTATGTTGCTCTTGAGATCCGCTATTAATTCTTTTTTGCGGGTTACCGTTGGGTTTTCAGGCCCGGTGGGATTAATTTTTGCCTTCCGGAGTTCGATTTGCTGTTTTACAAGCTCTTCCACCTGTGAATTCAGTACCGGGTCGCTCAACCCCATGGTAGAGGGAATGGTCAATCTCTCACCTTCCCTATCGCTACGGACATAGTCGGCCAGGTAATCGAGGTATTTCATCCTCATCTGGTATTCAGACTTCTGTTGTTCGAGCCGCTGTATATTTTCATACAGCTGTGAACCTTCCTGACTCAGGTCGATGGTATAGTTCTGCTTAAACATTTCCCGCTCACTCTCAATACGGTTCAATGAGTCACTGATATAATTGAGCTGCTGGTCGAGAAAATCCATGGTCTGGCTGGCCAGCGATACCTTTTCCTGCAGGTCTGTCTGGATATAATTCTGGGTAAGGGCATTAAGAAAGCGCACGTCTTTCTGGGGCCAGGTACTCTCCAGCGATAGCTGAAAAATAGAAGCCTTTTCACCCAAAGGCTCTACCTGCAGGGAGGCAATGTAATAATCTGCCAGCTTGTCCAGGTCATTCACCTGGAAGTAAATTTCCCTTTCTACATCTTCCTCCCCTTCTTTACTAGCCCTTTTCAGGCTTTTAAGGTAATCTACAAAGCCCTGTCGATCAAGGAAAATAGCAAACCGGAAACCATCGAGGTTCACCTCTTCACCGAAAGAAAATTCTTTTCCTTCTACCAGCGGTTTCAGGTCTTCATTTTCTGTGCTCAGGAAATAAACATTTGGATTTTTAATTTTTAGCGTAAAACCGGTACCACTAGGAATATATAAAGAGGTGCTGTCAATCTTTATTCGCAAAGGATTTTCCTCTTCATACACGATAGTTTCAAAGCCAAGCTCTTCGAGCGTGGAGCGGATAAGTTTATAACGGCGCACCAGAAAAACTTCGTTTTCGATGCTGCTTCCGGTTTTCATAAACTCCTCGCCATAAATGAGGGCCCCCATGGTGTTGTTAAACTTTTCCGGATCTTTTACCAGAATAGAAGCGCTTACTCTATACACAGGCTCTGCATTTTGAGTAATGAAGTAAGCTATCAGCAGCGCCACTACCACAGAAGCAACCAGCCAGTACCATTTTCTCAGAATCATGGTAATGAACTTAAGGATGCTCTGGAAGCTGTCCTCCTCTTCTTCTTGTGTTTTATCTACAAAATCTTCTCTCATGATTAATTTAATTCCTCCTAATAACTAACATCAGGGTTAAATGTTAGCTCCAGGTTTTCTGTTTCCATTAAACCAGTTCTTTATTTTACCTAGTCGCTGATAAAACATAATTTAACAGGATTGCCAGGGATGAAATACCTGAAAACAGAACGCCGATATTGGCTATATTATTGGACCTCCAGTTCTTAGCTGGCAGTGGTGGCACAGTTACCACATCGCCGGGCTGCAGGTAGTAATAAGGAGATTCCAGCAGGTCATCATCAAGTACATTTACATAGGCAATACTTATTTCATCGCCTACTTTTCTTACCACTTTAACATGGGAGCGTTTGGCAAAATCTGAAAAGCCACCGGCCTCCCCTATAGCTTCCAGAATACTCAGTTTGGGATTGTAAGTAGTAAAGCGGCCCTGGTTAACCACTTCCCCCAAAACAGTATACTGAAAGCTTAACAGCTTTACATCCACGGTTGGACTGTCGAGATACTGGGCCACTATTTCCTGTATCTTGGCCCTTGCCTGTTCTATGGTTAAACCTGCCACTTCTACCTCTCCTACTACCGGGAGTGGAATAGTACCATCTTCTTCAATTTTAAATCCGGCAAGGAGCGGGTCGTTGGGGTTAAAGCCACCAAGTCCCCGCTCAGACTGCTGGTTAAAAAAATCGAACTGACTGGGAGTGGTACTGGATACTTTTATAGAGATTATATCATCTGGTTTTAACTCGTAAGAAAATTCCGGTGCATTAAAATCCCTTACAGGCTGGTTATATGCAACATCTTCTTCCACGCCATCCTCACCCTGGAGGATAACTTCTTTACGAGTGGGTACACAGGCCATAGCCAGTATACTAATAAGTACAATTATAATTTTTTGGTTCATAAAAGAGAGGGTTCGTTGAGGTTCAAAAGTGCGCCTGGTCGAGCAGCGCGGGTTTATTACATTAAAAAAGCCGCTAAAAGCGAGCGTTAGGACATTACAACTAAAGAACAGCTGGCATAGACATACCCAACGGCCCGTCTATACCAGCTACTTTTCTATTTACTACGAGCTTTTTTTATAACAATATTATGGCATATCTTCATCAGGTAAGCAAAATCTGCCTTCAAAGGATTTTTTTCATAAGCTTCCAGGTAACGCATTTCAGACTCCATGATTTCCTCAAGTGTCTTGGGCATATCTGCATAAAAGGGAGGCAGCAATCCTGGCTTCACCTTTTTGCGCTTTTCCTGCAATTCGGGAGTATAAAGGCTCAGGTAATGAGAACTGAGAGGCCTCACCCCTACCAGTTTTAAATCTCCTTTCAGTACATTCAGGATCATAGGCACCTCATCAAGCCAGAACTTCCGGCAAAACTTACCTAAAGTAGTTACTCTGAAGTCATCCTTAAACTTACCGCCTTCGCATAATTTATTCTGTTCATAAATATACTCCTGCAGGTACTCCGCATAGGGGTGCATCGTGCGCAGTTTATAGACATAAATAAATTTGCCGTCTTTACCAAACCGTCTCATCTGAAACAGCGGACCATAGGAAGGTTTAAGGTTAAAATCGGGTTCTTTTACCTTTTCAGCAATAAAATACAGGAGGTTAGAACGCTGCTGCAGGCCTACTACTTTAAAACCACAGGAATAAAGTCTGCCTAAAGCTTCCACACTGGTAATAACCCGGTTCCGCCCTTTTGTTATGTTAAAATACAATTGCTTAAGTACCGGCACTTTAGGAAAGATGCGCTTAAAGATAAAGTCGCCGGTATAATATGCCCAGTTCAGGCCTGCCGGATACTTCTTCAGCAACCTTTGTTTGCGCATGGCCTTGGTTTCCACGCAGCCTACAAAACGCCCACCTTTAGGTAAATGCTCGTTTACAGTTTCGAAGAACTTATTAATCCAGCGGATGTCGTTGATACGACGAAGATTCACCACATTCTGGTAGTACCCGCTTTCATCGGCCACATTGTACAGATGTTTTACATCCTGGATCTCCTGGGTATTTAGAATAACCGTTTTTTTCTTATCTCCAATATCCAGATACTGGTTCAGGAAGCTAAGCGGGCTTTTTTTAGTTTTGGATCCGGAAGGCTGTTCCTTTATCCTAATCCTCTTCTCCAACTCAACGCTAAGCTTTGGCTGTCGAACCTTGGTATCTTTATTAAAAAATTCTGTAGGCATAGTAAAAATAAGGTTAAAAAGTATTAAACCAGCGATGGCAAATGTGCTAAACACTCCCTCATATACCTTTACCGTTTTTCGGCTTAAAGGTTACATATTTTATAAAATTTGCTGCTCAAGGAGTATTAACTTTTTGTTAAGCCGTTATCTTCCACATTCTTTTGCATGCTGCACCGAGCTTCTCCATTAAGGTACTGGTTCTAAATTCCTGTCACCAGCCTATTCCTTCATAATTATGGTTTCGGTTTTCGTCCACTACCCGTACCAGGTCTACAAAAAGCTTATCGGGATAACGGTCAATCAGGTCACGAAATCTTTCATCGTTCTGACTGATAACAAGAAGGTCGGAAGCCTCTACCACTTCCTCCAGATCGCTCTTCAGCAATTTGGAAAGGTGCGGGATACGGGTATCGATATAATGCTTATTCGTTCCGGTAATGTTTGAAAGGTTTACTTTTTCATCGAATATTGAAATTTCATACCCTTTACCGAGCAGACTTTCGGTTACCTCCACAATCGGACTGTAACGGAGGTCATCTGTCCCCTTTTTAAAGCTCAGGCCGAGTATCCCTATTTTCCGTTTTCCTTTGCTGACAATCAGCTCAAAGGCTGTTCTTTTCTGGTTCTGGTTCGAGCGTTCAATAGACTCCAGTACCGGAGAATTCAGGTAAGCATCGTGTGCAATGGTGTTCAGTGCTTTTAGGTCTTTTGGAAGGCAGGAGCCTCCATACGCAAAGCCCGGCTTAAAATAGTAAGGAGAAATGTTAAGGTGGGTGTCTTTACAGAACAGGTCCATTACCTTATGAGAGTCGATGCCCAGCTTTTTACAGATGTTACCCACTTCATTGGCAAAAGTAATTTTTAAAGCATGGAAGGAATTGTTCACATACTTTATAATCTCTGCTTCTTTTACCTCGGTTCGCTCAATAGGTGCATTAATCTCGGAATAGATCTCAGACATAATATCAAGCGCCCTTTCATTTTCTGAGCCAATGACGGTAACGGGTGGGTTATAATAATCTTTTACCGCTGAACCTTCGCGCAGGAATTCTGGGTTGGATACCACTGCAAAATCTTCATTGCGCTTTTTGCCGGATATTTCTTCAATAATTTCGCCTACCTTTTTATTAGTGCCCAGCAAAACGGTACTACGGATGGCAACCACATGGAAACTATTCTTATCCCTGAGAGCCTCTCCTATTCCGCGTGCGGTATTATAAATATATTCAAGGTTGAGGTGGCCATTACCAGTGGAAGGGGTTCCCACACAAATAATCGAAACCTCAGTCTCTTTTACGGCTTTTATATTATCGGTAGTGGCGCTGATTCGACCTTCTTTGTGAGCATTCGCTATAATGGTATCAATATCTTTTTCGATAATGGTTGGCTTTCCATTATTAATAAGATCTATTTTGTGCTGCACTACATCCACACCTATTACTTGGTGTCCGTTTTTTGCCAGGCAGCCTAGGCTCACGCAGCCAACATATCCTAAACCAAAAATGCTGATATTCTTCGATTTCATAATTTAATTGAGATTTGAGATGAGAGAAGTAAATCAAGAGGTTAATGGCATCTGTTATGCCTGCCCTGTTTACCCAATTCTTTTCACTCTATTTTCTGCTGTGCTAACTGAAATACAGCCCCTCTAACATTAAACTTCTAATTCTTTATACTTCTTGTTATTCTTTTTCGTCGACAAGCGGGTGGTCGAAGGTTCTTTATATTTGTGAATCTGGCTAATGATAAATTCGGTTATATCATCCCATTCCTTCTCCAGCTCTTCACGGAAAGCCTTTTGCTCCGGCACCTGGTGCAGCCCGGTAATAATTCGCTCCATTAAAGCGGGTGCATCGGTTGGTGTTGCTTTAAAAAGCATGTTTCGGTCAACCATCAATTGATTTGCCTTCATTTCCCTGATACCACAATAGATGCTGGGCACTCCCAGCATAGCCGCCTCGCGGGCCATGCTATCGCCCGAAGAAACCAACAACCGGCTATGGTAAATAAGAGAATGGATATCCTGTACCGGCTCCTCAAGCAAAATCCAGTCTTTCGGGTACTGGTCAATGGTTCCTTTATCTTCCAGCGAAAGTAATACCGGCACTCCGGTCGGGAAGCGGTGGGCAAAAGAAGCGACAATATTCGACTCCTGGTTCTGGTAGTTAAGACTACCAGAAGAAACTTCCCGCACAAAAATATAATTACCAGATTCCAGGCTGTATTTACTCAGCTCATTGGTGCTGGCTTTAAAATATTTTGGTGTCAGATAAGCCCATTCTTTAAGCGCCTGCATAGTTTCCACATTTCCCTGAGCCTTGGTAATAGGAGGAAAAAACAGCCTGGTACTGGTGAGCTTTTCCAGCAGTACGTTCATAGGGCGCTCCGGATCGTCATCGAACTGCAGGTTGGGCTTGCCAAACATTTTCATGACCGCCCCGAGATTAAAGCTTCCGACACTCAGCCCGAAGTCGGGCCTGTGCCGCAGCACAAAAAAGAACAGGTTAAAAAACTTTTTGATATTGGCCTCATAAATAATAGAGAACTTACTACCTGTATGTTTGCCTACATAATGAATGGGATATTCTCCCAGCTCACTTTCGAGTATACGCGGCAGCTTCCCACGGCGCAGGCCGGTAATGAGCACCTCATGCCCCTGGTCGGAAAGGATGCGGAGGGCCTTCTTGAAAAAATTTACGTGTGCCGGATGGGCAATGTCTACTACAATTTTCATAGTTCTGCTATTACAGATTCACCAGCATAAATCTGGTCTTTGAGTTTTATCTTTACATTGTATTTCTGGGGGATAATCACATCGACCTGGGAGCCGAAACGAATCATTCCTACCCATTCGCCACGCTTCAGCATATCGCCTTCCTTTACATAAGTATCGATACGCTTTACCAGTTTAGAGGCGGTTTGCACAATGCCGACCTTCATGCCATTGTTATCGAATACAATGGTTTGCCGCTCATTTTCCTTCAGGGCATTAGGATCTTTCAGGGACAGGAACTTACCATTGAAGTGCCTGTTCAGGATTACCTTACCCGGCACCGGTGCACAGTTTTTGTGCACATCGAAAGGCGTCATGTTAATACCGATGAGCCAGCAGGGCCCATCGAGAATATTTGTTTTTGTGAGTTCTTCGAGCTTGGCAAGGGTATGCCCTTTTACCGAGATAGGCACCTGACCTGCGGCTATCTTCTCGATATAAATTACATTGCCATCGGCCGGAGAAATAATATGCTCGGCCGGAGCATCGCAGCTACGGGTGGGGGTACGCCAGAAACGAATCATGGTAATGCCAAAAGCAATGGCTCCTACCAGTCCGGCATTTACCAGAAAGGCGAACCAGCTCCATTCTTCCGGCAATGCCAGCAGTAACAGGTAGGAAAGTAAAAATGCCAGCAGAATCACGACCACATTATCCTGGAAGAGATACTTCAGGCTGATTCTGGTCTTGTAATGGAGGTAGTAGTACAGTAGCGTACTAACAGCAATACTTTCTAAGGCTAAAAAAATTACAGTGGTTGTCAACATGTTTTTTATCGGCTAAACAATAGGTAAGGAGATAGAGCTACGTACATCAGGCCCGGAAGAGGATCTTTCCAGGAAAAACAGGCGTACTCTTTTTTATATTTCATCGATTGAGCAAAATCTTTATAATTCAGGCGGCCTTTCATGGCTTCTGTCAGTACCACATAGCCGTCGGTGAGGCGCTCGGTCCAGGCGATATCCGGCACAGTATTATGCTGCTCCCGCAACTCCCGGTTGTTCAGGTAATCGACCAGCATACCAATAAGATTAATGCCAATGCTGTTGGAAATGGTATGCCACTTCCAGGTGCGCGGGTTAATTTCAATTAACTTGAAATCGCCTGTTTTTTCATCGTACATAAATTCCGTTTCCGAAACACCAAAGTAACCGATGCCGGTCAGGAACTTCTTTGCCAGCTCATCGATACGCGGGTTTACCACGGTTCGGGCAAAGGTGGTGGATATGCCAAAATCCATAGGCTTCTGCCGGATTCTGTTAGCCACAAAACTTCCCCACACTTTATCGCCGCTACAGAAAGAACCAAAAGAATAGAGTTTGGTTGGCCCTCCGGCTAAAAATTCCTGTACAATTACCTCGTCCGGAATAATTACCTGGGTAGCCAGGCGATAATTCTCCACCAGCTCGCGCGGATTCCGGCATACATACACCTTTTTCCCCAGCTTGCTGTAGAATTTATACATGACGGCCGGCTTAATTATAACCGGGTATTCAATCTTATCTTTCAGCGCCTCCACTTCCGCCTCTGTTTTAGGAAAATGACTTTCCGGAATAGGAATCCCCATTTCCTTCGCGCGGGTATAGGTTTTAATTTTGTTAAAGCAGATATCGGTAATTTCAGGTTTAGGCACAGAAAGGGCATACTTTTCTGATAACTGCTCGTAATTGTCGGAGAGGAAGCCTACAAAGCGGTCGTTAGTAGGCATTAGCAGGGCACTTTTATTGCGTATTTTAAGGGCTAACAACTGCCTCAGCAAATCTTCCTCCCCTTTAAACCGGGTAAAGACTTTGCAGGAGTTGGAAAAACGGGTTACACAAAGGCTGTCTTCATTGTACAAATGTACTTTAAGCCCCAGCCGATCGCATATCCTGGACACGCCCAGTCCCTGAATATGATTTCCTAATAAAATGATGCGGTCTATCACTATCGTAGTTTTACAATGATACGTTTTACCTGATTTTTCACGTTCTGCATTAACAGTTCCTGCGACCAGTTAAGAAGGTCGTCGTTCCAGCGCTGCGGGTGAATATTCTGCATGATGTGGTCGGGCAGTTCATCATTTCGAAGCGCTTCCATCAGCTCGAAGGTGTTACTAAAACTAAACTCAAAAGGAGTGTCGACCTTATCGCGCACGCTGGAGCTGGTGCGGTTCCACTGGCGGCCGGTATCGGTAATGTAAAGAAGCTTGGTAAAGTCAGTATCGAAATAAGGTTCTGCAATAATGCCGTAATCTTTATAGTTGTAGTGCTCCCAAATCTGGCGGTTGTCCCATTTCGAAAGCGGACTTCCATGCATGCAAATGGTCTTTACCGGGTAAAACTCCCGGAACTTCTCGAGGTTTTCTTCAAAGGCCTTAATGGCTTTATCCGGATCCCCGTCGTTCATCGCCATATCTTCGTAATGGTAGCCAATCTCATGGCCTAAATCGCGAATTTTTTCAATGATGAGCGGATGGAAACTTTGTGGCACCATTCTAAAATAGTAAGATCCCTTCGCCCCTAACTGGTACTGGATTCGTGCCGTATCGAGCGAATTATGCGGCATATCATCCACATCGTGCCGCAGAATCATTACTTTTTTCCCGCTATAGTCATTGGTAATATAATCCTCGTAGGAAGTCAGCTTATAGCCCTGTTCCAGGGCAGTGGTTAAAAATTCCTGATAGGTTTGTAAGGTAAAATCCCTTCGCATGAGAAGATGATGGTTTAAAAAATGGTAAATGCTTAAAAATGGAAGGCTTTCCCCTCCTACTGTCGGCCTATGTTGAGCTACCAAAGTGCTAGTACGCAGCCGTTCATAAATGGTTTCAAAAAAGAAGGACTCCTGCAGTCTTTAAGCCTGCGCATTTACGGAAGCCCTGCCCGCCTTCTGCCGTTTAGAAGCCTGACTGGCAGCAGCCTGGCTTTCCATCAGACGGTCATAAATTTTTTCAAGATCTTTTTCCTTCTCTACCACATCGAGTTGGTCGAGGGTATACTGCTGGCCCTGCTTTCCTATCTTTGCCCTCATCTCATGATCATTGGCCAGCTGAACAATGTTGGCTGCCAGTTCTGCCACAGCCCCTTCGTGAGCCAGCATACCGGTTTTGCCATGTTCTACAATGAACGGTATACCTGCATGGTAGGTCGCCACCACCGGCAATCCGGCCGAACGTGCTTCGATGAGTGCACCTGGTATTCCTTCTTTTTCACCGCTTTCGGTAGTGATACTCGGGTGCACAAAAATATCAGCTTCAGAAAGTAATTTGTGGTGCTCCTTTCCTCCATATTTGATGAGGCCGTGCAGCTTCACATTTTTGATATTTTCCTGACTGATAAACTGCTCGATTTCTTCCCGCAGTTCTCCGTCGCCGGCAATATGTAAATGCAGATTTTTGTTCGAAGCAGCGGCGGCTGCCTTAAAGGCCCTGAGTAAAAACAGATGTCCTTTTTTAGCCGTCAGCGAACTTATAATTAACAGCTGAATATCCTTTTTGTTTGGATACTCCCTCTCCTGGTAAAACGGGCGAGGGTCTGACCCATGGTAGTGCACGATAATCTTTTCTTCCGGACAACCCAAACGTACAAGATCATCCTTCATATCGGGACTCATGGCGGTATAAGCGGTAATACCAGAGTTATTAAAAAGCCTTTTCTGCAACCAAGTACGTCCGAAGCCTTTAAAACGGTTAGGAAAAGAAGTGCAATCGTAGCCGTAGAATGACACCAGCACAGGAATGCCTATTTCTTTAAACAAGCCGGCAAATACCAGGGCATCTACCCCATAATGAATATGGGCAATGGCAGCACCCGAATTCCTGATAAACTTCTTCAGCTTGTCCTTATCTGCCGGGCTTAGCATCCTGAACTTCTCGTACATCGTCTTCCCTATAGGACCGTGCACGGCTTTATAATGGGGGTAATCCACTGCCAGTTTATCACGAAAAACCGATTCGCTTTCTTCGCAGTAGATGATTTCCGGAACGTAGCGCTCGTGGTGAATTATCTGGTTATAGATAAAGGAGGCCGTTGGAGGCAAAAATTTCCGGGCCATATGTAATACTTTGTGCGACATTTCTTAGAGGGTTACTTTATTAGCGGAAAACCAATGTTGCAGTGAGCTTAACTTGATGTTATTTTTCGTGTCCTGCTCGCGCAGGGCCCTGAGCTGATGGTTGTCAATCAGGCCCTGGTAAGCACCATTAACAGGCTGTTCTCTAAAGTATTTCCACACCGGCTCAAGAGACTTAAAGCTACTTTTAGCCTTTATACGATCTTTATAGTACCAGTATTGCAATGACATTAAAGGTAAAGTAGCCTTATTAAGCAGGTAACGGGGCTTATAGCCATGGGTAGACAGAATATTGGTAAGGCCGGGCTGATTCCGGTGGATGAGTGATACATACAGGCGGTGTGTTTGCAGGCTTTTAACCAGATCCTTCTTACCCGTCCAGTGGTATACCCAGGGGAAAGGCGTTTTTAATAGCAGCTCAATAAATTCAATATCGAGGAAGGGATGGAGGTTCTCTACATACGGTCGCTCCACTTTTATTTCCTTCATAAAATACTTACGCACGCCCACCATCAGCAGAAAGTAGAAGTACTTGATCTGCATAGGTTTGTCGTTGTTCAGGTAAGGATTCCCCAGCACTCTTTTTTCCAGTTCAGCACCATGCTTCTTCAGCATTTCAGGCTGAATAAACCCATCCGATTTGGCCTCTTCCATAATCTTCTTCCACTCTTCGGCCGGCTGTTTACTGTTGAGCAGGCGCTTGCTCCGCTGGTTAATAAAATTACCAACACTGGTAGGATGCTTGATTAACTCACTGCCAAATAGGCCGGTAAGGATGCTATCATATTCCTTACCCAGTTCGCGGAAAGCGTAGAGGTAGTTTGCACGATTTGCTTCGGCAATACCGTCGCCCATACCTATGGCCTGGCGGGCATTTCGGCTGTACTGCTCCTGGTACTTTCGGTGCAGGTAAATTGGTTTATACCGAAGGCCATTTTTTTGTGCAATTTCCTGCGGAATAGTCATGTCGTAGGTATCGGCAATTCCATAACTGTAATACAGAAAATCTTTGGCCCTGTTTCCCAGCAGGGCCAGGTTGGTGCGTGAGTCAAACCCTCCGGTTAGGGCAACTGCCGTTGGGCGACCGCCACTCAGGTACAGGTCCAGGTTATGCTTCAACATCTCTTCCAGCTGGGTGAGACCTTCTTCTTCCGAATATTCAATTTTAAACTGGTTCAGATCTTCAAAAACATTCCAGTATTGCTGCACCTCCAGCCCCTCCTCTTCTTTCGTAAAGGAAAGCCAGCCCCCCGGAGGCATACAGCTTACGGAGCGTATATATGTCTCATTCCCCAATCCATACTCAAAGAGATAGTATTCCATCACCGAAACCTCATCGACCTCCGGCTGTTCACCTGTTGCCTGCATGTACTGGAGAATAGCACTCTGGGAAGTGGAAACTGCTAAACGGCTACCCTTTCGGTAATAGTAAGTCGGCCTTACATTAAGCGGATCGGTAAAGAGCTGCAGCTGCTGTTTTTCCTTATCATAGATAAGGACACTAAAAGAACCCTTTATTTGCCTGAGCATGTGCTGGTGAAGCTCACGGTAGGCAAACGCCAGTTGCTTAGCCGTAAGCCTTTTTTGCTCCTGAAAAAACCGGCTGTCGCTACGCGGAAAACAGTAGCCGAAAATATATACCTCCACGCTTTCATCTTCATAAAAAGAAAGTGCATCGGGTTCTCTTTTATACAGGCTCCTGATGGAAGTGTGGGGAGTCTCGCTTAACTTCTGATGGTAGGTCAGTTTTTTATATACCTCCTGCCGGGCAAAGGGGTCTACAGACTCCTTTATTTCTTCAGAAAAATCGACAAGGGCGAATAAATCAAATAGCATAGTTACTTCATTAAAGATCTGAATGGCCGTTTCAGCATGTAAGAAAGGTGTTCTGACCAGCTTTTAAGGGTAAAGCCGGGATCACTCTTGTATAAAATATCAAAACAGACATTATGTTTAAAGCTCAGCAGCTGCAGATAGGAAGCCACAAAAGACTTCAGCGGTAAATAGCCCTTGCTAATGGCATAGATGCCCGTGGTAATATCGCCAGGCATCCGCAGGGCTTCGAAATAGAGAGCCTTTTCGAACTTTACCTCCGGTAATGCCTGCCCACAAAGGTCGGCATAGTAGAAATAAGCCATTTCAAAGCCGACCTTGGTTAGAAAGTTAGAAAAGCCCGGCAGACGCGGGTTTATTTCGCATAATAAGTACTGCTGGTATTTTTTGGAGTAAATCCAGTCGAGATGTGCCATTCCTTTCCACTGCAGGTGGTCCAGCAATGCTTTTGTATGTGCTTTCAGCACCGGGTCTTCCACACTCTCTCCGGCAAAAAGCCGGCCCCCTGCAGTTCCATCTTTATTGATGTTTGGCCTGATTTTATGGATGCTCAGAAAACCTGCCGCTTTGGAGTCGCTGGTGTAGTACGACTCGCAGCAGTAAATTTCATCGTAATTATAATAAATAAACTCCTGCGCAATCAGGCCCGACTGCATATGCCGGTGCGCGGGCGAGTGTATCAGCGCATCCATTTCCTCAAAAGCCTTTTTCAGCTCTTCCTGCCGGTGAATCTGAATAAATTTACCACCTGCCAATCGGGTGGCTTTTAAAATAATAGGCTTTTCCAGCTGCTCCCAGGCCTCCTGCAGGTCTTCCAGCTTTTTCACTTCAATGGTGGGGATTACCGGAACATTGGCTGCTTTTGCTGCACGTGCCAGGGAGGCCTTATCAAAGCCATCTTCAAAAGTTTTCGCATCTGGTGTATTCAGCAGGTAGCCATTTTCCCTTAAACGGGCAGCATACCTGTTAACGAATGCAGCGGAAGCATCGTCGGAATAAAGGAGTACCCCACGGTGTGGCAGATTGAGGAGAAAGGTAAGATACTCCTCTTCCCGGCTAACCGGCGGGCTCTGGTATTTGTATTTGACATAGCGGGAATAAAAAGCAGGTGGTTGATGCTTTGAGCTTAAAGCTATAACAGGAATTTTTCGTTTCCCAAAGGAATGAATGACCCCCTCTATTGCCCGGGTGTCGCAGTCTAAAAGAATAACTGGAATTTTACTATCAGCCATAAAAGCGGGTGCTGCTTAAAAGTTTAGTCGGTCCTGTTTACCCACGACCATTTGCATCCTCTGGAGCTAAAAGTACTGTTACAAACCTGGCACTTAAAATGTTTTAAGTTTGTTTGTTTCAGCCTCCTGAAGGATGCAACATAATTTAAAAAAAGATTGATTAATGGACTCCTTCTTTAAACTCCGCTCCTGCCCAAAAGTTATTAAAAAACTCATTTTTCCGTCACATAACCGGTAGAATGATTTCTCTGCGTTTTCTTAACGGGTAGCAAGAGGTCCATAGATGCTCTGGCCATTCCAATGGTGCGTTCAAAAAAAAGAGGCAGTGGATTACTCCATGAGTGGTCGGAAGAAATTCCGGCCACTTTTTTTATGTTTTGAAGAGTCTGTCGAGG
>NZ_ANNU01000037.1 GCF_000346615.1 Nafulsella turpanensis ZLM-10
CATCCATAAAGTGGCTGCTTAATTCAATTAAAATTCAAAGAAAGCTGTCCTAAGCTTGGGGTCCACTAAATTCCCCGCCTGTTACCTTTGTGACTTCCTGCAGGCCAGCCTTTGTTGGTTTGTTACCCTTGAGCTAATGCCATGCAGGTAGATTGGGTGGAGGTAGTGCTGTTAGCATAATAAAAGCGAAAGCTCTCCTGAGCTCCAGAGAAAAATGTTTGTACTTCGGCTCGTCTACATCCTATCTGGCCCTGCCTACCTTTACCACTGTCATTATGCGCAAAAGGGCTTCCATTGAAATGGCTTCCGGCCTGCTGGGCCACCAGAGCGTTGCCACCACCAAAAGCTACCGGGCAGACTTTGAAGATGAGTCGGTTAAGAAGGTCACTGGCAATCTGCTGGATGCGATTAATGTTAACATTAAGGTTAACTTTAGCAATGGTGCAGCCCTAGTTCGAAGGCCAACATTTGCAAAGGACAAAAAAAAAGCAAATGATGTACACAAACGAAAATTTACCCAACCCCTTTCAGCAGCTCTATGACAAGATGTGTAGCCTGGAGCGCAAAGTTGATGTAGGTGAAGCAGCTATAGGCACTGCTAGGGTAATGCTATTGAAGGACCAACTGTTTGACAAGGACCACCGAAAACAACTTCAACAACAAATGAGCCAACTTCTCAAACAGCAAATTCTGATTGCCCAGCAATTGAAAGAAATAAAACGAGAAATGGAAGAGCAGAGGAAATGGAAAGTAGGATCTTTTTGGCCTGAGAAACCACTGATGTAAAACAGCTTCACCAAAGACTAAAAGCTATCTCATAAATGGATTTAGCAAAACTAGGATGCAAGTCAGCAAGATCAGGGATTTATCGTTACTTTATACTCGTAACTGGAGCTACGCATACATAAACTTTCTTAGCTTTTCTGCCTGTAAAGGCTTTGTTATATAGCCAGATACCAGTTCATTGTATTGAGCAACTTCTTCTGCGTCTTTTTTATTGGCTGATGATGTAAGAATAATAATTTTCAACCTGTTTCTGTCAATATCGCCCCACTTACTTAGCTCTTCCAGAAATTCAAATCCATTCATGACAGGCATATTTAAATCAAGGAAAAGTAAATCTGTGTCATAATTAGGATTAGTAGTGCCAATAAATTTTCCTTTAACATATTGAAGAGCCTGCCTTCCGTCATGAACAGCTTCTATCTGGGTAGCAACCTCCATGTTCTCTAACATATTTCTGTTTATAAAACAGGTAATTTCATCATCATCTACTAATAAAATCTTCCCTATCTTCCCCATCTTTATCCATTAATGTAAAAAATGAATTAAATCCTTAAAAGGTACGGTAGTTTCATAAAGATGTTTAAAAAGAAAAATTAGAACAATTTTTTCTGCTAATAATTTTGTTCCTTTTCTTTTATAAAAAGAAAGCTTAGTGGGGAGAAAAAGACAATAAGCATCCTCTCCAGGTGTTAAAAAGCCCAGCAAAACTTTTACATCCTGCTGGGCTTCGAGAGTTTAAAAAGTTCAGTCTAAAAAGTTTTATGGTAGCTTAAAAAATGCTTTTGTAGTCTTACGAAAAGGAGAATTAAGAGTTTCGAAAAATATGTAATAAACTTTCTATTGCTTCATCTGAAAATTTCGGCTCGTCGATTAGGATTAATGCGTTTAATTTTTATACTTAACCCATGACTAAGGCTTGTTTAGGTGACGTAGGATAAAGCTGTCACTTACGGTAGCCTTACATGATACGGTATTTGGTCAGCCATTAACTATTTTAAGCTATGGACAAGTTATCGCAAATACTAATCATAGATGATGACCCCCTGACAGGTTTCCTTCACAAAAAGTTTATCAAAAGGCATGGAGTGCCACATCAGGTGGAAACAGTAAGTAGTGGAGAGCAGGCTCTTCAACTTCTTAATAGTTGTATACAGACTAAAAATGAAGATAAAATTCCTCAGTTGATATTTCTGGAAGTTGATATGCCTTTTGATGATGGCTTTAACTTTTTAAGAGCTTATCAAAAACTGGAGTTTAAAGATAAAGACTCAGTAGTCATTGCAGCTCTCACCTGCTCTGTTTCCAGTAAACTCAAAAACAGGATAAAAGAGTATCCTATCCATGACTATGTAGAAAAACCACTAACAGAAGAGGGGTTGTTCGCCTTGATGAAAAGGCATTTTAGTGGCGATAAAAACAAAGAAATTAAGTCCTGATGGTAAGACTCCATTTTACGGCAGGATTACCATTAGGCACCAATTTTAGCTTATGGTGCATTGTGATAGGAGTGTTTTAAAATATTTCTAACAGCAGCCCTTGTGGTTCTTTATATGGAAAAGCTTGAAAGGAGGTTGCTTGGAAGGCGCCAGTATTACCTAAAGCAGGATTTAAATCTGGCTTTTTTTACTCATCGGTAATGAGTTCTTTTTTTTTATCTTGCTTGCTATTGAGCACCACCATCTGATAGAAAATAGCATTATTTAATAATAAAAGGCTGTGTTGTAATGGGAAAACCTGATTATATTCTCTTAATTGATGATGATGAAATGGCAAACTATCTGGATGTATTGATGCTTCAGAGGGGGAATGCTGCCGAAGAAATATTTGTGGTTGAAAATGCAAATGATGCCTTCTCAATTATCAATCAAATAGAGGAAAAATGGACTTGCAACAAAAAAGCGGACAATAAATTAAGCAACTAAAGCATATTGATTTAAATGTTGCTCCATCTGTGCTGGACTTCGATAGCCCAGGGAGGAATGCAGTCTTTTTCTATTGTACCAGATTTCTATATATTCAAAAACCGTAGCAGAAGCTTCCTGCTGATTTTCAAGTTTATAGTCATAAACACATTCTACTTTCAGGGTTTTAAAGAAGCTTTCAGCCACGGCATTATCCCAGCAATTAGCTTTCCTGCTCATGCTTTGACTTATAAGGAAAAATGCCTTTAATTCTTGCCTGAATTCATCACAGGCATACTGTACACCTCTGTCTGAGTGAAAGATAAGAGGCTGAATCACAGGTCTGTTTTTTACTGCCATCCTGAAAGCTGCTACTTTTGTGTCTTTGGCTTTCATCGTTCTGCTTAGAGCCCAGCCTATAATCTTCCTATCAGCTAAGTCCAGTACCACAGTAAGGTATAGCCAAGCTGTAACAGTTCTGATATACGTTACATCCGATACCCAGGCCTGACCTGTTGCTGTAGCGGTAAAGTTGCGGTTCAACAGGTTCTCACTCACAGGATAATTGTGTTTTGAATCCGTAGTAACTTTAAACCTTTTAATTCGCTTTGCTCTTAGGCCTGCCTGTTTCATTAGTCGGGCAACCCTGGGCATGGATACAGAAATGTTCTTCGCTTTCAAAGATTTACTGATTCCTGGGCTGCCATAGGTTTGTCCCAGCGAGGAACCGCCGCTTTCCTTATGGAGCAGGCTGATCTGCTGAAGTATTTGCTGGTTCTCTATAGCTTGCTTAGATGGCTTACTATTTAGCCATCCATAGTATTATCCACTTCGGCTTATTTTGAAAGCCTTACACATCTTCTCAATGGGGAACACAGAGGTATGATCCTTTATGAATTGGAATATCTCCCATCGTT
The DNA here is from genome assembly GCF_000346615.1 of Nafulsella turpanensis ZLM-10. Classification (GTDB taxonomy): domain Bacteria; phylum Bacteroidota; class Bacteroidia; order Cytophagales; family Cyclobacteriaceae; genus Nafulsella; species Nafulsella turpanensis. The sequence continues at coordinate 3,605 of NZ_ANNU01000037.1, forward strand.
CTTGGAGAAGATGCTCACCGCCTTTTTTAGAATGCGGGGCCGCCCCATCCCTTTCCATCTCTGCATCCTTTAAAGCCTTTTTTAAACGAGTTATCTCTGCTTCCTCAGGGGTTTGTTTTGGCTTTCCATTACCAGGAAAGCTACCTTCTCCCTTGTCTAAAAGTTCCCTGCGCCAGCGATAAATCAACCCAACTTTTATATCCAATTCTTTGGCCAGATCTACTAAATTCTCTCTGCTTTTGCTGAGTTCAACCGGGCCGCGGCGGCTATCATTAGTTTGAACTCCTTGTCAAATTTTCTTCTTTGTGACATGTGAGTTAAGTTAAGTGTTTTCTCTTAACTTACTGTCCACCCAAATGTAGCAAAGTCACTGGCAGAAATATCAAGTCAAAACTTCTCGTGAGCCAGCATTGTCTGGCTTATTTTCATTATCTGCTTGTCGTGATTAGTTACAGCTTAACAATGGTGGCACCTTACCCGTACCTATTTAGAAGTAAATGAATCTTTACGAATTCAAGACCACATTTTGTAAATAGAACCTATCTCATAACTGTTACAAAAAGTAAAAAATGGGGAAAGTATCAGAAGATAAGCATAAAAACATAAAGAATCTTGTAAAGCTGAATGACGAGTTAGAAAACTATTTTAGAAATACTGTCATTCCGCAGCTATTTGTCGATGCTGATTTAATTCTTCGGAAATTCACCCCACCAGCAATGAAGCACTTCAATCTTTCTTCGGCTGATGTGGGAAGGCACATTGAGGAAATATATAATAATATTCGTTATCCCACCATTATAGAAAACATCAAAGAGGTGATTGAAAGCAAACAGGATTTAGAGAAAGAAATACAGACCACTGACAAAATGTGGTATCAAATGAACATCCTGCCTTATCTTATCCAGAAGGAGAATAAAGCCAATGGAGTAATCATAACCTTTGTTGATATTACTGATCGCATTGAATCTTTAAAAAGATATGAGAAGCTAAACCTAAGATATGAAAATATTATTTATTCAGTTGCTCATGATTTTAAAGGTCCTCTTTCAAATTTAGAAGGGTTGATTAAAATGTTGAAAGATGTTCCTGACCATAAAAAAGAAGATTCTAAGATGATTATAAATATGGTTGGTTTATCTGTGCGGTACCTTAGAAAAGCAATTGAAGAACTCACAGATTTCAATATGGAAAGCAATGATTCTGCAGGAGCAGTAGAGAGAGTCAATTTTGAAGATATAGTAGAGGATGTTCAGCTTGCACTAAAAGACAAAATTTATGAAACTGATGCAAAGGTTATTACTGAATTTAAGGTATCAGACGTAGGGTTTTCCAGAAAGAATATCAGGAGTATTGTTTACAACCTTTTGAGCAATGCTATTAAATATAAAGTGCCAGACCGAGTACCTGAGATATTAATTAAGACCGAAAAGTTAAATGATTACATACTCATGTCCGTTCGGGATAATGGGCGTGGTATTGCTGAAGATAAGCAAGAGATAATCTTCTCTCGCCATACCAGAATAAGTCATGATGTTGAAGGAACAGGAGTAGGGCTGTTCATTGTAAAAAGAATGGTGGAAGATGGCGGTGGTAAAATTGAAGTAGAAAGCTCTTTAGGTGAAGGATCAACTTTTAAGGTTTACTTAAAGAAGTAGAATTTTCTGATTCTAGATAGAACAGGCAGATTTTTGATTGGGAGTGGCCAAGGCTTTGGAAAATAGTATTCAGGTAAAGCTTAGGGAGGAAAAAAACTACGCCAGCCGGTAATCCCATTCCTTATAGTGTGCCTGTTCCATAATTTCGTCCAGGATTTCCTTGAGCTCTGCTTTGGTGCCTTTGCGGCGGAGGGTGTTTTTTACGGACAAGCTTGTCTGCGCCTTTACGCCGTCTTTTTTGTACCAGTCGGACTGGACGGCATTTTTTCGGATAAGGGCCGTAATGTCTTTGACTACTTCTTTGATGAGCTCGAGGTTCTGCACGGCTTTGGGGTGGCGGGCCAGAATCTCCCTTCTCTTCGGTAAGGCCAGCTGCTGGCGGCGAAACTGAAAAATTAGTTACATTTAGCGTTACATAAAATAAAAGAGCCCCTAATCTTATCAATTAGGGGCTTTTATGGGAGTGGGCCCAACAGGGCTCGAACCTGTGACCCTCTGATTATGAGGCACACCTTTTACCTGCCCGTTTATTAATAAATAGTGCTTTATTTTATCTTAAACCCATTTTTTAGGCTTTTGGCTTAATATTTATTTATAGGTAATATAAGTATTTTAAGTGTATTTGTATGTCAAATTGTATGCAAATCCGTAAATTGTACATACACCCATACAAAGAGTATGAATACGACCACATCGATAATTCTGGACACACGCAGGGCGAAGCAGGACGGGACTTTTCCAGTGAAGTTGCGGGTGACCCACCAGCGCAAACAGAAGTATTTTGCTATCGGTATTTCGCTGAGTCAGACTGATTTTGATAAAGCTCAGGGTGAAAAGCCCAGGGGAGAGTACAAAGACCTAAAAATCAAGTTTGGTTCCCTGGAGGCTCGGGCAATAAAGGTTATTGAAAAGCTGCCGGAATTTTCATTCGAAGCCTTTGAAAAGCGCTTTCTCGAAAAGAAGCAGAGCGGGCAGGATGTATACTCCTATTATGACAGATACATAGATAGCTTGAAGCAGGAGGGTCGGGTAGGTACTGCCAGCAGCTACCAAACCAGCCTGAATTCCTTAAAATCTTTTCACCCAAAGAAATTATCCTTTGCCAAGGTAAATGCGGAATTTCTGTTAGCCTACGAGCGCTGGATGCTGAGTAGGGGGAACAGCCAAACCTCAGTAGGAATCTACCTCCGAACTTTACGAGCCCTTTTTAATCTGGCGATAGAAGAAGGGGTACTTGATAAGAAAGACTACCCCTTTGGTAAAAGAAAATACCAGATACCTGCAGGTCGCAACATAAAGAAAGCCCTCACCCTGGAGGATATTCAAAAAATATTTGACTACCAGCCAGTTTCTGAGTCCGAGGCCTGGAGCCGGGATTTATGGCTTTTCAGCTACCTGTGCAACGGGATTAATGTAAAGGACATTGCCCGGTTGAAATATCGAAACATCGAGGGCGATAAAATCACCTTCATACGAGCCAAAACTGAAAGAACCGCTAAGAAGAACCTGAAGCCGGTAGTGGCTATTCTTACTCCTGAAGCAAAAGAAATCTTGGAACGTTGGGGGCTTAAGCCACGGCACGCTGAAACTTATGTTTTTGGTATTCTAACAAATAGCGTTACCCCAGAACGGGAAATGAAGTTAGTGCAGCAGGCAGTAAAAAACATTAATAAGTATATCAAAAGAATAGCAGTTGCGCTTGGTATTGAAAAGGAGGTAACCACCTACACAGCCCGGCACAGCTTTTCAACCATTTTAAAGCGCTCTGGCGCACCTATAGAGTTTATTAGTGAATCCTTAGGGCACCAGGATTTGAAGACAACAGAATACTATTTAGATAGCTTTGAAGATGATGTAAAGAAACAGTATGCTGGACTACTAACGAACTTTAAAAAGTCACACTAGAGTTTAGCTCAATAAAATATAAAACTACATAGAGACAAATGGAAAAACATCCTTATTGTACCTCGGAAGTGTTTAAAAAAGATATTTCGGAACTTTGTGAGTTTTGTCCCTTGGTGGATATCATAGAGAACGCAATACAAAACCAGATTATAGCACAGGCTGATATTCAGAAGGAAATTTTATCAAAACCTGCATTTGAGGGCTATTTGAACCGAGAAATAGAAAGCGCACAGAAAAGAATGGAAAAAGAGTATCTGGAAGAGCTGCGGAATAAAGATTATAAAAAAGACCCTGGCAGACAAAATAGAATTATTCATTTCATTTGGAATAAGGAAAGAATCAAAGCATTGAATAAGTTCTTTGATGAGCATGATTCTTCCGCTAAAAGAGTCAAGAAAAGTAACGTTGATTTAGAAGAGGCTACTCCTAAATCATTAAAGGAACTATTTATTAAGCCTGAATTTGTAGGCAAGTGCATAGATATACTTAAGGAGGTAGTACCAAATCTAATTGATGGAAACAATAATTATTTAAAAGCTCCAAAGGCTGCATTTGTTTTATGGGTTGAGGAGTTGAGACGGAGACCTTTCATAAAGCCCATTAAAGATGAGTTCATAATAGCAAAGCTTTTGAATAGTTATTTTTTGGGCTTAAATATTGACCCTACCTACTTTAGGAAGGCCGATTTAGGAAAAAGAACTGAGAGTAAACGATTAGAAATGCAAATTAAACTCTCACAATTTGCACAGGAAGAGAGAGGAGAAAGTAGAGAGAGTTAAAAGCTGAAATTTTGCCCATATCATAAACTATGCTGATATGGACAAAAAAATTTTAATTTCTTTAGAACCTGAGGAGTTTCGCACAATCCTAATTGATAGTGTAAATTCCTGCTTGAAGTATCACCAACACAATTTTTTACCTTCAGAAAACGAAGAGGGAGATATTGTTCCAGTTCAAGGAGCAGCAGATTTTTTAGATATAAGTATTCCCACCATCTATGGGTATGTTCAGCGAAGAGAAATACCTTTTCACAAGCGTGGTAAACGTCTATATTTTTCAAAAAAAGAGCTTACAGAGTGGATAAAGGCTGGCCGTATAAAGACCGTTTCAGAAATTGAAGAAGAAGCGGTAACCTCTCTAGTATCTAGCCGGAAAGGGGGCAAAAATGCCTAATTACAAACTCATCAAATCCGAGGTTCTTTTGGCACCAGTAGATTTGAACAAACTGGAGGCTTTGCTTCGAGCTTATGAAAAGCCAAACAACTTTTCTTTTGAATTAACCATTGAACCTTTCGGAAGTATGCTTCTGGTGACCTTAAAGGTCCCTTCCTTCGCAATTACTGGCCTGCGCGCCGCATTATATAATCTTAACAAAAGTAGAAATGAAAAATTTATCAAATAAACCAGCAAACCAAAACAAAAAAAATAACCAAGGAGCCGAAATTTTCTGTCCTATGTGCTCCTGTATCAAACCAAAAGAATATAAAGGTTGGGCGGAAGAATCTAAGCTTTGCCTGGATGGGGGAATTAGCAAATCTTATAGGCGGATGGACGGAAAGGAGAATGAAATTAAAAATGGTAAAATAGTTCGACCCGATTGGTTGGAAGTTCATCTCGCCATACAGCAACTTCAGCCAATTTCGCCCCTGAAATTATCAGAGGTAGTGAAAATGAGTATCCGCCAGGTCGTTCGGCATTTGAATGAACTTCAAAAAGCAGGATGGATAAAGGAGGCATTTACAGAAAGGAGTGAAGTGTCTGGTGAAATGGTAAAGTATTACAGTGATGTTAATGGAGTGCCTGAGAAAAAGCCAGAGTGCTGTATTCAATTCTAGTCCCTGGTATGAATAAACCTATTTCTGAACAGGAAAGCAACCCTTTGCATGACCCTAGAAAGCTGAACGCTTATTTCCAGGAGCTACTGCAAAATAACAGCAAAGCAAATGAATGCAAGGGGTTGTTTACTGTTAAACCCGCAAACGCATGGATTGATAGTGCCAGAAAGCGGCCAATTCCGCGCATGTTATTTGGAGAGTTTTGGTTTGAAGGAGAACTATGTATTCTGTTTGCAGACACTAATCTAGGGAAGTCCATTCTGGCAGTACAGATAGCAAACAGCATAAGTCGTGGTCTGGGGATTGGTGGCTTCAAACTGGAGGCACAGAAACAAGCGGTACTTTACTTTGATTTTGAGCTCTCAGATAAGCAGTTTGAAAACCGGTACTCAGTTAACTTCGAGGTGCACTATGTGTGGGACGATAAATTTTTCAGGGTAGAAATAAATCCGGACGCTGAAATTCCGGATAAGCAAAGTTTTGAAGACTACCTGAACAGTTCATTAGAGAGAGCAATAGTAGAAACGGGTGCCAAGGTTCTGGTGATAGACAACCTTACTTACCTGAAGAATGAAACCGAGAGGGCTAAAGATGCACTGCCTTTGATGAAGCACCTGAAGGCTCTAAAAAGCAAGTATGGTTTATCTATTATGGCTTTGGCTCATACCCCCAAGCGAGACTCTTCCAAGCCGTTAACTGGCAACGACTTACAAGGGAGCCGGATGTTACTAAATTTTTGCGATAGTTGTTTTGCTATAGGTGCTAGCCGTCAGGATAGCCACCTAAGGTATATTAAACAGATTAAACAGCGGAATACTGAGCAAATTTATGGTGACGATAATGTCTGTCTCTGTCAAATTGAAAAGCCACATAATTTTCTGCAGTTTTCCTTTATAGGCTGTGTAGCTGAATGGGACCATCTAAAGCAATCAAGCGAAGGAGATAAAGAAAAGCGTAATGCTGAAGTATTGGAGCTGCATAGGCAGGGAATTTCAAACGTTGATATTGCAAAAAGATATGGCGTCTCGGAGGGGGCTGTTCGGAAATGGCTTAAAAAAGCAGAAGCAGTAGAAGACGAGAAAACAAAATAGACTGGTTCGTACCAATCGTACTGGTCGTACCAGATACGATTGGTACGATTGGTACGAGAAAGGAGAAGGTGAGATGACTGAATACCAATATAGGCTTGAGCTATATTCGGGAATGAGCAGCAGGTATCGATGTCCTGAGTGCGGTAAAAACAGAGCCTTTAGCCGGTATGTTGCTGTTGAAACCGGCCAGCATATTTCTGAGGAGGTGGGGAGGTGTAACCGGGAAATAAACTGTGGCTACCATTACACGCCAAACCAATATTTTCAAAAAAAAGGGAAACCAACCTGTAGCAAAAAAATAGTTTTAGATGCTCCAACCTTAAGCAGCAAAGGGTTAACTCAAACAGCTTCTTTTATGTCAACTGATGTTTTTCATAGGAGCCACAAGGGGTACGAGGAAAACCTCTTTGTTCGCTACCTCAGAAGCATTTTTCCTGAGCTAGTAGTTACTGAACTTGTAAGCAGGTATCATATCGGAACGTCCAAGCACTGGCCAGGAGCTACTGTTTTCTGGCAGGTAGATACTAATGGGAGAGTTAGGGCCGGCAAAATAATGCTTTACGACCCTTATTCAGGTACAAGGGTAAAGAAGCCGTTTAACCATGTTTACTGGGCTCATACAGCACTAAATCTATCAGGTTTCAAGCTGGAGCAATGTTTCTTTGGGGAGCATTTATTAGAAGATAATACCAAACCTGTTGCTGTTGTAGAAAGTGAGAAAACGGCCATTATAGCAAGTGCATACATTCCGGATTTCGTGTGGCTTGCATCGGGTGGTGCTTCAAACCTGAATGCCAGGATGTGCAAGGTACTAAAAGGCCGGATGGTCTATTTTTTCCCAGACCTCAATGCTTATGATAAATGGCAGGAAAAGGCTGCAGAGTTCTCCAGGCTAATGCCTGAAACAAGCTTCCAGGTTGATACTCTGCTTGAGATATTTGCTGCTGAAAAAGAGCGGAAGAAAGGGTGCGATTTAGCGGATTACCTTATTAGTTTTAACCACCGTAAATTTCATAGCCAGGAGGAGGTTCAGATTTGCGATAAACCTTCAGTCCAAAAAATAGCTGAGGACAAACTGGTCGCTTTGAAAATAAACCAAGATGCCGCATTTGAACGACTAAAAGAAAAATACCCTAACCTCTGCATTCTTACTGACCGATTGAAACTCGATATTGTTGGTCGAAGAAATTGAATTGTAAATGGGAGTTTAGTAAATTATAGACTGAACGTTAGTTTTTTATCTAAGTAGACGAAAATAGATAACCATGGCCAGAGGAAAGAAAACCGGCGGAAGAAAGAGAGGCACTCCGAATAAAGCTACAGCTGAGGTAAAAGATAAAATAGCCGCTGTGTTCAGCGAATATGGACAGGAGCAGATGCTGGCTGATTTCATGGATTTAAAGCCCCTGGAGCGGCTGCGGCTATTTGCCTCTCTGGCCGAGTACCTGACTCCTAAACAAACACGAGCAAGTGACGAGCAAAAGAATGAGGTTCCTGGTGTAGTGCTATACCTACCGGATAATAGTAGATGAGCTTTGTTCCTTTTAAGGTTCTGGGCAAGGGGAATTACCGTAGGCTCCATATTTATCCAAGGCTAATCCAAAATAAGCTCGACTAATAGGATTTAAAAACCAAAACGATTAGGTTGCGGTGGTAAGGCTTGTGGGTAGGTTTCCAATAAAACCGAGCTTTATAACCTGGTTGCTCTTTAAATCAAGTAGCCCCCTTTTTGATATATGAGCAAAGTAAATTTAACTGAAGAAATAATTGAAACGGCTTATCGTTTGCTTATCCATAAACTAGCTTATGGAGGGTTGACAGCAAAAAACGAGGCAGCATTTCAGCTGGAGTTTGGTCACATTCTGAAGACGTTGGGGCAGTTGTACGAATTTGACCTTGAGGATAAATTTCACCTTGAATTTGAAACTTATATTAACCTGGCAACACAGAGCATAAAGAGTAAATCAGACCGTGCTAGAGTAGATATCTTGATTACTTACCAGGATAAAAAAACAAAAGCTAAAGCGGCAATTGAACTGAAGTTTTATAAAAAAGCTAATCACAGAGAGCCGAATAATAGATATGATGTGTTTAAGGATATTTCGAACCTTGAGCTATACAAAGAACACGGGATAGGCCTCTGCTATTTTATCCTGGCGACCGACCATAGGCATTATGTAAATCAAGAAAGGTATTCTGTAGACACTGAAGATTTTGATTTTAGAAACAACAGTGTATATAAAGCAGGGACCATTTTACAGTACAAAACCACAAACCCCTATGGTCCTGATTTAATGCTAAAACAAAATTATAAGTTTTGCTGGGATAACGTCAAGGACTTGTATTTTCTTAAAATTAAGATATAAACTTCTGGTTGGTAACTATAAGTTTTATTTAATCACGATAACTAGAGTGCCTGCTGGAGGACATGGGATATTTTCTCATCAAGTTTGGCCATGCACAATCCTTTAACTAATGGGACAGCTACCAATTTACAGTTCATTTCTGGAGAAAAATGATAAATTCGTTGTTGATGACCACTTTTTCCGTATTGACACGGTTGAGCAATTTGATAAGTGGTATTCATTTATGACGAGAAGAGTAGATGAGAAGATAGAAAAGTCTAAGACCGAACGAACAAATATAAATAATATGTTCAGAGGAATGGGGGAGGCTAAATATAAGCTTATGACTTCCTCACAAAGGTTTTGGATTACAAACGAACTTGAACAATGGTGGAGGCCAAGAAGATATCTAGAGTTTATTCAGGTATTCGTTCAAAATGCCAGAAAGAAACTGTTGTTCAAAAAAGTTTTTGAATATTATAAGCTTGCTCCGAACCAAAGAGATTTCCCGATACTCAGTATTCTTCAGCATTATGGTGCTCCCACTCCTTTAATGGACTGGACATATAACCTTGATGTTGCGTTATTTTTTGCGTCGGAAAATGCCCGACCGAGTTACTCCACAAATGAAATTGACCATTATTTTTCAATCTACCACATTGAAAAAAACAAGCAGCACTATAAGGAATTTTATAACCTTTTAGATTATAGTGGTGGTAGTTTTCCTCAAATAACCACTTTTTATGGTTGGGAAGATTACCAAAATTCAATCTTCTACATATCTGATTTTGAGGACAAAAGAATTCCAAGTAGGAGCTTTGTGGATGAAAGGCCGATAACAACGTTTTACAACCAAAATATAATTCCACAAGAAGGACTTTTTATATTTAACCCTTTCCCAGATAAGCCCCTAGAAGATTGCTTTAACACCAACCATAGTCAAAGAGGGAACAACTTAGAGCTCTTGCCATTTAGCTGCTTTAATATTCGTAAAGATTTGGGTGAATATGTGAGGAGAAGGATTAAGCGAAATGGAATTGATAGTAAATTTATTTATCCAGAGTTAAAAAAATATTGTAATGATTTAGTGGAAGAATTCCTCGACCAAGCAGTTGAAAGGTAACTAATCATATAAACTTGTTACATGAGAGTTGTTTCGCTTTTATCCTTGGCTAGAAAATAGGTGCTATATAAATGCAGATTATATTTAAAATTAAAGACAACTAATTTCAACAAATCATAAATTCCCCTACAAACTTTTTCTCATTGTATCCGAAGATTCCCTATCTTGATACCCTTTTCAACCAATGTGCAGATGGATAAATTACGATTGGATACCCTGGAGTCCTGGCTTTGGGATTCTGCGAATATATTGCGGGGCAGCATCGACAGCTCCGATTTTAAAAATTATATCTTCGGACTGCTGTTCCTGAAGCGGGCGAATGACGTGTTCGAGGAAGAAGTGGAAGCCATCATGGAACAGGAAGGGATTTCCCGGGAAGACGCCGAGGATGAAACCTATTTTTACATCCCCCAGGAAGCCCGCTGGGATGAAATTAAGAAACATACCGAGAATATAGGCATAGCGCTTGACAAAGCCTTTGCCGCTATTGAACGGGAGAATACCAGCCTTGAGGGCGTACTGACTGCCACCAAGTTCGGAGATACCGAGAAGCTGAGCGACGAGGTGTTACAGCGTCTGCTCCGGCACTTCAACCAGTACTCGCTCCGTAGTGCCGACCTTTACAAGCCCGACATCCTCGGCGATGCCTACGAATACCTTATTCAGCAGTTTGCCGATGATGCCGGTAAAAAAGGCGGGGAATTCTATACCCCACGAGGCGTAGTAAAGCTGATTGTAGAGCTGATAAAACCGCAACCGAAGAACCGGGTGTATGACCCTACCTGCGGCTCTGGTGGTATGCTGATTGAATCTGCCCGCTATGTGGCGGAGCAGCCGGATGGCAAGGTGGGTAAGAACATCAATATATCGCTGTACGGACAGGAAAAGAACCTGGGCACCTGGGCCATCGGGAAGCTGAACATGATTCTGCACAACTTCATGGATGCCGACCTGCGCAAAGGCGATACACTTACCGACCCTAAGCACAAGGACGAGAACGGGGAGCTGCTGCTTTTTGACCGGGTAATAGCCAACCCTCCTTTCTCCCAGGGTGAATGGTGGGGACCAGCGGAATCCAGTATTGAGGTGAAGCTGGACAAGAACGGTAAAGAGAAAAAGCTTACGCCCAAGTACGATAAAGAGGTAGTAGATAAGTGGGGCCGCTTCCAGTTTGGGATTCCGCCCCGGGGCTATGCCGACCTGGCTTTCCTCCAGCACATGATTGCCGTACTCAGGCAGGATGGCCGGGCAGGCGTAGTGCTGCCGCATGGCACGCTCTTCCGCAGCGGGGCCGAAGGCAAGATACGGGAGAAGTTGCTGAAGGCTGACTTGGTGGAAGGCATTGTAGGCTTGCCGGCTGCCCTCTTTTACAATACTGGCATTCCTGCCTCTGTCTGGATTATCAATAAAAATAAGCCTGCGCATTTGAAGAACAAGGTACTGATTGTGGATGCCAGCGGAGAATACAAAGAAGGCAAAAACCAGAACGAGCTGCTGGAAGCCCATATCGAAAAGATAGTAAGCGCCTACGATGCGCAGGGAGATGCCGATAAATTCATGCGGGTAGTGCAGCTAGAGGAGATAAAGGAAAACGACTACAACCTGAATATCTCCCGCTACATCGACACCAGCGAGCCGGAACCGGAAGTGGACCTGGCCCTGGTGCAGGAGAACATCCGGGAACTGGAGGAGCGGGAACAGGAAATTGATGAAAAGTTAGCCACCTTTTTAAATGAGCTGGGGATATGAATGAAGGTTTTAAGAAAACGGTCATAGGTGAGGTTCCCCAAGACTGGAAGGTAATAAGTATTGGTGAAACCGGCAAAATCATTAACGGAGGGACACCTAGCACAACTGAGCCAGCTTATTGGAATGGAGAAACGCCGTGGTGTACCCCGACAGACATTACTGCATTGAAAGGTAAGAAATATATTTCCAAAACAGCAAGAAGCATATCAGATGAAGGAGTTAAGGAATCATCTGCCACAATAATTGGCCCAAATTCTCTGATTGTTTGTACTAGGGCCACCTTAGGTTACTCTGCTATAAACGTGGTGCCATTTACCACTAACCAAGGTTTTAAGAGCATAGTCCCGTATCAAAATATCGAGGTTGAATTTTTATTCTATACTATCAGTAGTATTCGAAGCACAATAGAACGTTTGGCCAGCGGGAGCACCTTTCTTGAAATCTCGAAAAAGGCATTTGAGGCAATAAAAATAGCTGTGCCTCCACTCCAAGAGCAGCAAAAAATAGCTAAAATCCTTTCTACGGTAGATGAGAAGATAGAGGTGATTGGCGAGCAGATTAGCCAGACCCGGGAACTGAAGCGTGGCCTGATGCAGCGCCTGCTCACCAAAGGCATTGGTCATACCCGCTTCAAAGATTCTCCGCTGGGTAAGATTCCGGAAAGCTGGGAGGTAAAAGAATTAAGGAAGGTTGCTTCTTTTAGAAATGGGAAAGCCCATGAGAAAAATGTTGCCGAAGATGGAAACTATATTCTAGTAAACTCTAAGTTCATTTCATCCAATGGGCAGGTACAAAAAACTACTGACAGTAATCTTTGTCCCCTCTTCGCTGGTGAAATTACCATGGTAATGAGCGATGTTCCAAATGGAAAGGCTATTGCCAAATGTTTTCTTGTTGATGAAGATGAAAAATACACTCTGAATCAGAGGATTTGCGCTCTAAAATCTTTGAAGGCAAATACGAAATATCTTTTTTACATTATCAACAGAAATAGGTTTTATTTAGGATTTGATAATGGGGTAGGTCAAACTAATTTAAAAAAAGATGAAGTATTACAATGTCCAATTCCTTATCCTCCTCTAGCCGAACAGCAAAAAATAGGCAGAATTCTCTCCACAGTCGATGAAAAGCTGGAAGTACTGCAAGACAAAAAGCAGCAGTACCAGGAGTTAAAAAAAGGACTGATGCAGCAGTTGCTGACCGGAAAAATTAGAGTAGGCATTGATGAACCACTAACAGCATGATAGCCACAGAAACCTCTATTCCCTCAACAGATACCCCTTTTGAAATAAATGCTCGCTCCTGCACCTTGCTCGGCCCAGACGGTTTGCTTTCACAGGAATACCTGGTGCCTATTTATCAGCGTCCCTACAGCTGGGGAGAGGAGCAAATTAAGCGCTTACTCAACAGCCTATTAAGGGCATATCGGGAGGAGGAGCCTTATTTTTTAGGAACTATGCAGCTGATGCCTGCAAAAAAGAGTGCTGAGGCTGGTAGAATGGAGGTTGTCGATGGGCAGCAAAGGCTTACTACCCTTTTGTTACTGTTTAAGGTTATTCAGCTTAAATATGGTATTGGAACCCTGCCTGAGCCTCTGCAATCCTTCAATTGGCTATCAACAAAAGTAAGCTTAAATGAACAGCAGGAGCGGCTTGATGAAGCCCTTAGCCAGGTCACCATTCCTGCTCCGGAAGAATTGCCTGAAGGTCAAAATACCTACCTTCGAAGTATAGTACACATATCTCAACTGCTCGATGAATTTGTGGTAAATGAAGAACAGGATATAGGGTTTGAAGCAGAAGAGCTTTTTTTTCAATTTTTAGAAAAGAAGGTTTATGTAGTAATAATTGAAACCCGCGCTGGCCTGTCCAAAACACTCGATATCTTCAATACAATTAATACCGCAGGTATGGATTTGAATGGAGGGGATGTTTTCAAAATCCGCCTCTTTGAATATCTTAGAGATTTTCAGGGAAAGCCGGAAGAAGTATTTGAGGATATTTCAGCTCTGTACGCAAAAATTGACTCCTACAAGCGAGGAGATATTAGTATTAACTCGACCCTGTCTATCTATAAGCATACCTTAATTGAAAGGGCTAACATCAGCAGGGTAACGCATGGCTGGGGTACCCACACCTTTTTTGAACGCATGTTTGCCTGCTTGCTACTAAATGAGAACCCTGGCAACTACTTTAATAAGGAAAGAATACATGCAGCCCTGGGAGAAAATCCCTTAAAGGAGCTGAATGAGTTGGTAGATGTGCAATACTGCTGGAAACAAGAAGCTACCATTGAAGATAATACCTGGCATAAGTTGATTTCCTGGTTCAGTCGTTATAAACGATACCATAAACTGCTGTTCATCTATATGCACCGCTTTGCAGAAGAGGGTATTGACAAAGTAAAGTTTAAAGAATGGCGAGAATTGCTTTTTCGCTATTATATGATTAAAACGCTTCAGTATCGCCGGGTAGTAAATCATGCCCACACTTTTACCTATCACGTAATTAAAAAATTGCTTGATACGGAGACAACGCAAGATGAGGCTATTGCCCAAATAAGGCAGGAAATCGGTGCCATAGACTCAAACAGTTTTAAAAAGGACTGTCTGTTAGGCAATGCATATGAAAATGCAAAACAGCGCTATTTAATGGCTTGGCTTTTAGCACTACTGGAAGAGGAAAACTGGGATGATTCGGCAGTACATAAAACTTTCTTTCATCGAGATTACGATGTAGAACATATTCGCCCCAGAAATCCTGAAAATAGAACGGCTGAGGATGATGTTCTTTGGAAGAACCATTTACACAGCTTAGGTAATTTGGTTTTACTTGAAAGGGACCTAAATAGGTCGAAAAAAGTAAAACATTACGACTTTAAGCACAAGTGGAAAGGGTATGGACAAAGTAAACTCAAAAAAGTTATGCGCTTACGCCAGGAAAATTCAGACTTAAATTGGAACGTTGATAAATGTAAAATCCGGACTAAAATTGAAGCGGATAAGCTGAAGGATTTTTTGTTTAAAGAAAATCTTACTCAAACCTATTCTACGGCAAATTAAAACTCATGAGCCAGACCCCCGAATACATCTACTCCGAAGCCCCGGCAATTGAGTTATTCCAAAGCCTGGGCTATCAATATTACAATGCAGCGCAGCAGGATGAGCGGGAGGATATTACAGAAGTCATTTTAAAAGACAGGCTGCTGGATGCAATTAGACGCATCAATCCTTGGATCAACGAATCTAACCTCAACAAAGCATTTGAGAAGCTTACCAATATACAGGGTGCTTCTCTCATGGAAATCAACCAGAAGGTATGGGAGCTACTGCGTGGCCCTGTATACAATGTAAAGCAGGTCATAGAAGGACAGGAAGAGCACCGGCCGGTTTCATTTATTGATTATCAACAGCCCGCCAACAATGATTTTCTGGTCGTGAACCAGATGAAATATAAAGGCCGGTACCAGAACTCCACACCCGATCTGGTGGTATATGTCAATGGCCTGCCCATAGGAGTGATTGAATGCAAATCACCCCAGGCTCAAAGCGCATGGGATAAAGCTTATAACGACCTCGCCTACTATCAGGAGAATTCTGAAAAGCTATTTCACTATAATCAGATATGCGCAGGCATATGGGAAATAGGTGGGCGATACGGTGCCATTGAAGCTTCCCAGGCTTATTATTCAGTGTTTAAGACTAAGGAGAATGATGAGCTGAATAAACTGCTTGGGCGGGAACGTAAAGAGCAGGACAAGCTTATTTACCATCTCTTCCAGCCTGATCGTCTGCTGGATATTATACGCCATTTTATTATTTTCGAGCTGGATGAAGGGAGGATCATTAAGAAGCTACCACGCTACCAGCAAATCCGGGCCACCAACCGCACTATTCAGAAACTCCAGCAGGGCGAAGGCGGTGTAGTCTGGCACACCCAGGGCAGCGGCAAGTCCATTACTATGGCTTATGTGACCCGCAAGCTCCAGGCACCGGAATTCGGCTTCGATAATCCCACTGTTATAGTCATGACTGACCGGAAGGACCTGGACCGGCAAATTACCAACACCTTCCGCAATACCGGCTTTAGGAATGTCAACCAAGCAAGCTCCGTAGCTCACCTCGATAAGCTGCTGCGCAACGACTATGGCGGCATCATTACCACCACCCTCCAGAAGTTCCAGGAAACGGATAAAGAAGCCAGCAACCAGGCCGACCAAACCGAGCAGGAAGAGAACGAGCACCAGCTTATCGAAAAGCATATTCAGGACGGAGTGCTTATAAAAGTGGTAAAGGTACTGGAAGTAGGAAAGTGGGTAGAAAAGGAACGGGAAGAGATTGCCCTGGAAGAGCTCTCCGGTAAAGAAAATCTTTATGTTTTGGTAGATGAAGCCCACCGCAGCCACTACGGCTTCCTGGCCTCCTTCATGCGTACCGTGCTGCCGCATGCCAAATTCATTGCCTTTACCGGTACGCCCATCAGCAAGGAAGATAAATCCACCCTGGGCGAATTCTATGGCGGCGACTATATTGATGTGTATACCATCAAAGAGTCAGTAGCGGATGGGGCCACTGTGGAGCTGCTTTATGACGAAGGCATTGCCAAGCTGGACGTAAAGAAGCAGGAGCTGGATGCCCAGTTTGAAGCCGAGTTCGGCGACCTTTCCGAAGACAAGCAGGACAAGCTCAAGCGAGATGCGCTGAGGAAGTACCAGCTATCTGCTGAGCGTATCGATGCCATTGCCCGCCATATGGTAGACCATTATCGGGACAAGATTTATCCGGATGGGCATAAAGCCATGGTAGTCTGTGATGGCCGGTATGCCGCCATCAAATACAAGCAGGCATTTGAAGCTTTGCGGGAAGAAGGTTATCACAACTTTGACTCCAAAGTGGTCATGAGCCTTGGCACTCCCAAATCAGACGAAATAGCAAAGGAATACTACCAGACGCTGGAATGGAACCGTGAGCACCCGGATGAGCAGAAGCCTGTGTGGGTGGTTCCCTCTGAAGAAGTAAAAGCTGCTGCGGATGATTTTAAGCTTCCATTCGGGGATGAAGGAGAAAAGGAGAAATCCGGTAAGAAGAAGTACGATAACACTGCCTTTCTGATTGTTTCTGACATGCTCCTGACCGGCTACGATGCCCCTGTTGCTTCCTGCCTGTATTTAGATAAGCCACTAAAGGAGCACAACCTTTTGCAGGCCATTGCCCGGGTAAACCGCTCCCGCAAAGGAAAGAACGCAGGCTTTATTGTCGACTATAACGGCATCACCGCTTACCTCATTCAGGCACTGGAAATCTTCTCCGGCGATATCCGCCCCGATGATATCCTGAAGAACCTACGGGAAGAGCTACCGAAGCTGGAGCTGAACCACTCAAAGCTGCTGGACTTTTTCCGACCCCTGAAGGTAGACCGTAACTATGAGCGGGATAAGTTTGTAGACCGTGCCCTTCAGTTTATCGAACCCCAGGATAAGCGGGACCAGTTCAAAGACCTGCTCAAACAGTTCAACAAATCCATCAACATTGTGCTGCCCAACACAAAAGCCATCAAATACCAGCCTGACTTTAAGCTTTTCAATGAAATTAAACTTAAAGCCCGCAATGCCTATCCGGATGATGAGGAGCTGAAGATAAGCAAGGATGAAAGCCGAATGCTCCAGTCGATGATAGATGAACACCTGAAAGCCGGTGGCGTGGAGAACCTGCTGGAGGAGCCGGTAAGCATTATCGACAAGGAGAGGTTCAAGGAGGAAATTATGAATGCCTCCCCGGCCACCAAGGAGCTGAAGATGCGCAACAATTTAAAGCATACCATAAAGGTAGGCATGGACAAAAGCCCCGACTTCTATAAACCCCTGGCCGAGCGCCTGGAGGAACTGCTGAAGCAACGGAAAGAGGAGCGCATTACCCAGACCGAACTACTGAAAGCATTTGCTGATATTCAGGATGAGATCATTGATCAGCAAAAAGAAGGTGAACAGAAAGGGTTCACCACCGAACGGCAGCGGGTAGTATACGACTCTATGAAAGCTATCTTTGACGGAGAAGCAGAGGATGCCACCAGAACCATTTTCGACCTTATCCAGGGTGAGCTGAATATTATTGGCTGGGAGCACAAAGGCCGGGTGAAAAAGGATATGGAGAATAAAATTATGCGCTACCTGAAAGTAAAAATGGAACGGTCAGCAGCTAAGGAGAAAGCAAGGGAATTAGTGGGGCTTATAGAGAAGAATAAGGATGCCTAGCGTACGATACGGCAACAGAACGATAGAATATACAATCCAGGAGAAAGAAGGGCTTAAATCGCATTATATCAGCGTAGAGAAGAAAACAGGCGTAGTGCTGAAGGGTACACCCATTCCTGCGGAAAAAGCCGATGCCCTGGTACTGAAAAAAGCCCGCTGGATACTGGACAAGATGGAGCTGGTCCGGACCGTTGGCGATGAGGATATCGTTACCGGCTCCCGCATCCCCTACCTGGGCAGGAAATACTATGTCGAGGTAATTTACCGGCAGGAGCTGGAGCAGGCAGAGTTAGAGTTCAACCAGTCCAGGTTCCGCATCTATGTAAATCCGGCCATGGAAGTACAGCCAGCCATCAAAGCGGCGGTAAATGCCTGGCTCAGGGAAAAGGCCGTGGAGAAAATTGCGCCCAGGGTAAAGAAACTCTCCCGGCAAACCGGCCTGCCCTACCAGCAGCTGAAGTTTCAGCAAATGGAAAAGCGCTGGGGCAGCTGCACCGAATCCAATAATATTATCCTGAATACGAAGGCCGTAAAGCTCCCCTTTACCCTGATTGACTACATTATCGTTCACGAGCTCTGCCACACCCGGGTAAAGAACCACTCCAAGGAATTCTGGGCCGAACTGGCCCGGCATATTCCGAACTGGAAAGAGCTGGATGAAAAGGTGGCAGGGATGAAGTTGTGAGACTTGGGCAAGGGCTATTTAGAACAAATAGTCTTACAAAGTATAGGGCCTAAAATTATCCACAAATCTTATGGCCCTTGTCTAGCCAACAAACATAAAAAACTGGGCCATTTCTAAAGCCATGAACCCTGCTTTTTTGAGAAACCCTAAGTTCAAATAGTGTTATGTCAGGAGATAGGACGTTCAAAAATTTCGATTTAGGATAGGTTTTTTTTGGTATTGGAGTATAGGCTACTCCATTTTTTTGCTTTTTACGACCTGTTTGGTAGACCTGTTCCCATGTCATGCTAGAAACCAACTCTTGAAATTCCCAAAATAACTTCATTTCGCTTTTACTCCAGTCACTGAAACATTCATATTTATGTTGAATGTAGCGTGTAGAAAGAAAGACATTGGCTTTATCTCCATCATCTTTCCATCCATCCATTTCTGCAAAATTTTTATTGAGAAAGGTCGTTTCTTGTTTAAGAGTAGCTGAACTTTTCGGAATCAGGCTTCGCTGAAGATGCTTGTTTCCTCCTTTAACTTTGGCCATTAATTACCTACAAGCTTCTCAGAATAGAATTCTTTCATTGATTTTAATGAAATTTCCTCTTGACAATTTTCGTAAGGTTTATAGCCTCGACGAGCATTTATCCAAGGGCTTTCAGAGTGGGTTAGTTTCTCTAAGTAACTGCCGGAATGTTCGCCATAAATTTCATTTACTTCTTCAAGAATTTGCTTTGTGTTTTCTTCAAATTCTGGAACATCAATAGCTTCTTCTTGCAGGTTGATAGTTGTGTTTCTGGTGTATTTAGCAAATCTTGCGTAAATCTGAGGGACAACAGGACCATGTACCCAAGCTTGAATAGGTTCTTTAAAAAGGGGTTTATCGAACAGTGTGTAATGCCATGCCTGGGCATAGTATATTAATTTCTGAAGCTTTAAAGGAGATATTGAATCTCCTTGTTCAGTATTAATCCTGCTTAAAAAAAAGTTTGCTATTTGAGAAGCGGTATACTTTCCTTCTTTTCTACGACCGAACATATCTGAAAAATTTACAGGTTAGAAATAGGAAAGAGCAATCATAGTTTTTGATGAAAACTTGAGTCTCTTTTGCTAAACCAATGAATACTGTCTCAAAGGTAACTAAGATTTTTATAAAAAGATTTATAATAAGTGGCATTTCAATTCACAAAGCTCAATTTTTTGAGTTTGGAGGCGATAATAAATAAGGTTGAATAGAAGAAATATTAAATAAAATATCTTTTTAGGATTATAAAATGATGATTAATGTTGTAAAAATTAAACTTTAAAAATCGAAGTTAATCTTTGTTGAGAAATTTAAAAATTTTCCTAGAAACTCCTCTACAGAGTGAGGAAACCACAACTTAAAAGATAGGAGATAGTAGATTTTTTTGAGCTTAATGTTATCTTGGGTAACCATAGAAACTAAAACTTATATATCTTTTATGTCGGAAATGAACAGGCTTCTCTTTGGTGATGAATACGCTGATAAGATGGAAACTTTTAATAAGCAGCTACTTGAAATAGAAAATAAATATCTCGATTATTTCAAAAGCCAGGAATCAGGTAATGATTATGAAGAATATGATAGACTTCATAATCATTACATTATCCATACCGATGGGCCTGCTGGAAGAATTTCTTTTAACATAATGAAAGATTCCACGTTACCAGAGCGAATTAAGCGTGATTGTTACCAAGCCTTTGAAAGGACCTGGGGTAACTAGGGTACCTTAAAAAGCAGGTTGTGCCGGCATTTTAAGGTACCCCTAATGTAAAGGGTTAATTAATATTGGGTGGAAACGTTTTAGGAGGTAGCCTTGCTTCAGTCTCACTTTCTTTGCTTTAAATTGCTCTGCCTGTTCTTTCTTTTCGAAAATGTAAGGTGGTTTTAGCTTTTCCAAAGAATTACTCTTACCAGTGAAGCCGTTAGCATAAACTTGAATAAGGTAATCTGGTAGCTCATAGCCGGTGATTGCAAGAACCCACTTTCCTTGGAGAGTGAATTTATAGAAGGAATTGTTCTTTTTTGTTCCTTCTATATAGGGGGTTGTAGTTTGATTGCCCATAGATTAAAAGTTATTAGAATAAATTGAGTTTATCTATGAAATTGTATTGTAGGCTTTGTGTTTGAGAGAAGTAGAAGTTTTGTTGTGAAAAGCGGCTGATAGGGGAGAGTATTTGGTAGGCTAGTGCACGCAGGATGGAGCTTTTGAAATAAAGCTGCTTGTATGTCAAATTGTATGCAAATAAAAAATCGATAGATTTCGGCGATTGCCAAAAACCATAAAAAAAGCCTCTCTACATATCGTAAAGGGGCTTTTTAGTGAGTGGGCCCAACTGGGCTCGAACCAGTGACCCTCTGATTATGAGTCAGATGCTCTAACCAACTGAGCTATGGGCCCGAAATTCAGTGGCTTCCATTCTGCTCATTCTACAATTCTCCGTGATGAACCAGATGCTCTGGGCAACCGGGACGCGTAATCCGGGACGCGTAGTCTGAGCTATGGGCCCTTCAGAGAAGAGAATTTACTCTTCTCCTTGAAATTGGGAATGCAATGTTACATATTTGCATACAATAACACAAGCAGACCCTTTAAAATTTGATACCAGCAAACGTTAAAAATATAATTTTCGACCTGGGCGGCGTCATCATCCGCCTCGATCAGCCTCGCACCGACAGGGCACTTGCTGAACTGGCTGGCATCAGTCCCGAGGCTTTCCGAAAGCTGGCAGCAGGGAAACAGTCTTTCTTCCAGTCGTTTGAAAGAGGAGAAATAGAGGATAATGCCTTCCTGGAAGAGCTTCGGCAGCTGCTGCAAACAAAAGTCAGTATTTCAACACTTCAACATGCATGGAATGCCATGCTGCTGGAACTGCCTGTAGAGAACGTAAGGATGCTCCGGGAGCTGGGTAGTCAGTACAGGCTGTTTATGCTCAGCAATACCAATGAAATACATACTGCTGAAGTGCATCGCCGTGTAAAAGCGGTGAGCGGGCTGGAGAATTTTAATTCTTTGTTTGAAGAGGTGTTTTACTCTCAAAGGATTGGGGCGCGAAAGCCTGAAGAAAAAGCTTTTCGGCTGATTCTGGAAAAATATCATTTATCAGCCGCTGAAACTTTATTCGTCGATGACAATCTGGAGAACATAAAAGGAGCTGAGGGGTTGGGAATACAGACATGGCATTATCCGCTTAATCAATTACTGGAGCACGCAATTAATGGAGGAAAAAAACAGGAATAATATCTGGCTGCACCTGGGGCTGTTTATATTCACTTTTATTGCTACCACTTTCGCAGGAGCAGAATGGCGTTTTGGCGAATTGGTCTGGATGGAGGACTATGGCTGGCATGACTTCAGGAGTGGCCTGGCTTTTTCTTTTCCTTTGCTTCTTTTCCTGACCGTCCATGAGTTCGGACATTACTTTACGGCGAGAAAACATAAGGTAAAAGCTTCGCTGCCTTACTATATCCCCTTCTGGTTCTTTGGTTTGTTTCCTTCTATTGGCACCATGGGGGCCGTTATTCGTATACGGGAATTTATTAAAAGCAGGAAACAACATTTCGATATCGGAATTGCAGGCCCACTGGCTGGCTTTGTTATCGCGCTGGGGGTTTTGTTTTACGGATTTACCCACTTGCCGCCGCAGGAATATATCTTCAAGGTCCATCCCGAGTACCTGGAAATGGGCGCAGATTATGCCGAAGAGGCTTATCAGGAAGGGTCAGGTCAGTTTTATCTCGGGAAAAACATCCTGTTTGTGCTAATGGAATACCTGCTGGTGGAGGATCCTTCCCGCATGCCCAATGGCTTTGAAATTATTCATTACCCCTGGCTGTTTGCAGGCTTCCTTGGTCTTTTTTTTACGGCGCTTAACCTTTTGCCTATCGGACAGCTGGATGGGGGCCATATCCTGTACGGACTGGTAGGTTATCGGAAGCATAAAATGATTGCCACCGCGCTTTTTGTGTTGCTGGTTTTCTGGGCCGGGCTGGGTTTTTACGACCGAAACGATGCGGATTCCCTGCAAATGTGGGCTCCTTTAAATATCCTGATTGCCTGGCTGCTGTTTGCGCGCTTGCAGATGAGCCGGGCCAATAAGTTTATTCTGGCCCTTTCTGTAGTGCTTGCTCAGCTGTTTGTGGTATACTTTATTCCTGGCCTGCGGGGCTACAGTGGGTGGATTTTATTTGCCTTTCTGATTGGTCGCTTTCTGGGGGTTTATCACCCGCCGGCCCTCTTTGATCAGCCGCTGAGTACCGGCCGAAAAATACTGGGATGGCTGGCCCTGCTTATCTTTATTCTTTGCTTCAGCCCAGAACCTTTTATCGTGGTTTGATAACAGGCAGGAGCCTCTAAATTGCTGTTATTGCGAATGCAGCTTTTGTGGAAAAAGCATTTACGGCCAGACAGCGGGATGTCAAAGAGAAAAATTTGTAGCAGGAATAAGCAGGCTGCTAATTGCTTCCTGCTCTTTTAAGGGCGCTGCTTTTTCTTATGACAGCATCTGCTGACAGGATTTTATACAGGACACTGAATTAGTTAATAAGCAGGTGCTCCTGCAGCCTGCTTATTAACTGTTCGTCCTCTTCCGGTACTACTTCAGGTATCCCTCAATTCCTCCTTCGAGATTGCGGACATGCTTAAAGCCCTGCTGCTGGAGAAACTTTTGGGCATTTGCGCTTCTCCTCCCTGATTTGCAGTGTACAATCACCTCTTCATCCTGCAAACCATCCAGTTCTGATAACTGCTGTGGAAGGCTGTTGAGAGGGATAAGACGGGCACCAATATTCTTTTCTTCATATTCCCACTCTTCCCGCACATCAATAAGGTTGAGTTTTTCGCCTTTTTCCAGTCGGCTTTTAAGTTCTTCGGCTGTAATATTTTCCATCAGAATTTACTATTTAAGGAGTATTTTTTTACTTACGGTGGTATCTTTAAAAATAAGCTTTACAATATAAAATCCAACTGCCTGCCCCTGTATATCTATGGCAGTCCGGTTATTTCCTCTTTCCTGCAGGTAAGCGCGCACTAACTGGCCATGGTTGTTGTATATCTCAATTCGAAGAGCAGTGGACGCAATGGTGAATTTACCATTGCTGGGGTTTGGAAATATACTTACAGGATAATTGATAATTTTGTCTTCGCTGCTAAGCACCAGTGGGTCAACGTTCTGCTCAAAGCGGGGGCGGATCATCAGGGAACCCGTTTCCTCCTGCTCCTGAAACCAGGTACTGCCATCCACACTCACCCACACCTTTTCCCGGCTGTCGGTATTGCGATCGAGGCCGAGGGCAAGAAAGCCTTCTGATTTTTTTGCCAGCCCGATATAGAAGGTGCCGGGCTCCAGCACCTGGGCCTGCCTGAGCTTAAAAGAGCTGAACTCATTCAGGCTGTCGCTGTTGCGCAGCACCACATCTCTTTCTGTATAAATAAGTTCGTCGGGGGTGCCTTCATCAACCCCTAAGGAGCGCCACACTTTCAGGTCAACAAATTGTCCGCTCAGGTTTTCGTTAAAGTAGGGAAGGTAAAAGTTGAGGTGGGTGAGGGTATCCTGTTCTTCCAGTGTAAACTCATAGGCCAGTTGTACATTGCTGCCACCTGTAAGGGCCAGCCCATATTCGGCGGTACCATCATCGTAGGCAAAATAATCGTGTAGTACATTAACAATCAGGGCGGTATCATTGGCCCCGAAAAGAGGGCTTCCTTCTTCGGAAGTAAGCTGGATTCTGCTGAGCAGATAAAGGGAGTCTGCCCCGGCATAGGGAAGCAGCGCTTCTTTGGTGATGCCTGGCGCCTCCAGGGCAAAGTACTGCTGCCCTTCAAGCAGGTTGCCGAACTCATCCTGTATCAGGGCTTTTTCGGCCTGAACAGCCACTGTATCGCCACTAAGCGTAGTGGTGGCAATATTGTATTCAACCGCCTCTTCTTTGCCTGGTTCTTCAAAACTGAACACGGTAAAAGGAAAAACCGGATTGATGTATTCCTCAGGCGCTGCAAAAAACTGGGAGATAGGAATGGCTGTATAAGGGTAAAATAGGGAGGCGGGTAAATCGCTGATGGCCCTGTCCTGGTAATAAAGGTCGGAGAGGCTTCGGTTTTTATTTAAATAAATATAATCGACATGCCAGAGGTCGTACTGGCCTGACTGGCGGTTAAAGGATTCAAACTTAAACTGGAAACCTTCATGGAAAAAGTTTTTTTCCAGCCTTTCCCCTTCCTCCTCCAGACTGATGATTTCCTGTTTGAAGGCGGCAGAGTCAATTTCTTCCCGTCCGCCTTCGCTCCACACCTGGTACCACAGACCGTCCTCCGCCAGGAAGGAAAGTTTAAGGGAATCCTGGTTGTCCGGCCGCTCGCCGAGGCCCTGCAGCTGCCAGTAAAAGCTCAGGTAAACCGACGCCTGCTCTTCAGCTAATACTTCCTCCAAAGCAAGATTGATGGGCTGAGACTTCAGGCTGTCAGACAGGCCGCTCTCCCCCGCATCCTGACTATAGGGGCGACCGCTGGCGGTAAGTCCGTCGAAGGTAACTACATTAAAACTGGGAGGGCGTACGGCAATAGTGTTGGTAACCGCTACATTAGGGCTGGCCAGCCACAGGAGGGTATCGACTACTGAAGTGCTCCTGCTAAAATCGTCCCAGAAAGGGAGTAACAGCGTATCTGCTTCGGCAGGCAGGGAACGCTGCCGGAAATTTGCCTGCTGCTTTTGCAGAGGGAGGGACAGCAGCTGTGCAGCCACCCTAAAGCTGCTGCACAGGCTGATAAAGAAAATTGAAAAGAATAAAAAGTTTTTAATCGATAATGCTTTCGCCATTCCCTGTGGTGATAGTTGTATTTTGCCGAACGTTGTTTTCATCGAATTCCACTACCCACAGGTCTACCACTTCGCCAATACGCGAACGGGCACCGGCAGGAGGGATTTGCCTCAGAATGGTGTTGGGAGTCTTGTCAGGAGCCTTTTCGTAATGGATTTCTCCAATTTTAAGGCCGGTACCTACCGCAACAAACTCAGCTTCTTCTAAATCCATACCCAGCAAGTTAGGGGTTTCGAAGGTTTGCTCACCTTTGCCGTCACCCACTACCAAATCTATCTGAGCGCCTTTAGGAACCTGCGTGCCTTCTTCAATGGGCTTGCCTTTATAATGTTGCTCCAGCACGGCATTGGCAAAAGGGTCCGGCTTGTAGCGGATTTCTCCCAGCTCCAGTCCGTAACTCTGCAGAACCAGTTGTGCATTTTTTACGGAAGAGTCAATGAGCTTTGGCATTTTTACTTTTGGCGGATTCTTCGCATTCAGTGCCAGAAATATTTTGCGATTCTCTTTTACCTGTGCGCCCGGCTTCGGGTGTTGCTTCATTACCGTCAGTGGCGGGTATTCCGTAGAGAAGGTGGAATCGTTTACTTCATAACGTAAATTCCGCTCACTCAGGTATTCATCCAGCTGGTTAAAAGCGATACCCTGCAGGTTAGGTACGGTAATGGTTTCGCCATGGTTGGTTGTTTTCGGCAGATACACATCAAAGAAAACATAACCAATTACCAGGGCCAGTATGCTTATAACGGCCAGGTGAATCAGTACATCCTTAAAGGAATTTATCCGGTAGTTCATAGGGCTTGCTTCAGTTTTTTCTTTTCAATGCCATAGGTAAGGATGGCATCTATAAACTCATAGGGTTTGTAGCCGTTGAGGGCACTCTGGTGGAAAATACAGGTGGCCGGGGTCATGCCTGGCAAAGAGTTAATTTCAATGATAATGGTTTCGACTTTACCATCTTCAAAAACCCGCACAAAGGCATCGATACGGGCATAGCCTTCAATATTGGTAACTCTGGCCACCTTTTCCAGCTCTGCACGAACGGCGGCTGAAATACGCTTGTTTTCTTCCGGACTGCGGGCAAAGCGGGCCGGGGTAATATTTTGTCCTTCACCTGCCAGGAATTTCTCTTCCAGCGAAAGTACTTCGCCGCCTGCCAGGGCTTCCGATGGTTCAAATACTTCATAATGGAGCTTTCCTTCCGCGTCGCGAATGGTCAGTAAACCGCCGGTTACCTCCAGGAAGTGCTTTGCATTGCCCTTGCTAATAAGCTCTTCTACCAGGAAGGCCTGCTTTATCGGGAATTCTTCGCTGGGCTTCAGTTTCAGTTGCTGCATAGGTTCAGGAAGGAGAGGAGCCTGTTCGCGGAAAATCATACGGGCAAATGCTCTCAGCTCCTGCTGATTCTTAATTTTCTTTACCGCCGAGCTACAGCCATCGTCGGCCGGTTTGGCAATAAAGGGATAGCCATATTCCTGTTCAATCTCACGGATAACAGCTTCTTCCTGCTCCTGCCACTGGGCCTTCGAAACCAGGCGATGCCTGGCGACCAAAAAGCCGTTTTGCATGAGCAGCTCATTGGTGTCGTACTTATTAATGGTGAGCTGCGAACTTTCAATGCCGCTGCCGTTATAAGGAATGCCGAAGCTCTCGAGCCGCTGCTGTACGGCTCCATCTTCGCCGGGGCGGCCATGCAGGGCAATAAATACTGCGTCTACCTTTTGGTTAAGGTCCTGATAACTGATAGGCTCGAAATGGAGCATATCGCGCTCTGTATAGCGGCTCACCAGGCTTTTGGCTTCCCCGGCAATTTTTTCCAGTAAGGGGTGGTGCTGCCCCTTCAGGTACACTTCCACCTTTTCCCGTATATCATCGGCATTATCCTTGAGCATAATGTTGATGGGGAGAATGTACAGCTGGTGCTCCTCTTCGCTGCCCGTTAAGAATACAGGGACCGGCAGGTACTTGGTGGAGGAGGACAGCTTTTCGAAAATATTCCGGCCGCTTTCCACGGAAATATGCCTTTCGGAGGAGAAGCCCCCCATGATTACCGCTACTTTTATCTTTTCGCTGCCCTGCTGCTTAAGTGCTCTGACTTTCTCGTCCAGCTGATTGAGCTTAGCGGCCATTAATTTGTTGCGCTTACCACTTCTGATTCTTTCGGCCAGTGAGGTGCGAATGATGTAGGTAAGAAACTGCGAGGGGTTCAGCCCTATTTCCGCTGCCTGGTGGAAGAAGAAGGAGGAAGGAAGCATACCGGAGGTGGTATTTGGGTCGTTGAGGAATACCTCTCCCTGCTCGTTAATAAATCCGTCGATGCGGGCATACACATTGCACTGCAGCGCATCGAAAAGGCGGCAGCATTCCTGCCTGATGTGTTCAATCTGTGTATCGGGCAGGTCGATAGGCGTGATTTTACGGCTGATACCGGGCAGGTATTTTGCGCGGTAATCAAACATATCGGATCCTTTGATAATCTGCGTGGGCGGAAGAGCCAGGGCGGTGCCGGCCTCATCCTGAATAACAATGCAGCTGAATTCTTTTCCCTCAATAAAAGACTCGAACAGCACCTCTTCTTCAGAATTGAGGGAGGTGAGGCTAATACGTTCTTCTCCGGCCCCGGCTGCGGTATCTAAATACTGCAGGAGTTCTGCCGGGTGGTGGAGTAATTCTTCCTGCTGCCTGCTGTTTTCTGCATACACCGGAAGGCCAATTCCTTCACGAATATCGGTGAGCGTAGCCAGGAAGCGTACCTTTTCTTCCTGGCTCCGGGCCTGCCAGTCCTTCAGGTCAATTTTCTCGATGAAAAGGCTTTTGTTGACTGCCTCACTGAAAGCAGCTAAGTTATCCTGTCGAAGAATGGAAACACCAATGGAAGAGCCCTGGTTTGGTGCTTTTACCACCATGGGGAGTCCCACTGTCTCCTTTGCCTCCTCGAATAAAGTTGCTCTTGCCGTTAAATCCTGCCATTGACTGCGGTTAAGAACATACCGTTTCGGGCAGGGAAAACCCTGGCCTTCCATCAGGTCCTTTTGTACAATTTTGTTGATGCCAATAGCAGAAGGAAGAATGCCGCAGCCTGAATAAGGAATGTTGTACCACTCCAGCAGACCCTGAATATTGCCGTCTTCTCCATAGGGGCCATGGAGAGCCAGAAAGGCAAAATCGAGCAGCTGATTAAATTCCTGTGGCTGCACCACCCTGCCCACCGTAGCGGCAATTTCCTGCAGCTTTTCTTCCCCCAGCTGGCTCAGAGATTCCGCATAAATCTGAATGGGCAGCTCGGATTCCGGCAGGTAAGCGGCGGGTGGATAAAAGTCGCGAATAGTGCCTTTGTAGATGTACTGCCAGTCGAGCAGTATAAATTGTCCGAGGCTGTCGATAAAGATGGGTACAGGCTCAAATATAGCCTTGTTTAAGTTATCGTAAACGGTGCGTCCGCCGGCAAATGATATTTCTCTCTCACGGGACTGGCCACCAAAGAATATTCCTATTTTCATTCTTCAAATATAATGAATAAAATGAAGTCACAAACCTTTCAGCACGTCCTGAAACTTACTCTGTAAGGTAACTCTTTTTAGAAGTAAATATTTTATGGGGTAAAATAATTCCAGCTTCTATTTTAAGCGGGTAATAGTGGTTTAAATACGCGCTTTAATTGTAAAATAATACTCTGCTGGTCTTATTGATGCTTTCACTCCTTACCCTCAGGAGATATACGCCTACATGCCAGTTTCGCAGGTCGAGGACATACATCTGGTTGAGCACATTCGGAATCAATTTTTCATAGACGAGGGTGCCCTGTAAATTATATAACTGGAGGAGCACTTCCTCATTTTCCTCAAGGTTAAAGAGTACTTTCAGGTCGTCATTGGTAGGATTCGGGAATACCGTAATGTCGTTAAGGGCAGGCATGTCGACGGTGAGCGGTAGGTTGGACTGAAAAAATTCGATATCGTCCAGGAAAATGTCATTGCCTCCGTCTGATATTGCCACAAAGGCTACCCGCACATCCGGGTAGCCTACGAATTCCCGCAGGTCAATAAAGTTTGTTTCCCAGTCACTAGCCGTTCTGGGTGTCCAGCGGGCATCCACAATTCTGTTGGAGAGCTCAATTCCTTTTTTCTCATACACAATATTGGTCCAGCTCTGGCCGCAATCGGTCGATACTCTTACCTGCAGAATATCGGAGGCATCGAAAATAGGAGCATAGGAAAAGCGGAACTGTACGCCTGCTTCCTCCACCTCCGTAAGGTCCAGGACAGGACTCACCAGCCAGTTTTGTAATCCTTTCTGGCTGTCAAAGAACTCACTTACTGCTGAAAAGTTATCGCCAGGTGAAGGCCCGGGTACTTTCTTGATCTTCCAGCCGTCGAAGGCAGGATTCGGACTCATGCTTACCCAGTCAGATTTAATCAGGGTGGGCTGCTGAAACTGCTGGCGGAGAGGGAAATCCTCCCTTTCCTGGCTGATGACGAAGTTCTTCACCAGGAAATTATTTTCCGGGATCTCATCTTCCACTCCGTTCGGGGAAGCCAGACGTACGGCTATGGTGTGTTTTCCTTCACCTAAAGTGAGGATGGGGAGGCTTAACTGAAGATTGGCTAGTGGGGCCAGGTTTAGTTCATCGAACTGATAGAACCGTTCAGCACCGCCATCTACTGAATACCACACCTCCAGGCTTTTAATTGTTTCTTTTCCGGCATTGCTGATGAGTATGCCCGGTATAGGTTTATTTTCGCAGCTCACAACAGAAGGATCTCTGATGGAGCGAAGCCACAAATTATGATCGAAAGGGAGTTCGTTGATTACCTGTATATCATCAATAAATAAATTATTTCCAAAGTCATTAACTCCTACAAAAATCAGCTGTACCTCTTCTTCGCCTGCAAAAGCAGAAAGATCAAGAAACTCTGTACGCCAGTCTTCGTTGGAGGCGGGTTTAAACGGCCGCTGGGTAGCAGGCGCCGTAGCCAGCTCTTCCCCCTCCTTAGCGTAAATAAGGGTGGCGTTTTCCAGGCTTTCGGAGCAATCGGTCGTAACATAAACCTCCAGCCTGTCGGAACTGCTGCTTGAGTAGATAGCATAGGCCACCTGAAAAGCCAGGAAGGCCTGTGTCTCATTCCGGAGGTCGAAAATAGGAGAAACAAGAAGATCACGTGTACCGATATTGATGCTGTAATTATAGTAATTCATGTAGGCTGCCAGGTTATTTGCACTACCGGTAATGGGGGCTTCCGTTAAATCCCAGGTGTGATTGTAGTCGGGGTTGATGCGGTAAAAGGGGAGAAGGCTGGTTTCAAAATCATGCACAAAGGGAGTCGATACCCGTTCAGGGGCATACAGTTCAGCAAGTAGCTGATCATTAAATTCCTTATTGTCGGCAGTGTTATTGGTAGCCAGGATTACCGCCTCAATGTTGAGCTCTCCTCTGTTCTCCAGCAGGATTGGCTGCATGGCCAGCGTATCGGCTTCCAGATAATCGAGGTTTACGTTAAAATCTTCCTGCTCATAGAGAATCCCGTTAATATACAGGCCAATTCTTACACTATTTACAAAGTTGTTGCCATAATTCCGGACTACTACTGTTGGAATGAAATCCTTAGAACAGGGATCTGTAATTAAGAGAAGAAACTGCCGCAGTCCTGCATCATTGGAAACGATAGTGGGTTCTTCTTTACCTCTGGAGTCATTAAGGGTTACACGGCGGGGGCTGTTTTCAAGAACCACTATCATTCTGGCGGCCTGGCCCTCTGTAAACAGGCTCATACAGCGGTCGGCGGTATAATCCATGTAGTTCTGGTACATGTCGGGTGAGCCGCAGCTAACCACAGGTTCCGTCGGGCAACCGGTATGCTCTTCCTCGGCCAGAGGCGTATCTTCCACATAATCGTCCTGGTCGCAGCCACCATCGCCCCAGATATGGCGCAGGCCGAGGAAGTGCCCCATTTCGTGGGTGAGGGTACGGCCTTCGCTCTGCGGAAGTGCATTCCCTCCTTCGCCAAAATACTCATAATCGATGACTACCCCGTCGGTCTGGGCACTGACTTTTCCCAGATCCAGGCCATCGAGCTCATCTGTTTCCGGAAACTGGGCATATCCGATAACGGTGGCTTCAAGCGGTGCCACATAGATGTTTACATAATCTCTCGGAGACCAGTGGCTGAGCTGCTTGAGCTCCAGGTCGTCTTCCATCGAATAGCTGACCTGGCTTCCCCTCAGGCGAACAATGCCATCGGTGGGCAAACCTTCCGGATCCTGCCGGGCCAGTACGAATTGAATGCGTGTATCTGCGGCTACTACCTGAAACTCTGTGGGAAGCCGGCTAATCTGCTCACTGTTCAGCTTCCGGAAGTCCTCGTTGAGGATGTCTATCTGGCGCAGGATTTGGCTGTCGGGGATATTGGCACCTACCCCTTCGGCTTCCCCGTTATGGATTACATGAACCACAACCGGAAGCTCGTAAATTTCGGCTTTTCGTTGGTTTGTGCCGGCCAGGGAAGCCCTTTGCAGCTGTTTTTGTACTATCCACTGTTCAAATTCTTTTTCTGAAGGCAGTCGGGGGTGCCGCTCCTGCCGGAGTTGCATGATGGTCTCAAGCCCGCACTTATCCTGGGCCAGAACGAAAAAGGGGGTGCAGAGAAAAAATGCCAGAAAAATAAATTGGCGAAAACAGCAGTTTTTCATAAAGAATGAGACAGTCTGCCCGAAATATAAAAAATCCTCCGAAAAAAAGCAGTCCGGAGGATTATTCAATCAATATTGAAACCTTTACCTGTTGCCGGGCAATTTAGCATCAGGGTCATCGGCAGAGGTAATATTAACCGCTTCTATGGATTTTACCATTGGCACTTCCCTCTTAATAGCTTCTTCTATTCCTGCTTTAAAGGTCATGGCCGACATGGGGCAAGACCCGCAGGCGCCTAAAAGCTCCAGCCGGACCAGGCCAGCCTCCGTTACTTCCAGTACTTTTACATTGCCCCCGTCTGCTTCGAGATAAGGGCGGATACTATCCAGTGCCTTTTCGACCTGTTGTATGAGGTCTTCCTGCATTACAGATTGATTATCCATGTTGTATTACTTTACTTCTACTACTTTTGTTTTTTCTGCGGCAGCATTTCTAATAGCCACCTGGCGGGCAAGTGTTTCGGCCAGTACCCGGAAGGCCTCTGCCGTTATACCATCTTTCATTACGGCAGGGTATCCGTTGTCTCCACTCTCCCTGATACTTTGTACCAGCGGAATTTCTCCCAGGAATGGAACGTTGCTTTTTTCTGCCAGCTGCATTCCGCCTTCTCTGCCAAAGAGATAGTATTTATGGTCTGGCAGCTCTTCAGGAGAAAAATACGCCATATTTTCTACTACGCCAAGTACAGGTACATTTATTTGTGGTTGCTGGAACATGGCCAGACCCTTGCGGGCATCGGCTACAGCTACCTTCTGTGGCGTAGTTACAATAACGGCACCGGTAACCGGTACGGTTTGAACAAGGGTGAGGTGAATATCGGAGGTGCCCGGAGGCAGGTCAATCAGTAAATAATCGAGCTCGCCCCACTCGGTATCGGCCAGAAACTGCCGGAGTGCTGAGCCCGCCATAGGTCCGCGCCATACCACGGCACTTTCGGCAGGGGTAAGCAGGCCAATAGAGATAAGTTTAACACCATATTGCTCTATGGGAATAATCAGGTTGCGCCCGTCTTTCTGCACCACACCAGGCTGCTCATGCTCGCAGTTAAACATAACCGGCATGGAAGGTCCGGAAATATCGGCATCTACAATGCCTACTTTAGCCCCTGAACGAGCCAGGGCAACTGCAAGATTTGCGGTAACGGTAGATTTACCCACACCACCCTTGCCGGATGCTACAGCAATAATATTCTTTACCTGCGGAAGAATAGGGGCAGAGCTGCGGGTGGTGGTTACCTGCGAAGTCATGTTAATTTCTACCCGAAGGTCGCTGCCCAGGCTTTCGTGAATGGCAGAAACACATTGTTCGCGTAAATATTCTTTTAGCGGACAAGCCGGGGTAGTAAGGATAACAGTAAAACGGATGGTGTTGCCATCTATGACTATATCGTCAATCATATTAAGCGTTACGAGGTCCTTTTTCAGGTCCGGATCATCTACCTTTCGTAGCGCGTCAAGTACTTGTTCTTTGGTAATTGCCATGGAGTTGCTTTTGTATCAATAAGCACATTTGCTACCTTTTAAACATGGAAAGGGGGCAATTAGTGCAATGGATTGCTAATGGGGCAAAATTAGTAAATCTGCAGGAATTTAGGGTACAATTTCGCAGGTATTAGAAGAGGAGGGCGGCGAGGGAATTTTAAGTGTTTTTTACCTCCTCCTTCCAAGCCTACAGGCCAGCGTCCATAGTGCGGCCTCCATCCTTTAATCTTTCTCTTCCTATCTTCCAGCCGTATCAAGAAATTCGGTGGAATCCTTATCTTTACATTCAGCTTTCATTTCCATACCTCATATGAAGTTAAGCCAGGATACGATACAGGAAATTCAGAACAGGATAGAGATCGAGGAGGTGGTTTCCGATTTTGTGTCATTGAAGCGCAAAGGGCAAAACCTTTGGGCATGTTGTCCCTTCCACCAGGAGAAGTCTCCTTCTTTTTCGGTTTCGCCTGCCAAAGGAATCTTTAAGTGCTTTGGTTGTGGCAAGGCCGGCGATGCCATTACGTTTGTCATGGAAATTGAGGCACTTAATTATGTGGAGGCGCTTAAATTTCTGGCTGGAAAGTACAGCATCGAAATTGAAGAAGAGGAGCAAACCGACGAGCAGCAGGCGGCTCATAACGAAAAAGAAAGTCTGCACATCGTACTGGGTTTTGCCGCCCGCTATTTTCAGGATATCCTGCGAAAACACCCCGAAGGGAAAAGTATTGGTTACAGCTATTTTAAGCAGCGGGGTTTTTCCGATCAGGTAATCGAGAAATTTGGCCTCGGCTATAGTCTCGAGGAGTGGGATGGTTTGATGAAAGCAGCCAAAGCAGAGGGCTTTAGTGAAGAGCTGCTGGAAAAAGCCGGGCTGGTTATCAGGAAAGACGACAAGCAAAATGGCGACCGCTTTTATGATCGCTTCCGGGGCAGGGTCATTTTCCCCATTCATACCGTCTCCGGTAAGCCTATTGCCTTCGGTGCACGAATATTAAAGCAGGAGAAAACAAAGAGCGGTAAGGCCGGGGCACGCCTGCCGGGACCTAAATACCTGAACTCTCCCGAAACAGCTGTCTATCATAAAAGCGATGTGCTGTACGGCATCAGCCAGGCTAAGCAGGCCATCCGGCAGCACGAAAACTGCTATCTGGTAGAAGGATATACCGATGTGATTTCCCTGCACCTCTGCGGGGTGGAGAATGTGGTGGCTTCTTCGGGTACCTCGCTTACCGATGGTCAGATTCAGCTGATTGGCCGCTATGCCAAGCAGATTACGGTACTTTTTGATGGTGATCCGGCCGGTTTAAAAGCATCGCTTCGGGGCATAGACATGATCCTGGCCAGCGGGCTGCATGTAAAGGTAGTCGTGTTTCCGGAAGGAGAAGATCCGGACAGCTACAGTCAGAAGCTGGGCTCGACCGCCTTTCAGGAATACCTTCAAAAAGAGGCACAGGACTTCCTGAAATTCAAGACTGCTCTGTATGCAAAGGAAGCGGCCAACGATCCTATCCGGAAAGCCGAAACGGTGAAAGAGGTGGTGGCCAGCATTGCCAAAATTCCCGATCCTATCGAGCGGGCGGTTTACCTGAAGGAGTGCAGCAGCCTGCTCCAGATCAGTGAAGAGCTCCTGGTAAAGGAGCTGAATCAGCTACACCGGAAAAAGCTGGCAAAAGAGGCAGGGGTAAAACAACTGTCACCCCCGCCGGAAGAGGAAACCCCATCCCGGCCTGTACTGGAAAAGGCCACCACGGTCGACGAATCTCTTCAGCTTCAGGAGCGGGAAAGTATTCGGCTGTTGCTGAATTATGGCTTTAGCCAGATTGAGGAGAACTTTCAGCTGCACGATTACCTGTTACAGGAAATTGAAGAACTTGAGTTTCAAACCCCCATTTATAAGGCCATTCTCCAGCAGTTTAAGGATAGGCTGGCGCAGGGGCAGGTTGTGGATGCACAATTTTTTATTCGCGAAGGTGCTCCCGAACTTCGCGAGGAAGTGGCAGGTTTGATTGTGGAAAAATATGATTTAAGCAATGTCTGGACAGAGCGGCATAATATTCATATTCCGCGGGAAGAGGATGTGCTCGACAAGGCCGTATTCCAGAATGTGGTTCGCCTGAAGTTCCGAACTATTCAGAAGCTGATTGGTCAAAACCTCCAGAAGCTGAAAGAAGCCAGTGAAGAGGAAGATATGCTGGAGTTTATGCAGGTACACCAAAGTCTGAAAAATGCAGAAATGGAACTCGCAAAGCTGTTGGGTATTGTTGTTTCGAAATAAACTTCTTTATTTCAAACCATTCCCGAAATATATCCGTTCCATTTTATAAGGAAAGCATTTATTCTTTTGGTGTTTTGAACTGGTGCTTTTGTTGTGCGAAGAGCCTCCGGCGCAGCAGGGAGTACCCCTTCATATTTTTTGTCCATATCCATAAGAATTGGTATTTACCTCTTAACTTTGTAGGGTTATCCATTACAGCTAATGGAACGAAATGGACAAAAAATGCCCGCTCCAGGCAGGCGAAACGAAAAGGATTTACATGAAGCAGGAAAGACTGCTCGACAGTATAGAAGAAGCTGTTGAGGCCATCAAAAACGGCGAAATTATTATTGTGGTTGATGATGAAGATCGTGAAAATGAAGGAGACTTTATCTGTGCGGCGGAATGTGTAACGCCGCAGATCATCAACTTTATGGCAACCCACGGGCGCGGTCTTATTTGTGCCTCCATTGTGGAAGACCGCTGCGAAGAACTTGGCCTCGACCTGATGGTGGGCCGTAATACGGCTACTTTCGAGACGCCCTTTACCGTTTCTGTCGACCTGATTGGCCATGGGTGTACCACCGGTATATCTGCCAGTGACCGGGCTAAAACCATTAAAGCCCTGGTCGACCCGGCTACCAAACCGGAAGAGCTGGGGAAGCCAGGGCACGTTTTTCCGCTTAAGGCCAAGCGGGGAGGCGTACTCAGGCGTACGGGGCATACCGAGGCTGCCATTGATTTTGCCAGGCTGGCTGGCTTTCGCCCTGCCGGGGTACTGGTAGAGATCATGAACGAAGACGGTACAATGGCCCGCCTGCCCGATCTTCGGAAAGTGGCCGACAGGCACAACCTAAAGCTGGTCTCTATAAAGGATCTGATTGCTTACCGCTTGAGGGAAGAAAGCCTGATTCAGCGTGAGATTATGGTAAATATGCCTACCAACTGGGGCGATTTTGAGCTGGTGGCTTACCGACAGTCTAACACCAATGAAATGCACCTTGCCCTGGTAAAGGGGAGCTGGGAAAAAGATGAACCGGTACTGGTAAGGGTACACTCTTCCTGCGTTACCGGCGATATTTTTGGCTCCTGCCGCTGCGACTGTGGCCCTCAGCTGCACAGTGCCATGGATATGGTAAATAAGGCAGGTAAAGGCGTGGTTTTATATATGAACCAGGAAGGTAGAGGAATTGGACTGTTAAATAAGCTGAAGGCTTACAAATTACAGGAGCAAGGATATGATACGGTACAGGCAAACCTGGAACTTGGCTTTAAAATGGATAACAGGGATTATGGCGTAGGGGCACAAATTCTGCGCGACCTGAATATTTCGAAGATTCGTTTGATTTCGAATAATCCTAAAAAGCGGGCGGGACTTATCGGGTATGGTCTGGAAATAGTAGAAAGTGTGCCGGTGGAAATAGTGCCCAATGTGCATAATGAGAATTATCTCCGCACAAAACGGGATAAAATGGGACACACGATAATGAAGGATGATAAAACCTAACGATTAGTAGCCACTTTTTAAATATGAAAACTTTTTTAACTTTTACCTTTAGCCTGATTTTTACTTTTTATGCTCAGGCACAAATTTTTCCTTCCGAAATCTGGCACCCCGGCGAGGCGGTGCTGATTACTGGCGATACGCTGGAAGGACTGATAAAGTATGATCTGGAAAAAGATGCCATACAGCTGAAGCTGGCCAGTGATAAGGTGCAGGCTTACAGCGCACAAAAGCTTTTCTATTTTAAACTGTACGATGCCGGTATTAAAGGATACCGGCATTTTTATTCTCTACCCCTGCAGGTAAACCGCCATTATTCCGTGCCAATGTTATTTGAGGTGCTGTATGAAGGAAGGCTGACTTTACTGGCACGTGAAAAGATTGTGCAGGCAGAAAATATGGAGAAGGTAACAGATTTGAGCCTTCTGCCCAATGATACCCGCCTGCTGCTTGCTTTTGACTTCTTCTTCCTGGAGAAAGACGGCACCATTCGCTCCTATGAGCCTAAAAGGCGGCGCCTGCTTTCCATTATGGATCGGAAATATAAAGAGGTGAAAAAATACATTCGGCGCAATAAGCTTCGGCACGACGAAATGAGCGATCTGGTACGGATTACCGCCTACTATAATGCACTGGGCGAATAGCACGCATCCTTTTGCTGCCGTTTAGGCGAGCCTCTCTTTCTGCTCTGGCTGGATGCTGCAGTTATTTCTTTCGCAAAGCCTGATATTGATGGTGAAAAAGCTTTGATCCAAAGCTGATATGCCGATATTTGCCATCTGAAAAAAAAGATTTATGGCAAAACCCCTCATACTTGTTTCTAACGACGATGGCATTACCGCCCCGGGCATCCGTACCCTGGTGAACCTGATGAAGCAGATTGGTGAAGTAGTAGTGGTGGCTCCGGATAGCCCGCAATCTGGTATGGGCCATGCGATTACCATTGGCAACACCCTTCGTTTATATAAAGCAGATATTTTTGAAGATGTAGTCGCTTATAAATGCTCAGGCACCCCGGCCGATTGTGTAAAGCTGGCTAAACATTATGTGCTGAAAGACAGGAAACCCGACCTGGTGGTGAGTGGCATTAACCATGGCAGCAATACCTCCATCAGTGTGCTTTATTCCGGTACTATGTCGGCAGCCATTGAAGGCGCCATTGAAGGAATGCCGGCTATCGGTTTTTCTTTGTGCGACTATGATCCGGAGGCTGATTTTTCTCACACCCATGAAATTGTACTGAAGGTTTGTGAGCAGGTGCTGAAAAACGGAATGCCTAAAGGCGTGGCATTAAATGTAAATTTCCCACCTAAAAGAAATGAAAATATAAAGGGAATAAAAGTATGCCGGCAGGCAAGAGCCAAGTGGCAGGAGGATTTCGATGAGCGATTCGACCCCAACGGTCGCCGTTATTTCTGGCTGGCAGGCAACTTCGTTAATTTCGATAAAGGGGAAGATAATGATGAGTGGGCCATTGCCAACAACTACGCTTCTCTCGTTCCGGTGCAGTTTGATATGACGGCCCACCACGCCATCAGCGAAATTAATAAGGACTGGGATTTATAAGAGTGATTGCCTTCTGAGCCTTTAACGGGCGGGAGCCTGTGAAGACACCTTCTTCTGAAGCTGTTGGAGTCAGGTAGGGAGGAGAGAACTCTTCCTGCAGGCCATTATCTTTTCGTACTGCACCCTTAATAAGGGTCTACATCGGCCACTATTTCCGTTTTTTTGAAATCTTTATCGGCGGTGAGTTTCTGGCAGCTTTCTGTCAAAAACTCCTTTACGCCCTGAATGTCGATGTTCTGGCGCTCCAGTTTAATGTGAATGTTCATCAGGTAAAGGCCCCGGATGCGCCCTACCAGTGGTTCTTCCGGCCCCAGTACCCGCTCTTCGCCTAATTTCTTCTTCAGGTAAGCGGTTAAGGCATGGGCTGCCTTTTCTACCATTTCTTTTTCCGGATTCTTTACCACCAGCCTGATCAGGCGGCTGAAAGGAGGATAAAAGAACTGTTCTCTTTCCGCAATCTCTTCCTGGTAAAGCCCCTCAAAGTCTCCTTTAAGAATTTTGTGCAGGATGGGCTGCTCCACATTGCTGGTCTGGATAATGACCTGGCCCGGAATTTCTCCGCGGCCAGCACGACCACTCACCTGCGTAATGAGCTGGAAAGTGCGCTCGTGGGAGCGGAAGTCGGGGAAGTGAATCATCCGGTCGGCATCAAATACCCCCACCAGGCTTACCCGCTCAAAATCCAGACCCTTG
This sequence comes from Nafulsella turpanensis ZLM-10, assembly GCF_000346615.1. GTDB lineage: Bacteria > Bacteroidota > Bacteroidia > Cytophagales > Cyclobacteriaceae > Nafulsella > Nafulsella turpanensis. The sequence continues at coordinate 43,248 of NZ_ANNU01000037.1, forward strand.
CTCACCATTTGAGTACCTACCAGTATATCTATCTTTCCATCTTCAAAATCATCAATTATTGTCTGGTAGCTGTTTTTACGGCGGGTGGTATCGAGGTCCATGCGCTGCACATTGCCTTCCGGCACCAGCAGGCGAATACTTTCTTCGAGCTTTTCGGTGCCGTAGCCAATTGTTTTTATTTTGTGCGAACCACAGGCAGGGCAGGAGGTGGGTACATAGTCTTTATGCCCGCAATAGTGGCAGCGGAGCTCGTTAGAGTACATATGGTAGGTAAGGCTTACGGCACAGCTGTTGCACTTGGGAATCCAGCTGCATTCCTCGCAATTAAGGTAAGGTGCATATCCACGGCGGTTCTGGAATATGATGGCCTGTTCTCCCCGCTTAACCGCGGCCTGCATTTCCTGCACCAGTTGTTCGCTGAACATGGCCTTAAGTGTCTTGTGCTTTTGGGCAATCCGGGTATCGGCCAGCTTTAATTCCGGCAGACGGGCATCGCCAAAGCGCTGATTCAGCTCTACCAGCCCGTATTTGCCCTGGCGGGCCTGGTAGTAGGTCTCAACGGATGGAGTAGCAGATCCAAGCAGTGTTTTGGCTTTATGCAGTCGCGAAAGTACCAGGGCGGTGTCGCGCGCATGGTAGCGGGGAGCCGGATCGTACTGCTTATAAGAAGTCTCATGCTCCTCATCGACAATAATAAGCCCGAGATTGTCAAACGGGAGGAAAACGGAGGAGCGCACCCCTACAATTAAGGGAAATTTTTCGCTGATGACCCCCTGCCATACTTCCACTCTTTCATTATCGGAAAAGCGGCTGTGGTAAACGCCCATTTTATCGCCAAACACCTTCTTCAGGCGGCTTACAATCTGGGTGGTCAGGGCAATTTCGGGTAAAAGGTAGAGGACCTGGCTGCCGCTTTCCAGCGCCTGTTCTATCAGGTGGATGTATATCTCTGTTTTACCACTGCCGGTAATGCCGTGTAGTAAAACAATATCTTTACTTTCGAAATGGTGCAGAATTTCATCTTTGGCCCTTTGTTGCTCACTATTGAGATCAATGGTGGGCTTTTCGTAAGAAGAAGGTAAAATAAAGCGGGGAATGACCTGCTCAAATTCTTCAAAAACTCCATTTTTAATGAGGGTCCGCACCGAAGAGGGAGAGCTTGGCCCCTGTACCAGCTGACTTTTTTCTATCCCTTCTTCATTGCAGTCGGGGTTCTGGTGTACCGGACAAAGACGCAGGAAGTGCAGGAGCGCATCGCTTTGTTTTGGCTGCTTTTCCAACTCGGCAAACAGCGCTTCCAGTTTTTCTTTATTGCCTGCATACTGCGGGTGAAGGCGTATTTTCTTTGCTTTTTTAGGTTTGTACTTGTCCTTTACCTCTTCGAATAATATGATGGCCTCCTTGGCAATGAGCTGCTTAAAGAGGTTGTAGAGGGTTTTCTGTTCCAGAAGCCCCTCTGCTTCGGCATAGGTAAGACTGTCTTTTTCTGCAAGGGCCGCTAAAAGTTTTTCTTCCTTTTCATTAAAGGTATAGGGGGAGCTGCCCGGGTCGAAATCCGGGTGCAGCTGAATCTGGGACTGGCTGTTCAGCTTCAGGCCACTGGGCATGGCAACATTCAGCACCTCGCCGGGGGTGCACATATAATAAGAGGCCATCCATTTAAAAAGCGAAAGCTGTACAGGCTTTACAATGGGCGCATCGTCCATTACCTCCAGCAGGTAACGGGCATCGTAATCAGTAGGTGCCTTGCTGGTTACAGAATCAACTATGCCCGTCAGGATTTTCTTTTTTCCGAACTGAACAATGACCCGGCTGCCGGAAAGTACCTGCCCGTTTAACTGCCGGGGAATCCGGTAGGTAAAGAGCTTAGGAATAGGAACAGGAAGTAACACATTACAGAAGAGTGTTTCAGGTTCGCTATAAGGGCTGTTTTGGAATTCCAGATTCATATTTTTTAAGAAGACGGGAGACGTGAGATTTAAGATAGGAGATGGAGAACAGCTGGCTTGTATAGGGAGAAAAGCTTTTGCCCCCTATTAAGAAGACTTTGTTCCTCTATTAATGATTCATGATATTTTTTTGGTCTATTCCATCTTCTCAAGTCTCTTGTCTCCTGTCTCAAATCCAGTACATGAAGCTTAAAGTTAGTCCATTTCTACAACAATTCAAGAGCCTCTTTAGGGCTGAACACCGGCCGCTGGCAGCTTTGGTTATAGCAGACATAAATGGTGGTGCGCCCCTCCTGTGCCGGGCGGTTTTCGAGCAGGGGAAGACCCCCTTCCTGTTCTGCGGCACAAATTACTTTATTCGGGTGATACTGCTGCTGGTTAATGGCCTGGGCAAAGGCTTTATAATCCGGACCCACGATGGCAATTTCTGCCGTAGGTTTGCTCAGTTGGGTAAGGAGGCTCGCCCAGTAGGTGAAATATTGTGGCTCTGCAATGAGCAGCTTCTCGACGGAAGCCACCATTTCTTTGGCTATCTTCTGGTATTTCTGCACATCGAGCAAAAGACCCAGCCGATAAAGGTTAGTGGCCATGGCCGCATTGGAAGCAGGAATTACATTGTCGAATATTTCCTTCTTTCGGGCAATCAGCTGTTCGCTGCTATCGTCGGTATAGAAGAAGAGTTTTTCATCTTCGTCCCAGAAATGGTGCAGGCAATATTTCACAAGCTTTTTAGCTTTATAAAGCCAGTTTTCGTCAAAACTAACTTCGTATAAACGGATGTACCCCTGAATGATAAAAGCATAATCATCCAGGTAGGCCCGGATGCCGGACTTGCCGTTTTTAAAGTTGCGCATCAGTCCTTCTTCCTGCTGCAGGTGCTGGTCGAGAAATTGTGCGTTTTGAAGGGCTAACTGCAGAAAGCTCTCCTCTCCGAAAGCTGCATAGGCATCGGCCAGTCCTGTTAGCATTAAGCCGTTCCAGCCGGCGAGGATTTTATCGTCAAGGCCAGGGCGAATTCTTTTTTCCCGTGCTTTTAAGAGCTTTCGGCCTGCTTCCTCAATTAACTGTTCCAGCGTATCTTCTTCCAGTTCGTACTTTTGAGCGAAGGACTGCAGGCTCTCGCGCCGGTGGAGTATGTTTTTGCCCGGCTCCCAGTTTCCGCCCTCTTCCAGGTTGTAGAAATCGCTGAACAAATCGGCTTCATCGCCTAAAATCTGTTCAACTTCCTCCATTGTCCAGCAGTAGAACTTACCTTCTTCCCCTTCGCTGTCGGCGTCGAGGGCAGCATAAAAGCCTCCTTCAGGGCTCAGCATTTCCCGTCTGGCCCATCCAATGGTCTGGTAAACCACTTTTTTGAAGAGAGGGTCTTTTGTGGCGGTGTAAGCTTCAGCATAAAGACTCAGGAGCTGGCCGTTGTCGTATAGCATTTTTTCGAAGTGGGGAGCAAACCAGTCGGCATCGACCGAGTAGCGGGCAAAGCCTCCTCCAATTTGGTCATATATGCCGCCCCAGGCCATTTCGGTGAGGGTGAGTTTTGCCTGCTCCAGCGCCTCCTGCTCTCCGGTAGCGGCCCGGTAGCGAAGGAGGAAGAGCCAGTGGCTTGGCATCGGGAATTTGGGTGCACGATTGAGTCCTCCCTTCTTTTTGTCGAAGCTTTTAGAAAACTTCTGGTAAAGCTTTTTGAGTACCTCCTCGCTTACTTCAAACGGATTGCCGGGTACAAGCCCATACTTCTGGCTATCGGACAGCGCCAGGGCCTGGGTGAATTTATGGGCCGATTCTTCCAGGTCGGAACGGTTATTTTTAAAAGCCTGGGCTACATTGCGGAGCAGCTGCATCCAGCTTTCCCGGGGGAAGTAGGTGCCGCCGTAAAAAGGTTTTTGCTGAGGGGTCAGAAAGGCGTTAAGGGGCCAGCCACCCTGCAGGCCCATAGCCTGTATGGCATCCATGTAAATCTGGTCTACATCGGGCCGTTCTTCGCGGTCTACCTTTATACAGATGTAGTGTTCATTCATGAGGCGCGCCACTTCATCATCTTCGAAAGATTCGCGCTCCATTACATGGCACCAATGACAGGCGGAGTAGCCAATGCTGAGGATAATGGGTTTATCTTCCTCCTTCGCCCGATCCAGGGCTTCTTCGCCCCACGGGTACCAGTCTACCGGGTTGTGCTGGTGTTGCAGCAGGTAAGGGCTGCTGGACTGGGCAAGGCGGTTGGTATGTGTATGCTGGCTGCTCATAGAAGTTGACTTTTTAACTGGCTAATTTCCTGACTTACATCTATTTGATAAGGTAAGCGGCTCAGCTTCTCAATTGTTTTCTGTAAGAATTGTTGATGGGCGGCAGAAGAGGGGTTAAAAGGCCGGTGGGAGAGTGCTCGCCGAATTTGCGCCCATTCCTTTATAAAACGGAGGGCATTTTCACTGAAGTAGGTAGCCGTAAATTTCTGCCAGATATATTCCTCTGCTTCTTCGCCGGGGTGTAAAAGGTCGCGGCCGTAAAAGCGGTAGTCGCGAAGGTCGTCGAGCAGAAGTTCGTAGCTGGGGAAGTAGTAAACATCCTGGTGCATTTCCTGGAGCTGGTGGGCGGCAAGTCGTAGAATGGATTTACTGACTGCATTCAGCTCCAGTGTATCTTTCAGATGGCGAACAGGGCTCACCGTAAGAATGATTTTAACAGAAGGGTTAGCTTCTTTTAATAACTGGAATAAGGCATTGAAACTGGTCGTGATTTCTTCTACGCTACCTAGCTGCTTGCGAAATAGCTTTTGTGGCTGTTTATGGCAGTTGGCAACGGCCTGTCCATTGGCCTCTTCAATGTAAAGAAAAGCTGTGCCGGAAGTTAGCATGACCACTTCTGCTTTTTTGAGCTGCTCTTTTACCGCAGGAAAAAGAGTCTGAAGCTTTTCTCCCAGTACTTCGGGGCTTTGGGCATGGAGGCGGGAGTGGAGCAGGTGGCTTACCCACCGGCCCTCCAGTTGTACAAATGTATCGGGAGAGGGACATTGCCCTTCCAGTGCCATTTGCATTAGCTGGCAGGCGATAGCCGGGTGAAAAATAGTGCCAAAAGGATTGACCATTGCCGGGAACTTATATTCCTGCAGGCGCTGGCCGATTAGGTCGGAAAAGCAGGAGCCAATGGTGAGCAGGGGGGCTGCCACCTCTATTCTGAAGTCGGGCGATGCTGGCTGAAGCTCTGTGCGGAACATAAAAAGAAGGGGTTAGGGCTTAAAAGTGAATATCCGGAATCTGCTGGAAATAAAAAAGGCGTTCCGCCGAAACAGAACGCCTTTGAATGGAATAGTTAGCTGATTACTCGGCTACTACTTCGAAAGTAATTTCTTTCTTCACTTCTTTGTGCAGGTCGATTTCAGCAGTATACTCGCCCAGGGTTTTCACATCGCCATTGATGGAAATCTGCTTGCGGTCTACATCATGTCCTTTGGCTTTAAGGGCATCGGAAATCTGGTTAGGCGTTACGGCACCAAAAATTTTACCGCTCTCACCTGCTTTGGCAGGGATGGTCAGTTTAAGGTTGCCGATGGCGTTGGCAAGTGCTTCAGCGTCCTGCTTCTGCTTCTCTGCTTTGTGTGCAACCTGACGAGCTACTTCGTCACGCTGTTTGATATTGGACTCAGTGGCCATCATGGCAAAACCCTGAGGAATCAGGTAGTTTCTGCCATAGCCTGGCTTCACATCTACCAGGTCGTTTTTATAGCCAAGCCCTTTAATATCTGATTTTAATATTACTTGCATGTTTTTAATCGTTAGTAGCTGCTTTTCTGCTTTATAAGCTCCTTAGATAGAAGACTTTTACGGACAGTAGGCAACTAAAGTAACTAAAGAATTATTTTAAAGAATCAGTTACGTAAGGAAGCAGGGCCAGGTGGCGGGCACGTTTTACGGCCTGTCCGACTTTCTTCTGGAACTTCTGGCTGGTGCCTGTAATACGGGCAGGAAGTAATTTACCTTGCTCGTTTACAAACTTCAGCAGAAAGTTTGCGTCTTTATAGTCGATGTATTTGATACCGTTTCTCTTGAAGCGGCAATACTTCTTTTTGTTCTCGTTACGTACGATGGGTTCGTTCTGTAGTGACATTATTTTTGCTCCTCCTTAGCTTCTTTTCTGGAATCTTTTTTGTTGAAATCCCCTCTTTTTCTCTTCTTGTTGTATTCAATGGCGTGTTTGTCAAGCGACACTGTCAAGAAACGCATCACAGTTTCGTCGCGGCGAAACTCTGTTTCGAGGGTTGCAATCAGCTCAGGGGCGGCCTGGTATTCAAAAAGGTTATAGAAGCCAGTGGTTTTGTGGCCAATTGGGTAAGCCAGTTTTTTCAGGCCCCAATTTTCCTCATTGACGATTTCCGCGCCACCCTGGACTAAAACGTTCTTGAACTTTTCAACAGTATCCTTCATCTGAGCCTCAGACAAAACGGGAGTTAAAATGAATACCGTCTCGTAATTTTTCAGTTGCATAATAATTTTATTGAACTTTAAATAGAAGCTGCAAAAGTAATTCTTTGTCCGGACTTTTCAAAGTATCCGGCAAACAAAAGGCTCCGCACTTGCAGAGCCTTTTGTTTTAGTATTTTCAGGGCTTACTTTACTTTAAAAGTATCTTCACCTATCTGGTAGCCATCGGCATAGAGTTCTACATTATAGATTCCTTCTTCGTAATCACTTCCTTTTTCGTACAGGAAGGTGAGTTGCTGGCCGGTGTTGTCGAACAGGATTTCCTGTTTCGCGGTGTAAAACTCTTCCCGTCCGTCTACCATCATAGTGCCGGAACCGGTAGCCACATCAAATAATACATTGCCATTCGGGTCGATAACACGCAGTAAAATATCTTTACTTTCGATAGGTGCTACAGGATTATCGGCCAGGTTAAATTTTACTTTCAGCTGTTCGATCTGGCGATCGCGGTACTCTTCATCTTCCCTTTCCTTGCCACGTCTGTTCACCGCAATAATCTGGATGTTTTCCGCTTTCAGGCGGGAGGCAATGGCCACCTTCTCATTCAGCTCACGGCGCTTCTTGGCTAACTGGCTGATAGAGTCGGAAAGAATATTCTGGGTAGTTTTAAGGTTGGTGTTTTCAGCATAGAGAGAGTCGCTGAGCGCACGTAATTGCACGAGTTCCCGGTCTTTCTGCTTCAGGAGGGTTTCGTAGCCTTCTACTTTCTCACGAATTTCTGCATAGCGGCGTTGTGCAATATCGGACGAACGCCTAAGCTGCTCGCGCTCTGCCTCCAGTTCGGCCTTGGCCTGCTTCAACTCGGCAACATCGCCTCCTAATGCTTCAATTTCCTTTATCTTCGCGTCAAGTTCGGCACTTATTGCATTGAGCTGATCATAGGTTTCGAGTAGCTCGGTATTCTTACTGTTTATTTCTGCCTCTAATTCCTGCTTTTCCCGGTAATCCATATAATAGATTACACCGTTCACAATTAATAGTAAAGCGAGTATGGCAATAAAAAGCGTCTTTTTATTCTTGTTAGCGTCTTTGGTTTCTGGTGTATTTTCTGCCATGTTTGAATGAATTGATTTACAACTTTAAAAGTAAATTTCGGTTTAATATTGTTTGAGTCCGGGGAAAAATTATTTGAAGGATCTAATATCAATAAAAATTACGATTTTATGACAGACTTAGGCAAAAATTACTGGACAAACCGCTACGAACTTGGTCATACACAATGGGATGCCGGCCATATTACAACACCTCTGCAGATTTATTTCGACTCCCTTCCTGATAAGAACACCCGCATCCTTATTCCCGGAGGCGGAAATGGACATGAGGCTGCTTATCTGCATGAAAATGGATTTAAAGAGGTATTCCTGCTTGATTTTTCCCCTGTACCACTGGCAAACTTTCAAAAGCGATATCCTGATTTTCCTGCCGCACATTTGCTGGAACAGGATTTTTTCACCCTAAACGAAAAATTCGACCTGATGGTTGAGCAAACTTTTTTTTGTGCGCTGGAACCGGCTCAACGTCCTGCCTATGCCAGACAGGCAGCAGGTGTATTAAAGCCGGGAGGGAAGCTGGTGGGGCTTCTCTTTGACGCTAAGCTGAACGATGACCAGCCCCCATTCGGGGGTAGCAGAGAAGAGTACAGGGCCTATTTCGAAGCTTACTTCTATTTCGATAAGTTTGAAAGCTGTACCAGTTCCATAAAACCAAGGCTGGGAAAGGAACTGTGGATAGAGCTGGTAAGAAAGTAGCGCACGTACTTCCTGAGCCCGGGGCTCGAGAATCAGAATGCCAGTATATAATGTGCTTTTTGCAGGCCGGGCCGGAAGAAGAGGAGGCCGGCATCATATAAATCGATGCTCAGGCTCACTTTCGGGTGTTGCTGTAGTTGGTGCCAGGCCTGTTGCATGCCTTTCGACCAGTAAATATCATCGATAATAAGAAAAGAGTTTTCGTGCAGGAGGGGGAGGAGCAACTCCACATAGCGCAGACTTGCTTCATAGGTATGGTTGGCATCAAGATAGGCCGCATCTACCGGAGGAATGTTCTTTAGCAGGGATGGCAGGCTTTCATCAATATTCCCTTCTTTTAAATGAATGTTTTTTAGCGGCCACTGCTCAAAAACCGTACGGGCAGTTGCGGCCGTTTGAGGGCAGCCCTCAAGTGTATGAATATTCCCTTCTTTTACAGCCGCAGAAAGATAAAGGCTGTTAATGCCCAAAGAGGTGCCAAGTTCAATGATATGTTGAGCTTTCAGGTGTCGGATAAGCCTGAACAGCAAACGGCTGAAACGGGGAGTGGTAAGGCTGTGTCGCGCAATATGGGATATCGGGCGCTGGTTTTTTTTGCTGATGCCGGAGCCGGCTCCAAGTTCTGTCAGCTGAAGGAGCTGGTGGTTGTGCAAAAGCTGCTGTCGGAGCCCTTCTATCTCCCGGAAAACTTTCTCCTGCTTATCAGGCTTAACTACTTTTGTATAGAGCTCAAAGGTAAATGGCGGGTGGAGGGCATGTTCATTCACCGCAAGGAGCCAGTATTTAAGAAAACCACCGGCCTGATAAATCTTTTGCTGGATGTCCAAGGCTAGTTCAAACGAAAAGGGGCCACCATGGTAAATTCGGGTATCTTCACCTTAAACTTTTTGCCATCCATAATACGCTCCATCAGGAAAGTGCCGTACATTCTACCAATGCCAGATTTTAAATTACAGCCGCTCACGTACTGGTGCGACTCCCCGGCTTCTAACACCGGCTGCTGCCCCACTACGCCTTCTCCCTCTACTTCCCTTACAATATTACTGGCATCGTGGATGTGCCAGTGGCGGCGAAGGAGCTGAACGGTAAACTGGCTGTTATTTTCAATCGAAATCCGGTAGGTAAAAACATAGTGCATCTGGCCTGGACTGGAATACTCAGACTGGTACTCCGTTTCCACACTTACCTTTACACCCTGGGTTACTTCTGATACCATCGGAAAAGCGATTTTTTGAAAAACAGTTAAATATAATGAATGCAGGGAAAATACAAATCTCTTTTTAAAAAGAGGGATATCTTTTATAACGAGGAAAATTTCATTTCTGTTAAAAGCGCGGCAAAGATTCCTTCGAAAACAGGAAAAAAAATAATTACTATTCGTTTTTCTTCCTCCGGCAGGCGAAAGAAAAACATTCAATAAATAGCGGGGTTGGATTTGTAAAATGATTTTCCCTGTTTAGCTGCAGTCGGATCAACCAAAATTTAAGTCATGGATATAAAACTTGAGTCTTCCTGGAAAGAAAAGTTAGCCCCCGAATTTGAGAAGCCTTATTTTAAGGACCTGGTCGATTTTATCAAAAAAGAGTATAACAGCCATACGGTTTATCCGCCGGGGAAGCTGATTTTTAATGCCTTTGAACATTGCCCTTTCGATGAAGTAAAAGTCGTAATTATCGGGCAGGATCCGTACCACAATCCCGGGCAGGCGAATGGGATGGCCTTTTCTGTAGCCGATGGTGTGCGCGTGCCACCTTCTTTACAGAATATTTACAAAGAAGTAAGCGATGAGCTGGGGAAACCAATTCCTGCCTCAGGAAACCTGGAGCGCTGGGCCGACCAGGGGGTATTGCTGCTCAACGCCACCCTAACCGTAAGGGCGAATACTCCGGGTTCTCACCAGAAGAAAGGCTGGGAGGAGTTTACAGATGCAGTGATTAAGCTGGTTTCGGACGAAAAGGAAAATATCGTCTTTATTCTTTGGGGAGCCTATGCACAAAAGAAAGGCGCTGTCATCGATGACAAAAAACACCTGGTGCTGAAATCGGCTCATCCCTCACCATTTGCGGCAAACAGAGGCTTTTTTGGAAATAACCATTTTATTAAAGCCAATGATTACCTGAAATCGAAAGGAAAGAAACCAATTGACTGGTAAGTTTAGTCATGGGTTTTTAGTCGGGAGCCCTGCATAAAAGTAAAGCAGCTGCCTTAGGAGAAGCAGCTGCTTTTGTATCTTAACAGAGATATCCCTTACCTGTTCTGAAAGTTTCTCAGGATTAATTTCTAGTCAATCCCATTAAATATCCTGTTCCAGCGAATTTTGTCGACAAAGCCTTTAAAGTGGTCCACTGACATCCAGATGAATAAGGCCTTTCCAACAATATGGTCTTCCGGAACAAAACCCCAGAACCGGCTATCGTAGGAGTCGTGGCGGTTGTCGCCCATCATAAAGTAATAATCCTGCAGAAAGGTATATTCTTCCAGTGGTTCTCCTTCAATGAGTACCTTCCCGTCAACAAGGGCGACCTCTTCATGGCCTTCGTAGTATTTAATGGTATTGTAATATTTGGCAATATTTTCTGGCGTCAGCGGAATGGTCATGCCCTCGGCAGGAATGGTAAGGGGCCCGAAATTATCGATGTTCCAGGCGAACTCCTGCGCGCTTACCGGCATTACACCCGGTTCTTTAAAGCCTTCTTCGCGTAACAGGGGCTCCACACTGGTTACAAAAGGAAGGGTGGCAATTTCTTTGGCCATTTCTTCGGTAAGGTTGGCGATAATTCCTTCGGGAGAACCTTTGGCATCGTAGAGCTCATAACGCATAAAGAAACGATCATTCGGAATGTCTTTCGTACGAATCAGGTAGCTGAACTGCAGGCTCTCCGGGTAAGACTGCGCTTCGCCGTTTACATATACCTGCTGGTCGCGGATTTCGATGACATCGCCCGGGATGGCAACAGCCCTTTTAATGTAGTTGGTGCGGAGATCGACGGGGTGCTCCAGCTCAATGGGCACATTAAAAACCACCACATCATTTCGCTCTACGTCCTGCAATCCGGGCAGGCGATACTGTGGCAGCTCAATCCAGTCGACATAAGAGGGAATGTCGGTGCCCCATATTTTCTGGTGAGTGAGCGGGACCTGTAGCGGGGTTTTGGGCGTACGGGCGCCATAATGCATTTTGCTGACAAACAAAAAGTCGCCTACCAGCAGGGAGCGTTCCATAGAACCGGTCGGGATGGTATAAGCCTCCAGGAAGAGCCAGCGGATAAGGGTGGCGGCTATAACCGCGAACAAAATGGCATCAGCCCATTCACGCGATTTGGACTTCTTCGGCTTCTGGCCTTTTTTGTCCGTGTATTTCTTTTTTAACTTTGTAATCATTTCTGTTTTTTATCTCTCTTAAAAGCGGAAGCAGGCTACAATCTAAGAAAATCGCGCATATTCTTCACCCCTTTTTGTGATGGAAGCCATTCGGCCACCTTTACAGCCCCCAGCGCAAAGCCTTGCCTGTTATGAGCGGTATGTTTGATTTCTATGTCATCAACGGCTGACCGATAGGTTACAGTATGTGTGCCGGGAACCTCTCCTTCTCTTTTTGAGTGAATGGTAACCGCCTCCTCATTTTCTTTCTTATCCAGTTCCCAGCTATTTTTCCGCTGGAGGTGGCGGATAATTCCTTCGGCAAGGGTTAAGGCCGTGCCGCTGGGGGCGTCCTTTTTATGGATGTGGTGGATTTCTTCTATATCCACTTCAAACTCGGGGAAGCGATCCATCATTTCAGCTAATAATTCGTTGAGGCGAAAGAAAACATTCACTCCGAGGCTAAAGTTGGAAGCATAGAAAAATGCCCCGTTTTGCTCCTGGCAATAAGCTTCCACGGTTGCTTTTTTGTCGAGCCAGCCGGTAGTGCCACATACCACAGGCACCCCATTTTCGAGGCAGTGCATAATATTCCTGAAGGCAGCGCCCGGCTCACTAAATTCGATGGCTACATCGGTAGTGGCAGCGGTTACCTGCTCCAGGTCATTCGCATTATCTTTATGTATGGCATGGGAGATGGTGTGGCCTCTTTTGATGGCTATCTGCTCGATGATATGACCCATTTTGCCATATCCTAATAATGCTATTTTCATTTTACTCGTAAAGTTAAAGCGATGCCGGCGCCGGTTTGTCCTGCCGGTACCGCAAAAATAGAGGGCTTCAGGCGGAGGGCGAGATCTTCACTCAGGTTAAAATCCTGGAGATGAGCATCGACATAGGCTTCGACAATGTTGAGGGTATATAAGAGGGTGCCGAGGATGATGATATAGTCGCGCTGCCGGCGTGCGGCACTGGCCACCCGGTTATAAAAGTCGGCATCCCGCCCATTTACCTCCGTTACTCCTGGCTGAAACTGTATATACTGCAGGTTACGCAGAGCCACACTGTACTGCCGGTTGTAGAAATTGACTGTATAGACTACAAACGCTCCTCCGGCATAAATAATAGGTATCTTCCAGTGGGCATTATTATATGCCTGCCCCAGGCCGGGCAGTACGGCTGAATAAAAAGCTGCCTTCCCAGGCTTTATAAGCGATACGGAGTCAACAATTGCCACTGGGTCTTCTACCAGCTCCTTTGGAGTGTCGAGCAGGGGAGGTTCATTGTCGTACAAAGTAGAGTCTAAAGGATCGGGAACCTGTGCCTGCAAGAGGAGAGGTAAAAGAACGATAAATCCGCTAAGCCAAAGACGTAAAGCTGCTTTTCTCATGCCAGGGCTTACATATTCAGGAGTTCCAGAATGCGGTTCAGGTCTTCGGTCGATACAAAAGGTATTTTAATTTCTCCTCTATCCTGCTCGTCCGTCCGCACATTTACTTTTGTGCCAAAGTGGGAGGAGAGTTTGTACTGCAGTTGCTTGTACTCTCTTTCTTTGTCAGGGTTAAGCCGTGGAGCTTCTTTTTTGGTTTGATTCTGGCCGGTGGTGAGGTCGCGTACGAGCTTTTCGACATTACGTACCGAGAGGCCTTCCTGCATAATCTTGTTGAAGATATACAGCTGGCGGGCCGGATCGTCGATGTTAATAATGGCGCGGGCATGGCCCATGCTTATTTTATTATCGCGCAGGGCTACCTGAATATCTGGCGGAAGCTTTAAGAGGCGAAGGTAGTTGTTAACGGTAGTTCGTTTTTTTCCTACCCGCTCGCCCAGCTGTTCCTGCTTGAGTTCACATTCACTTAAGAGCCGCTGATAGCTGAGCGCGATTTCGATGGCATTCAGGTTTTCGCGCTGAATGTTTTCGATCAGGGCCATTTCCAGCATTTGCTGGTCATTGGCTGTTCGTACATAGGCAGGCACTTTGCGCAAACCGGCCAGCTTACTGGCCTGGAGGCGGCGCTCCCCGGAAATGAGCTGGTATTTGCCCTCGCTAAGCTTACGAACGGTAATGGGTTGAATAATGCCCTGTATCTTGATAGACTCCGCCAGCTCTTCCAGTGCTTCCTGGTCGAAGTGGGTGCGGGGCTGGTAAGGGTTGGTTTCTATATCGGTGAGCAGGATTTCGTCCATGGCACCGGCAGAGGCAATTTTGCGGAAATTATTTTCGGCAGAACCGGCAGAACGCTGGGAGTCCGTTAATAATGCACCTAATCCTCTACCAAGAGCTTTTTTTTTAGGTGCAGGGTTTTTATCTTCTTTATCGCTCATGCTTTCTTCCTCTTTTTCTTTTACGCTTTTTGCCGCTTAGGACGACAACTGGTTGTTGGTAAGAATTTCTTTTGCCAGGTTCAGGTAGCTTAATGCACCTTTGCTTTCGGCATCGTGGGCAATGACAGGTACGCCAAAGCTGGGAGCCTCGCTCAGCTTAATGTTTCGGGGTATAAGCGTCTGGAAAACCATCTGCTTAAAGTGAGTCTGCACATCTTCCACTACCTGGTTGCTCAGGCGCAGGCGCACATCATACATCGTTAAGAGTATACCTTCTATTTCCAGCTCAGGATTTAAACGGGACTGGATGATTTTAATTGTGTTCAGGAGCTTGCCAAGACCTTCCAGGGCAAAGTATTCGCACTGCACAGGAATAATTACTGAATTGGCTGCCGTAAGGGCATTTATGGTAATAAGGCCCAGAGAAGGAGAGCAGTCAATAATTATAAAATCGTAATCGTCGCTGATTTGTGCCAGTGCAGCACGCATCCGCTCTTCACGATTACTTACATTTACCATTTCCACTTCGGCCCCCACCAGGTCGATATGCGAAGGCATCAGGTGCAGAAAACTGATATCCGTCTCCAGGATTATATCCTTGGGGCTGGCAGCCTCCACCATACATTCATAAATACTGTTTTCCACTTCGGCAGGGTCAATACCCAAACCAGAAGTGGAGTTCGCCTGGGGGTCCGCATCTACCACCAGCGTCTTATATTCGAAAGCGGCCAGACTGGCTGCCAGGTTAATGGCTGTAGTTGTTTTTCCAACGCCTCCCTTTTGGTTGGCAATTGCTATAATTTTACTCATTCTCTGTTGTCAAAGTGTTAATGTTTGGCCAATTTCCATCAATTTTAGGTCTTTTTTCGCATTGGCTGCAACATTTTTCACCTCCTCATGGTCCAGCCGGATGTAAGGAAATGTATCATAATGCATACCGATAATCGTATCGGTTTTAACAAAGTCTGCCGCCTTCAGGGCATCATGGATGTCCATGGTGAAATTATCGCCGATAGGCATAAAGGCAAAGTCAATATCAAACTCCTGCCCGATGAGCTGCATGTCGAGCGTAAGCGCTGTATCGCCGGCAAAATAAAAGGTTTTTTCAGAGGTTTGCACCACAAATCCTGCCGGGTTTCCGGCATAGGTTCCGTCCGGCAGGCTGCTGCTGTGGATAGCGTTCACCATTTTTACCGTTCCGAATTCGAATTTCTTTTTTCCGCCATGGTTCATCGGGTGCCCGTCGGCTACTCCTTTATTCCCAAACCAGCTAACAAGCTCAAAACTGGATACCAGGGTTGCCCCGGTATTTTTATAAACTTCCTCTACATCGGCCATATGATCCTGGTGCCCGTGGGTGAGCAGTATATAGTCGGCCTTAATGCTTTTTGCATCAATTTCGCTGGCCAATTCATTGGGTGTAATGAAAGGGTCAAATAAGATGTTTTTACCGTTTATTTCGATTAAAAAGCAGGAATGTCCGTAGTAAGTTATTTGCATAATTCAACTTGTTTAGCTTGAAAAATAGGTCAATCTTTATGCCCGGTTAGATGACAAAGATAGAAGTTTAATTCAAAATTCTTAAAAATTATGCTAAGACAATTTTGTGCGTATTTAATGGCAGTATTGCTTATTACAGCTGGCTGTACTGCCACTGACAATGCACTGGAGGATGGGAACGCCAAGGTTTTTCGGTACAACCAGGCAGAGGGCCTGAGCTCGCTCGATCCTGCTTTTGCCCGAAACCAGGCAAATGTATGGGCGATTACTAATTTATATTCCGGTTTATTTGAGCTGAGCCCCGATATGTACCCTATTCCCGATATGGTGGACAGCTGGGAAGTTTCGGAAGATGGAGGTACTTATACCTTTAATTTAAAGAAAGGTATC
Source organism: Nafulsella turpanensis ZLM-10 (assembly GCF_000346615.1). Lineage (GTDB taxonomy): Bacteria > Bacteroidota > Bacteroidia > Cytophagales > Cyclobacteriaceae > Nafulsella > Nafulsella turpanensis. The sequence continues at coordinate 58,992 of NZ_ANNU01000037.1, forward strand.
CGCTTCCACGACAGCGAAGTGTTTGAAGGAGGGAAAGGCCGCGAAGTAACCGCCGAGGATTTTGAATACAGCTTTAAAAGATTGCTCGATCCTGCCACCGCCAGCACCGGAGCATGGATATTTAACGACAAGGTAAAGAAAAATGAGGCCGGCGATGGCTTTGCCGAAAATTGGGTGGAGGCAACGGATAAGTATACGCTGGTACTTCGCCTCGAAAAGCCATTTGGTCCTTTTCTTGAAATCCTGACGATGCCCTACACTTTTGCAGTGCCTAAAGAGGCGGTGGAGAAATGGGGAAAAGACTTTCGTAAGCACCCTGTTGGAACAGGACCATTCCAGCTCAAATCATGGGATGAAGGCAACAGCCTTATTATGGTAAAAAACCCTAACTACTGGAAAGATGATGCCAACGGCCAGCAGTTGCCTTACCTGGATGCTGTAATGGTTTCCTTTATTCAGGACCGTAACCAGGAGCTGCTGACCTTTCAGCAGGGAAAACTTGACTTTATGTCGGGCGTTGAAGCGAACAGCATCGACCTTATCCTGGATAAAGATGGTGCAGTTAAAGAAGAGATAAAAGGAAAGTTTGTTGTTCAGAAAGTACCTTATTTAAATACAGAATACATAGGCTTTCAGCTCGATCCTTCTGTTTATAAAGGAGCAAACCACCCAATACTGAATAAGGACTTCCGGAAGGCCATGAACTACGCCATTAACAGGGAAGAAATGCTGAAGTACCTGTTTAATAACCTGGGTACGCCAGGTAAAGGAGGCATCATTCCTCCTGCCATCAAATACTTTAAGGAGAACACGGTAAAAGGCTATACCTATGATCCGGCTAAAGCCGAAGAGCTGCTGAAAACAGCCGGTTACCCTGGTGGTAAAGGGCTCCCTACGATTAAGCTTAATACAACGGTACAGTCGAAGCCAATGGTAGAATACCTGCAAAAGCAGTGGGGTGCCGTGGGTATTCCGGTTGAAATTGAGATTAACCAGACGGCTACTCACCAGGAGCTGATCGATAACAGCAGAGCCAACTTCTTCCGCGGTTCATGGCTGGGCGATTACCCTGATGCGGAAAACTACCTTGCCATGTTCTACAGCAAATACTTTTCTCCGGCAGGGCCTAATAAAACACACTTTAACAATAGCGAATTTGACAAACTATACGAAAAAGCCCGCTATGAGTCAGAAGGTTTTAACCGCCTGGATCTCTACCACAAAATGGACCAGATAATTATGGAAGAAGCACCGGTGATTGTGCTCTTTTATGATGAGGTGGTGCGCCTGACGCAAAACAATGTGACCGGCCTTGAGCCAAACCCCATGAACGTTCTGGATCTGGAAAGAGCCAGCTTTGTAGATGGAGAAGTTATTCAGGAATAAAACCTTTGAAAAGAGGTGAATTTAAAGGGCAGTCTTGTACTGCCCTTTTCTTTTTTATACCTTTTGGTGCTGGTGTGAGAGGGGCAGGTAAAGAAGGGTGCTGTTTGGTAGAAAAGCTTAATGAAGCCGTCGCGTAATATATCTCTGTTAAATTAATGAAAACAACTTCTTTCGAATTAAAAGCCTCTGGCCCTGTCAGGCTTTTTGGCTTAGGCTGGGAGCCGGTAAATGTGCCTGTAAAAACCGTAATAGTGCTGGTTCATGGGCTTGGTGAGCATACAGGGAGATACAAAGAACTGGCCCGGTTCTTTACGTCCAGGGGCTGTGCGCTCTATGGCTGCGACCTTCGCGGACATGGAAGAAGTCCGGGTAAAAGAGGCCATGCATTATATCCGCAGCTCTTAAACGACCTGTCAGAGCTTATTCAGTATGCGGAGCGTCAGCACCCCGGGCTGCCCCTTATCCTGTACGGACATAGTATGGGCGGTAATATTGCGGCTAATTTTGTGCTCGACAGGCCGGAAGTCCAAAAAGCATTAAAGGCCGTAGTTCTTTCTTCTCCATGGCTTCGCCTGAATATCCCGGTTTCTCCTGTAGTAGTACAGCTATCCCGGCTAATGCAGAAGGTTTACCCTTCCTTTACCCAAAAGAATAAAATTAATGCCGAATGGCTGAGTAAGGATCCCCTGGAGGTGAAGGCTTATCAGGAAGATCCATTGGTGCATCCATACATCTCCGTCAGCTTGTTTTACCAGGTCCATGAGCATGGAATGGGTGCAGTGCGTAAGGCTAAGAAGCTATCGCTGCCCCTGCTGGTAATGCATGGCAGCGAAGACCGGATTACCTCCTGCGAGGCCAGCAGAAGGTTGGCAGAAAAAGCCCCTCATGCACAGTGGAAGCTTTGGAAGGGAGTGCGACACGAACCTCATCATGAACTGGAGAAAAGAGAGGTAATGCAGTTTGTGTGGGAATGGATGGAGGAACTGCTACAGCAGAAACCTGTTAATGAGTAAAAAGAGCCGCCATCCGGTAAAATAGAGGAGGTAGTGCCAGGCAGCCTCTTTGTGTGGAGTACATGGCCTGCTTAGCAGGCCATGAATCTGTTGAATCCGGAACCAAATGTCTGTTTTTCGGTCATACAGTAAAGCCTGATAAGTATGAGCATAGAAGAAAATATGAATAACCATCGTATCCGGGTCGGTACTTCCGGCTGGTCTTATCCCTACTGGAAGGGGAACTTTTATCCTGCTGGACTTCCACAGAAGGAACAGTTTAACTATTACCTCAGCATATTCAGAACGGTGGAAATCAACAATTCCTTCTATAAACTTCCTTCGCCGGAAACTTTTGCCACCTGGCGTGCGGCCGTTCCGGAAGATTTTATATATGCCGTAAAAGCCAGCCGCTATATAACGCATATGAAAAAGCTGAAGGACCCGCTGCAGTCCCTGGAGAAGTTTATGCATGCTGTCAGCTTTCTGGAAGACCGCCTTGGACCTATTCTCTTTCAGCTGCCTCCCTTCTGGAACCTTAACCTCGATCGCCTCAGGGAGTTTCTGGAGGTATTGCCAAAGGGTTACCGCTATACCTTTGAGTTCAGGAACGATACCTGGTACGATGAAAGGGTGTATGAATTGCTGAAGGAGCACAATGTAGCCTTCTGTATTTACGAGCTGGAATACCACCAGTCGCCCGTTCCTCTTACCGCCGATTTTGTGTATGTGCGCCTGCACGGACCGGAAGGTAAATATGCCGGAAGCTATTCGGATGAAGCCATGCAGGAGTGGAGCCAGCAGGCCAAAGAATGGAAGGCGCAGGGGAAGGACGTCTATATTTATTTTGACAACGACCAGAATGGCTACGCCGGCTTTAATGCCCGGACGCTGCAGGAAATGGTAGGAGGGGAGTAAGTGCTGGTCGGGAAACAAAATGGCTGCTATCGATTGATAGCAGCCATTTTGTTTACAGATGTGCCTCGCGGTAGCAGATGAGCACTTCTTTAAATCAGCAAGATTACTTGCCCATTTTGTCCAGTACGTCCATTACCTCCTGTACGTGCACACGGCTGGTTTCGAGATCTTTCTTTTCTTCGGCATTCAGGTCGAGTTCAATTATTTTCTCGATACCGTTTTTACCCAGAATTACCGGTACGCCCAGGTAAGTGTTTTTGATGCCATACTCACCATCCAGCTGTACACAAACAGGGAATACACGACGCTGGTCACGAACAATGGCCTCTACCATTTGAGCGGCAGCGGAACCTGGAGCATACCAGGCAGAGGTACCCATCAGCTTAACGAGTTCACCACCACCGGTTTTGGTACGTTCGATAATGGCAGTCAGTTTATCTTTTTCAATTAGCTCTGTTACAGGGATACCACCTACAGTCGTATAACGAGGAAGCGGAACCATGGTATCACCGTGGCCACCCATTAATACAGCCTGTATATCTTTTGGCGACACGTTGAGTGCTTCGGCAAGGAAAGCGCGGTAGCGGGCAGTATCGAGAATGCCGGCCATCCCCATAACGCGGGTACGAGGTAGCTTGGAGGTCAGGTGCGCCTGATAGGTCATTACATCCAGCGGATTAGACACTACGATGATGATGGCTTCAGGTGAATGCTTGATAACGTTTTCCGTTACACTCTTCACGATACCGGCATTGGTTTCAATAAGGTCGTCGCGGGTCATGCCGGGCTTGCGGGGAAGGCCGGAGGTAATTACTACCACATCGGAGCCGGCAGTTTTGGTGTAATCGTTGGTAGAACCAATGGTACGGGTATCGTACAGGTTAATGGGGGCCTTTTGCCAGATGTCGAGGGCTTTGCCTTCGCTAACACCTTCTTTAATGTCCACTAAAACTACTTCATTCGCAATTTCGCGGTAAGCCAGCACATCGGCACAGGTGGCGCCAACATTACCAGCTCCTACTACGGTCACTTTCATATTAAAAATTTTAGAGTGTATGTAAAGTTTATAAAGTACTGCAAATTTAAAAATTAATATGGAGGAGCCAACTTTGGCGGGCGCCACCACCATAAAAATATACTGGCCCGACAAATTGTTTAAGAGCGGGCATACTTATTTGGCGCCATTTACCTCTCTGGGTTCAGGTAAGCTTCGCCCAGGTTAAAGAAGCCAAAGGAGGAGCGGTAGGCATTAAACAGGTTCATGGTGTAGGAGTTATATAGCTCCGCCATCGAATTCAGCATTTCCGCCTTTATATTGGTGTGGTTCTCGAAGATATCCAGTACGTTCACCTGAGGAATTACATATATGTCGGCTTTTTCGGTAATGACAATGGAGGTGTAAATGCGGCGGGTATTTTCGAGCAGGGCATTGTCGCCAAAAGCCTGCCCTTTATTCAGGATGGCCAGCACCTCCATTTTTTCCTGCAAATCGATATTCAGCGATACACTCCCGTTTTTAATGAGGTAAATAGCCTGACTGGGGTCATTCCGGAAGAACACCACCTCATCCTGCATATAGGTTCGCTTGAACATATAAGGCGTAAAGAGGGCCATCTCTTCGTAGGTGAGCCGCTCGAAGAGCTTAATTCTGCTCAGAAAGCGAAAAAGCTGCAGTTCTTTGTCGGAATAGGTTTTTTTGAAGGGGTTCTTCATAAGTGCGCTGCTTTTACCTCCATTACCTCCTGGCTTTTGTCGGTCAGTTTAAAGCGGTTATCGATGCGGTACCCGACTATCCAGGCAATGGACTCTCCGGAGGTGAGGACCAAAACCCGCTCTTTCAAGTTTAAAGGAATTTTTTCGTCAATCATAAAATCGCTCAGCTTTTTTTTCTTGTTCATTCCCAAAGGACAAAACCAGTCTCCGGCTTTCCATTTGCGCAATTTTAGCGGGTATTTGAGCTTATCTTTATCGAGGGCAGCCAGCAGGCGGTCGGGCTTAATCTGGTAACCTTCCGCTGGTTTTGTCTCAAACGTAAACTGCCAGTCGGTATACTGCACCGGGGTTTCGCCCTCCTGAATCTCAAGGCTTTGATACTCCTGTAAACTTTTTGGGCTGATGATAAGCTGAGCCCGGTCGATGTTGAGCCGGTGAGTGGGCGAATCCATTATTTTGCCGGAGGTGGTTCCTTCCTGCCGGCTTGCCTGCCATATGTTCCTGGCCTGCACATAGCTGAAGCCCCAGGGCGCTAACAGTTCACTTAAAAAAAGGACAGGCTCTTCGGTCGCTTCGAGCGGCGTAAGAATCAGGAGCCAGTCAGGCCCCTGCTGCTGAATCGCCGTTTCCCGGAGCTTATCGGCCTGCCGGTAAAAGAAGCGCTCCACAGCCCCGACTTTTTCTGCCGTCTGGCTAACGGTTTGTGCCAGGTTTGGGTTGAGCTCCTGCAGGGGCGGAATCACCTCCTGCCGGATTTTGTTGCGATAATATTTAGTAGAGGCATTGCTGCTGTCTTCGCGCCAGATGAGCTGTTTTTCCGTTACAAAAGCATAAATCATTTCCTTGTCGGCAAAGAGGAGGGGGCGCACAAAGCGACCCCGCTTCGGAATAATCCCGTGCAGGCCGGCAATGCCGGTGCCCCGGCTCAGGTTTAACAGCATGGTTTCGAGCAGGTCGTTCTGGTGGTGGGCAAGGGCTATATAATCGTAGCCTTCGGTGGCTGCCAGCGTTTCGAACCAGTTGTAGCGCAGCTCCCGGGCAGCCATTTGTATCGACATTTTATGGTCGCCGGCAAACTGCTCGGTATCGAAATGCTTTACATGACATTCAGCACCCATTTTTCGGGCCAGCTTCCGTACAAACTTCTCATCCTCATCCGATTCCTCTGCTCTGAGTTCGAAATTGCAGTGGGCAATGCCTACTGTAAAGCCCGCATCGGCAAAAAGGCGGGCCATTACAACGGAATCTATACCGCCGCTGATGGCCAGAAGTATTTTGTCTTTCTTCGTGAAAAGTTCTTTTTCAGATATATAGGCTAAAAATTGATCAACCATACTGTAATGCTTCTTTTTTCGTTAGTTTTGTGCAAAACAAATAAAGCAGCATGTCTTTTCCTACGAAAAAGGAAGCCGGTTATGCCGGATTATTCATTCTAATGTTATTACTGCTGTTTCAGGTCGATGGTTTCGGGCAGAAGCGCCTTCGCTATGAAGCCGACAAGCAAATAGGGAAGCGGGAGAACGGAGTACGGACAGATTATATAGTGGGAAATGTAATTATTAAACAGGGAGAAACCACTATTTATGCTGACTCGGCCATCGTGCAAAAGGAGTCGAGTGTTGCCGAAGCCTTTGGCGATGTTCGCGTAACCGAAGGAGACTCTATTGACATCCGCGCCAGGCGCCTGTTGTACGGTGGAGGCTCAGGCACTGCCCGACTGAGAGAAGAGGTAGTATACCGCGATGGTGAAACAGTATTGTATACCGACAGCCTAGATTATAATAAGTTCGACGGTATTGCCCGCTACTTTGGGGGCGGTCGCATGGTCGATGGTGATAATACCCTGGTGAGTGATTTTGGGGTATTTGATAAGCAGAATAATACTGCCCGCTTTTATGGGGGCGTGGAATTACGAACAAAAGATGGGGTGGTAAATTCAGATACCCTTATCTATAATACAGAAACAAAGGTAGCCACTTTCAAAGGCCCTACCACTATTACAGATAAAGACGGAAACGAAAGTTTTGCCGAGAATGGATTGATTCGCAACACCAATTCCGAATCAACTACTATTTTTAACGGTACCATCGAAAACGAAGATTATATAATTACGGGCAATCAGCTGAATTACGACCAGCTCAACGATGTTTCTACCGCTACAGGAAATGTGGTAATGACCTCCAAAACCGACGAGGTAGTCATTACCGGAGAGCGATCGGTATATAATAAAAAGACCGGCCTTACCCATATTTTTGGAAACCCGGTGATGCGAAGACCCATAGAAGGAGATACCCTTTACCTTTCCGCCGATACGCTGGTGTCAATCGATTCGCAGAAAGATGCCGATAAAAGACTCCTGGCTTTCCATGATGTAAAAATCTATAAAGAAGACCTTCAGGGGATTGCCGACTCGCTGGTCTATTACTTTGCCGACTCCACCATCTTTTTTTACCAGGATCCGGTGCTCTGGAATGACAGGAGCCAGCTGAGTGGCGATACCATTAGTGTGCTGATGGTAGAGAAGAAAATTGACCAGTTGAAACTCCACTCCAATGCCTTTGTCATTACGCAGGATAGCCTCGAAAACTTTAACCAGGTAAAGGGGCGCCAGTTAGCTGCTTTTTTCAAGGATAGTGAACTCAGTAGAATTGATGTGAACGGCAATGGCGAAAGCATTTATTTTGTGCTGGAAGAAGAGGAGGATGTGCTGGTAGGAATGAACCGCATTACCTCAGGCAGTATGCAGATGGAGTTCCTGGAAGGGGAGCTGGACCACATTAAATTTTATACTAATCCGGAAGGAAAATTTGTGCCGCCCCATGAGCTGCAGGAGCCAGATAAGCGGCTGACCGGCTTTAGCTGGCGGGCCGAGGAGCGACCTACCCGTCCCGCCGTACTCAGGCTGGAGGAAAAAGCAGATTCCCCGGAATCGGCTACAGAAGAGGCGCCTGCGGTGGAAGTGCTGCCGAAAGGAGAGCTGCTGCCAGGAAAAGAGCTGCCAGTTCAAAAAAAGAACAAAAAGAAGGACAGGGGCGAATAAAGCCGGAAGACCTAAAAATTGTGTATTACTTTTAATTGATTATCTTTGCGAGCTTATGCGAGCTACCATTAAATTGCCAAAATTGTTTGTATTGTTGCCACTGCTTGTACTGCTGGCAACTTCCTGCAGCGAGTTCCGGAAAATTCAGCGGAGCGGAGACTGGGAGAAAAAGTATGAAGCTGCCCTGGAATACTATAAAAATGAAGAGTATGGTAAAGCCGCCATTTTACTGGAAGAGGTGCTGCCACTGACAAAAGGAACCAGTAAGGCCGAAGAGGCACAGTTCTATTATGCCTACGCTCTTTTTCATCAGGATCTTTTCATTGAGAGTGGTTATTATTTTAAGCTCTTCTACGATACCTATGGCCGTAGCCCCTTAGCGGAAGAAGCCCTGTTCATGCATGGCTATTCGCTTTACCTTCAGTCGCCCCGCTATAATCTTGACCAGACCAGCTCCTTTGAGGCTATTCAGGCGATGCAGAACTTCATCAACATCTTTGCCTATAGCGAATATAAGGAGCGAGCCACCGAAATTCTGGACCAGCTGCAGGCAAAGTTAGAGCGTAAGGCATATGAAAATGCGAAACTTTATGCCGAAACAGGACGTTTCAAAGCTGCCCTGGTCGCACTGGAGAACTTCGGCAATGATTTTCCGGACTCTGACTATAATGAAGAGGTAGACTACCTTAAAGTAAAGGTGGCCTATGAGCTGGCCGAAAACAGCCTTGAAAGTCTTCAGCGGGAACGTTTTTACGACGTGATCGACCACTATCAGGATTTCGTAGACCGCTATCCTGAAAGCACCTTTGGGCGCGAAGCCGAGAAAGCCTATGTGCTGGCACAGGAAAAAATAACAGATATCAATCAGGAAAGTAAACAGAATAATTCATAAGCATATGACACCTAAAGCATCTATCGTTACCCGCGACCTCGATAAAATTGCCGAACCAACCGGTAACCTGTACGAATCACTCGCAGTTATTTCAAAAAGAGCCCGCCAGATTTCTTCTCAGATGAAAGATGAGCTAAGCTCTAAACTTGCTGAGTTTGCCTCTACAGTAGATAATCTGGAAGAGGTATTCGAAAACCGCGAGCAAATCGAGATTTCGAAGTATTATGAAAGACTGCCTAAGCCCACCATTCTGGCAATTGAAGAATTTCAGGAAGGAAAGGTAATGTTCCGCAAGGCGGAGGATGAAGATAATAATCTTCCGGCCGCGCTTTAATACAGCGGCACCAATCTTATGGATTGTGCAGTAGGGGAGAGCGGCTTTTTCCGTTGCCGTAAGGGGAAGAGCCGTACATGATGCAAGCGTTTTTTGTCTCAATACCCAATACTCACTACTCAATACAAGTTTATGAAAAACCACGTGCTCCACGGAAAAAAAATTATCTTGGGAGTATGCGGAAGTATTGCAGCCTATAAATCAGCCTATCTGGTGAGGCTGCTGGTAAAAGCAGGGGCAGAGGTGCAGGTTGTAATGACCACCTCTGCCATTGATTTTATAAGCCCGCTGACTTTAGCTACCCTCTCTAAAAAACCGGTACTTCACCAGTATGTGAAAAACAGTGCCGGAGAATGGAATAACCATGTAGCCCTCGGTTTATGGGCCGACCTGGTTTTAATAGCTCCGGCAACTGCTCATACCATTGCAAAACTGGCAAATGGCCTCTGCGATAACCTGCTGAGCGCGGTATATCTTTCGGCCCGCTGTCCCGTATTTATCGCCCCCGCCATGGACCTGGACATGTACCAGCACGGGAGTACCCGCCATAACCTGCAGCGTCTGCAAAGCTATGGCAATACTATTATAGCGGCAGAGTGGGGCGAGCTGGCAAGCGGACTGGAGGGACAGGGAAGGCTTGCCGAACCGGAAGAAATTGCTCAGCGGCTGGAAAAGCACTTTCAGCAGGAGGAAGAAGGGCAGAAGGGCACTTTTCAGGGGAAAAAAGTGTTGATTACCGCAGGGCCAACATACGAAGACATTGACCCTGTGCGTTTTATTGGCAACCATAGTACGGGTAAAATGGGCTTTGCACTTGCCGAAGCCGCGGCGGAAGCAGGAGCAGAGATTACCCTGGTATGCGGTCCGGTTCATTTGCAAACGCAGCACCCTCGCATCAGGCGCATAAATGTTCGGACAGCAGAAGAAATGTATGAGCAATGTCGACTCCATTTCACCAGCCAGGATGTGGCTATCTTTGCTGCGGCGGTGGCAGACTATAAGCCGGCACAGGTGAGCAGCCAGAAGATTAAGAAAAAAGAAACTGAAATGGCCCTGCCTCTTACCAAAACAGTAGATGTGGCACTTAGCCTGGGGAAGGAAAAAAAGGCCGGGCAGTTTACCGTAGGCTTTGCCCTCGAAACAGAGCATGAACAGCAATATGCCCTGGATAAACTCAGGAAAAAGCAGCTTGACATGATTGTACTCAACAGTCTGAATGACGAGGGGGCCGGTTTTGGCCATGATACCAATAAAATTATGCTGTTCGGGAAGGATGGCAGTCAGCAGGAGTTTCCTTTAAAGAGTAAACAGGAGCTGGCAAAAGATATAATTGCGCAGATTAGCTTAAAAATAAATGCTTAAAAAATTTTCCATCGTCTTTATCGCTGTTTTTTGCTGGCTAAGCGGAGCCCTTCAGGCTCAGGAGCTGAATTGCAGGGTTACTATTAATGATTCCCAGGTGCAGGCGAGCGATAGAACCATCTTTAGGGAAATGGAAGAGGCATTCACCGAATTTCTGAATGAGCGTGACTGGACTCCGGAGGAGTTTGGGTATAATGAGCAGATTGACTGCAACGTTCAGATTACCATTACCGAACAGAACCAGATTGGTGATTATAGTGCTACCTTTTATATACAGGCCGCGCGGCCTGTGTACGGGAGCAGCTATATCACCCCAACCTTTGTCTTTAACGATCGCGATTTTAACTTCCAGTATGTAGCTTCGCAGCCGCTGGACTTTAGTCCTACCAGCTTTAACAGTAACCTTAGCTCCATGCTGGGTTTTTATGCTTACATGGTGCTGGGGATGGATTTCGATTCTTTTGCTCCTTTAGGAGGAACACCTTTTTTTGAACAGGCCAGGAATATAGCACAAATAGCACAGCAGGAAGGTCTTCCCGGCTGGGATCCGGCGGCAGGTGGTAATGCCAGCCGTAACCGGGGAGCCCTCATCAATAACGTGTTAAGCCCTCAGGGCCTTCCTTTAAGGGAAATGATGTATACTTACCACCGCCTTGCCCTCGACACCTTCATCGAAAGTCCGGAAGAGAGCAGGAAGCTGGTGCTGGAAGGGCTTAAAACTCTTCAGGAGGTTAGAGAATATAACCCTGGCGCCATTGCACTTATCGCTTTTTTTGATGCCAAGAGTGATGAGCTCACTAAAATGTTCACCAAAGGAGATATTTCAGTTCGCCGGGAGGCCTTTGATCTCCTCCGCTCAATGGACCCTAGTGAGGTAGAAAAATACAGCCTTATTATAGAATAAGCTTCTCCCGCTTATCTTAAACCTTCCTGAAATCACTCTTAAAAAGCCTGTACTATTCCTCTTACAGGCAATGTGGAAGTGCTGAAAAATTACTAATTTAGCTTCTTAAAAACAGACCTTTCCCACGGTTCAGTGGCCGAAGGTAAAGGCTCTGTAAAATGGGTTGGAACAGGTGTTTTAACCTTTTGCAAAATCAGGTTGGGGTGGAGAAGTTTTCTGTCTGAAACAGCAGCTGTATAACCAAATGCCTCCCTTTACCGAAAAGAGACTGTAGTAACGCAGACTAAATTCATGCTCAAGAATTTAATAATAAAAAATTATGCCCTGATAAGGGAGCTGGAAATGAAGCCGGCTGCCGAACTGAATATCATTACCGGCGAAACAGGGGCAGGTAAATCCATTATGCTCGGTGCGGTAGGAATGCTGCTGGGGAACCGGGCCGATACACGGGTGTTGTACGACGAGGAAAGCAAGTGTATTATTGAAGGCACCTTCGATATTTCGGATTATGATGCACTTAAACAGCTGTTTGAAGAAGAAGGGCTGGACTATGAGGGCGAAAGCATCATCCGCCGTGAAATTGCACCCAGTGGTAAATCCAGGGCTTTTGTAAATGATAGCCCTGTTACGCTGGATATCCTGAAGCGGATGGGGAATTACCTGATGGATGTGCACTCCCAGCACGATACACTTCAGTTAGGTTCCAACACCTACCAGCTCGATGTGCTGGATGCTTATGCAGCCAATAAGCCGGAAAGACTTCGCTACGAGCAGGCTTATAAAGCCTATCGAAAGGCTGCACGTACCTATCAGCAGTTGCAGGAAGAGGCGGCAGAAAGCAGGAAGGAAGCTGATTATAACAGCTTCCTGCTGCAGGAACTGGAGGCTGCCCAGCTTCAGGGCCTCAACCAGCAGGAACTGGAAGAGGAGCTGGAGAAGCTGGAAAATGCAGGGGACATTAAAATTAAACTGGGCGGTATTGTGCAGGCGCTGGAGTATGCCGAGCCCATGGCCGTTAACAGTACGCTCCATGGAGTTTTTACGGAACTGAAACAGCTGGGTCGCTACAGCGAAGCCTACCGTAAGCTGGCCGAGCGGATGGAAAGCAGCCTTATTGAACTGAAGGACATTAGCCGGGAGCTGGAGGGTGAAGAACAGGAAATAGAGGTCGATGAGGAGAAAACCGCTCTTCTGCAGGAACGCCTGCGGGTTGTTTTTAACCTGCAGCAAAAGCATGGTGTAAGCGAAATTGAAGATCTATTACGCATACAGGAAGGCCTGCAGCTAAAAGTAAGCCGGGTGCAGAACCTGGACGAAGAACTAATTGCTGCCCAGAAGGAACTGCAAAAGCAGGAACAGGAAATGCAGGCACAGGCCACCAAGCTGTCGAAGAGTCGCCAGCAGGTGTTTGAAAAATTTGCCAGAGAAGTGGCTGGGCTCCTGAAAGATGTAGGCATGCCCGATGCAAGCCTACAGGTAGATCATAAAATTATTGCAGCCCAGGCCAGCGGTATCGATGAGGTAAACATTCTTTTCAGTGCAAATAAAGGAGTGAAGCCGCAGCCGCTGAAAAATGTAGCCTCCGGGGGCGAATTTAGCCGCCTAATGTTCTGTATTAAGTATGTGCTGGCCGATAAAACAGCCCTGCCCACCATTGTTTTCGATGAAATCGATACAGGGATATCCGGAGAAATTGCCATAAAAATGGTGAAGATGATGCAGGAAATGGCCCGTAATCACCAGGTTATCTCCATCAGCCACCTGCCGCAGATTGCCGCCAAGGGGAGCGCCCATTATTTCGTGTACAAGGATAACTCAACCGCTAAAACTTTTAGCCGTATTAAAAAGCTGAATGAAGAGGAGCGGGTATCGGAAATCGCCAAGATGATTGGCGGGGCTCAGCCATCCGCAACTGCTTACGAAAGCGCCCGCGAACTAATGGGGGTGAAGGTGTAGGACTTATCGTTGGTAATTCTTAGTTGTTCGTTTAAGCTAGTGAGTATTAGGTATGGGATATTCAGTATTAAGTACAAAGTAATAAGGCATCTCCAATGGAAATTGTCATTGCTGGGAATGTATTTAGGTGGCAGTTTCTGCCCATGAGTGACTTCTTCTCAAGAAATCCTTTTAATGAATGCTCCTCTCCCATTCGACACAGATTACTCCAGGCTACACCTTCGCAATGACAGCGGATTGTTGGCTCCTGCCTCCGGAAAGGCAGGTTCTGTGTGGCAGGTCTTACGTCCATTATCTAGTATCTGTCGCCTAACATCTCAGGTCTAAAACCTCCTATCTCCTGTCTAATATCCGGCAGCTATTCGTTTTTAAAAGATTATCCTTTATTTTAGGGCTTCAAAACCAACAGTCTTATGGGGCTGCAAACTAAATTATTTAATTGTTATGGCTTATAATTTGCTAAAAGGGAAAAGAGGAATCATTTTTGGTGCACTGGACGAAAACTCCATCGCCTGGAAGACTGCCCTGAAATGTCATGAAGAAGGTGCGCAGTTTGTGCTGACCAACGCCCCGATTGCGATGCGGATGGGTAAAATAAATGAGCTGGCGAAAGTTTGTAATGCAGAGGTCATTCCTGCCGATGCAACTTCCGTAGAAGACCTGGAAAACCTGGTAAATAAATCCATGGAAGTACTGGGAGGGAAGCTGGACTTCATTCTTCACTCTATTGGCATGAGCCCGAACGTGCGCAAAGGCAAAGCCTACAACGACCTTAATTATGACTGGTACCTGAAATCAATCGATATTTCCGGTATTTCCTTTCACAAGGTATTGCAAACTGCCGATAAGCTGGATGCTATGAATGAATGGGGAAGCATTTTAGCCCTTTCCTATATCGCGGCACAGCGTACCTTCCCCGACTATTCCGATATGGCCCAGGCCAAAGCTGTACTGGAAAGTATTGCCCGCAGCTATGGCTATTTCTTTGCTAAAAAGAATAAGGTTAGAGTCAATACCATTTCGCAAAGCCCCACTAAAACGACTGCCGGTACAGGCGTAGGTGGCTTCGATGTGTTTTACGATTATGCCGATAAAATGTCGCCCTTAGGGAATGCTTCAGCGGAAGATTGTGCCAACTATATTGCGGTTATGTTCTCTGATTTTACCCGAATGGTAACCATGCAGAACCTGATGCACGATGGTGGTTTCTCCAGCTCAGGTATTACAGAGGAAATTGTTAAAGAACTTACCAAGTAAGCTAACAACAGAGGCTTTGGAGGGTATTTACTTTCAAAGCCTCTGTTTTTATTTCTCCTGTTTTAATTCAAGCATTTTTCTCCTGCGGGTGTCTTCTTTTTTAGCTGTCTCCTTGCGCTGTACCCATACTTTTACTCCTTATGGTAGTTTTCCCAAACGCAAAAATTAATCTGGGCCTGAATGTGGTTGCGAAGCGGCCTGATGGTTTCCATGATATCGTTACCTGCTTTTATCCTGTGCCGGTGCATGATGTGCTGGAAATTATAGAAACCAATGCGAAGAAGAGCAGTTTCCGGTCCTCTGGAATTGCCATTCCGGGCCGGGAGGAGGAAAATCTCTGTATGAAGGCTTACCAGTTGCTGAAAAAGGATTACCAGCTGCCGCCCGTGGAGATGTACCTGCATAAAATTATCCCCATTGGCGCCGGACTTGGTGGTGGCTCTTCCGATGCAGCTTTTACCCTGGAGGTTTTGAATGAAATGTTCCAGCTTTTTCTCGATGGAACCATACTGGAAGAGTATGCCTCCCGGCTTGGGAGCGACTGTGCCTTTTTTATCCGAAATAAGCCTGTACTGGCCTTCGAGCGTGGCGATGTATTCGGGAGTGTAGAGGTAACGCTAAAAGGCAAAAAGTTGCTGCTTATTTATCCTGATGTACATGTCTCGACTGCCGAAGCGTACAGTAAAATAAAACCTGCCACCCCTGAACAATCCGTAAAGGAAATTCTTGAACAGGAACCGATAGAAAACTGGCAGAACCTGCTGACCAATGACTTTGAAGAGAGTGTTTTTCAGCTGTACCCGGAAGTGGCAAAGCTGAAAGAAGAGCTGTATAAGGCAGGCGCTGTGTATGCCTGTATGAGTGGGAGCGGTTCCTCTGTTTTTGGTATTTTTAATGAAGACGCAGATATTTCTTCAGTGCTAAGAGAGTATAAACAGCGCTGGGAGCTGCTGCTCTAAGACCGCTTTCCCACTTACAGAGGCACAGGGATTATAAAGATTCCTGGGTGTGTAAGGCTTTATCCCTCTTAATGTGGTAAGTGTATTTATTGAATTTTCCTGATACGGAGTTGCCTGCGTTTATCCCAGCGTACAAAGAGGGGGTATACCAGTACGGCTAACAATATAATGGCCGTTCCTGCATAAAATCCAAGTGTCATTTTTTCATCCTCATTAAAAATAAGTACGGCCAGGAGGATGCCATATACCGGCTCCAGATTAACACAAAGGTTAACCGAAAAGGCACTAAGCCGTTTTTGCAGTTCCACTGAGGCAGAGTAGGCATATACGGTGCATATAAGGGCTAAAATGGCTATCCACATCCAATCCATGGGAGAAGGAACAATCAGGCCCTGCCCTTCTGAAGGAAAAAGTGAGCGGTAGAGCGGGAAGAGCACCGCAACGGTAAGGCAGGCTCCTACCATTTCGTAAAAGGTGACCATATAGCCATTGTGCTTTTTGGTAAACTCCCCGTTGATGACCGTAAAGCAGGAGGCAAGAAAGGCAGAGAAAATAGCCATGGTCAAACCTAAGGCATGGTCAAATTCAAACTGGAAAATAACGTACAGGCCCCCGATGATTACCAGGCCCAGCGCCACCTCATAGGCTTTAATGCCTCTTTTGGTCACCATCGGTTCCAGAATACTCGTCCAGAGGGTTGCCGTGGCCATACCTGCCAGGCATACCGAAACCGTGGCAATACGGGCGGCGGCAAAAAAGAGGACCCAGTGGCCGGCAATAAGGGAGCCGGTCAGCAGCATTTTTAGGAGTGCTCCTTTCCCCAGCCTGAAGTTGCGTTTTCGATAGGCCAATAGAGCCGCCAGCGCCAGGGAGGCCAAAAGGGTGCGGTAAAAAACTATTTCGACAGCCGGAATGCTGATAAGGACACCCAGAATGGCGGTGAAACCCCACAGGAGCACTATAAAATGCAGCTGCAGGTAATCTTTAACACTGCTGTTCATTAGCGAGGCACCGTGCGGTAAAGAATTAGACCTACAATGGAGAAGACAATATTTGGTACCCACACCGCAATAACTGGCGAGAGGGCTTTTGCTTCGGCTATACTTTTAGCCAGCACAAAAAAGAGAATATAAA
Organism: Nafulsella turpanensis ZLM-10; assembly: GCF_000346615.1. Lineage (GTDB taxonomy): Bacteria > Bacteroidota > Bacteroidia > Cytophagales > Cyclobacteriaceae > Nafulsella > Nafulsella turpanensis. Next base: position 75,839 of record NZ_ANNU01000037.1, read on the forward strand.
CGAAAGCGATGCCGAAACCCATGGCAATCATTAAACCGGAGCCACCTCTTGACTTTCGCGACGACATAATAAGGCCGATAAAGGTGAGGATAAGGGCCGCAAAGGGAGACATATATCGGATGTACTTCTCAATTTCGTAGATAATGATATTATCGGCCCCTCTTTCCTTTAGCTCAGCAATATAATTATTTAACTCCGGGAGGGTAAAGGTCTCCTGCAGCTGGTAGGTACTGCTAAAGTCGGATGGTTTAAGGGAGATGAGGGTGTCCATGGTAGCTCCCCGGCTTACCTGTTCTTCCATCCCTTTTATTTTTCTGAGCTCCCAGTCGCGCAGCGTCCATTTACTGCTGGCTGAATCCCACTCCAGCCGACGGGCAGTCAGCTTTGCCTTTAACTCATTCTCATCGATAGTTTCGAGCGAAAAGCGGTAGCCTACTTCCGAGTCGTTATTATAGCTCTCCAGGTAGGCATATGATTTTGGCGCTACCTTAATATGGATATTGCGGTCGGTAAAACGAAAAGGCTTTTTTACATAAGCAATTTCAAAGGCAATTCTATCTTTATTGGCATTTGGAAGTACATAGCCGGTGAGAAAAAAGCTGAGAATGGCAATAATGGTTGCTCCCATCATGTAAGGTACCATCATCCGTCTAAAGCTCACGCCGCTGCTCAAAATGGCAATAATTTCGGTATGGCCAGCCATTTTAGAGGTTACAAATACAGTGGCAATAAAAACGGTAATAGGCGTAATGAAGTTGGCAATATAGGGGATAAAGTCCAGGTAATAGCCCAACACCTGGCTTAGGCTCAGGTCATGTTGAATGAAGTTGTCATTCTTCTCCGTTATATCGATTACACAAATAATCGTTACCAGGATGAGTACCACGAAAAAGAAGGCCGTCAGGAACTTCTTCAGTATATATCTATCCAGTATCTTCATTAAAGCTTTTGCATCAGTTGATGGACCATTTTGTTTTTCCAGTCTGCAAAGGTGCCGTTTTTAATCTGCTCACGGGCTTCTTTTACCAGCCAGAGATAAAACGTCAAATTATGAATAGAGGCAATCTGGGCACCTAACATTTCTTTGCTGTGAATCAGGTGGCGCAGGTAAGCTTTGCTGTAGAAAGTGCTGGCATACCCACCCAGTGTAGGATCAATCGGGCTATGCTCGTCTTTCCATTTTTCATTCCGGATATTTATGATTCCCTGCGTGGTAAACAACATGCCGTTACGGGCATTTCGCGTGGGCATTACACAGTCGAACATATCCACTCCCAGTGCAATATTTTCCAGTATGTTAGCCGGCGTACCTACTCCCATAAGGTAACGAGGCTTATCGGCCGGTAGTATGTCGCAAACGAGCTCCGTCATTTCATACATCATTTCGGCAGGTTCGCCTACCGAAAGGCCTCCAATGGCGTTGCCTTCACGCCCCTGCGCCGCAATAAACTCCGCAGACTGCACCCGAAGGTCTTTGTAAACGCTGCCCTGTACAATAGGAAAGAGCGACTGATGGTAACCATATTTTGGTTCAGTGGCATCGAAACGGCCGACACAGCGCTGGAGCCAGCGGTGCGTACGTTCCATGGAATTTTTGGCATAGTCGTACTCGCAGGGGTAGGGGGTGCACTCATCGAAGGCCATAATAATATCGGCCCCTATACTGCGCTGGATATCCATTACATTTTCGGGTGTAAAATGGTGCCTGGAGCCATCAATGTGGGAGGTAAACTTTACACCTTCTTCCTTTATCTTCCGAATGTCTGATAGTGAATAAACCTGATAGCCGCCGCTATCGGTAAGGATGGGGCCATCCCAGCCATTAAATTTGTGCAGGCCCCCTGCATTCTCCAGTATGCCCAGGCCGGGGCGCAGGTAAAGGTGGTAGGTATTGCCCAGAATGATCTGTGCTTTTATATCTTCTTTCAGCTCCCGCTGATGTACTGCTTTAACCGAACCGGCGGTACCCACTGGCATAAAAATAGGGGTTTCAATGGTGCCATGGTCTGTGGTGAGGGTGCCGGTGCGGGCTTTGCTGCCCTTGTCTTTGGCGAGTATGGTAAATTGCATATCTGTTTTTTCGGGTATGCAAAAATACATTTTCCATGCCAATAAGCCAATCCCTAATCCTGAAGCTTTTACCAGTGTTTTTGCAGCTGTTTTTTCTGTTCCTGTCCTGTAATATCTCCGCCTTTTCTCTTAAGGATAATCTGAAAATTCAACCTATATTTGTTATCTCATACCATTTCCCTTTATGTATTTCTTGCCAGCTTTACTGCTCGTTTTATTTGCCCTATCCGTTATTGTTCAGTTTTATTACTATCTCTTTCGCTTTGGCAGGGTAGCAGCCTACAAAAAGGCCGACCCGGCGGAAGGCGCCGCCGGTTTTACTGGGCCCATTTCTGTTATTGTAAGTGCCCGGAATGAAAGAGCGAACCTGGAACGCTTGCTGCCTAAACTGATGGAACAGCAGTATCAGGACTATGAGGTAATTGTGGTAAATGATAATTCTACCGATGAAAGCAAGGATTACCTCGATGGCTTTAAGCAGCAGTTTCCAAAGCTGAGAGTAATTCACCTGGAGCAAACGCCGCCGCACATTACCGCGAAAAAATACGCGCTTACCATGGGGATAAAGCATGCCAAACATAACCTGCTTGTGTTTACCGATGCCGATTGTTTGCCTGCTTCGGACCTGTGGCTTGCCTGTATGGCCGAACCTTTCCGGGAGGCGGAGGTACAGATTGTGCTGGGTTATTCTCCCTATGAGGCCCACAGTGGGTTTCTTAACCGCTTTATCCGCTTCGAGACCCTGCACACGGGGCTAATGTATATAGGGGCTGCGCTTGCCGGAAAACCTTATATGGGCGTTGGGCGTAATATGGCCTATCGCAAAAGCTTTTTCCTGGAAACGAAGGGTTTTATTAAGCACAGAACCATTGCCGGAGGCGATGATGATTTATTTGTGAACCAGAATGGTACTAAAAAGAACACACGGGTAGCCATTGGTGCGGATGCAGTGGTGTACTCCATTCCTAAAAAAACAGTAAAGGAATGGTACCGCCAGAAGCTCAGGCATATGGTGGTTGGAAAGCTATACCGTAAAAGTACGAAGTGGCGTTTAGGGTGGCATGCCGCTTCTCAGCTGCTCTTTTGGATAACTTTTATTCTTCTACTGAGTTTATGGATTGAACCTTACTGGATCTTAGGAGGTTTTCTGGTAAGATTGATTCTTTTATATTATGTAATGATTGCAGCCAGTAAAAAATTAGGGGCAAACTTTACCGACTGGTCTATTTTTCTGCTCGATTTTTTATTCGTCTTTTATTACCTTTTTATAGGAATAGCAGCCTTTTTTACGAAAAAAACTACATGGAAATAAATAGCAATAAACAATTTTCAGACAAAGCGCTGGAGGATTTCCGGCTGATAGATAGTGCCCTGGAGGACGGGGATGAGCAGGCATTCGCCGAGCTGATGCAGCGATATAAAATGGCAGTGTACCACATGATCCTTAAAATGGTGCGCAATGTGGACGATGCCGAAGATCTTACCATAGAAGCTTTTGCCAAGGCCTTTAAAAATCTTCATAAATTTAAAAAGGACTATACCTTCAGTACCTGGCTCTTCAGGATTGCCACGAATAACGCGATCGATTTTATTCGAAAGAAGAAGCTTAAGACCCTCAGCCTTAATACCACCTTTACCAACGATAGCGGCGATGATGTAAATATTGATGTGGAGGATGAGAACCTGAACCCGCAGCAGGAAGCAATTAAAAGCCAGAAGATTGAGCTGGTGCAGATGTTTGTAACCAAACTGCCGGCAAAATACCAACGCCTCGTAAAACTGCGTTACTTCGATGAGCTGTCGTACGACGAAATTGCCAAAGAGCTGGATGCTCCCCTGGGCACTATCAAAGCCCAGCTCTACCGCGCCCGCGAACTAATGTATGAACTGGTAAAGAATAAGCGGGAACATTTATAATAATTATTTGCACTTCTATCTATTTTTTGCCTTTAGGCGGTAAAGAAGGAGCTGTAAATTTGCTTTTCTGCCGGACAATCATGCAATTTTGAACTTCATTACCCATTTTTGAAACAAGATTTTCATGCAAGGAGCAGAGGTTATTCTTCGCTATTTTCCGGATATTACTACTTCACAGCAAAAGCAGTTTGCCGCCCTTGGGGAGCTGTATGCGGAGTGGAATGAGAAAATCAACGTTATCTCCCGCAAAGATATAGAGCAACTGTATACCCGCCATATTCTCCATTCGCTCGGCATTGCCAAAGTGCAGCCTTTTTTGCCAGGAAGTAAGGTGTTGGATGTCGGGACAGGCGGCGGTTTTCCGGGTATTCCCCTGGCAATTCTTTACCCGCAGACCCATTTTACTCTGGTAGATTCAATAGGCAAAAAAATTACAGTAGTCAAGAATGTTGCCGAGGCACTGGGGCTCGACAATGTGGAGGCTCATCCTATACGGGCAGAAAAAGTAAGAGGTAAGTTCGATTTTATCGTCAGCAGAGCAGTAACCCGAATGGCCCCCTTTTATGAGTGGGTAAAAACAAAAGTGGCCGACGAATCCAAGCATCCGCTATACAATGGAATCCTGTACCTGAAGGGGGGCGATTTGCAGGAAGAAATGGAAGAGTCGAAGCTAAATTATGCCATGTATAACCTCAGCCAGTATTTCGAGGATCCTTTTTTTGAAACGAAGAAAGTAGTTTACGTGCCTTTATAAGTATAAAAAAAGCAGCCGGTGAATAATTTACCGGCTGCTTTTTAATTTAAACCTTTTTTCTGTTAATTCTTCGAATCAATAGTGGTATTGAGGTTCTCTTCTTCTTTTACCACTTCTCCGTCGCTGTTAATGATTACGACTTCTCCATAGCCCAGCGCTCTTAACTTTTCTTCAATCTGCGCCCGGTCGCCTACCACTACCCAGCTGATGTCCTCGGGCTTAATGAGCTTTTTGGCAGCTTCCTTAATTTCCGAAAGCTGAAGGTTCTGGACATTTTCAGAATACTCCTGGTAGTAATTATCAGGATATTGATACTTCACAATTTCAGAGGCGGCACTCTCTACGGCGGCCAATGTTTCCCACTGGCCGGGGAGTTTAAGAATACTATTATTCTGCACCTTCAGGAATTCTTCTTCCGTTGCAGGGCGGATATTGATGTATTCTGTAACCTCCTTCATCATTTCCTTCATCGATTCCTGGGTCTTGTCGGACTGAACAGGCGCGTAGGCAATGAAAGGCCGCTGACCTTTTGCACTCATTAAAAGCGTTCTGGCACCATAAGACCAGCCTTTGGCTTCGCGCAGGTTCATATTCACCCTGGAAGTAAACTGGCCACCGAGGATGTCATTCATCATTTCTATGGCTACCTCTTCTTCTGCATTTGGCTTGGCAGCGACATGGCCTGCAATAATTACAGACTGAATGGCGCCTGGCTTGTCCATGAGGTAAATCTTCTTCTTACCCGGCTTCACCATCGCCAGGTTTTTCACAGGCACTGTTCCTTTCTTCCATTTATTCAGTCTTTTCTCCAGTAGCTTTTCCAGTTCCGGCTGGCTAATGTCGCCACTTACCACAAGGGTGGCATTGTTTGGCTTAAACCAGTTGGAATAGAACTTCAGCAGGTCGTCGCGCTTCAGGCTGGATACGGTGCCTTCATAGCCTGAGCCCGAGAGCGGGTTGCTGTAGGCGTGGCCTTTACCATACATGTATTGAGGGAATACCCGCAAAGCCATAGAGAATGGGCTGGCTTTTTCCTGCTGAATCTGCATAAGCTGTTCTTTGCGAAGTCGCTCAAAATCTTCTTCATTAAAAGAAGGGTTCAGCAGAACATCCGTATACAAGTCAAGGCTGCTTTCCAGCATTGGCTTCAGGGCAGTCATTTTTACATAAGAATGATCCAGGTCTGAATAGGCGTAAAGGTCTGCTCCTAACAGGGCCAGTTCTTCGTTGATTTGTAGTGAATTGCGGCTCTTGGTGCCTTCGTCCATCATATTGAGGGTGAGGGAAGCCGTGCCCGGGGTGGCGAACTGGTCAGCAGCATAGCCGGCATCTACCATGAGGTTAAAGCGAACAAGCGGCACGGCATCGCGCTGGGCAAGTACTACTTTTAATCCATTGGAGAGGGTAAAGCGCTGCAGGTCGGGGAAGCTTACTGCGCCTGCTTCTGCTACAGCAGGTAAGCCTTTGCTGCGGTCCACCGTCGATGGAGTTGTTTTGTATTCAGGAACAGGTACAATGGACAGTACCAGTTTACCATCTGACAGCCATTTATTGGCAGCGGTTTTTACTGCGGTAGCCGTGGCGTTTTTCATGCCTGCGTTACGGGTTCTGTAAAAGGCAGGGTCATTGCCAAATACCTGATTGCTGGCCAGGATATCGGATTTGCCGCCAAAACCACCAATGCGCTCCATGCCTTTAATAAAGTTGGAGAAGTAGTTGGTTTTGGTGCGGAGCATTTCTGTTTCGGTAGGGCCTTCCACCAGCAGGCGCGCCAGCTCTTCGTTAATGGCTTTTTCTACTTCCTTGGCATCTACACCAGGCTTTACATCGGCATAAATGGTGAACATGCCGGCAATTTCCATTTCAGAATTCCAGGCACCTACGTCGGAGGCAATTTGCTCGTCGTACACCAGGCGTTTGTAGAGGCGTGAATTTTTTCCATCGGCCAGGGCGCCGGCAGCAAAATCAAGCAGGAAAGCTTCAGGATTGCCCCACTCCGGTACATTCCAGCTCATGTAAATGCGGGTTTGTGGTACCCGGTCCTGCATTTCAATTCTTTTCTCTCCGGTTCTTTTGGCAATATTTACTTCAGGACGGGTCAAGGGAGGACCAGCCGGGATATCGCCAAAATAAGTAACTGCTTTGTTATATACTTCCTGAGCATCAACATCGCCCGCTACGACCACTACGGCATTGGCTGCGCCATAGTAATTCTTGAACCACTCCTTCACATCTTCGAGCGAGGCAGCGTCCAGATCTTCCAGCGAGCCAATTACAGAATGGCTGTAAGGGTGGCCGAAAGGAAAGCTTTCTTCCATCAGTGCATTCCAGCTACGGCCGTAGGGTTGGTTTTCGCCCTGGCGCTTTTCATTCTGCACTACTCCTCTTTGCTCATCGAGGCGCTCCTGCGAAATGGCACCGGCAAAGTGCCCCATGCGGTCCGATTCCATCCACAGCGCTACGTCCAGTGCGGTAGTCGGTACGTTCTGGAAGTAGTTGGTGCGGTCGGTATTGGTGGTGCCGTTCAGGTCGGTAGCGCCAATGCGTTCCATGGCTTCGAAATAGTCGGTATTAAAGTTTTCGCTGCCATTGAACATCAGGTGTTCGAAAAGATGTGCGAAACCGGTTTTGCCGTACTTCTCATTTTTTGAGCCCACATGGTACCATACATTCACCGCCGCAATGGGCGACTTATGGTCTTCGTGAACAATCAGCGTGAGTCCGTTGTCGAGGACAAACTTCTCGTGCGGAATTTCCAGTTCTTCCAGCGAAAAGTTGAGGTCTTTCTGCTGGGCAAACAGGCCCGTTGTTCCAAAGCAGAGGAGCAGGAGCAGGGGCATAAAAAAATTCTTTCTCATATAGGGGCAGATTTTTAGGTGTTGAAAATATTCAAAAAGATACATAGTTTATGCCATATTTAAGTAAGTTCCTTGTAACTTTTGATAAGAAAAATAGATAAATGGCAGATGGAAGGGACGACTGGTAGGAAGAAGCGTTCAGGCAGAAAAAAAGGAGAGGCAAAGGACATTTTTGACTCTCTTTTTGTTAAACTGAGGAAGCCGGAATTTGAAAAGTTTTTAGCTGGCAATCCCGCGAAAAGCTGGTATATTTATCTCCCGGTTTTCCGGAAGCAGCCCCTTTACTGAAGATAAGCTATGTATTTAATATTCGATACCGAAACCACCGGTTTACCCCAAAATTATAATGCCCCCGTTACTGACCTCGACAACTGGCCCCGCCTGGTGCAGCTGGCCTGGCAATTACACGATGGTAAGGGTAAACTCCTCTCGGCCAAAAACTATATTATAAAGCCCGAGGGTTTTACCATTCCGTATAACTCGGAAAAAATACATGGTATTTCTACCAAAATGGCACAGGAGCAGGGATATGATCTAGCTTTTGTGCTGCAGGAGTTCAATGCCGACCTGGAAAAAACCGAGGCGGTTATTGGGCATAACGTCAGCTTCGACCTCAATATCGTAGGGGCGGAAAACATTCGGGCGCAGCAGGAAAGCAAGCTGCTCGAAATAAAAGCCATCGACACAAAAGATGAGGCCACCGATTTTGTGGCCATTCCCGGCCGTGGCGGCAAGTTTAAATGGCCTACCCTTACGGAACTGCACGTTAAACTTTTTGGCGAGGCTTTCGACGATGCCCACGATGCGGCTTACGACGTGCATGCCACCACGCGCTGTTTCTTCGGACTGTTGAAGGAAGGAGTCATTAAACCCCTCGATGATACTCCTGTGGCGGATATCGTGTACGAGGAGCCGGAGCTCGATGCAGCCAACTTTGCCCAGAAGAAAAAGAAAGGCGGTGATGGGCTGGTGGTGGATAAAGCCGCGGCCAAAAAAATCGATAGTGCCTTCTCGCACCTGCATGTGCACTCGGCCTTTTCAGTACTGCAGGCCACGCCCGATATAAAAGGACTGGTAGGTAAAGCCAAGGAAATGGGCATGCCTGCCGTGGCGCTTACCGACCTGGGCAATATGTTTGCCACCTATCATTTCGTAAAAGAAGCCCTTAAGCAGGAGATTAAACCTATCGTAGGCTGTGAGTTTTATGTGGCCGAAGAGCGCCTGAAACTTAAGTTTACGAAGGATGCGCCCGATAAGCGATTTCAGCAGGTGCTGCTGGCCAAAAACAAGGAGGGCTATCACAATCTGTCCAAGCTCAGCTCCCTGGCCTATATCGAAGGTAACTACGGTATCTATCCACGTATCGACAAGGCACTGATTGAGGAGTACAAAGATAACCTCATTGCTACCACCGGCGGACTGGATGGTGAAATCCCGAACCTGATTCTGAATGTAGGTGAAACCCAGGCAGAAGAAGCCTTTAAATGGTGGCACCAGCTGTTTGGCGATGATTTTTATGTGCAGCTACAGCGCCACGGACTGGAAGAGGAAAATCGTGTTAACGAGGTGCTGCTGGAGTTTGCGAAAAAGTATGGTGTAAAATACTTTGCCGCCAACAATGCATTTTACCTCGATAAGAAAGATGCCAACGCCCACGACGTACTTATTTGTGTAAAAGAAGGTGAGCTGCAGTCGACGCCTATCGGGCGGGGCCGTGGCTTTCGCTGGGGCTTTCCGAACCAGGAATTCTACTTCAAGTCGCAGGAGGAAATGAAGGCACTCTTCACCGACCTGCCAGAAGCGATTGAATGTACGCAGGAAATCGTCGATAAGGTAGAGTCCTTTAAGCTGCAGCGCGATGTGCTCCTGCCTAAATTCGGCATTCCGGAGGAATTTGTTGACCCACAGGATGATGTGGATGGCGGCAAAAGGGGTGAGAATGCCTACCTGCGCCACCTCACTTACGAAGGGGCGAAAAAGCGGTATGGCGAAATTACTCCCGAAATAAAGGAGCGCCTCGACTTTGAGCTGGAAACCATTGCCAATACCGGCTATCCCGGTTACTTCCTCATTGTACAGGACTTTACCAGCGAAGCCCGCAAAATGGGTGTTTCCGTTGGACCGGGCCGTGGTTCTGCTGCCGGTTCTGCCGTAGCCTACTGTATTGGCATTACCAACGTAGATCCTATTGCCTACGACCTGCTGTTCGAGAGGTTCCTGAACCCCGACCGTGTATCTCTTCCCGATATTGATATTGACTTTGACGACGAAGGCCGCGGCAAAGTCATTGACTGGGTGGTGAAGAAGTACGGCTATAACCAGGTATCGCACATTATAACCTATGGTTCCATGGCGGCTAAATCGGCCATCAGGGACTGTGCGCGGGTAATGGAGCTTCCGCTAAGCGAAGCCAATGAGCTGGCGAAAATGGTGCCTGATAAGCCGGGGACCACACTGGCCAAAGCCTTTAAGGAAGTGCCGGAGCTGAAAGCTATCCGCGACGGGCACGGTCTCAAGGCAGAGGTACTGCGGCAGGCCGAAATTCTGGAAGGTTCCGTGCGAAATACCGGCCTCCACGCCTGTGGGGTAATTATTACGCCAGACGATATTACCAAGTACATCCCTGTTGCCACTTCCCGAGACGCGGTGCTCCTCAACACCCAGTTCGATAACTCGGTGGTAGAAGAGGCCGGTATGCTGAAGATGGACTTTCTGGGGCTGAAAACCCTTACCATCATCAAAACCGCTATCAGGTATATTAAAGAGCGCCATGGGGTAGAGATAGACCCCGACACCATTCCGCTCGACGACCAGAAGACCTATGAACTGTATCAGCGCGGCGAAACGAACGGGACCTTCCAGTTCGAGTCACCGGGTATGCAGAAGCACCTGCGTAACCTGAAGCCCGATAAGTTCGAGGACCTTATCGCCATGAACGCTTTGTATCGCCCGGGGCCGCTGGAGTATATCCCCAACTTTATTGCCCGTAAACACGGCCGCGAGCCCATTACCTACGACATTCCTGCCATGGAAGAGTACCTGGGCGAAACCTATGGTATTACGGTGTATCAGGAACAGGTAATGCTTCTGTCGCAGTCACTCGCCGGCTTCTCTAAAGGCGATGCCGACGTGCTGCGGAAGGCCATGGGTAAGAAAATATTTGCCCTGCTGGAAAAGCTGAAGCCCAAGTTTGTGGAAGGCGGCAAAGCCCGCGGGCACGACGAAGCCAAGCTGAACAAGGTCTGGAAAGACTGGGAAGCCTTTGCGGCCTATGCCTTCAACAAATCGCACTCCACCTGCTATTCCGTAGTCGCTTACCATACCGCTTATCTCAAAGCCCATTATCCCGCCGAGTATATGGCGGCGGTGCTCACACACAACCAGAGCAACATTGAGAAGGTGACCTTCTTTATGGAGGAGTGTAAGGCGCAGGGCATTAAAGTACTCGGGCCGGATGTAAACGAATCAGGTATCAACTTCGAAGTAAACGATGCCGGAGAAATCCGCTTTGGTCTGGGGGCCATCAAAGGAGCCGGTGAAGCAGCCGTGGAAGCCATTATTGAGGAGCGGAAGAAGAAAGGACCTTACAAGGATATCTTTGACTTTGCCAAACGGGTTAACCTTCGGGCCGTGAACAAGAAAACCTTCGAATGCCTTGCCATGGGCGGAGGTTTCGATTGTTTCGCAGGCTTCCACCGGAAGCAGTACCTGTTGGCCGACGAAGGCGAGGGGGGTACACTCATCGAAACGGCCATAAAATGGGCGCAGCGTGTACAGGCCGAGGAGGAAAGTGCACAGGCTTCTCTTTTTGGTGGCAGCAGTGGCGTATCCATTCCTATGCCCAAAGCGCCTAATGTGGAGCCCTATGGCGAAATTGAAAAGCTCCGGATAGAAAAAGAAGTAGTTGGCTTCTTTATCAGCGGCCATCCACTCGACCAGTTTAAGCTCGAGATGAAGAGTTTCTGTAATACTACGCTGGCTGAACTAACCGATTTAACGGCCCTGCAGGGGCGGCAGAACATCTGTCTGGGAGGTTCTGTGTCGGACTTTGCTCACCGTACCACCAAAAACGGCAATCCTTTTGGTACCCTGACGATGGAGGACTATGACGGTACCTTTACCTTCTTCCTCTTTTCAGAAGACTACACCCGCTTTAAGCAGTACTTTATGAAGGACTGGTTCCTTTTCATACAGGGAAGTGTGGTGCCCCGGAAATGGAAGGAAGGAGAGCTGGAGTTTAAAATCATGAACATCCAGCTGTTGTCCGACATCCGAAGCAAGATGACCAAGGGCATCAGCATTAACATCCATGCGCGGGACGTAAGCCTGCCGCTGGTGGAACAGATTGAAAAACTCGGCATCAGCTATCCCGGTAACTGCGACTTCAAGCTCAATGTATTCGACGAAGACGATCAGCTACAGGTAGAACTCCTCAGCCGCAAATACCGCATCGACCCCAATAACGACCTCCTTAAGGAGCTCGACAACCTCGCCCCACAGGTAGGTTATAAAGTGTTGCAGTAGTAGGTAATAGAAGTAGTATTTGTATATAAAGGGAAGTTTATAGCAAATAAAACAGCAGTTGAAGGGCTAACTGTTGATATAAACAAGTTGAACAAAACCTCCTTCGTCGGTAAT
>NZ_ANNU01000038.1 GCF_000346615.1 Nafulsella turpanensis ZLM-10
GCTGAAAATTGTCTTCTCTTTTGCATAGGATAACAAGTTAATAATTTACACTTAACCTGCTGTCCTATTTTCGGGGTCCATTATAGAAAGCCTGTCCGCCCCTGAAGCTTACTAGTTTTTATTCTTTCAGGAGTAGCTTCGGGGTGGCTTTGTCCTGCAAGCTTAATCCCCACTTAGCCAGTATCGGTTCTTCCAGTGATTTTTCACGGTACTCATCGGGCGTCATAATTGGGATACCGTATACGATGGGGTAATATCGGCGGCACTCCGCACAGCTTAGAAGGCCTTCTACGATATCTCCGTTTTCGTCTTTTACAAAAGGCCGGAAGGCCAGCTCGTGTTTATCTACGGGACAGCATAGATTATCTAAAAGTGATACTTTCATTTGATTTCTTTAGTTTAGTTTGTTTAAAGCATCCTGATAGGAAGCAGCAGCCTGCCGGGAAGATTCAGCATTCAGTATACCTGAAATAACCGCGACTCCGTTAAAATCCAGCTCCTGAAGGTGAGACATATTGTCCACGCTGATTCCACCGGAAAGGAAAAGCGGCATTTGGGTTATTTCCCTGGCTTTCCTGATGGTTTCCGGCTTTACAATTTCGCAGCTGGCAACGGAGGAGGAAGGAAAGACGGAGCAAAAAGAAACATAATCCACCCTGTTTTCCTCGGCCCAGTAAATAGGGGCCAGGTTATTGCTGCAGGTAATACCTGCCATAAACCTCCTCCCAATCTCCTGTTTTATGCGCTCGTAATTTTCAGGAATGGCATCAAAATGTACGCCATCCAGGGAAGTGCCCTTCAGCAGCTCCCATTCTTCGTTGATCAAAACAGGCACCTGGTAAGCGGAGGCAAGTTTGATTATGGGCCCGATAAGTTCCCTCTTTTCGGTCAGGCTAAACGTATCCACCCAGTTATTCCATATCTGCAGCACCGCTATCCCTCCCTCCAGGGCCTGCTCCAGCTTTTCCAGCAGAACCGGCTTTTCAAGAGCGGGATTCAGCACCAGGTAAATGCCTCCGGTAATCTTCTTCCCTCTTTGCATCGGTAATTTTTTAGCGTTGAAAGATCTCCATTATCGCCTATTCCTTTTTAAGCCAACAGGTGTAGCAGCGGCCTTTATTTACTTCATACCGGCTTTCATGGCTTTAAAAAAGGCTTCCCAGTAAGGGTCCTTCCCATCAAAGAAAAGATGTTTCTCTTCCTCATTTTCAACAATGCGGAAACCTTCCTGCCGGTCGGTCATTTCGCCCACTACCGTAGCTTTGATGGACTTGCTTTGAAGGTGCGTAACCAGTTCCTGCTCCCTGCCTTTCCTAACGGCCATAATCATGGAACCCGCCCCTACACAAAAGCGGTGATCAATGCCAAACAGCCGGGTAATCCGCCGCTGAGCTTCTCCCACCGGCAGCTTATCGTTGTGGATGAGGAAACCACAGCCGGAGGCCTGTGCCATTTCGATAATAGCCCCCACTACGCCTCCTTCGGTTGCATCATGCATGGCTTTTAACTCCTCCCGGTTCCGGAGTAGTTCTGTCGCACGGAGGGCATCCTGCAGGGAAGAGGTCTGGTAGAAATTCTCACAGCCCCTCTCAAACACTTCTTTCCCTAGCTTATTTTTTACCGTTTCCGGAAAGCTCATGGCCAGAATGGAGGAGGAAGCTAAAGCGGTTTCTTTGGTAACCACAATTACATCTCCGGGCGCGGCACAATTGCTCGTAATAATTTCGTCTTTAGGAGCCGTCAGAAACATGGTTCCCCCTCCTGAAATGGTCGAATCCTGGCCTTCGGCCTGTCCTGTATGCCCACCGGTGATAGCTACCCCGATTTCTTCACAAAACTCATGGATGTACCTCCAGTATTCTTTAAATGCCGCTAAAGAAAGGCTGGTGGGCAGGTTGAGCACAAACTGGGCATACATAGGCGCAAAGCCGGTTGTAGCCATATCGTTCGCCAGCAGATGAACCGAAAGCCAGGCCGATTCCCTGAGCCCCAGGGAAGGAATAAGGGACAGCGGATCGCTGGACACAGCCATGCCCATCCCATTTCCCAAATCAATAACGGCCGTATCTACTCCAAAGCGGGGACCTGTCAGCACTTCCTTTCTGCTGTACCCGCATTGCGGAAGCAGCACTTCCTTAAAGGTTCCGCTGCCTATTTTTCCTGAATTGTCTTCGAAAGCACTCATGAATCCACATCATTCAGCCGCACATGTAAACCAAAAAAATCGCCATAGGGCATTCCCCACTGCTGCACCGGGAACCATTTGGGTAGACCGGTGGCCTTCCACTCCACGGTGTAATCTCTTCCCTGCAGGGCTTCCTGGATGACGGCAATTAATTTCTTTGGCGTATAGAAAGTAGCGGTTACGTAAAAAGGATTTTTGCCGAACATTTCCTGAATCCTCCTGCGGGCAACTTTCGGGGAATTCCTGTTCATCATGCCAAACACAATGCCGTACTTCCCTACACGAACAGCCTCCCTGATTACCTTTACCGGGTCTTTATAGTATTCGAAGGTGGTAATAAAGGCAAGTGCATCGAAGGTATGATCTTTAAAGGGCATGTGGTGAGAATCGGCCAGGACAAGATCTCCATCGAAAAGGTGAGCTCCCTGCCCCAGCATAAAAGGAGAAATATCGCCGCCGCTGGCTTCAATGCCTATTTCATGCCACCAGCGGGTAAAGCGGGTGGTTCCGCAACCAAATTCCAGCAGGGTCTTTACCCGGGTGTCTTTCTTTATAAGCTGGCCGATAACTTTCTTTTGCCAGATTTCGGCCCGCTTGTAGCGGCCTTCGTACCACAGCTCATAGGTATCGGTGTGGTCCCTGTTAAAAAACCATTCTTCACGCCCCTGCCACTTACGGAGGTTTTGGGTAACAAGGTCGAATTTCTTTTGCTCAATATTGCTCATTGTCCATTATTTAAAACAAAAAATGCCACAGCCCGGATCCAGCAGACAGGCAATGGCACTTACGCATTAAATAACAACTAATGTGCTAAGCAATTTTGCATTTCCTACGCTGGTATTATCCAGATCAGGTTGCGGGTATAATCTCAGCCTCCCATTTGGTCTAATACCAATTGTTAAGCACCCCGTGCAACAGTACGAAGATATATAATTATAAGCAGAAGGCGAAAAAATGCCTGCCAAAAATACAAATCTCAACTTACTCAGGGCTGCCACTTTATTGTTCCTTTACCTTTATGAATAGGCTAAGGAATATTGTCGGCTATTAGTTGTCGGTGAAAACACGAAAACTATTAATATAATTGCAAGAATTAACCTTACCCAAAGTCCGGTAAATTACTGGTCACCTTCTTCACAGCATCCTCCTTTCTAAACCTTTTACCTTTTCCGGTTCTTTACATTAGCTTTTTTAGCTGTTCACACAGAGCCTTATTGGATTTATTTACAAAACCTCTTACCTAAACGGCATTGATTTTTAATCCTTCAACCCATGAGCAGGATTAAAAATCCTGCCCCGTAACTATTTATAAACTCAACTGACTTTGCAGGAATCTTCCAAATACTTGGCGAGCCAAAAGGAAAAAGCTCAGGTCTCTTCAACTTCTGAAACATCCTCATTTCCAAGAGTATACCCAAGCGGGTTTAGGATGGGCACATGATCTGCAACTGCTTTTAAAAAGCTGAATAGCGGCAGAAAGACGATCATACCAATAATACCCCAAACGGCTCCCCCCACCACAATGGTGAATATCGTAAACAGCGGATTGATATGGACACGTTTGCCGACTAAGTAGGGAGAAATAAAATAACTTTCAACAAACTGGGTAATGACCATGGTACCCAATACAATCCAGACAGATTGCAGACTTGCTGTGGTGATAAAGGCAAGGACAACGGCAATGGAACCTCCCACAATATTTCCAACATAAGGAACTATAGCCAGTACTGCAGCAAGAATGGCAGTAGTGATAGGGCTTTTTATCCCGGAGATCGAAAATCCTATCGCATACAGACTGGCGTCAATCAGGATGACAATCATTCGGGCAAAAAAGTAATGCTGGGCATTTTTTATGATTTCTGAAAGAACCTGTTTCCCCCTGTTTTTATCTTTATCAGGAAGGTACTTTAGTACCGCATTTTCAAATTTTCTGCGGTACAGCAGCATAAAAAAAATATATACCAGAATTAATAAAATGGTTCCTGAAAAATTAAGCACCTTTTCCAGAGATGTTTGCAACCAGCTCCTTACCGGTAAGTCTTCAATGGGAATGCCGATTTCTGCCTCCTGCCCTTGGGCAATTTCCTGCTCAGGATTGGTAAAGCCGGGGCCTCCCATCGTAAAGCCGCTTTTTTCCTCGATAAAGGCCTCCAGCTCATTCATTCGGGAGGTGAGCCGGTTTTGGATATCCGGCCATTGTTTTACCACCCCCTGGAGCTCTAAACCTACCGCTCCCATTATGCTAAGGATTAAAACAAGGAAAATAAGGTCAGAAAAAAAGGAGGACCAGGCTCTTTTGAACCCTTTTCTCTCCAGGAAATTCGCAACAGGAGTAAGTGTCATGGCCAGAATGATGGCAAGAAAAAAGGGGGCCAGCACACCTTTGGCCAAAGCAAGGCCATGGAAAATAAAATAAGCGATACCTGAAAGCAGAAATAAAACCAGTAAAAATCGCTTCTTTTTATTATCCATAGAATGAGTTCAAAACTAATGCATATACCTCAGATCCGGACATTCCTCCCTCACACTTTCCGGGCAGAAATAATAGTGCCATAAAACTTAAGAAAAAGCACCTTGTCCGGCATTAAAGGAATCTTATAGCATTACCGTTTAAAAGCCATTTTGTTTGGTTTTAAGCCTCTTTTCCTGTTTGAAGAAGGATTGTTTACTTCATTAACAGAAAAGAAAGAAGCGAAACTGGCTTTCCAGTAATTTTAGAAAGCAACAGGCATGTTCTGGCAGATTATTCCAGCTGCTACTGAGCTCTACTTTGCCTTTTGCCGAATGCTTT
The DNA here is from genome assembly GCF_000346615.1 of Nafulsella turpanensis ZLM-10. Classification (GTDB taxonomy): domain Bacteria; phylum Bacteroidota; class Bacteroidia; order Cytophagales; family Cyclobacteriaceae; genus Nafulsella; species Nafulsella turpanensis. The sequence goes on from NZ_ANNU01000038.1 coordinate 4,977, forward strand.
ATTGAAATTTATGCAGGGACTTCATCCGGGCCGCTGGCAGCATACCCGCATCCGTTAAAAAGTAAGCATATCATGGCTTGGAACTCACCTCACAGAAATAAAAAACCTCTCTTCCTCCTCCAAAAGGGAAGGGTTGGATTAGATTTTAAGGTACCCGTTCCTTTAAATTATAGACATTGACTGATGATTTATAAAAGACAAACCGGCAGAAAAAATCCGGCACAAAGGCATCCAAGGCCCTTTCTATAAAAGGTTTATGTAAGCTTACTAATAGAAGTCCTACACATTACCCGCCACCTTCTTCACTGCATCATCAAAGCCGACCCAGTAACTTTTAATGGTTACCACACTCTGATGGTCCCTAAGGGCCGGAGACCTTTTCAAGAGACGCACCTTTGCGCACAATGGTGGTGAAGGTAGCCGAACCCAGCAGGTGGTGATTTCTTCTGTTCTGTAATGCGATTGTAAAAGGTCCCCTCGTATTTCCGCGCACTTCTGCAACCCTTACCCGCGTCCCGGATTATTTAATGGCAAAGAGTTTTTGCGCCTCTGCCGCCGTGGCCGGGCAAACTCTGCTTTTTAAAGTTCCGGTAACGGCCGCTTTCTCCTCTTTACATTAGCCCGATTTATTGGGAGAAGGTCAATTGGTTACTTTCATGTCTTTTCCCTCAACAATCAGTATTCCTTTTCCTCTTGTCGCTACAACTAAACCGATAAAGACCTTTTGCTGGGGCATAAACAGCACTTTATGTACGGGTCGTGGGGCTTTATATTTATATCCTCCGCTAGGGGTAACCACCTGAACTAAACCTGAAATTCGTGATAGAACGATTATTTCCTCACCGCTAATGTTGTTCATTTGGTCAAGACTAAGAACCCAACCTCTTCCCTTCTGCAGTCTATGAAAGTCAGCTAAAGAATCACCTATATGATAATAGGTTACCCTTGTATCATCTCCGGCAGCATAAAGCGTTTCACCTGATCTATTAAAATGGAGAGCTCTTACCCACTTTTTTGCTTTTGGCAGGGTATTTAAAAGACGAGCGGTCTTTGTGTCCCACAGGAAAATATTTTTAGCTGCGTCTGCGCTGGCAGCTGTTTTACCATCTGCCGAGAGGGCCAGTGCAGTAATATCGGCTGTGTGCAGGCTTAGCCCGGGCAGCTGTTTGTCTTCACGATAGTTATAAACCGCAAGCTTCCCGTCTGCTCCGCCAAAAATGAAGACATCTTCTTCAGGAATAAATTTAGCAACAGTTACCGCTGCGGTATGGCGGATGGTTCTCAGTGGCCTTTCTGACTGAATATCCCACAGAACTACTAAACCATCTTTACCTCCGGATACTATTTTACTGCTATCCCGGGAAATATCAACAGCTAAGACCGACCCGGAATGCGCTCCCTCAAAGGTCTTAACTGCCTTCGCAGAGGAAAGCTCAAACAGATTAATACGTTTGTTTTCTGTTGCTGCCAATTGGCTTCCTCCTTCAGAGAATGCCATATCATATACAATGCTGTTCGGGTTCCCCAGTACTTTTACCTGGGCAAAGCAGGGAGAAAAATTGATGAAGAGGAGGGCAAGAAGGATGAGGGGCATTGTTCTCTTTTTCATTTTTTTCACAGGTAAAACCGCTTGTTTTTAACAAACCTATAAAATATTCCTGCCTCCAGGAAAGTTTGCTTCAGTTCGGTGTCAGGATATAATTGAGGTGATAGCGAATAGTCTTTAATACCAAAGGCAGCAGAGAATCCCGCGTTCTGATGGATAACTACATCAAGACCTACCGATGCTTTAATGCCCCTGAAGGTATTGGTGGCTGATAAAATCTCACCCGGTGAGATCGGAAGCATAGACTTTACGAAGAAATGAGGATGGGCAAATGAGACCTTTGCACGGCCTATTACCGGGCTAAATTGCAACCTTGGTCTAATCCTGTTGAAGAAGCCCCTGGTGGTTTGCTCTGTATGGAGTTCGAGTAGCGGGTAAAAGGCTGTTTCTGTAATTTTAGCATGGCTGTAATGAGTATAGTCATTATACGTCCAGTTTTTATAATGGCTTCTGTCTGTACCTATTCCCAGGCTTAAGTAAGGCAGTACCTTATAAGATGCCTTCACGGAAAAAGAAAGCCTGGTGTTCATATTATTAAACAGAGAAGGGGTGTAATATTCTCCCTCCCTTACATGATCTTCCTGTTCAGGTATCAGTTGCGCATAGCTCAGGTGAAGGTTAAGCTTGTTTTTAATAAACTGCGCCTGCACAGCTGTTCCTGCCAGGAAGGTGAGGAGAAACAGAAGGATAGTCTTTTTCATCATTACTTATTTTTTCGGTTCGTACACCCAGATAGCCCTGCTTCCGCCAAGACCGATATAGTCTTTGCCATTTATCTGAAAGCTTATTCCACCTCGTATATTTTCAGGTACTTCAACAGGAGAAGGAACCCATGATCTATAAGCCCTTTGATATGAATGGAAATTAGTGGCGGCATCTGTTTTTAGGTACAGGAAGTAGTTATTGTAAGAGAATATTAGTGGCTGATAGGAAAATGTGCTGTTTGGATAACTTGATAATTCCCTCCATTGCCAATGGATGTCGTCGGTAAAGGAGTAAGAGTATGTTTTGATGTCTCTATAAAACATTGTTCTCTGAAATCCCAAGAAAAGCTCGTTACCAACCACATGAGCAAAGTAAGAGCTATGGTATTTAGTAGAAAAACTTTCGGGGAAAGCAGTATAATGGTTCCATAAATCCTGCTCCTCGTTATATACAATGATGTTATTTTGAGAACTCTCCGGATTACTCACGACCAGGTATCCCTGCATATTATACATGAAACCCAGGATGGAAAATCCGGAAGTGGCGGTTAAGGGTAAATCATTCTTTTTGCTCCAGCTGTCAGTTGAAGGATCGTAGAGCCACCAGTCCTGCAGGTGTCCATGATTATAGCCTCCGCCAAAGTAAACTTTACCGTTTAAGACAAAGCCTGTTCCTTTAATTCTTGGCTTGCCAGGAAAATCGGCTAATTTATGCCATTGCAGGGAGGAAGGTTCAAAAGACCACCACTCATTAGAGAAACATAAACCTATATAAACTTTATTACCTATTACAAAACTTTCGTAATCAATAAACTGCTGATTTAAGGAGTAGCTGTTCGTAACACCGGGAAACTCACTTATTTGGCTCCAGGGAATATCAATTAAAAGCTTTTCTTCAAAAGTTTTGAGATCTCCCATAACCTCTACTGATACTGATACTTCAGCTGGCGGATAGTGGGGTGCCGGTTGGGTAGGTACTTCTACTTTTAATTCATTTACACTTACCTGTAAAACTCTTGCCTCAGCGCCTCCTATTATTACTTTATTTCTCCATCTAACTGGGTGAAAGTCTGCTCCGGTAATGGTTAGTTCCTGTCCTGTAGAGATAACTTTCGGGTAAAAATCATCTAAGCGCAGGGGAGCAATAAGTAATATTCCTGGAGCCTGTTTTTTGAAGTTATTCATCTGAACATACACCTGGCTTTCTCGGACTGCAAAACCTGCCGGAGTGAGCACTTTTAGCTGGCTGGGTGTAATTTCCTGTATAGTGGCTTCATGTTCACCAATAAATACTTTTAATGATGCAGGGTTTTTAGTAAAATTAGTCCCCTTAATAATAATGGGAGTGCTTTCCCAGAGGCTTATTTCTTCAGGTGTGAATCCTGACAACTCGGGGGTAATAAGGGTAATCTTTTCCCCGGCAGTAACCGTAATCAGGTTGTGGTTTTTTATTTTTATTTCTGCAGTTTCCTCTCGCATGAGGTCTGGTATTAGAACTTTTATGGTATCTCCGGAAGCATGCAATGGCTGCAGATTATAATGATTTCCTATGGTTACCCAGCTTTGGCCAGAAGGCATGGCAAGGTTGGTTCCGTAAATTACAAGGGTATCATTAATATTAACCTGATGCGGATAAAAGCCTGAAATGAGAGGCGCATTGAGGTTGAATTCTTTCTCTGCGGTATGGCGCAAATAGTTTTGGTTACGGATCTCTACCGAAAGAGCTTCAGTACTGTAAGAGTATGTCGGTACCTTAACGATTACTGTGTCAGGTGATAGATGTAGAATCTCGGCTGCTACGCCACCTAACTTAACCTCTGTGTAATTATAATTATTTTCCATATAATCAGCACTGAAGTTCTGCCCAACAATTACCAAACTGTCCCGGAGGTTTCCTTTTTCAGGATAAAAACCAGAGATACGAGGAGCGAGGAAGGTAAACTTTCGGCTATATGCGGCAGCCTCCTTTAATAAGGAAACAGATACTTTAGCAGAATCCTTTAACAGCTTTGGTACAATAACCTTCAGGGTATCAGTAGAAGAGTAAATAATGGAGGATGCCACTGAATCAAAATATACCTTATTATGTTCAGTTGTGGTGCTAAAGTAACGTCCTGTTAACACTAGGGTATCCATACTGTATCCTTCCTTAGGAAAAAAATCGATTAATTCCGGGGCTTCACTTTTCAACCCTAAAAAAGACACCTCAGATCCATAGCTCACATGGTGTCTGGTTCTTACAAAGGCTCTAATGTATATCTCTGTTGGCTGGGACAAAACAGTAGGAAAAAAAGCTGAAAATGTGCCGCTTTCCGGCACTCCTTCTATGGCTAATATTTGTGCTTTTTCATGGGAGAAGCCCTTACGGTCACCCCATATAAAGCCATGTTCAATAATCTCATCTTCCGCAGTTGCCAGCAGTTTTGCATTGAAGTTGCCCCCTCTTTTAGTTATGTCCGTTACCTCACCGGTTTGTACAAGGGGATACTCAAATTCAACTTCCTTTTCACAGCCCAGTAAAAGGATGATTAAAGCGATATAGAGTTTGTTTTTCACGTTTCAGTTCTAATAAATGGCTCTTTACCCATTACATAAGCCTTCAGGAAGAGCTGTTATAAATATGTAAATGTTTCTCTGTTAATCGGTATAGTGAATCATTAATAGCTCCGTATTTGAACCTTGCCTGGCAATTACCATTCCCACTCTCAGTATGTCGGATTCTCTAAACTCCATTTGCTCAGGCATTTTAAAATAGAATCGCTTTAAAGATGGCTGCGGAGAAGAGGAAAAGACTTTGAACTTCAGGGTAACTCATAGGTAAAATGAAGATAGTTTTCAGCCCACCTGCCAGTTGTGGCAACAGTAACTTTTACTGTTTCATTCGTCCTGTGGTTAGGAACCAGCACCTGCAGGTTTGTATCCGTGCTATAAGTAATTTCTGCTTCTAGCTCTCCAAACAGCAGCTGGTTTTCTTCCTTTCTGTAGCTAAAACCCTGTCCCTTAATTTCAACCGTATCGCCCCAAAGCCCGGCAGAGGGTGTAATGGCTATGACTTCAGGTGCACCGCTTCCCTTGCTGATAAAGTAGGTGGTCGTTCCATAAATCATTTTATCCTGCACTTTTAGGAAGGGCCGTACATGGTATTTTTTGTATGCCTGTAAGGTAGTTTTGATAATAGCAGAAAAATTCCCTTCTGTTAAGGGAGCAGACAGCACCTTTTTATTAGATGTATCATAGTCAGGCTCCTCTTCTTTTTGCCATAAAAACCCGTACTCTATAATTTCTTTTTTTCAGAGTTACTTAAGCCGGCATGAAAAACAGCGCCTGCCTCGGAAATGTCTGTTACAGGAAGTGTACTGAGGCTTAAATGTTGCTCAGGAATTAACACCTCTTCTTTACAGCCCGAAACAAGCACAATCAGTAGCAGCAGGAAATTAAGGGAGGCTGAACGGCACTTACTCATTCGCTATTGGTTAAAAGTTTATTCCAGCCATGAGAGAAAGAGAAAGTAAAGAGGAAGTAATTTGTTTTGCAGCTATTCCGGTAAACTCATCGAAGTTAGTCGCATGGAAGTTTTCGGCACTTACAGCCCTTAACTCGATGAATCCGCTTGTACCTGCTGAAAAGCTTTTGCTTAGCCCAACAGTGCCGGTAAACCCAAAGAGTGCTTTTTTTACAACAAAAGGCTCTGCCTTCTCTTCAATATACGGAGTGTCTTTACTTCCAATTTCCCGTACATAGTTCATTTCAGTACCGAAATTCCTTTGGTAACTAATTCCAAGATTTAGATAAGGGTTTAGGATTTTCTTTTTAAGCATGTACTGGAAGGTTACAGGCAATGTAACGGAATGAAGGGAGAAGTCCATTTGTTCATTATTCAGAAAGTCCCTGTAGTTATTAGAAATAAGAGCTGTAAAACTGCTTTTATGGTACAGGATATCGGTTCTAAATGAAATCCGTTCATTAATTCTTGGCGATGAAACTGCTAAAGAAGCCATTAATGCAAGTGATTTGCTTGTGCTGAACGTACCTTCAGAAATAACAATGTAAAGTGTTTGGGTGGAAGTGAAACTTATATTCGAGGAATTCATTCCGCCTGCAACTCCAAAACTGAATGAAGTCCAGGGTTTTTCATTCTTAAATACAATAAAGTTTTCTGAAGTACATTCATTGTAATCCACTATCAGGTTGGTAAGGTTTCTCTCCGTAAGAATCCGGAAACCAGTTACAGAGGGTAAAAGGGAGCAATCGCTTAATAAATAGGAGAGCTTTCCTAAGTTGGTATATGTTTTCCGAATCACCCTCTTCTCCCCAACATACTCTTCTTTTTCCACCATTTTAATCTGGACTGAAACTGAATCGTCTTTCGTAACAAAGAAAAATTCCCTGTACTGGTAGAGAGATACTTTCCCTATTACAAGCGCCTGAACAAAGAGTAAATTTGGTCCTTCATCGCCTAAATTCACCTCTATGCCCACATAGGATTTTCCATTTTTTGTTTTGTAGCCCTTTACCTGACCCACAGAAAAATCCTGAACAGAATTTGTAGCAGACTGGAAGCGGATAGATTTTGAATCGAGGCCCTCCTGAATCTCCCCATAAAGGGTGTCGCTGGACTGGAGAATAACATACTCCTGGTATCCCCGGGTGGTTTGGTTCTGCCCCAGTAGCGGAAAGCTAAAAAGCAGCAGAGCCAGAAAAGCAGGTGGAAATTTAAATAGTTTCTCTCGCATCTATCTATTGGTTAAACTTTTTTTGAAATGATCAACTCCGTTACAATTCAAATATAATATTTAATTCTATTTAGCTATCCACTTGTAATGTGCAAGTACTTTATTAGAAAATTTTGCTGTTTTTCAGAGGCATCTGCAAGCTTACCCGAAAATGGACTATTGAAAAGTTGGTGGGCTTCGCGCCTGAGGCCCTCCCAAAACCAGGACGCTCCAGGGCAGAAAAACTCGTTCAAAAAAAAGTCCGGACAATGCCCGGACCTCTTTTCTTTACTTTGCTTTTTCAACCAATTATTTTTCGATAAAGCGAATAATGGTTTCCACCCTCCTGTTCAGGTCCCTGCCTTCATCCGTTTCATTTGGTGCAACAGGCTCGCCTTGCCCGGCACCAATTATCTCAATTCTGTTACTGCTCACGCCCCGCTCTGTCAAATAGCGTCGTATGTTCGCCACCCGAAGTCTGGCCACCTCTTCATTTACCTCCGCCGAACCAATGCTGTCGGTATGGCCGATTAACTGCAGCTTCAGCTCATCTTTTTCCTTCAGCACATTCTTAATGTTGTTCAAACGATCATAGTAGGTTCCCTGTGGATAGACGCTGTTAAAATCATACAGAATATTCTGGACCAGCTTAAACTCTGCCGTGTCGCCCTTCAGGCGCACCGCCAAATCGGCCTCAGGAAGTTCTTCCTCCAGGAAATCGAGTACTGCAGCTGCTTCCGCACTCAGGTTACTCACCTCTGCCACCGGCTGGAATCCTCTTAACCTTTCAGGTAAAAAAGGATTCTCTTCCTCTGCACTTTCTTCAACGACCACTGCCGTATCTGCTTCTTCCTCCTCAACCGGCCAGCCGGGGAAACCAACACCCTGTGCATTGGTCTTTCTGCCAGCCGGGTTAATTTCATAGTTACCACTGTCCATTATTTTCTTAATCTCCACCCCGTTGAGGCGCGACAGCACCGGACCGTTTATCGCCGTAAAATCTTCCGGCAACTGAACCTCTATGATCCCTCCATCCTGCTCTCCTTTTATCTGGCTGGTATAATAAAGGTGGTTAAATTCCTTGTCCATTGAAAAGTAATTTTCATCCCCTTCCGTATTTATTTCCTCCCCCAGCTTCACCGGTTCCGACCAGTTGGTCCAGCTATCATCCAGGCGCACCGACATAAAGATGTCGCTGCCGCCCCCTGTGTCATGTCCATAGGAGCTAAAGAAAAGCGTTCTGGTATCCGCCCCCATAAAAGGCGCGAAATCGTCTTTGGCACTGTTCAGCACCGGCCCCATATTAAGGGGTTCCGACCAGCCACTTTCGCCCTGTGGAAAGGATACGAAAAGGTCCTGCCCGCCCTCGGTTTCTTTGGGCTGAATGGCCATCAGTAAAACTTCCTTTTTGTAGTCCACAAAAAAATCGGAATAGGGACTGAAGTTTTCATAGCCCTGGATGTTAATTTCCTCGGGGGCCGACCAGCTGCCATTCTCCTTGATGGTCCGAACGAGCGGCACATTATCCGTTCCTTTGTAGGTATTAAAGAGCACCAGTTCTTTGCCGCTCGGGTTGGCGCTGGCCACCGCATTCATGCGCCTGTTATTCAGGCCGTCCCCCAGCAGGCGGGGTTCTCCCCATTCCCCGGTCTCCGGGTTTTTCTCCACTACATAAATATCCTGGTCCTTCTTTCCACTAAAGCGGCGATTAAAGAAAAGTATTTCTCCATTATCCGTAACCAGTGGCCTCACCTCCAGGTATTCTGAATTAATATCCTCAATCGGTGTTTTATTAAAAGTAGCGTCCGCTGTTTGAGCAGTATCCGAGCCGTCCTGCGCCCATAAGGAGTTTGTCCCGAAAAGGGCTATCAGCCCCAGAAAGTAAGTATTCTTTCTCATTTAAATTTTGCTTTGTTCGCCTCTGGTATCATTCCTGTTCTTAGCACCCTCTACAGGAGCACTAAATCATAACATCCTGTTAGCTAAAGTCTCCTCTCTGCCCAGCCTGTTTTACTGAAAAGAAGAGCAGCCGAAAGATATTCCCCTTACCTGAAGGAGGGGTTTTTATTGCTCAGTGGTGGGGTATAGCGCACTTTTAAACCGGTAATCAGGTACCAGTCATTGGATTTGCCGTTTCCCCTATCTTCGAATCCGGCAGGTGCAGGAGCAAGTCCTTTTTCAGGTCTACGGTCGGAAAGGGCCCGGCGGATGGGATCTTCAATATTTTCCACCCCTACATACGAGCCGCTTGCATCATCGAGGTAATCGGTAAAGGCATAACGGTATCCATACTCAAAGGAAATATCCCACTGGTCGTCGAGCACGTACGACACCCCCACGCCAAAAGGAATTACCAGGGTCAGCGGGCTGTAGGCTTCGCCTTCCGTCATCAGCGGGCGCAGATCATACCATTTCCCTTCATAAAAGGCTTCCGGGCTCACGGTGGTAAGGCCCAAACCAATAAACCCATAAGGGATTAGCAGGGGGCGGTTCTGCGAGTAGCGGTTATACAATTCATAAAGGGCCACGGCATTCAGTTCTATATTATCGGAACGGAAAGAAAGGTTACGCCCATAGATGCGGGTATCCTCGTCATTCAGGGAATCGGCCCCGGAAATACGGTACCAGATCAGTTCTGTCCGGAAATGCAGGTGGTTGTTAAACCGGTAAAGGGCTCCCAGCTGTATGCTTGGTTTTCCCCATATGTCGATGCTGTTCGCCTTGAGGTCTCCATAGTAAGTGCTTAATCCAACTCCGGCACTGTATGAAATGTCTCCATGCCTGTTTTTGGGTTTATAAGCGGGCGTTTCTGTAATCTCTAATTCCTGTCCCCAGGCAAGGGTGGTGCACAGTAAAAGGAGGCAGGCAAGGAGGGTTGAGCGTTTATACTGCATACTTTATTTGAAAATGTTCGATGGCTGGAGGGCCTTAGCTGAAGAAAAGCGGCCGTAAGCATCAAATATAAAACAACATTAATAATTTTTATAAAAAAGGATCAAAATCATGCAAAATTCCACCCTTTCCACCCTAGCAGCGCCCGTCCCGAATCAACTAACGGTAAGGCTAAGCGGTAACAAGAGCGGGGCGAGCTGAAAGGCATTTCTTTACACCTTGCGGCCCCACACCCTAGGCGGCTCCCCAATATTTTAAAAAACATTTTCATTTCCCCGCAATACCTGCCATACGGTCCTGAAAATAATTTTCACATCCAGCAGAAAGCTCCAGTTCTCCAGGTACCAGAGGTCGGCTTCCACCCGCCTGTTCATCGCCCCTGCTTCCTTGGTTTCTCCCCTATAGCCATTTACCTGGGCCCAGCCGGTAATGCCGGGGGTAAGGAAATGCCGGACCATAAAGTTGTTAATCTGCAGGGAGTAGTCCTGCGTATGCCGGAGCATGTGGGGGCGCGGCCCTACTACAGACATATCGCCCATTAATACATTGATAAACTGGGGCAGCTCATCGAGACTGCTCTTGCGGAGAAAGGCCCCTACCCTGGTAATGCGCGGGTCCTCTTTGCTGGCCTGCAGGCGGTCGGCCTCCCTGTTTACCTGCATACTCCTGAACTTGATACAGTAAAAAGGCTTATTTCCCTTACCGGAGCGCTGCTGCCGGAAAAATACAGGGCCGGGAGAATCGAGCTTAATCAGGAGCGCAATCAGCGGCACCAGCCAGCTCATGACGAATACAATGACCAGCAGGGAAAAGAATACATCGAATGCCCGCTTTACCAGCTCATTTGCCTTATTTTCCAGCGGCTCAATTCTTGGGCTCAGCACCGGCATTTGCCCGAAGAGCTCCGTTTCTATACTGGTGCCTGCAAAAGCCGGCACATCCGGCACCAGGCGCAGGCGCAGCATATGCCGGTCGGCCTCTTCCATCAGCATTTTCGCTTTTTCCACCTCATGCCCGGGCAGTGCACAAAATACCTTGGAAATTCCGTTCGAGAGCGCATAGGAAAAGCAATCTTCCACCCTGCCCAGCAGCTGTAAGGCTCCGGGTGCAGGAGGGGTGGTATCATCAAATATTCCCTCCACGCTATACCCCAGCTGCGGGTTAGCCTTTAAATAGCGGTACAGCTCCATACCGGCCGGACCAGCACCCACAATCGCCACCTTCTCCACATCCAGCCAGAACCTTCGCTGCGATCTCCTCAAATAGAGGAAGAGGAATTTCAGCAGCAGCAGAGAAGCAGACAGGATGACAGAAACCCTTACCACAAAGCCTATCGTAAGGCTAAAGCGTGGAAAGGCAAGGGAACAAATGAGAATGCCCGCCAGGAACATCAGCAGGGAAATAATGAGTGCCATGGCGGTCGGGCCGGCATCCCTGTTCAGGATGTCATCGTAGAGCTTCACCCTCCTGGAGCAGAAGTACCAGAACAGGTTAATGCCCAGGAAGTGCAGCCGGTAATGCTCCGCCTCTGCCTCCCAGAAACCCCAGGTGCTTTCCATCAGGAAGCTGACAAAAAGAGCCAGGTTCAGGAAGGCGAAATCAGAAAGTATGGAAATCCAGCGAAAGAAGGTCGTGTATTTATACGTCATATTTAAATAAGAAAACTTCCCTGCTACCTGATTCTTTCATTAAACAATGTCGCAACAGCTTTCAAAGCTACTACTTTTAGTCCACATTTTTTACCCGAAAAATGCTGTAGTTCCATTTTGTTAAATATGTCATATCTTCCTGTTTCTGCCAAAAAACGGCCCCCATAAAAACACCCATTTAGCCCGAACTATAACAACCTGAAAGTGTGAAACTTAAAATGAAAGGAGTGGATGAGCATGCTTACTCACAGCATATCCTATCCCCCTCCTGCTTTGAAAATTCTTCCAATAATCCTATGCTACTTTTCCCAATACCAACCCGGGTGAAGAAAACCGGCCGGGCTGATTTTTCAGAATCGCCTGGCCCGTTTCTCACTCATCGTGGCAATTACTCGTGGTAATTCAGTACCCGGTGGCCGGCTTCCAGCAGGTAGGTGTCGCGTTTAAAGAGCTCCCCAGGTCGGCTTCCATCATGTCTTTTACCAGGGCAGGCAAATCATACTTTGGTGTCCAGCCCAGCTTCTCTTTGGCTTTGCTGCCGTCGCCTATCAGCAGTTCTACCTCTGTTGGGCGGAAATATTCGGGGTCGACACTTACCACTTCCTGGCCGATTGCTAGCTGGTAGTCCGGGTGACTGCAGGACACCACATAGCCCTTTTCTTCTACGCCTTCACCGCTGAACGCAAGGGCAATGCCTACCTCCGCAAAGGCCATGCGCACAAATTCGCGAACCGTTGTTGTTACACCGGTGGCAATTACAAAGTCTTCGGGCTCGTCCTGCTGCAGGATGCGCCACATGGCCTCCACATAATCTTTTGCATGCCCCCAATCGCGGCGGGCATCGAGGTTCCCCAAGTACATCTTTTCCTGCATCCCAAGGGCAATGCGGGCAGCGGCGCGGGTAATTTTACGGGTTACAAAGGTCTCTCCCCGCAGCGGAGATTCATGGTTAAAGAGAATACCGTTACAGGCAAACATATTATAGGCTTCGCGGTAGTTTACGGTAATCCAGTAAGCATACAGTTTGGCTACGGCATAAGGGGAGCGTGGATAGAAAGGAGTCGTTTCCGACTGCGGGACTGCCTGCACCAGGCCGTACAGTTCTGAAGTAGAGGCCTGGTAAACCTTTGTTTTGTTGGTGAGGCCCAGGATACGGATAGCCTCCAGGATGCGGAGCGTACCCAACCCATCGGCATTGGCGGTATATTCCGGCGTATCGAAACTTACCTTTACATGGCTCATGGCCGCCAGGTTGTAAATTTCGTCCGGCTGCACTTCCTGAATAATACGAATCAGGTTGGTAGAGTCGGTCAGGTCGCCATAATGCAGCTTGAAATTAATGTTTTTTTCGTGCGGGTCCTGGTAAAGGTGGTCGATGCGGTCGGTGTTGAATAGGGAGCTGCGGCGTTTGATGCCATGCACCATATAGCCTTTTTCCAATAAGAGTTCTGCTAAGTAGGCACCGTCCTGCCCGGTTACACCTGTTATTAATGCTGTTTTCATAGTTTAAGAGGTTCACGCAAAGGGCGCTAAGCTTTAGCGCAGAGAACGCGAAGTTTTCATTTATTCTTTAATTTTTTTGGTAAAATGATGTTACCAAACATCCGGAAAGCAATTAAGCTTTCTTTGTCAGCCATAAATTAATTTGGATGTTAGTAAATTAAAACCACATAAAGGTTTCAAAAATCGTAGTAGCGATTGGTCAGGGCTGTTTTCAGGCCGAAGTAGAAAAGTTGCGTGTTTGTATCAAGCAGTGAGGAAAACTCTTTCCGATAGATATGCCCCACTTCCAGCTGCATATTGGTGGCAGGGTTTAGCAGGTAACTAAAGCTTGTTGTAAGGTGGTAAAGATTTGTTGCCGTTCCCTGGCCTGTAAAATTTCCGAAAGAAAATTCACCGCGTGGGGCTTCATAGTCTGAGCGGAAAATATCTTTCCCATAGTGCAGGCCGGCAGAATCCGCTCCGAATCGTGCGGCTACAAGTTTAGTGCTGAGCTCTGCCCTTCTGTATCGGTAAGCGCCTATCAGCACCCATTCCTTAAAATTGGCGCCCAGGGGGTGTGCCAGGGCCTCATTAAAGTGGGCATTGGCCAGTCGCGGGTCTTTATGCCCATGAACATACGGACGAAGCGTATTAAACTCTGCCTGAGCGAATAGGTTAGGCAGACCAAAAACATCAAAAGCCTTTACCCCAACTTGATATCCATACTTTTGCTGGAAAAAGCCGTCCCCCTCCTGCAGCTTTGCCACATGAAAATCATCCAGGATAAATTGTCCGTACAGCCTGACACTATTTAAAAGGTCGTAGCGGATGTTGAATCCCATGGTGACATTGGCAGGCGAACCCTGGTTAAAGTTCATGGAGTTGGCAAAAATAATCGGGTTCAGGTACGCCAGGTTAATTCCCCCGGCTCCACTCGTGTCCGGTGCCCAAATCATGGACTGGAATATGCTGATGTTCAGCTTAGGGATGGGCAGAAAGGAAAGGTACTGGTAAGCCGCATATTTTTTCGGGTACACCGGACCTTTAAAACCCTCGCTGATGTCCATGTACTGTGCCCAGAGGTTTACATATTTTATTTTCCAGAAGCGGGTACTGATTTTGAAAAAAGGATAATTGTAGGCAAAGTCCGACAAAATGAGGGACCGATAGCCATCGCCCAGGAAGTTCTTATCCTGCCCGAACTGGAAATTCACATACTGATTTGGCGTATAGCTGATATAGCCGTAGGGAATAGCATAGTCTACCTCATTCTCACCTCCAAAACGGGCCATCCCCTGCCCCGGCACTACCCTTCTTTTTTTTATGTACCCGCTAATGTAGTCAGGAAAGTGGGCCTGGTTTTCATAAAAAGCGGTGTAGAAGGAAAATTGCTTTCCAAGGTCTCCCTGTAATTGTACCCCACGAGTATTGGTAAATAAATACTCCCCGTTCCTTTCTTTTCCCACCGCTAAATCAAACAGGATGTCTGCTGATATGCTAACAAGGCTATCGCTGTATTGCAGCAGGTGCTCCTGGTACAGCTTGCGGTATAACCAGGAGCGGTTCTTCTTTGGAGAAGAGCCAAACCGGCTAAGCAGAAGTAAATCTACCTCTGTCAACTCATTAATTTCGCTCCGCAGATAAGGACGGACGGAAGTGTGCAAATCCAGATTCTGCTTCACAGCCTCACGCTCAATGATTCGCTGGTAATCATGTTGCAGCGGTAAATGTGTTTGCTGAGCCCGTAGCGCTAAACAAGGGAAACAGAAAAGGAAGAGTAAGAATATATAATTATGCACGTATTAAAACAAACTATGGGTGCAAGCTAATTTAAAACAACAATGGACAAGCAAGGAATATCTTTATAAGCCGTCATTCCTGCCCAGGCAGGAATCTCCAAATGGGTGTTGTTCGGAAAACATTACCAGTCTTCATCATGCATCGGTAAGAGAATAATGTCTGGATTCAAAACAGCCTACATACAAGTCCAGCAGGATTACTGCACTCTCCCAAAACGCTTCCTTGACTTTTCTCTAAGCACATAGTAAGCAAAAACGCCACCATAGTACAGATACCGCTTCCACATTCGCTTTGGCTCTTTGACCAGACGGCCCAACCACTCCAACCCTAAGCTAATCCAGATTTCCCCTGGCCGTTCTATGGTGCCGGCATAGAAATCAAATACGGCCCCTATAGAACAAATAAGCTTCGCATCCAGCTGGTCTTTATGGGCAAAGGCCCATTTCTCCTGCTTGGGTGCAGTCATGCCAACAAACAGGACATCCGGTTTAAAAGCATTCACTGCTTCTGTCATTTGCTGGTTTTCGGTTTCATTAAACTTGGCTTTGAAAGGAGGAGAATAAATACCAACTCCAACTAACGGATAGTCTACAGCAAGTCGTTCTTTTATCCTGCTCAAGGTCTTATCAGACGAGCCCAGGTAAAAGCAACTGCCTCCTTTTTTGTTGAGTTGGGTAAGGAGATAGGCATGTAAGTCTGCCCCGGCAATCTTCGTAATCTTTTGCCCTGACAATAGCCTTTCAGCTCCTACTATACCGATTCCATCCGGTAGAAGGATGTCTGACTCCTGTAGTACCTTTTTAAAACCGGCATCTTTCTCTGCCACACAATAGGAATATTGATTAATGGTATTGATTAAGGTCTTGCTTAATTTTGGCAATTGGTTTAAGCTCCCTGTAAATAAAGGGTAGCCCATACAATTGATAGTGTTTAATTCTTTATCCATTGAAGAACTTAAATCTTATAGGAAGAAAGAGCTAAAGAAAAGCTGTTTCTTGAAAAGGCTTCTTACCTATAGCTAACGGTGAGCGTATAAATATTTATAAAATTAATTAATGAAAGTTAATTTTTGGAAGGTAGACTAAAAAACTATTTCTAGTTTCTAATTCACTGTAAAGGCAACTACAGCGAATATTATTGCTTGATAATTATTATATTTAGGTTAACTTGTGCCTAAATCATAAACCTACACGTCTATACTCTCTACTCCTCTATAGTTCTTATGACTTGCCAGAATCTGCTCTTCTAGCCAGATATGTTTTTCAAGTTCATCAGGAGAGTCAAACCTCGATTTAATTTTTCGCGCAGGGTTTCCTGCATATATGGAAAATGGCTCAACATCCTTTGTAACAACAGAACCTGCGGCAACAATACTTCCCTTTCCTATTCTTATCCCCCCCATTATAACTGAGCCATACCCTATCCAAACATCATCTTCAATTATGGTAAGTTGGTCTAGCCCCTTCCAATTGTAGTTTTTATCTCTTATCCTGGGAGCTAAACGGGTTGGCACTCCAACCTTTTGGTAGTGATGATCATACCTTCCAACAATTGCTACTTTATTCCCGAAGATAACATTATCACCAATAATACTGTCTGTTTCTATTTGGGAGTCTCTTCCAATGTAGAAGTTATTCCCAATCATTAACTTTTCTCTTGCCCAAAAATAAACCCTTACCCCCGCATAGAAATTTCTTCCAATTTTGTACTTACGCCATTTAAATTTAACAAGGTAAAGAAAGCGAAGCTGTTTGATAAATTGTTTCATTCTTTAGAAATATTTAAGAACAATGCTTTCTATTTTAGATTTTAGCCGGGCTCTAATTCCCATCTTTTGCTGAAACTTCATTTGATAAAATGGATGCTTCTCTACTAAATCTGGAAACAAAAAGGCGTCTGCATGTTCAACATCTAAAAATGGGCGATATCTTTTATCAGAACCATTTGTATGTGTTGCATAGGCATCAAAACCGTTATTATATACCTTTGAATGAACGGGATAAAGGGTAAGTCCACCTTTTATAAACTGGTGATAAAACCACCGTATTGCCCACGAATCCAACTTACCCTCCATTTGGTGACGCAGCATTTTATTTAAATCAGAACCTCCTTGTGCAAATTCCTTCTGTCTCCGCTTATCAGATTTAAAATTCTCATAATCCTTTACCTGCCAATCTACCTCACCCCACCTATTTTTCCAAGTAGCCCATCCCCAGGACCATCCACGACTAAGAAAATAAGCATCTGCACTATCCAATGAGCTTTTTCCTAAATTAAATGAATAGCCAGAAATGGAGAAAACTAGTGAAATATTTTCAAATTGGACTAGGCTCTTATTCATAAAGTTTAAGAAATTTGGAGTTGTTAGTAAGTCATCCTCTAGTACGATTACCTTATCAAATGATTCTAATACTTCTGTAACTCCAGTAATTATAGAATTGGCTAAACCTTTATTTGATTGGGCTTCCTTTACTTTTACGTTTTTAAACCCATTAACATTTACTAAAAATGCTCTTACCTCATTTACCTGCATTTGATCCTTTTCACTTTTTGGCCCATCAGAAAAAATAAAAAGCTCAGACTCGTTTGCTAAATAATTTTTCTGTAAAGCAGAAATTGTCTTCTTTAGAGTATCTAGTCTTTTATAAGTAAAAAGCAAAATAGGTGCGTAATTTTTCATGATTCTACCCAAAATCCTTTAAGAAGACGCTTTCATTTTAAGCTGGGAATAAGTCATTCTAGCTAAATCAATACAGAAATATAAAACAGGAAAAGGAGTATTCCTTATAGCCCATCTCCAACGGTATTTTAAGTTGCATGGTGATTTTATTGAGGTAAAATAGGCTTTCCAGTAACCTAGATCTTTTTTAAAATGGCTTTGTTTTAATCCAGTCTCCTCAGAATAGGAATAAACTACTGCTTTAGTGGCTACCAAAGTTTTATAACCATGTTTCATACACCTTAAAGAAAACTCCTCATCTGCCAAATAGTGAGGAAAATTCACCTGATCAAAAAGCCCTACATTTTTAATGCATTTAATGGGTATAAGAACACCCCGCCCAGGCAGCAAATCTGTTGAAACCCAACTATTTCTATCTTGTACAGCCTTAAGTGATTCTTTTGTATCAACTACAGATTTGTATTTTGCAGTAATCCTATTCCATTGAACCCCTGAAAAGACAATTTTTTCTCTATTATTTATATCCACTGAAATTGAACCAATAATCGCTGTTTTGTTCTTTGCATTAACTTGTAATAATTCTGTTAAATAATTTTCCTCAACCTCAAGGTCATTATTTAATGTCAAAACAAAATCACTATCTGATTGAGACATTTCAAGGGCTCTCTGAATCCCAACATTAGTCGCACCAGCCCACCATAAATCTTCAGTTCCTCTTACCAACAATACTTCAGGAAAACCAGTAGTTATCATTTCTTCCGTCCCATCAGAAGAGCCATGATCAACTACAATAATCCGAAAATCCTTGTAAGTCTGGCATAATAAGCCTGCAAGGCAATGAAAAGTAAATTTCCTCCTATTGAATACTGGTATAACTATAAATATCATTTCTTTTACGCTTGGGGAAAATCAATTTTAACGCCTTGAAAATTATGAAAATATAAATTACTATTGTCAAACATCCAAAGAATACAGTGGATTGACCATTTATTAAAAAAAATATTAGTGAAAATATTATTGAATTTTGAACTAGATTAAAAAAAGATCTGGGGTTTTCTAACCTGTGTGAAATAAGATTAAGAAAGTATGCCAGTGGTACCATCATGACTAAAACAAAATAATTATATGCAAAATATAATTCTGAAATTATGCCAGTTCTTATCCCAAATTCTTCATTGTATAATTTCATCCAAATGTTAGCACTCCCCATCATTACTAATTCTTCTTTATTAAGCCCTAAAAGCCTTAGCATTTCGGAATTAAAAAATGCACCAACGGAACTTAATTCATAACTGTATCCAGCAATTGGCCCTCCATAGGTATTAAAGGAGTGAACATAATCTTTGTACTCTACCCCAAAAGGTAAATTCTCAAAGATTGAAGTTAAGGACTCTTGCAAGTCTCCACCAGTTCTAATGACATTTAGTAAGATATAAATCCCTGAAATAGAAACTGAAGCAACAATTATTGGAAACCAAGTGTCCACCTTTTTACCTTGTACATTAATAAAATAAAAAACTGGGATAAATGCGACAAAACAAAGAAGGAGTAAAAACCTTTTCCCATCTATTGAGAGAATAAAAAATAGTAAGATTATATAAGATATCGGTATTATTTGGTTACCTCTTTTTGTCTTTAATATTAAGAAAACAATTAAAAAGCTATAAACGCACACAAATTTGTACCCATACAAAGGCCCATAATTAAAGTGATACATTTCCTCCACAAAACTTTCACCACTCATAATTGGAATATAGCCAATATTATAAACAACAGAAACAAACAATAAAAGAGGAAATACAAGAATAAACATAGAAAAAAGGGAATAAGTTACTTCGCCAAAATCATTCCTAAAATATGCGATCCTTCCTTTTACTGCCCCCTTCTTCTTTCTTTTTTCCAGAAGAAATAGACTTACGCTCAATATTACCAAGCAAAATAAATAAAGCAAGCTTGCATCATAGACCTCAAGATTCCATACATTCGTACGCATCCTAACGCTATTTATATTTAAAATACCTAGAACAAAAAAAAGCAACCACCCCTGGACAATTATTTTATTATACTTATTACATAGTCTTGTTGATACAAAGTAAACTATCCATACCAAGAAAATCAGCTCAAAGTCTACAGTGACGTTTGTTATAGGTTCGAATAACAAATCATTGATTTCATTTATTAGACTAAATACAACATAAGGCAACCATTTTAATACCAATGCAGTTCCAGTTGTTTTTGTCATTTTACCCTTTTGCAATTTGAGACTGAATTACCTCTTATTTCAAAATTCTCCTAATGAATTTTGCAGGATTACCAGCCCACACTTCATAAGCTGGGACCTTTTTTGTAACCAGTGAACCAGCTCCTATAATGGAATTTTCACCAATTACTACGCCTTTCAATATAGTAGAATGAGCCCCAATAAATACATTATCCCCAATAATTACTGGGGAAGTAATCGTGTGAGCTTTATCTGAAGACTTGTCTCTTCTTAAATTAGCATCCAGGGAATGAAAATCAGTATCATAAATTACCGTATTTCCTCCTATCTTCACGTCATTACCAATGACAATTTTATTTGCACAAACTATAGCTGAACCGCTGATCCCCACATTGTTACCAATTATTAATTCTCCACTATTCTGAACAATAAAGTAACACGGCTGCTGACGCCCAATTATATTATGCAATTTACCATTATTAATTTTAAAGTTTTTACCAACCTTCATCTTCCCACCTCTCCACACATCAATAGTTGGTATTCCATTTGACACTAAGCCAGGCCCATAATCTACATTATTAGCTTTTAGCAACAACTTAGTTATTAATGAATCAAAAATAGATCTAATGAGTCTACTTATCCTTCTTTGACCTTTATATATCAGAGAAATGGCCCTCATTTAAAAAATATGTTTACCACAACGTTAGAAATAATAAATTTTAAGAGCTCCGCAGCTATCTGAATTCATTTCAACTATTCCAAATTCCAAAAGCTTTTCCTCTTAATATTTTATCGCTTTGGATCCAGAGGATCAAGGTCATAATTGAAAATGCTATAATATTTGAGATTACCACTCCTACTACCCCATGAGACTTACACAGAAAGACAGAGAGGGGAATGTTCAAAATGCACACCACTAAATACAATAAAAACTGAACTCTTACCTTACCAATTCCATTCAAGAAATAGCAATTTAGCATCAATCCGGTAAAGCCAATTACATAAACTGCCATACTTATGGATAAGGGCCAAGAAATTGAAACGGAATCCCCAACCCAAATGCTAAAAAGGTTCTTAGATAAAAGGCACAATACTGGAACTACTGTAAAAGAAATTATTAACCATATTTTCCTGATTAGTTTAAGGTTTGATTCGAGCCACTGGAAATCTTCTTTAGCATAAGCATCTGTAAAAGCACTCCAATAAGGTGTTACAATAATTGAAAACACCATAATTACTATTGAAAATAGTTTATAGGAAACATTAAATTCTGTTACTGCTCCAGGGCCTAAAACTTGGGCAATAACCATATTATTGGTCTGAAACAGGACTAATGCACCAATTTGGATTATAAAAAAAAGGCTACCAACATTAACTAAATTCTTCGCATACTTAAAATCCACACTACCCATTGATGGCGCGATAGAATTAAGTTTTGTCCTATATAGGTAGCTACTTGCAAAAACCGTCACAACCACCGGAACAACCGTTAAAACTAACACTAAGGCTGTCAGGCTACTTGTCACAAACCACTGAACAACCACAATAGCCAATAAAACACCTAATTGACCAATAAATGAAATTAATGCCGCCTTAGATGGTTGCTGTTGAGCAGCAAGTACCACATTAATTATCTGCACAATAAACTGAATACAAAAAGAGCTAAAAACAATTAAGATTATCACCTGAATATCTTCGGAAACAGTTTCAGGGATATTTAAAAGCCTATTCCAGTTAATAATAGGATTTACAATATTAAAAATTAAAAAAAGGCCAAGGGAGATTAGTAATAAAACAATATAAGTTGTACTTATATAGGCCTTTGCTTCATCATATTCTTTGAGTGCTAAAGAATGTGCAAGTTTATTTCTTAAGCCATTACCCATTCCTACATCAAAGAAAGTCATCCAACTGACAACAGAGCTTATCGTTAGCCAAACCCCATATTTTACTGGGTTTACATAGTCAAGTGTAATGGGAACCAATAGTAAACCTACTAAAATTCCTCCGCCCTTTACTACAAAGGAAATTAGTACATTCTTCCAAATCAGCTCAGACCTTTCATTCTTCTGAGCTAACAAACTACTCATCTTAGCTGAAACAGAATGCAACATAACCAATTTTATCAATGAATAATGCACTCAATCTACCACCCAATGTAGTCTGCAGGCGAAGTTTAATATCAACCAATTTTCTATATTTTTCTTTTATTTCCTTCTTCACTTCCATAGCCATAACCATAGCCATAACCATAGCCATTTTCTTTCTTTGCATCATTTAGCACAACCATAGGAGAACGGAGCTTTTTACTCTTATAAATTTCTTCAATGAGAGATAATTGGTTTTTATAAGTATATCCATACCTGACAATATAGATGCTTGAATCAATGTACGGCTTCAATGAAAAAGCATCAGCTACCTGTCCTACCGGTGAAGAGTCAATCAGCACATAATCAAACTTCTCTTTCAGCTCTCCTATTAATGCACCCACCCTGCTGCTTAACATCAATTCAGCGGGGTTGGGTGGTATGGGTCCGGAACCCATCACAAATAAATGGGGCTGATCTTTTACCGGAACCAGACCGTCTTCTACCCTCATCTTCTCTGTTACGAGATAGTTGGTAATACCAACTCCACTTTCTATCCCCAGTTCCTGTAAGAGCCGGGGCTTCCGAAGGTCGAAGCTGAGAATCACCACCTTTTTCCCTGAAAGGGCCAGGCTGGCCCCCAGGTTAATGCTGAAAAAGGTTTTCCCTTCCCCGCTCATGCTGGAGGTAATGAGGATCACCTTATTTTCCCTCCCCAAAGTGGTAAACTGAAGGTTGGAGCGAACCAGGCGGAACATCTCGGCAACAGGGGTTCTGTTATTTTCTTTTACCACAAGGGCTTCTCCCCCTTCGTTATGCGAAATTTCCCCCAAAACAGGTGCTCCCGTTGCCTCCTCCACTTCTCTTTTCTCCTGCACCTTATCATTCAGCAGGTCCTTTGCGTAAATAAGGGCAAAAGGAGCTCCTACTCCCATGAAAAAGGCAAGTAACAGAATCATGAGCTTCTTCGGCTTCACCGGCTCTCTTCCTGCCATAGCAGGGTCAATGATCCTGGAATTGGCAACTGAGGCAGCCAGGGATAAGGCCGATTCTTCCCGCTTCTGCAAGAGGAAGAGATACAAGCCTTCTTTGATGCCCTGCTGCCGGCTGATTTCTACCAGCTCCCGCTCAATGGTCGGCACCTGTTTGATACGGGAAGCAAATTGTGCGGAGTTTGCCTCCAGGTTATCGCGGGTAATGATAAGGCCCTCCTTTATATTCCGGAGGTTTTCGCTGATGTTGGCCCTGAGGTGCAACAGCTGGTCATGGACATTCCCTACCAGCGGGTTATCCGGCGGAAGGGTGCGGAGCATGCGCTGGCGCTCCAGCTGCAGCTCATTAAAGGTGGTAATAAGGCCGAGCAGGGTGGGGTCCGGAATGCTCAGGGAGCTGGGTACCAGCTGGATCTGGTTATCCGGCTTATGCAAATACTCCTCAATGGATTTTAATACATCTATCTGGATCTCCAGCTCCCCCAACTGCTTGCTGTAGTCGCTGGCCCGCTCCAGGTATAAAGTGGCTTCGGAGCTTACATCCGTCAGCCGGTTTTTCCGCTTAAACTGCTCCACATCTCTTTCCACACTCGTCAGTTCAGTCGTCAGGAACTTGAGCCTTTCGTCGATAAACTCGATGGTGCTGGCGGCAATTAAATTCTTATCCTCCACATCTTCCTTATTATAAACTTCTACGAGTTTATTAATGATGTCTTTGCCTCTTTCCGGAATGGAAGTTTCCATGCTTATTTTCAGCACACTGGCATCCTTATTGACCGTTTCCACCTTCAGGAGCTCTGTACTGTAATAGTCGGCTATTAAATTGATGTCCTGAAACTTCACCATCACATCTCTTTTACGGCCTTCCAGGGCAGCCAGGTCGGTAGTGGCCAATACCGTAAAGGTGCCATAAGGCTTTTGTATTTCCTGCCCGAACGGGTGGGTGGTGAGGGAAACATTTCCTTCCTCATCTTCCTCTTCCAGTTCAAAGCGGTTATGGTCTTTTACATGGATCACAATTTGCTTTTCGAAGGCGGTGGAATCGAGGCGGTTTACCAGCACCTTTACCGGCAGGTCTTTGCCATAAATTTCCTGGTCCTTTACGGTTCCATCGAGGTAATAAGTACAGTAGAGAGAGAGCTCTGTAAATACCCGCCGCATCAGGCTCAGTGATTTTAAGACCTCAATTTCATTTTCAACATTTTTAGTAGTCTTAAAGATATCCAGATCACTAAAAAGGCTGTTCCCTCCTAAAATATCCGGGCCTTTTTTATCATCCTTAATCAGCAGTTTACTGCTGATGGCGTACTGCGGTGTACTATAGCGCAGGTAGATAAACGCCAGCCCCAGGCATAGCACTACCCCCAGCACAAAAAGATACCAGTAGCGCAGGTATTTGTATAGAAGGGCTTTTATATCTACTTCCTCTTCCTTCCCTGCTCCAAAGGCAAGCTGCATTAATTCTTTCTCCGTCATGCCTGCAAAATGTTAAAACCTGGAAATAGCTAATATTAATACTGAAAGGGCCGAACCGGCTATGGCGATCCAGCGGGTATCGGTGCTTACCTGTGCCTTTTTCATCCGGTGTGGCTCCACATATACCACATCCTTCGGCTGGAGGTAGAAATAAGGAGAGCTCAGCACCTCCTTGCTGTTCAGGTTCAGCCTCGTTGCTTTCCGCACCCCTTCTTCTTCCCGCATAATCAGCACATTCTCCCGCTTACCATAAGCTGTCATATCGCCGGCCAGCCCCAGTGCTTCGATGATGTTGATTCTCTCCGAGGGGATGGTAAAGGTGCCGGGCCGGTTCACTTCCCCCACCACCGTAACGGTATAGTTCAGGTATCGGATATTAATGATGGGATTTATCAATACCTTCTCCAGCTTTTGCTTCAGCATTTCTTTTGCTTCGGCCTTCGTTAGGCCGGCAATGTGTACCCTGCCTAAGACAGGAAAATCAATAAAGCCTTCCGGATCAACTAAATAACCCTCCCGGTAGAGGTTGGAATTGGTGTGCAGGTAACTGCTCTGGGCACCATAGTTGGCGGTTGCACCGGCAGGAATAACTTCACCCCGGTTAAACAGCATATTGCCTTCGGGGCTCAGGCTGGTGACGCTGATGCTCAGCAGGTCGTCGGGCTGGATTTCGGGCTCAATGACATTGCTTACCTCCTCGGCATAACCAGTTGCCTCGAGGTCGCTAAGGTAAGCCAGGTTACGCTTGGCGCAGGAAGTGAGTAAAAGGATTCCCAGGAGGGAAAGGATTAGCTTGTTCATTATTATATTAGACGGGAGATGGGAGACTGGAGACAGGAGAACTGTTTTTTACAGCTCCGGCTCGTCCCTGTTTTCATCCATTTATTTTATATCTGTAGCTTTTATGTTCATTTTTTTTGGGTGCTTTTGATAGCACGTCTAACAGCACGTCATTCCTGGCGGAGCTTAGCGGAGACCGGGAATCTTCTCACTGGATTGTACAAACCCTTGCAAGAGATCCCTCCCTACGCGGGCCGCCCTGCGCGGGCCGCCTCCGTCGGGATGACAAAGTAGGGAAGTGTCTGCTCCTATTCAGGAGATTGCGGCAGCGGCCGACCGCCACACTACGCTCTGCTTCGTTCGCAATGACAAATTATCGAGTCCTCTGCCCTTTACCCAATATTCAATACCCACTAGTCAATACCCTTTTTAAGCCACCTGTTGCTTTTCAATTCTTTTCACCTCTGCCAGGCTTACTTCGGTATGCACGCAGAAGCCGAGGGAGTGGAAGCGCAGCAGGAGGCGGTGATGGCCGCGGATTTGCTGCAGCTCTCCCCGTACGCCGCGAAGAGGACCGTCGGTAATTTCCATCAGGTCGCCGGCAGCCAGCTGCCCTACTTCTACCTGTACATCTTTCGGCTTGCTGAGCACGAAATGCTGCAGGGCCAGCATCTGGCTTTCCGGGATGGCCGCTGCTTTACCCTCCTGGCAAACGAAACGTACGGCCCCTGCCGTATTCAGCACCTCGAAATACTCGCGCTGGCTGATTCGTACAAAAAGGTAGCAGCGCAGGAGCGGCTCCTCCACCCATTTTTTACGATCGCTGTACTGGCGAAGCGTTTTTTTCAGGGGAAGATAACAATCTATTCCCTTCTGGGTTAATAAGGTGTAAAGCTTCTTTTCTGCACGTGAGCGGGTATACAAAGCATACCACTTTTCCCGCCCGTCTATCTGTCTTTCCATTTTCCCAAGGCTTTATTTAGCAGTCACAGCTGAGAATCCGGTTCGGCACTACACAGCTTCGCTCTCTCAGTCACACCCTTCAGCTGCAACCTAGCGTTTTATTGATTCTTTCCGGGCTATCGAAGAATAAAGCCTTTCCGCAAGACCCATTTTATTATTCCTGGCCATGCAGAAAAATTTGCCCTTCTCTGCTCTTCCGGATTTTATTTATATCGTTACAAGGCTGCAATTTAGATCTTAAATATTATTTATTCTCTTCCCTTCAACTGAATTTATTTTTATTTTTCCTCCATTTCATACACACTTTTTCCTTCTCCCCGCCCTCGCCCTTTTGCTGTGATTTTCCAATATCTGTTGTATCCTTCTTATAATTAAGCACTTATAAGAACTATCCTAAGCAGGTAAAACGGGTAGCTTTTTGTAGCAGGCATCTTTAAAATCTGCAACAAGCTCTCCCTCTGCTGCTCTCTATCCCTCTTGAATAAAAAATAATTCAAGTTCGGCAACATAAAAAAGAAGCCGCTAGCCCACCATTTCCTGTTTTTACCAGTTGTAGCTATCTGTACTTCTTCAACCAAATAAGCATCAGGACCTTACATGCAAAACCAAAATGGGTGGCACTTCTTTTTTGATTTTAAACCATCATCCTGCTGGATTCACTCAGTTCCATACCAGGCTATGCTGGGGTACTGCTAATACATGTTTGGGTTAGGCAACAATTAAGAGGACAACCCTGATGAATAAGCTGGAAGAGTTTCTGGGAGCAGAGCACTTAAAAATCTCCATGCATGAAGGAAGGGGACACCTTGTCGGGGCAAGCGGTTCCAGGCGGCCAGCCGCTGCGGTCAGGGCAAAAGTACAAAGAACGTAGAGAAGAAGCTTAAGGGGCTTTTAATACCTCCATAGTTCAGGAAAGGCTGACTTCCCACGAAAGCAACTTTTATGGAACAAAAACCACACATTATTCACCTCGTTTACTTTAAAAAAGTACGCCTCTCTCTTCCCGAATATAGCAGTTCTGGCGCCGAAGGCTTTCGGGGAGGGAGCATTCTTCCTCTTTAAAGGCAGATAATTTAATCCTTTTTCTTACGCCAATTTTAGTCGGCTTTATTTTTAGGATAATAAAGTCTTTATCTATTATTTAAATAATAAATGAGTCAAATTTAGTTATTTTTCCTATCCTTTCCCTAGGGCTTTTTACTACGGCCTGCCAGCCTGTTTAGCCAACTCAGCGGGGAGTCCTGTCGGGGCTTCCATAGGTGTTTTTCTATAATGACGAAACAGGAAGCTGACCTTACCCAACACAGCAGGCGAAGCGGAGCCTGGAGGATGGTATAATTTCCATCCTGATCAGCTGCTGATTAATTTCAGCTGTTGAAACCGTTAAAAACGGTCGTTTAAACCATTCATTTTCCGCGTAGCGGTAAAAAATGGATCAATCAGAAAAAATCTCATCTCCCAAACCACCTTATCTATGAAAAAACATTTACGAACGTTCACCTCCTCCTTTTCGGGCAGGAACCGACAACCGCTTAACCGTAGTGGCCATCCCTTTCAAAGGCTGCTCCCCAAAGGGGCGGGGCTTTTCCTCTTACTATTCACCCTGCTGAATACAGGGGCACTGGCCTCCCACTTTAAGGGCGGGTATTTTACCTATACCTATCTCGGGAAAGGGACATATGAAGTTTTAATGACCGGCTACTGGCACAAAAGTGAGGTAGGCTCCATTGTACCGCGCTACCAGGGATACCCTGCCCTGGATGATTCGCCGGTTACGGTTTCCAAAACCCTGCTGAAGGATGGCGAAACAGTAGAACATGTACAAAAACAGGTGGTTACCTGGTCGAAGCCCGGCCTTTACACCATCTCCTGGAGAAGTTGCTGCCGCGGGGAAGGTGCAAACTTTAATGGTGGTATGATGGGACTGTACGGACTCATCAATTATAAGCCGGAGGCTCCCAGCTCATCGCCCCGCTTTAATAATGAGCGGGCCCTCTCGTTCAATTCAAGACAGCGGATTAATTATGTGATGGAGCTGGAGGACCCTGATGGACATGAGCAGGAGTTTACCTTAGAGACTCCCTTTGGCCTAAAAGGGGCTCCCTATCAGGAAATGCTGGCATCTGGTTTCCAGCTAAAAAAGGATGGCACTATCGTATGGACGCATCCCCGGGAGGGAAATTGGCTGGTCAACCTGAGAGTGCGTGAAAAAATAAACGGCCTGTATACCGGGGCCTATATCGACCGGGAAGTCATTATTGAGGTAAGTTCTCCCGGCAATAAGCCTGATAAAAACAGCAGGAATTCCACTTTGGCGCCCGCCAGCCTGCTGGCAGCAGCCACTGAGGTGGAAACAGGCGTGAGCCTGTACCCAAACCCTGTTCAGAACGCAAGCCTCTTAAAAGTAGCCCTTGAGGAAGCCGACTGGGTAAAAATAGATATACTGAATGTATCGGGCCAGCTGGTGAAGGAGCTGTATGCAGGAAAGCTGGAGGCAAAGCAGTCACTTGAGTTAAAAATTGATGCAAAAGAACTCGGGACGGATAAGCTTTATATTGGCCGGATTACCAGCAGCAAGGGGATTAAGACCTTTAAACTGCTGATACAGTAGCGGAAATAGTTTTACCTAACAACCATTCATGCGGAGGTCAGCCTACCGCATGAATGGTTGTTTTTCTCCTCCACCCCTTCCGCTAAACCAGCCTTTCCACTGACGACTTCTCCTTAAGCAGATGAAATTTAAAGCTCTTATACCGGCAGTAGCCCTATTCTGCTGCATGACAAAGCAGGGATT
The DNA here is from genome assembly GCF_000346615.1 of Nafulsella turpanensis ZLM-10. GTDB lineage: Bacteria > Bacteroidota > Bacteroidia > Cytophagales > Cyclobacteriaceae > Nafulsella > Nafulsella turpanensis. The sequence goes on from NZ_ANNU01000038.1 coordinate 33,815, forward strand.
CACCTCTACTTCTCCCTTTTTCATAAACACGACAGTTGCAGCAACAGAGTCGGCAGCCGGGCTAAAGGTATTGGGAGGTGAACCTTATTTTTATGTCGATAACGGGATGAGTCCCTTTGAAGCGGAAGTTGGACAGGAGCACCTGCAGAGTTATTATATAGAGGTGTTTAACCTGGCACCGACAGAATCCTTCACTATTCAGCTCACCGATCCCGCCGGGCCTTTCTCTATTTCTACCTCGAGTAGCTCCGATTTTGGCTCAAGTATAGAACTGAGCGCGACCAATGATGGGGTAATTACACGCTATATATGGGTAAAGTACGTGCCGGAGACAGCAGGAGGCCATGTGGCCACCATTCAGCATTCCACCGCCAGTAGTGAACTGGAGGCCGTAAATGTGGAAGGTAATGCCACCTCTCTTCCGGTTAAATGGCATTCCTTTACCGCCCGAAAGACCGAAGGAGCTGTTCTGCTGGAGTGGGCTACTGCTACAGAAACAAACAATTCGCATTTTGAAGTAGAATGGTCGGGAAACCCTTTAAACGGCTTTGAACAAACCGGCCGGGTAGAAAGCAAGGCACACAATTCAGAGTGGCTTACCCGCTACAGCTATCAGCTTCCGCTGAAAGATCATACTGCCGGCACTCTTTACTTTCGGCTGAAGCAGGTAGACATTGACGGCAGATTTGAATACAGCAAAATTGTTGCAGTGGAGCTGGCTGGTTTCGCAGGAGTCACCCTTACCCTTGCGCCCAATCCTGTAACAGATGCTACTTTTCTCCTTATAAGCACCCCGGCAGAAGGCCCCCTTGAGGTACAAATACGGGATAGCAGCGGCACCCTGGTGTGGCAGCAGTTTTACCAGGTGTACAAAGGCTCCCAGCAAATAAAATTACCCTACTCCCGAATGCCTGCTGCCGGCCTGTACGTACTGCTCACTAATTTCAGGGGCGAAGTAAACCGCCAATGGTTTATCCGCTTATAAGTAGCCATTGCTGGACACGGAAACAAGTAGTTTCCTGCTGCTACGGCCAATATTTCTAAAACCAGCCGTTCTGCCAGATCCTTTTTTTTGCGACAATATAATTAGCGTGAATTATGGGTTAAACCATTCTTTATACAGGAGAGTATTGCTGAAAAAGCGTGAAGAATTTCAGGGAATGGAACGGTTAAAAAACTCCATGTTTGAGCGAAGAGAGTTTTGGAGGTTTTCAGTGGAATGGACTCTAATTTAGTTTTTCCATCACAGGCTTGACCTTAGGACGGTCCGCCCCTGCGGAACTATTGTCGGTCTCCGGGGGTAGCCCGCCGCTGCGCTCAAAAAAGTACAGAGAAGATGGAGATACAGCCTCAGGTGCTTCTTTTTAATAAAAACACCCCTTACCTTCAGGAGGCAAAATACCCTTTCACTGCCTTTACCACCCGTGCTAAATCTTCCTTTGTTAAATTGGAACCCGAGGGCAAACACAGCCCTTTTTCAAAGAGGCATTCACTGCTGCCATCTCCGTAAAAGGGAGCAGTTGCGAACACCGGCTGCAGGTGCAGGGGCTTACAGAGCGGGCGTGCTTCAATATTTTCTTTTTCCAGGGCCAGACGAATCCTTTCCCTGTTAATGCCCTTTTCCTCTGCATCCTCAAGCAGAATGGCAGTGAGCCAGTGGTTGGAATAATAGTCAGCATGGGGTGCGATATGGAATTTGATTTCCGTCATGGCTGCAAAAGCTTCCTGATAGAAGAAAAAGTTTGCACGCCTTTGCACTATCCGCTCCGGCAGGATTTCCATTTGCCCGCGGCCAATCCCTGCACAGATGTTGCTCATCCGGTAGTTATAGCCGATATGCGAATGCTGGTAATGCGGAGCCGCATCACGAGCCTGGGTAGCCAGGAAACGGGCTTTCTTTATCCACTCCTCATTTGCTGATACCAGGGCGCCACCACCCGAAGTGGTAATAATTTTATTCCCGTTAAAGGAAAGAACACTCAGCGCTCCAAAGGTGCCCAGCGGCTGCCCTTTATAAGAAGAGCCCAAAGCTTCCGCCGCATCTTCCACCACCGGAATATCATAGCGGTCGGCAATTTCCATGATCCTATCCATTTGGGCAGGCATACCGTAGAGATGAACGATCATAATGGCCTTTGGCTTCTTCCCCTTTGCGATGCGGTCCTGAACGGCTTCTTCCAGCAGCTCCGGCGACATATTCCAGGTACTGCTTTCACTATCCACGAATACGGGCGTGGCGCCCTGGTAAGCAATGGGATTGGCCGAAGCAGAGAAGGTCTTGGACTGGCAGATGACTTCATCCCCTGCCTGCACCCCCAGGAGGATCAATGCCAGGTGAAGGGCCGCAGTGCCGGAGCTGAGAGCTGCTACATGTACTCCTCTTCCCAGGAAAGCGGCAATATCCTGTTCAAAACCATCCACATTCGGCCCCAGGGGGGCAATCCAGTTGGTATCGAAGGCTTCTTTTATATAAGATAACTCCTCCCCTCCCATGTGGGGGGAAGAAATCCAGATTTTACGGTTCATTTGTTGGCTGTTTTATAATCCTGGCCGGGTTCCCCACGGCAGTCACCCTATCCGGAATATCCCGGATGACGACCGCCCCTGCTCCTATTGTGCACCAGCGTCCTATTTTCACCCCCGGGATTACCAAAGCCCCCGCTCCTACATAAGCACCCTCCCCAACCTGCACGTTGCCGGATAATACCGCCCCGGGAGAAATATGCACAAAATTATCAATAAAGCAGTCATGGTCTACAGAAGCCCCGGTATTAATAATTACATGCGACCCAATATGAGCCGCTGCCTGGATAATGGCTCCCTGCATCACCACGGTTCCTTCTCCGATGCGGGCGGAAGGAGAAATAAGGGCGCTTGTATGCACAGCACTGCCAAAGGAGAACTGTAATTTCCCTGCAATCCGGGCACGCACCCGGTTATTCCCGATACTGACAAGCAGCGGAGCATCCAGTTCCTGTCCGCTAAACTTCCCCAGCACTTTAATGCCATTGAGCGTCTCCAGCGCCGGATTATCATCGAAAATCCCCGACACCCTTATACCTGCACTTTGCAGTACATCAATAATTACTTTGGCATGGCCGCTGGCGCCGTAGAGGTACATGCTTTGTCCTGAGTCTTGAGTCATTAGCCTAGAGCCTCGTATCCTGAGAATTTCTTTTCCCTTGTAGTGGGAATTATATAAAAAATGTATTACTGCAATAAAAATTTCAACTCATTTTTATGTTTCCACACTTGTCCCGCTGCCCCTAAACTTCGGCATGATCACCACGCCTTCCTACAGGATACTTTCAGCATGGTCAGGAAGATAATTTTCAGGTCCAGGAGAAAGGAAACATTCTCCACATACCAGATATCATAACAGAGCTTTTCTTCCCAGCTAATGGTGTTTCGTCCGTTTACCTGAGCCCAGCCGGTAATGCCCGGGCGTACCTCATGCCTCCGCTGCTGCTCCATATTGTACAGTGGGAGGTATTCGACCAACAGAGGGCGGGGACCCACAAGGCTCATATCACCTTTCACTACATTCAGCAGCTGGGGGATTTCGTCCAGCGAATTTTTACGAAAAAAGCGACCAATGGTGGTCAGCCTTTCTTCATCGGGCAGCAGACTACCTTCACCATCCTTCCTGTCGTGCATGGTCTTAAATTTAATAATGCGGAAAATACGGCCTCTCTTACCCGGGCGCTCCTGTAAGAAGAATGGGCTTCCGTTATTGGTTACCGTAAGCCCCAGCACGAGCAGCAAAAATACCGGCGATAATAAAACGAGCGCCAGCAAGGCAAGGGAAAAGTCAATTAACCGCTTCAGGAGCCGTAGATACATAAGAAGACAAACTAATATTCCCTAATTTAAAACTTAATGTGCAAAGTTCATTATAATGATAACGTGAATGGTGGATTAAAATATTGCTACTGGTGGAGGCCCCTGATAAGAAAGTGTGAAAAATTTTAGGTATTGGAGCGGTTAAAAAACTCCACCTTTGAGAGAGGACACCTAGCCGAGACACCTTGCAGGGAACGACTGGTCGGGGCATCCGGCAAGCCAGGATTAATCGCCAAACCACTACCTTACGACATTTTCAGAATTAGCTTTTCTTCTTCAGCACCTCCATGAACTCCTGGAGGGCCTTCTTAAACAGCTCTACTTCTTCCCTGGTATTGTAAGGGGCAAGCCCGATGCGAATCCAGCCTCCACCGGGGTTTACGCCCAACTTCTCCGCCATGGTGGAAGCATAGAAGTGGCCGTCGGCAATACACATCCGGTAGTTTTCTGCAAACCAGCGGCAGGCCTCCCGGGAATTTACCCCTTCTATGGTAAAAGCAAAAGTGGGTGTTTTCCTGACGCCTGCCGGTGCCCGGTACAGGTGGAGTCCAGGCAAACCTTCCAGAAAATGCTCCAGTTCCTGAGCCAGCTCCTGCTCCCAGGTATCAATGGCATGCATGCCGGATTGAAGTCGCTCCCTTCGGCTCGCCCCCTCTCCCAAACCTTCGATGAAAGAAATGGCTCCCAACAGGCCTGCAACAGCCTCGTGATTCTGAGTGCCGGTTTCCAGCTTATCGGGAATTTGCTGCGGGGCCGGCTGTAATTTATACACCGGCAGCTTTTCAAACAGTTCAGCAGAAAGCACTGCAATGCCAAGATGCGGCCCGAAAAACTTATAGGCGGAACAAAAGAGAATATCACAACCGAGTTCTTTAAAGTCGAGACTCAGGTGAGGAGCTGCATGTACGGCATCGGTAATGGTGACGGCATTTACTGCCTTCGCCCTGGCAATGATTTTCTCCGCATCCGTAACCGTGCCGGTAACATTAGAAGAGAGCCCTACCGCTACCAGCTTTGTCTTCTCCGTTATCAACTCATCCAGGTGGTCCTGCTCAAGGGTATAGGTCTCAGGGTTCAGCTTAATAAATTTCACCTTCGCACCACGGTCCTTCGCCAAGGTCAGCCAGGGGTCTACATTTGCCCGATGGTCCTGCTCCGTTACCACCACCTCATCCCCTTCTGTTATGAAGTGAGCAAGACTGCGGGCAATGGAAAAAGCCAGGCTGGTCATGTTCTGCCCGAAGGCTACTTCGGAAGGATGGCAGTTCAGAAAATCTGCAACGGCCATCCTTCCCTCATCCAGTAGTTTGTCGGTACGAATACTACTTGGAAAGGTGCCATGCAGATTGGCCATGCCTGCTGTGATATAGGTCAGCATGCCATTCACGCACTTTTGCACCATCTGAGTGCCACCGGGGCCATCGAAAAATATCAGCGGCTCTTCTGTGCCATTGTTTTGCAGGGCAGGAAACTGGGCGCGTATCTTTTGTATGGGAAAATGATTCATTTTAGCTCAATTAAATATTTTTGTTTTCATTAGCCGAGTGATAGATACCGACCGCTAATGGAAGATGACCCTGAAGAAAAGGAGGTAAGCATTTCAGGGAACAGAGCTCCCTCATCAAAATCCAGTCCCTTTTCAGGTAAGCCTGCTCTGCCATAGTCCATTGAAATACATTAAGCAGGCAGGCCGTTATTTTTAGTACCATTCCCTTAAACGTACTTCAATATTGGGATTTTGCGACTCAACCTTCTGCTTAAAGGCTTCCACATCGCTTCCTTTATAATGATAAGGATAAATAACTTCTGGTGCAAAAGCCAGCACACCTTCCGCTGCCTGTTGAATATCCATGGTATAAGGCAGGTTCATCGGCACGAAAGCGACATCAATATCTTTCAGCGCCCGCATTTCCGGAATAGCTTCTGTATCGCCGGAGATATATACTCTGGTACCATCAAAACTGAGCACATAGCCGTTACCCCTGCCCTTCGGGTGCCTGGAGTCAGAAGTTTCCGGAAGATTATACATGGGGATGGCTTCAATTTGAATGCCTTCCCAGCTGGTCTGTTCGCCATTGGCTAAAACTTCCGGTTCAGGAATACTCAACTCCATCTCCCCCAACTTTTCCTTTACTGCTGCAGGCACAATAAAATCAGCCTTTTCTAAACTGAGCGCCTTCAGCGTTTCTTCATGCAGGTGGTCGCCATGAATATCGGTAATCAGCACCAGGTCCGGTTCCTTTACTTCCTGGTAGCTCTTCCCTCCCCCATAGGGATCTACATAAATAGTCTTCCCCTGGTACTCCAACACGAGGGAACCATGCTGGATAGGGGTAATTATCAGCTCTCCCTGCCCGGTCTGGATGGTATCGGGCTGGGCATGCACTGGAAAGTGAAGCAGGAGAAGAATTGGGAGGATGAAAAACTTGTTCATAATCAAAAAAATTTGCTGGTGGTTTTAACAAAATAATAAATCTCTTTCGATTGTTTAACCTAAACCAGGGGCAAATAAATAACTATTTCACCCCCGGCAATCCGCTTTTTCTCCACTCTATAGGTTTGCCTACGGCTCCTGGAAGGCATGCAGTATAGCCTAAGGCAAAAAGCCCCGGGCTTACCCACTGGAATCAATCCCGCAAAACATTAAAAACCAACCGATTAAACCCTTTACTTTGTTGAACTAATTGAATTTGTTTTTTAAATTTACTTAAACACAACTATCCGCCTATAAGGAATAGAAATTCTTTCCTTTTGGTGATTTTTACCGGCAGTCATGGCCGCTGCAGGGAGCAGTTAGTAAGAATGAAGCTCCTTGTCAAAGAGTATATCAGCTCTTTATTTTTGATTCGAAAGGGCTCTCCTCTCTGGTACTGCTTATTTCTACAGCAGGCGCTATGCATTGATTGATGAAAAAAGACACTGCCCTTCGGGAGCTGCTGCTTTTACCCGTACCGGTATACGGAATCAGTTCATCATCAAAAACCTACTGTCCATTTTAAAAACCTTACTATCATGAAAATTTTTTTTACTACACTCGGGTTGGGGAGCCTCATGCTGCTCTTTTTCAACCTGGATGGGCATGCCCAGCTGAGCCTTAACTGGGAAAAAACCATTGGCGGAAATCAGGATGACAATTTAAGCAGCGTAATTTTAACGCACGATGGAAATTACCTGCTGGCAGGCACCTCTTCTTCCAAGGTTTCCTACGAAAGAACGGCCGCCCATAAAGGAGGCAAGGATTACTGGATTGTAAAAACAGATGCGCAGGGAAACATTATCTGGGACCATGCTTATGGTGGCCGCGGTGATGATGAGCTACATGCGGTACTGCCTACAGAAGATGGCGGCTTTCTGCTGGCCGGGAATTCCTCTTCCGGCATGTCGGGCGAAAAAGAGAGTCCCTCTCAGGGTGGAACGGATTACTGGCTGGTAAAGACTGATGCATCTGGCAGATTGCTGTGGGAGCAGACCTATGGCGGAAACGCCGATGACCGGCTGCAGGCCATCACGCCTGCTCCGGGGGGTGGTTATCTTTTATCCGGCTATTCTGCCTCGGGTGTATCGGGTAGTAAGTCGGAGACTGGCAACGGCGGTACGGATTTTTGGGTCATCCGCATTGATGCCGAAGGCCTGTTACTGTGGGATAAAACCTTTGGTGGAAGTGAAGATGAGCAACTGTTGGCTGCGACAGCCGCTCCCGACGGAAGTTTCCTGCTGGGGGGTACTTCACTCTCCGGTGTGGGCGGCGACAAAACCGAGGCCTCCAGGGGCGACATGGATTTTTGGGTCATCCGCATCGATGCAGCGGGCCGCCAGCTGTGGGACAGAACCCTTGGAGGCTCCGGTTACGACGGCTTACAGGCGGTAGAAGCTATTGAGGGAGGCGGTTTTTTAGTAGGCGGCTTCTCCCACTCCGATGCTTCCGGCGACAAAAGCCACAACCGGATCTCCGACCAGTATTACTATTCCGATTATTGGTTCCTTCGCCTGGATGAGCAGGGAAATATTCTCTGGGACAATACCCTGGGCGGCGAGGGCTACGACCGGCTAACGGCTATTTTACCTGCTCCTGGCGGGGGCTATCTGCTCGGTGGCTACTCCTTCTCCAACTCCACGGCCTTTAAATCGGAAAATTCACAGGGAAGTTCGGATTACTGGCTCATAAAGGTAGACGAAAATGGCAAAAAGCTGTGGGACAAAGGTTTCGGCAGCGCCGGCTCCGACTTGCTGACGGATATGCTTAGCACTTCCAATGGCAGCTACCTGCTGGCAGGGTACTCCTGGGGCTATGCCTCGGGAGATAAATCTTCCGATAGAAGAGAAATATCCAGTGATTTCTGGATCCTGGAGGTGGAAGAAAGTGAGGGCACCCCTCCTGTTCTTCCAAGGCCGGAGATAATGCTGGCATGGGATAAAGCCTATGCTCCCTCCCGTGGTTTAGGGCAGGGAGAATTAACTTCTGTAGCCGCTACGGCCGATGGCGGTTATTTGCTGGGCGAAACCACCGCTTTTAAAGCCGGCTTCTGGACCGATTACGGCATTATAAAACTTGACGCTTCGGGCAACCAACTGTGGAGAAAAACCTACGGAGGAAACCAGCAGGAGGAACTAAGTGCGCTGGTGGCCCTGCCCGACGGGGGTTTCCTCCTGGCCGGCACTTCAAAATCGGGCATTTCCGGCGATAAGACGGAAGAAAACAGGAGCCGTCGCAATTACCCTGGTTTTGTGTATATGGGCCCGGATTACTGGGTAATCCGCATTGATGCCGAAGGAAACAAGCTCTGGGACAAAACCTTTGGAAGTTCCGGGAATGATTATCTGATAGATGCTATCCCAACAGCTGATGGAGGATTTTTACTTGGCGGACACTCCTTTGGTGGGGCCACGGCCGATAAAAGCGCGGTTGAGAGAGGCACCTGGGTGGTACGCATCGATGCCTATGGCAATAAGTTATGGGACAATGCCTTTAACGGTTCGGGCTCTGTTACTTTTACGTCCTTCACAGAAGCGGCTGACGGAAGCGGCTTTCTTTTAGGGGGAAGCACTTTGGGAGGTGCAGATTCCCGGGGATCCTCGGATTACTGGGTGCTGCACATCGATCAGCAGGGCGAGCAGGTATGGGAAAGAACCTTTGGCGGAAAGGGTTTCGAACGGGTAGGTGCTCTGGCAGCCCCTGCCGAGGGAGGATTCCTGATTGGTGGTTCGTCGACCTCCGGGGCCTCGGGCGACAAATCCCAGGAGAACAGGGGGCACAATGATTTCTGGGTGCTACGGGTTGATGCCTCCGGCAATATCCTGTGGGAAAAAACATTCGGGGGAAATTTATGGGACAATTTCCGGGATATGGTGGCAAGCCGGGACGGTGGATTTGTACTGGCCGGCGAATCCGTTTCTGAAATTTCCTACGAGAAAACAGAGGAAAGTAGAGGGCAAGCAGATTACTGGGCCCTGAAAATAGATGCTGAAGGTCATGTACAATGGGATAAAACCCTTGGGGGCAATGGCTTTGAAGAGCTGGTTAGTATAGCGGAAGCCCAGGACGGTGGTTTTCTTTTGACCGGCACCTCCAGGTCCGGGCTGTCCGGCGATAAATCAGCTGATGAGGAAGGAGAAACTGATTACTGGCTAAGCAAAATAACTGAACCTTCGCAGGGAATGTTAAGCGGCGGCGGCAGGTTCGACTCTCCTGAAGGGGCTTATTTTCCCGAGCCTTTCATGCATGGCAGGGCTCAGTTTGGCCTTGGAGTTCGCAGCCAGGAATCGGGCAGCGTAAACGGAACCTTAAGCTTCCATTTACCGGAAGCCCTGCTGAACTTTCGTTCCCACCAGCTGGACTGGCTGGCCATAGCCGGAGAGAAGGCCATGCTCACAGGCAGCGGTATTTTAAACCGAGAAGAAGGCTACCGCTTTTTTCTTTCGGTGGATGACCGAAACCTAACTACCCGGGCGGCAAAAGATGCCTTCAGGCTTATGATCTGGGGCCCGGATGGTCGGATGGTCTATGATAACCAACGGGGAAACACCTGGTCTGTCCCTGCCACTATCACCATCAGCGCCGGCAACATTAGCGTAATGCCACTCCAAACAAAGCATAAGGCGAAACAGTCAGGCAAGTGGCAACACCTCAGGCAGCAACCCGATATCCGCACGGTTCTGGAAGGCTTCAAGGCGTACCCTATGCCGCTAAACCAGGAAGGTTTATGGCTGCTTTTTCCGGAGGCAAACCATACAAGGACGCTGAGAATTGGCATTTACGATATGCAGGGAAAAGCCAGAGCACGTACCACTGTTCATTTAGGGCGCTCAGCCGAACAACACTTCTGGAAGCTTGACCACCAGGGCTGGCCTGCCGGTGTATACATCCTCCGCATCAGCGGCAATGGGTTGCTGCATCAGCAAAAATTGATAAAATAGGGCTCCGGTTTTTTTAATCCCTCAGAGCCTGTTTAAATTTATTGTTGATTTCGAAAGGCTTATATTTTGTGCGAAGGCAAAGCTCTTTTCTCAGGTAATAGCAGCGCTATTACCTGAGAAAAAGCCAAAGAAATCGTGCAAAATATTGATTTGTAATTCAAAATATAAATTTTTAAACAGGCTCTCAGAAAAAAAAGAAAACGACAGTTAGCAAAGTTTGTAGTTCTGAAACTGAAAAAGCAGCTCCGAAAACAGGGCTGCTTTTTTAGTTTGCCTGTTTCGCAGAAAAAAGGAAACTTAAAGATCCACATCGAACCAGGTCAGCAGAAAAAAGAGGTTCTGGTACCTGATGTTGAGAATACTAATTTGCGACTATCTTAAGCGAATGCGTTAAAGCCCGGCCCAGGCTGAATTTTGGTTATATAATATAATTTATACTAAAAAAAGTGTTACACCGCCAGGAAATAAAATTCGTATATTGCCATCATATTCATTTTTTTATTCTGTAACCAAGTAGTAAACACAGGAAGCAACCCCTATTCGTACGCCATCTAAGAACTTTCTTTCGAAATCTGTTCTCCGGCTCACTACGGACTTCCTGAATTAGCATCTCCCACCTTTAGCTGGTGTGACTGCTTTTATTTTTAGTAAAGACTTATGATGTTTTTATTCCCATATTTTTTTCCAACTAATCCTTTTTTTTATGAAGAGAATACTACTCCTTATTCCCCTTTTGGGGCTGTTATGCTCTGGCATTTACAGCCAGACATTAACTGATCCGAGCCTGACAGAGGATGTTATCCGCTGCTACAGCGTGGAATATCACGAGTTCAGAAAAAGCAGCAATCCTGGCATTCCGTCTACCGAAGATTTTGAAAAAACCCTGGCTGCCCAAATGGAAGCCGCTATGACCGATGAAACCAATAACGGCATCCTGAAAGGGGTACTGCAAATTCCGGTTATTGTGCATGTAGTCCATTTTGGAGAACCCGTCGGAACAGGCCCTAATATTGCAGCAGAGCAGGTGTACTCACAAATAGAGGTGATGAACGAAGATTTCCGGCGTATGCTGGGCACCCGGGGATATAACGACGACCCCCGTGGAGCCGATGTGGAAATAGAATTCGTACCAGCCCTGGTGGACCCGGAAGGCAATTTGCTGAAAGAACCTGGCATACACCGCTACCAGGGCCCACTCCCTGCCTATGTGCTGGAAGACATTGAATTGCTGATTAAGCCGGCTACCATTTATGACCCTAACCGTTACCTGAACTTATGGACGGTGAACTTCGCAGCCCTCCTGCTGGGTTATGCCCAGTTCCCTGACCCTGCACACGGCCTTGCCTTTGGCGTAGGCTGCGACACCGGCGGGTCAAATACCGATGGCGTTGTGCAGCTTTACAGTGCTTTTGGCTCCAGGGAGAAATATCCCGAAGGTACCTATACGGCTAATTACGACCTGGGCAGAACAGTTACCCACGAAGTAGGCCACTGGATGGGACTTCGCCACATTTGGGGCGATGGCGGTTGCGGAGTCGATGATTATTGCGGCGATACACCAATGGCAGCGGCCTCGAACAGCGGTTGTCCAACAGGAATTGTTTCCTGCGGCAGTATAGATATGATAGAAAACTACATGGACTATACCTACGATGCCTGCATGAATATTTTCACGAACGACCAGGCACTGCGTATGCGTACGGTAATGACGAAGAGCCCTCGCCGCAGAGAGCTGCTAAGCTCCACTGTTCACCTGCAGCCGGTGGCATTGGATGCCGCCATCATCGATATTGCCTCGCCTAAAGGTGAGCGTTGCAATAGCAATGTGCTGCCGGAAGTGTTGCTGCGCAACCTGGGTCAAAGCACCCTCAACACCGTTGCCATTAACTACCAGGTAGATGGAGGAGACGTACAAACGTACCAGTGGAATGGCTCCCTTGGTACAGGCGATATAGAAATAGTGACTCTCCCGGCTATTAGCACAACGGAAGGAACCCACACCCTTACAGTTTACACTACAAGCCCGAATGGCAGCACTGATGCCTATGCGCACAATGATCAGTGGAGCGATGAGTTTATCGTTTCAAGCATCGGCGAGAAATTAGATTTTCTGGAAGCTTTCGAGAGCGGCCTGTATCCGCCAAGCAACAAATGGGACATTCAGAACCCAGACTTCTGCGAATCCTGGAGCCCCTATTCAAATATTACAGGTCCGGACGGGACACTTACTACCGGCGCTTTCTTAAACTACTATAACTATGATGCGACCGGAACAACAGATGGTCTTGTACTGCCGCTCATTAACCTCAGCACCACTGAAGACGCTGCCCTGGAGTTTGATGTAGCCTATGCCTCCTCCGGCGAAGCACAGGATAGACTGGAAGTATTTATTTCCGTGGACTGCGGTCTGACCTTCAAAAATATCTACAGCAAATCAGGGGCAGATCTGGCTACTGCTCCTGAAGCCGATGGCGCCTTTTTGCCAGGTGCTCCGGAACAGTGGAGACGGGAGGTTCTGAACCTGAATAACTACAGAAGCAGCCAGGTGCTCATCAAGTTCGTAGGTACGAACGCCTATGGCAATAATATCTTTGTGGATAATATTTATGTGAGCGGCGCATCCGACAATGCTGAGCCAATTGAACTGAAAAAGTTTACGGCCTCCAAAACAGATAAAGGGGTGGAGCTGCAGTGGGTAACAAGCGCTGAAGAAAACTACCTCCACTTCGAGCTGGAGCGTTCGCCAGATGGAGAAAGCTTTATTTATGCGCAGACCATCGATGTAAAAAAAGGCACCTCCTCGGGCGCTTCTTATAAGACCCTGGATGCTGAACCGTACAGCGGCAATAACTTTTACCGCTTAAAAATTGTGCGCGATTATGGCCTAAATCCGCTGTATAGCCAAACCATCAGCCTTAAATCGAATAACACTGGCAGCAATGCCAGAATAGCGGATATCGGTCAGGAGGCATTAAAAGCGACAGGTATCTATCCGAACCCGGCTTCCGATTATTTTGAGCTCAACTATGAGGCATTGATGGACGGCGAGGTAGAAGTGGAGCTGATTGATGTAATGGGCAAAGTGGTTTACACAGGCAGGCTACAATCGCAGGAAGGCCACAACCAGGCAAAAATCTCTACGGTAGATTTACCCTCCGGTGTATACGCTATTGTAATCCATCATGCAGGCGGAATCACAAAGGAGAAAATAATTATCCAATAAACAGAAATCCTGCTGTGCGTTAAGGCCTGCCGAACCGCCGCTTTACGCACAGCAGAATTCTCATTCAAAGCATCATTTTTATTTCTTTTTTCCAACTTTAACCCCTTTTTAAATGCGAAGATCTTTTACTAATCCGAAGGCTGTTTTGCTGGCCTTCCTCTCACTATTTATTTTCTGTGCTGCCTATGCGCAGGACCCGCTCGAGCGGGCGCTGGCTCATCTTTCAGCGAATAAAGAAAAATTCAACCTGACGAGTGCCGATATTTCGGACTATACGATAACCGACCAGTATGTAAGCAAAAGCAGTGGCATTACCCACATTTACCTCCGCCAGCGTCACAGGGGTATTGAAGTTGAAGGAGCTGTCATCAACATAAATATTGGGCCCGATGGCGAGGTCATCAACATGGGCAGTCGCTTTATCCCTAACTTAAAAGCAGCCGTAAGAGGTGCTGCTGCGGCCCAAACACCCGTGCAGGCCGTGCAGGCTGCGGCCCGCTCACTAAAGCTGCCGGTAGAAAAAGCCCTGAAGGTACAGGAGGAAAAACCTGCTCGCGGTAGTGGCAGAGAGGTTCTCGTGAGCAAGGGAAATATTTCCCGCCAGGCTATTCCGGTGAAGATGATGTACCAACCTATGGAAGACGGTACTGTAAGGCTGGCCTGGATTGTTTCCATTTATTCGATAGATGCCCAGCATTACTGGAACGTGGCCATCGATGCCACCAACGGCAGTATGCTAAAAACAGAAGATCAGGTAATCCACGATGTGTGGGAAGGGACCCCTATCGTTACCGATGCGCCGGCAGTTGAAGCAGCAAAAAAATCGCCGGCACCCGCAGAGGTAAATAAAGTACCTTATGCGCCGGCAAGCGCCAAGGTGGCTGCGGCAAGTGGTACCTACCGGGTGCTCGACGCTCCTTTTGAAACACCGAACCATGGCGAGCGCAGTCTGGTAACAGGAAAAGAAAATCCGGCTGCCTCCCCGCTGGGCTGGCACAACGATGGCGCCCTGAGCTATACCATCACCCGGGGCAACAATGTTTTTGCCTATGAAGATCGTGCCGGCGCCAATGCAGGTACCAGCCCTAATGGAGGTCCCGGGCTGGTATTTGATTTTCCTCTTGATTACAGTCAGCAGCCAACCACCTATGTAGAGGCCGCTACCACCAATCTGTTTTACTGGAACAACCTTATGCATGACGTCTTTTACCAGTATGGCTTCGATGAGGTAAGTGGCAACTTTCAGCATACCAACTTTACAGGCGAAGGCGAAGGGCTGGATGCCGTAAGTGCTGAAGCCCAGGATGGGGGCGGAACGAACAATGCGAACTTCCTTACCCTGCAGGATGGAGTGCCGGGCCGTATGCAAATGTATCTCTGGACCTCCGCCCTGCCGGCAGAACTTCTTTTTGTAGATGCTCCCGCCTCTGTTGCAGGAGCTTATATCGGAATAGAAGCTGCATTTGGAAAGCCCCTGGACGAAACAGGCGTAAGCGGTCGTATTGTTTTGGCAGACCCAGCCAATGGCTGTAGCGGCACGCCCGCCCTGCCGGAGGGTGCCGTACCGGTACCTTTCAATAACCAGGAAGAAATCAACGGCAATATTGCCCTTATCGACCGGGGAGAGTGTACATTCATAGAAAAAGCCTTGAATGCACAGGTTTCCGGCGCTACCGGTGTTATTGTAGTAAACAATATCCCCGGGGCAGATCCGATTTCCATGGGCGGCGGAGAAAGCGGCAAAGCCATTGTTATTCCGGCCATCATGATTAGCAAGGAAGATGGTGATAAGCTGAAGGCGGAACTTGCCAATGGCCTAAGCGGCAGCCTGAAGCGGGAAGGTGGCGTACCTCCGCTCAAAGATGGGGACCTGGACAATGGCATTATTGCGCATGAATATGGTCACGGCATTTCTACCCGCTTAACCGGCGGCCCCAGCACCCAATGTCTGAGCGGTGCCGAACAGGGTGGCGAAGGCTGGAGTGACTTTTTCGCTCTCTTTATGACCATGCAGGAAGGAGATGTTGCAACAATGCGCCGAGGCATTGGCACTTATGTGCGTTCTGAAGGTACCGACGGCAACGGCATTCGCCCGGCTCCTTACAGCACCGACATGAGCGTGAACGGCTATACCTATGGCGATGTATCCAACCCGGAAATTAGCGTGCCTCACGGCGTAGGCTTTATCTGGGCTACCATGCTGTGGGACATGACCTGGAACCTTATTGACGAGTATGGTTACGACCCTGACCTTTATAATGGCACCGGCGGTAACAATATAGCACTGCAGCTTGTTATAGATGGGCTTAAACTACAGCCTTGCAGCCCCGGCTTTATCGATGCCCGCGATGCCATTCTGGCAGCAGATAAAATTCGTACCGGCGGAGCCAATGCCTGCTACATCTGGCGCGCCTTTGCCAAAAGAGGCCTGGGTTACAGCGCAAGCCAGGGCAGCCAGAATGACCTGACGGATGGGGTGGAAGCCTTCGACCTGCCTCCAAGCTGTGAGCCAAATATGGCCATTAACTTAAAGGCCAATCCATCTCCTGTAGAAGACGGTGCCGAGCTTACCTATACCATCCGTGTTCGTAACGACACCAAAGCCTCCCTGGCCGGGGTTCAGATTACCGATACCCTGCCGACAAACACTACTTTTGTATCGGCTACCGACGGAAGCCTGAAAAAAGGAATTGTTACCTTTAAGCCGGTAAAACTTAAAGAAGGTGAAATTATTGAACGCCAGCTGACCGTGCAGGTAAATTCCGGACAGGGAACGAAGGTATACTTCAGCGATGACATGGAAAATGGCGGGGCTAACTGGAAGACTTTCCACGATGTAGGTGTAAACGACTGGGCCTTAAGCACGGCCAATCCGCACAGCGGAAGTACCTCCTGGTTTGCCGTAGATCCGGATGCTTACAGCAATCAGTCCCTCATTTTAAAATCTCCTGTACAGCTTGGTGAAAATTCCCTGCTGCGCTTCTGGCACGACTTCGCTACCGAGGATACCTTCGATGGTGGTGTGGTGGAAATTACGACCAATGGCGGACTTACCTGGGAAGACCTGGGTGATAAAATGATACAGAACGGTTACAACGGAAATATACCGCTTGAGAATGCTTCTACAGTAAGTGGTCCTGCCTTTACCGGAGGCAGCGGAGGTTACATTCAAACCATTGTCGACTTAAGTGCCTACAGCGGACAACAGGTACAAATCCGCTTCCGGATGGGCTCCGATGTACTTACGGCTGCCACCGGCTGGTATGTGGACGATGTGGATATTGTAAGCAACCCGACCACTGTGGTAAATACCGCAACAGTCGATTCTAAGCAGGGCGGCCTGAAGAGTACCACCATTGAAACCATGGTGCTCGAAAGCAGCGCCACCGTTGAAGGAACCGGCACCTTAACAGCCTCCGCAGAACCTGAAACAGTTACGCTCAGTTTCTCAGCTGAAAACCTGAAACCGGAAGAATATTTACTGGAGAGAAGTCTCGACAATAAGGAATTTGCAGCGGTTGCTACGCTTTCCATCACAGAAGGCGAAGGAGAACACTTCCGCTACGAAGACCGTGAAGTTAAAGCCGGCGCAATTTACTACTACAGGGTCAGAAGAACTTCGGATAACCATGGGAAGGGCGTGGCCGTGGAGGTAAAAGTGCCAAATCCTGCCCTTGAGGTAGGAATACATCCAAACCCGGCAAGTGCGCAGCTAAACCTGCGATTCCCTTCGCAGCTGAATAAAACAGTAGATGTTCGCATTACGAATACAGCAGGCCGGCTCGTTCAAAGCCAGTCCTTTGATTTGACGGAAGGCAACGGAAAAACAGTCCTGGATGTAAATAGCCTTCAGCCGGGAATCTACTTTATTCTTATTAGTACAGGCGAAGAGCTCACTACCGAAAAAGTGATCATTAAATAATCAGTCACACTAAGCATTTTAAAAGAGGCTGCCTCAACAGTCTCTAAATCTAAACAAGGAGAAAAGGCCATCCGTGAAAGGGTGGCTTTTTTTATGTTCTTTAAATGAAGGCTATGTAAACTTCATCAGCTACTGAGGCCTTCAAAGGCTGTAATCCTTGAGGGTTAATGTTCACGTGAATTATGGGTTAAACCCTTCTTCAATTAGAACGGCCTTGATGAAAAGTGTGAAGACTTTCAGGTAATGGAGCGATTAAAAAAACTCCATGTCTGAGGCAGGGGCGCCTAGCCGGAGCGAACGGTTCGCAGCGGCGGTCCCTGGTGGGCAGCCTGCCGTTGCGGTCAGGACAAAAGTACAGAGAAGGTAGCCAGTCACACAGCTTAAGATGTTTACAACACTCCAATATGAATTTCTTTTCTCATACCAACAAAGCATAACTCATGTAATTACAGCTTATTAACCGGCAAAAAAGAAACCATTCGGAACATTCTGCCAGTTCAATACCAAACCTCCTTCTCACCCACCGAAAAAAACATCCCCCCTGTGGGAAGAGGGTAAAACACCCTCCAATAAGCAACCTTTATTGCGGCTGGGCACCGATGGTTTCTTCCGCTGTTTTATTTTCACCGGAAACCTCCAGAGGCTCCTCCGGGTAGAGGAGTTGTTCCACCTCATCCATATATCCTAAAATGCCATTGGTTACATTACTCAGCATAATAAGCGCACTGTGGTCCTTTGGATTACGCCACAGGTAGCTGTTGTAGCCGTGCCACCAGCCGGCATGGTATACTACGGTATCGCCACTCTCAATAGGCTTAATGCGCCAGCCAAAGCCATAGTCTTCTGTAATATTCTTCCTGGTTCTGGAGCCGGTAAAAGCTTCTTTCAGCGTTTCCTGTGTCACCAGCTTTTCTCCATACAGGGCCTGGTCCCACTTATATAAATCTTCTACTGTAGAAAATACTCCTTTATCTCCCAGCACGAAATCCAGGTAATCGGGCCTCCTTCTTCGGTTGCGGCTGGTATGACCAAAAGCAAGTTTTTCTGTCTGGGTCAGCAGACTGTCGCTGAAGGTATAAGTATCTTCCATATCTGCCGGTTCAAAGATATACTCCTGCAGGAAGACAGCAAAAGGCATTCCGGATGCCCTCCTGACAATAGAAGCCAGCAGAAAATAGCCGGTATTACTGTAATCGTAATGGGTATTGGGCTGGTAGTAAGGCTGGGGCTGATGCTCCTTCATGAGTCCCAGAACGTCATCGTTGGTGATGGGAATGTCGCGGTCGGGCCAGAGGGCATCGCTGAAATAGGTATACTCCGATAAGCCGGCGCGATGGTTCAGCAACTGCCGGATGGTAATGCCCTCATAGGGAAAATCGGGGATGTACTGCTGTACGCTGTCATCATAGCTGAGTTTGCCCTGCTCCTTCAGTATCATGATGGCCATGGCCGTAAACTGCTTGGAGACGGAGGCCAGCTGAAAAACAGATTCCGTGGTGAGGGTATCTTTACTGGGAAAATCTTCATAGCCAAAAGCGCCCTTATAAATTACCCTGTCATATTTACTTACCAGCACGGTTCCGTTAAAGCCTCTTTTTTCGTGAAGATAGGTAAAAGCAGAATCCAGCTTATCTGCCAGCTCCTGTCTTTTTTCGGGAGTGAAGGAAGGTGGAACAGGCATTTTCTGCCTTTCCTTTTCTTTCACCTCCAAACTGCTGATGGCTCTTTCCTTTACGGAGCGGGAGCTGGACTCTCCGCAGGAATACAATAGCAAACATAAGACAGATGCGGCAATGCACCTGAGTATTAAAAATTGTACTTTAAATACCATACCTGATTTTACCAACACCAAAACAGCCATAAATATAGCCGATCGACTTCAGTATTCCGGTGCAAATAGTAAAAAATCCTGATTCAGGCCTCCCGGCATACAGCAGGATGGCACCACTCACGGGCAGAATGAGGAAAAAAAACTTCTGCAAAACCCGGACTATTATTACTTCAGGCCGCTTTCTACCCACGATAAAATCAACTTACCGCTAAATCATCTGCTGAACAAGGGGCCTTTCCAGCGGTTACCTACACACGAACGTTTGACAACAGGCAGGAGATACAAATGAAAGAAATCAGGGATATTGTGGAGGCTTATGAGGCGGCGCAGAAAGAAGGGAAACAGCTGGCGCTGGCGACGGTGGTAAAGGTGCAGGGTTCTTCTTACCGACAGCCCGGTGCCCGGATGCTGATAACGGAAGACGGGCAGCTAACCGGTGCCATTAGTGGCGGATGCCTGGAGGGAGATGCGCTTCGCAAAGCACAGCTGGTGATGCTGCAGCAAAAGCCAAAACTGATCAAATACGATACCATGGATGAGGATGATGCCCAACTGGGGGTGGGCTTAGGCTGTAATGGTATCATCCATATCTTAATCGAGCCAATTCTTCCTGAAGAACCTCATAACCCTCTTCAGCTACTCAGGCACTTTCTTTACAAACGGCAAAAAGCTGTACTGCTCACCCTCTTTTCTTTTTCCAATCCAAAAGCAGCCGGTGCGGGTTCCACGCTGCTCCTTACCGAAGAAGGAAATACCTACGGCCAACTCTCCGCTCCTGAACTGCAGGATGAATTACTGGCCGATACCGAAAATGTGCTTCAAACGGGCGTCTCCACTATGAAGAGCTATACTGAAAAGATGAGCGCATTTATAGAAGTTCTGGAACCGGCTGTTTCTCTTGTGATTGCCGGTGCGGGGAATGATGCCATCCCACTCATGAAGCTGGCGACGGTATTGGGCTGGCAAACCACCCTTGTAGACGGGAGAGCCCACTATGCCACCAAAGCCCGTTTCCCTGGGGCAGAAGATATTTTTATTACCAAAGCGGAAGAGGCCCTCACCCACCTCTCACCTGACGAGCGGACTGTTTTTGTATTGATGACGCACAATTACCATTACGACCTTACACTACTGAGAAAACTGCTTCCCCTTCGCCTTCCTTATATTGGTGTTCTCGGCCCTAAAAAGAAGCTGAAGCGGATGCTGAATGAGCTGGAGGAAGAAGGGCTGGAGATAGATAGCAGCCAGTTACAGGCGGTATTCGGACCTGTGGGGCTGGATATAGGAGCGGAAAGTCCGGAAGAAATTGCCCTTTCCATTACAGCGGAAATAAAAGCAGTACTGGCCGGAAAAAAGGGTAACTCCCTCCGCGAAAAAACCGGACCTATTCATGAAAGCACAACTATCCGTCCTGCCCATGAAACCGCTGAGCCGGCTGTCCCGGCTAAGGCTACAAAGACAGCAGGAAACTACCAAAGCTGTTCCGTATGACGGGCACCATTATTTTAGCGGCAGGTGCCTCCACCCGGCTGGGTGAGCCAAAACAATGCTTGGCATTCGGCGGAAAAACTTTATTGCAGAAGGCCCTCCAGGCGGCCGGGGAATCTTGTAAAAACACGGTAGTCGTTCTGGGAGCCCATGCCAAAAGCATTCTTCCCATTATCGAGAAGGAAGCCGTTCATGTAGTGCATAATGAGCACTGGCAGGAAGGAATGGCTTCTTCTATCAGAAAAGGATTAGAGGCCCTGCTCCGGCTGGCACCGCAAACAACAGAAGTAATTGTAATGCTCTGCGACCAGCCCTTTGCAGATACATCTCTGCTAAACCGGCTTATAGCGGAAAAGAACAGAACAGGCAAAGGAATTATTGCCAGCGCCTATGAGGATACAGCAGGGGTACCGGTTTTATTCGATAAAAAATTCTTTCCTGAACTGCTGTCTTTACGTGGCCGGGAAGGCGCAAAGAAGCTGCTGTCCAGGCATCCCGAGGCCCTCACCACCATCCCCTTTCCTTTAGGGGCCATCGACATTGATACTGCAGCGGATTACCAGGCCCTCCTTCATCAAAGGGAACGCCACCATAAGTTTTAAAGAAATTTGTCATTCCCGTAGGGAATCTATCAAAGCTATTGCTGGCTGAGGAGGAAAGAAGGCTCCTGCCATTCCATCTTTTCCTTTTCCGCTCATTCCCCAGATGCCCTGCAGGCATGACAAAAGGTTCCATTGCTCCTAATCCCAACACCTCCTCTGGCCCATACAGTGAAGAGTTTTATCAAACCGAAAAGCTTCTTATACTTTTACCCTAACTACCTCAACAGGATTTTCAACAAGCAAATCAATCCGAAAAATACTACTCATTTCCTCACCTGCCGCAGGATTTCGATGGTCTTGCCTATTTCCCCGATTGCAAAATCCACTTCTTCTTCGGTGGTGAAGCGGCCCAGGCTCAACCGAAGGGTACTCATGGCAAGCCTATGCGGTACTCCCATGGCTTCCAGCACATGAGAAGGCTGCTGAGTTACAGAAGAACAGGCAGAGCCGGAGCTTACCGCCAGGCTTTTCGCCAGCTGAAGGAGCAGGCGCTCCCCTTCCACCGCTTCAAAAGATATATTGCATACATGCGGGAGCCGTGGTGAAGAATATCCGTTTACATGACTTCCTTCTACCCTGCGAAGGGCATTTTCCAGCTTATCCCGCAAACGCTTTAATCGGCTGAATTCGGCTTCCATTCCTGCCATGGCCAGTTCAGCCGCTTTTCCAAAACCAACTATTCCCGGCACATTAAGCGTACCACTCCGCTGGCCCCGCTCGTGGCCTCCCCCTTCTATCTGCGGAACAGGCTTCCGGCCTGAAAGCTTCCTGCTGATATACAAGGCTCCGACCCCTTTCGGTCCATACATTTTATGGGCTGAAAAAGCCAATAAATCGACACCCTCTTCCTTTACATCTACAGGAATTTTACCGACAGCCTGTACCGCATCACAAAAAAAGGGCACCCCATGTTTCGCTGCGATACCTGCTATTTCCTTTACAGGCTGGATGACACCGGTTTCATTATTGGCATACATTGCGGCTATTAAAGCCGTATTCGGTTGTATGGCCGCTTCCAGCTCCTGTACATCCGGAAGGCCGGCAGCATTCACCTCCAGGTAAGTCACGGTGCCACCCGCTTCCTCTACCCGCCTGCAGCAATCCAGCACGGCTTTATGTTCAGTTTTAAGGGTGATGATATGCTTATCCGGACCCGAAGCTCTTTCGAACATTCCTTTTATGGCAAGATTGGCGGCCTCTGTTGCACCGCTGGTAAAAATTATTTCCAATGGTTCAGCGCCAATCACCCGTGCCAGCTGCGCCCTTGCTTCCTCCACCGCTTCTTCGGCCAGCCAGCCATACGCATGGGTACGGCTGGCTGCATTCCCAAACTGCTCTGTAAAAAAGGGAAGCATGGCTTCCACAACTTTAGGGTCGCAGGGAGTGGTGGCATTATAGTCCAGGTAAACGGGCGGATTTCTCATTTCAGGTTCTGGATTGAGTTTCTGGCAGATCTACTGTTTAGGGTAACCCCTTTTCAACTTCTCCTTCTGCCGGAATGTTATGGGCTCTACACTTCCTCCATCCTTTCTTAAAAATCTCAAAACCTTCAGCTGCCAGGCCGGTTCAAACTCTATATCCGGCAGATGCTTAATTTTTTCACTCACAGACCTTTCGCTTTTAAGCTGCAAAGTATCACTCCGGCTAGCCCGTTTTTTATTCATTCGGATATTCAAGAAAACATCCTCCTATGGAAAAGAATACCATCGCTCCTATCTCTAAGGAAAAAGTCACCCTCACCATCAATGGCAAGGAACAGCAGCTGGAGGTGGAGGTCTGGACTTCCCTCCTGGACCTGCTCCGCGAACAACTCCATTTAACCGGAACCAAGAAGGGCTGCGACCATGGCCAGTGTGGCGCCTGCACCATTCTGCTGGACGGCAAACGCATCAACTCCTGCCTGTCACTGGCAGTTATGCACGATGGTGCCGACATTACCACCATCGAAGGTATTGCCAATGGGGAAGAGCTGCACCCGGTACAGCAGGCATTTATCGAGCACGATGCCTTCCAGTGCGGTTACTGCACCTCCGGCCAGATTTGCTCCACCATCGGCCTCCTTAACGAAGGCAAGGCCAAAACCCTCGATGATATCCGCGACCTGATGAGTGGTAACATCTGCCGCTGCGGGGCCTATTCCAACATTATAAAAGTAGTGCAGGAAGCACTGGAAAGGAGCCGGACAGCATGAGGAGTTTTAGCTACACACGGGCACAGGATGTAAAAAAAGCGGTGAGTGAAGTGAGCAGTCATGAAGATGCTAAGTTTATTGCCGGCGGCACCAACCTGCTCGACCTGATGAAGTACGACATTATGAAGCCCCGCCACCTCGTGGACATCACCCGCCTGGAAATGAAGTCCATTGAAGAAACCGAAGGGGGAGGTCTGCGACTGGACGCCCTGGTAAGCAATGCCGATACCGCCTACCATCCGCTGGTGGAAGAGCGCTATCCGCTCCTCTCCCACGCCATTCTGGCGGGAGCCACTGCCCAGCTCCGAAACAAAGCGACCGATGGAGGCAACCTGCTGCAACGTACCCGATGCTATTATTTTTACGACACTACTACCCTTTGCAATAAGCGCGAGCCGGGCACAGGCTGCTCTGCCATTACAGGTTACAACCGCAATCATGCCATTTTAGGGCACAGCCAGCACTGCATTGCCACCCACCCTTCCGATATGGCCGTAGCCCTCGCCGCGCTGGAGGCTACCATACAGGTAAGTGGTCCTGAAGGGGAACGGAGCATCCCCATAGCCGACTTCCACCGCCTGCCCGGCGACAAACCGGAAAAGGATACCAATCTGGCCGAAAATGAAATTGTTACCGCCATTGAGCTGCCCAAAAAAGGCTTCGCCCGGCACTACACTTACCTGAAAAATCGCGACCGTGCTTCCTTTGCCTTTGCACTGGTATCTGTTGCGGCTGCCCTCGAACTGGATGGAGACACCATACAGGAAGCCCGCATTGCTCTGGGAGGAGTGGCTCATAAGCCCTGGCGCAAGCCGGAAGCGGAAGCCCTGCTTCAGGGAAAAGAAGTCAGCAGGGAACATTTTCAGCAAGTGGCCGATGCCTACCTTGAAGGGGCAGAAGGCTTCCAGTATAATGAA
The DNA here is from genome assembly GCF_000346615.1 of Nafulsella turpanensis ZLM-10. GTDB lineage: Bacteria > Bacteroidota > Bacteroidia > Cytophagales > Cyclobacteriaceae > Nafulsella > Nafulsella turpanensis. Next base: position 58,246 of record NZ_ANNU01000038.1, read on the forward strand.
TTTAAAATAGAACTGGCCCGCCGCTCCATTGTACGTGCACTCATGCAGGCCGCTAAAACTGATCAATAAAGATGGCAACAGATTTTATCGGGAAGCCCAGCAAACGCGTTGACGGACTTAAAAAAGTGACCGGCCAGGCCAGATATGCCGGAGAATTTGAAGTGCCTGAGCTTACCCACGGAGTGGTTATCAACAGCAGCATTGCCAGAGGAAAAATAAAATCTATCGACAGCAGTAAAGCCCTGCAACTGGAAGGAGTGCTGCAGGTATTTACCCATGAAAACCGGCCGAAGCTGGCATGGTTCGATAAGAGCTACAGCGATATGGACTCCCCTCCGGGCTCCCCTTTCCGCCCGCTCTACAATGAGAAAGTTCAGTTTAACATGCAACCTATTGCCCTTGTGGTAGCCGAAACGCCTGAACTGGCACAGTATGCCGCCACGCAGGTAAAGGTTGAGTATGAAACGGAGCCACATGAAACCAACTTCGACAGCCAGCTGAAAAGCGCCTATGTTCCCGAAGAATTTAACTCCACTCCACCACCGGAGCCGTGGGGGGAGTCGGAAGAGCAGTTTAAGAAGGCAGCTATTCAGCTGAAAGAAGAATATTTCCACCCCAGCCAGCACCACAACCCCATGGAAATGCATGCTTCCACGGTTCACTGGGAAGGCGACGGGCGAATAACGGTTTACGATAAGATTCAGGGCGCTCTCAACAGCCAGAAGTACCTGATGGGCGTTTTTGGCCTTGCCAAAGAAGAGGTGCGGGTGCTTTCGCCTTTTGTCGGCGGAGCGTTTGGCTCCGGACTACGACCACAGTACCAGCTGTTTATGGCCACCATGGCTGCACTGGAACTAAAACGCTCGGTAAGGGTCATGCTGAGCCGGACCCAGATGTTCTCCTTTGGCCACCGGCCAAAAACCCTGCAGCGCTTTTCCATCGGGGCATCGGCTGAAGGAAAGCTCCAGAGCATTATCCACGAAACCTATGCTGAAACCTCCAAATTTGAGGATTTTCAGGAGGATGTGGTCATCTGGCCGGCCGTCCTTTATAAATGCGATAATGTAAAGCTCAGCCACCAGCTGGTAGGGCTGGATGAATATACGCCGCTCGATGTGCGTGCCCCTGGTGGCACCACCGGCATTTTTGCCCTGGAGTGTGCCATGGACGAAGTAGCTTATAAAGCTGGATTGGATCCGTTGGAATTCCGGAAAAAGAATTATTCGGAAATGGACCAGACCAAAAAGGTCCCTTTTTCGAGTAAAGAACTGATGGAGTGTTACCGGCAGGGAGCCGAAAAGTTTGGCTGGCAAAATCGGAAGCAGGAGCCTCGCTCCATGCGGGAAGGCCACCAGCTGGTTGGCTGGGGAATGGCCCAAGGAGCATGGGAGGCCAACCAGAAGCCAGCCAATGCCAAAGCCATTTTATCGGTCGATGGGAAGCTCAAAGTCAGTAGTGCCACGGCCGATATTGGCACCGGCACCTATACCATCATGACTCAGATTGCTGCCGACACCCTGGGCCTTCCACTGGAAGATGTCTCCTTCAAACTGGGCGATTCTTCCCTGCCCGAGGCGCCGCTGGAGGGCGGTTCCGCAACAGCCTCTTCAGTAGGTTCTGCGGTAAAAGCGGTTTGCCAGAAAATACAGGAACAGCTATTGGAGCTGGTAAAGAAGCAGGGGAATACCGACTTCGCAGGCAAAGAAGTTGAGGAACTCGACTTTAAAGATGGGCAGATGAGCCTGAAGGACCAGCCTGCTACCGCTGTTTCCATTACTGAACTAATGGCCCAGAACAAGGAAGACCAGCTGCAGGCGGAGATTTCTGCGGAGCCTGCCAAAGAGGAACAAAAGAAGTGGGGCCGCTATTCCCACTCCGCCACTTTTGTGGAGGTAAAGGTCGATGAAGAACTGGGGACCATCAAGGTAACAAGGGTGGTAAGTGCCATTGCCGGCGGGCGCATCCTGAATCCAAAAACCGCCCGCAGCCAGATTCTCGGTGGAGTGGTTTGGGGAATAGGAATGGCCATGGAAGAATATTCCGTGATGGACAACCAGTACGGCCGCTTCATCAACCATAACCTGGCGGAATACCATGTTCCGGTGAATGCCGATGTACAGGAGATTGACGTAATTTTCGTGGAGGAGAAAGATGATGTGGTGAATCCCATCGGGGCCAAAGGGCTGGGCGAAATTGGTATTGTAAGTGTGGCTCCGGCCATTGCCAATGCTGTTTTCCATGCCACCGGCAAAAGGGTGCGGGCCCTTCCTATTACGCTGGATAAAACCATGTAGCGGGTTAGGCTGCCGGCATTTAGAGGTGCAGTAAGGCTCTCTTTCAGCCATACTTTTTTAGCTAAAAAGCAGGAGGAGCTTCCCTCCTGCTACTCCACTAAAGTGCGTATTTCATCAACAAAGATGATGGCCAGCAGCAAGACAGCTCCCACTGCTGCCAGTATCGTGTAAATGGTTTTTGCCTCATAAATGAAGGGCAGCTGCTCGTCCATTCCTTCGCGATTTGAATTTTCCTGAGAAGAGGCCGGAGGCTCAGGAGCTGACTCGGCAGGCTTCCGGAGTTGATCCAGTAGGTTCGACTGGTGGTTTAAAAGGTAGTGCAGCTCTTTTTGCCTTTCCTGTAAACGGACAATCATCTGGTCTTTACGCTCCATTTGTTCATCTTTCCTGTCCAGCAGTTGCCGGTAGTAATTCTTTTCATGGAGCAGCTCTTCAATAAAAATATCCACCAGTTCCCGCCGGCTTTCTCCAGGTAAGCGATCTCCCTCAGCATCACTGGCGGGTGATTCATAGTGCTGGGAAAGAAAGTCTTCGTCTATCAGGAATTTCTTGTCCTCCCGCATCACATGCTTGGTGTGCTCATGTTTCCTGCATAAACGGTAAATGGTGGTCGATCCTTTACCTGTTCGCTCCACTGCATCTGCCACTGAAATATAGGCCATGATAGGGTTATTTTTCGTTGAAATAAAGCCGTAAAAAGAATAGAAGTAAAACAACAGTTCAACTGCTGTAAACGAAGATTATTAAGTTTTGGTATATATTTGGCAATGGAGGGCTGTTGGTTACTTCGCCTGTTAAACCCACCACTCTTTCGATTGTTCGGCTGTTGAGGAAAGGATTTTTTTCATCCCGGCTGCAGACTTAGGCTTTTAAGAATTCATTTACCTGCAGGTGCTACCTACTCCTTAAGGCAACTGGATAATCCTGAGCTGGAGGGCTTTAACAATTAGTTCAACAGGGGAGCTCTTCAGAATTTTTTTCCGGTGGGCATTAACGGTATGAGGACTAAGGTTCAGGCGGTCGTCCATTTTCTCTGTGGAAACTCCCCGTGAGATAAAGCTTATGGTCTGGATCTCCCGCTTTCTGAGGAGTTCGTGCGCCGGCGGCTCCTGCTGGTAAAACTGCTTGTCCATGGGTATATCCAACACCATAGCTAACGCAATAAAACTTTTAAGGAATTACAAACAAAAAAGGTGAGTGTCCTGCGAGTCCTTTTCTTCCCTGGACCTGCTACAGCCTCAAAAAGCCAATGCTCTAGGTTTTACATTATTTATGCACCAAAACAGTAACAATAAAACACATCAGCAGTAAAATACTATAAATGAGAGACTTACTCATTTTTTCCATTATCACAATTAAACTTTTTAAACTATGTTAGTTGACAAAATAATTAAGAAGGGAAACAGGAAAATAGCTAAACTCACCCACCTGAATTCCTACAAGTTTCATGTACCACCCGGGCATTTCTACAGTCCGCTGATATCCGAAGATTTTGTTCGCCAGTATGAAGATCGGATTTTTGAAAACAGAAGTAAGGAAATTCCTGCGGTCGACCTGAATGAAGAAGGACAGGTAAAATTGCTGAAACAGTTTCAGAAGTATTATGACGAGCTTCCTTTTACGGAAGAGAAGCAGCCAAATTTAAGGTACGCCCTGCGAAATGAGTATTTCGATTATTCAGATGGCTTTTTTCTGCACGCCATGATCCGCCATTACAAACCAAAACGCATTGTAGAAGTAGGTTCCGGCTTTTCATCGGCCATGATGCTGGACACCAACGATTTATTTTTTGAAAATAAAATTGACTTAACCTTTATTGAGCCAAACCCCGAGCGCCTGAAGTCTAACCTGAAACCGGGTGAAGAAATTAATTTATATGACCAGAATGTGCAGGATGTAGAGCTTGATGTGTTTACGCAGCTGGAGGAAAATGATATCCTGTTTATTGACACCTCCCATGTGGTAAAAACCGGTGGCGAACTAAACTACCTGGTGTTTAACATTCTTCCCCTCCTGCAGAAGGGTGTTAAAATTCATATCCACGATATTTTCTTCCCCTTCGAGTATCCGCGGGAATGGGTTATCGAGCAGAAAAGAGGCTGGAATGAGACCTACTTTATCCGTGCATTTTTAATGTACAATAACGCCTATAAAATTATTGCCTTCAACTCTTTCCTGGAGTTCCACTATACGGACCTGCTGAAAGAGCGCTTCCCCATCCTCCTGAAGCAGGAAGCCAAAAGCTTATGGCTCACAAAAGAGTAGAATACCAACAGGAATAAAAACAAAACAGCAGAAAGAATAAGCATCTTCCTGCTGTTTTTATTTCTACTGAACACCCAAGGACTTTCTGCCCTTCGGAGAGCTGTTTATCTTTCGGCGGATTCTTCTACCTTTCCACCAGGTTTTTTTGCTTTGTTCTCCCTGATAAGCTCAAAGAACTGTTCAAACAGATACTCCGAATCATTAGGCCCTGGCGAAGCTTCCGGGTGGTACTGCACGGAAAACACAGGCTTATTTCGGAGGCGCAGGCCGGCAATGGTATCGTCGTTTAGATGGATATGGGTAATCTCCACACTTCCGTTTTTCTCTGCCGATTCTCGTGAAACCGCAAAGCCATGGTTCTGGCTCGTTACTTCACACCTGCCCGTCAGGAGGTTTTTAACCGGGTGATTAATACCCCTGTGGCCGTTAAACATCTTAAATGTTTCCAGCCCCTGCGAAAGAGAAATAAGCTGGTGGCCCAGGCAAATTCCGAAAGTAGGCATTTCCTGGTCGATCAGCTTTTTAACCAGCTCGGCCTGCTCGTGCAGTGGCTCTGGGTCGCCGGGACCATTAGAGATAAGGATGCCATCCGGCTTCCAGGCCGCAATTTCCTCCAGGCTGGCATTATGCGGAAAAACGCCTACATAAGCATCATACTTCAGGAGGCTGTCCAGTATATTCCTTTTTACCCCCAGGTCCAGCACTGCTATCCGGTACGCCCTGTTCTCATCGCCCAGGGTATACATCTTTTGAGTCGACACTTCAGAAGCAAGCCCCATCCCCTTCATGGACGGCGCCTTGGCCAGGATGGCTTTAAGTTCCTCCAGCGGTTTATCTTCGGAAGAGATGAGGGCATTCATGGCGCCTTTTTCCCGTATATGCCGCACCAGCTTGCGGGTATCGACTTCCGATACTGCCAATATTCCTTCTCTGCGAAAAAAGTCCGGCAGGCTTTCCGACTCCCTTACCCTGGAATGCTGCTCGTTAAAATTGCGGCAAACAAAACCGGCAATTTTTACACTGCCCGACTGCGACTCATCCCGGTGAATACCATAATTCCCGATATGGGTATTGGTGGCGACTACAATCTGGTTAAAATAAGAAGGATCGGTAAAAACCTCCTGATAGCCTGTCATGCCGGTTGTAAAGCATATTTCGCCCACACTGGTCATAGCCGGCCCTTCGGCTTTGCCGTAAAAAATTGTTCCGTCTTCTAGTAATACTATTGCTTTATTCATTTCAGTTCATTTTTTGCATCCCTACCGCCCGGGGCGGCTTATTAAGTCCACAGAAGCACCAGGTCAGGCCGATTTTCTGCGAAAGCTGTTCCGGCCAGTCAGAACCTTTACGGCTCATTTTCAGGTATTCCCTAGCGGCTATTTCTTATCGACTAGTCCCTAGCGGCTCAAATAAAGGTTTCTTTCGCCGTATATTTTGTGGAAGTACTCATCCTTCAGGTTATCGATAAAGTGGATGGCCTCCCCGGTCGATTTCATTTCAGGTCCGAGCTCCTTGCTTACTTCATGGAACTTATCGAAAGAGAATACCGGCACCTTAATGGCATAGCCTTTCTTTACCGGCTTAAAGTCGAAGTCCTTCACCTTCTTATGCCCCAGCATTACTTTCGTAGCATAGTTTACATAAGGTTCCTGGTAAGCTTTCGCTATAAAGGGCACTGTTCTGGAAGCTCGTGGGTTTGCCTCAATTACGTAAACCACATCGTCCTTTATGGCAAACTGAATATTAATCAGCCCGACCGTATTCAGCGCCAGTGCCACTTTTTTGGTAATTTCCTCGATTTGGGTAAGGATCAGGTCTCCTAAATTAAAGGGTGGCAACACCGCATAAGAATCGCCCGAATGGATACCGGCCGGCTCTATGTGTTCCATGATGCCGATGATGTACACATCCTCCCCATCGCAAATAGCATCGGCCTCGGCCTCTATCGCACCAGACAGGAAGTTATCAATCAGTATTTCATTGCCGGGCATCTGGTGGAGAATGTTTACCACGTGCTGCTCCAGCTCCTCTTCATTGATCACTATTTTCATGCTCTGCCCACCTAAAACATAGGAAGGGCGCACCAGCAACGGAAAGCCCAGCTCTCTGCTCATTTTTACTGCCGCTTCGGCACTTTTTACAGAACCGAACTTTGGATAAGGCACCTCATTTTCTTTCAGTAAGGACGAAAAACGGCCCCGGTCTTCAGCCAGATCCAGCGCATGATAACTGGTTCCGATAATTTTAATACCATATTTATCGAGCTTCTCAGCCAGCTTCAGTGCTGTTTGTCCGCCCAGCTGCACAATAACCCCTATAGGCTTCTCGTGCAGAATAATATCATAAATATGCTCCCAGAACACCGGCTCAAAATAGAGCTTATCGGCCGTGGTAAAGTCAGTAGAAACCGTTTCGGGATTACAGTTAATCATAATGGTTTCATAGCCGCACTCTTTGGCTGCCAGCACCCCATGAACACAGGAATAATCAAACTCGATTCCCTGGCCGATGCGGTTTGGCCCTGAGCCCAGAATAATCACTTTTTCCCTTCCGGACTGTACCGACTCATTCTCCTCTTCGAAGGTGGAATAGTAGTAAGGAGTCTCTGCCGGAAACTCTGCCGCACAGGTATCGACCTGTTTGAATACTCTTTTAATGCCAAGCTTATTTCGTTTCTCATACACCTGGCTTTCCAGGCAGCGCAGCAGGTGGGCAATCTGCCGGTCGGCATAGCCCTTCTTCTTCGCCTCCCGCAGTAAGCCTTCCGGTATGTTGTCTAATGTGTACTGCACAATCTCCCCTTCCAGCTCTACCAGTTCCTGTATCTGGCGAAGAAACCAGGGATCGATTAAGGTTGATTTGTGGATAGTACTAAAGGAGATGCCCAGCTTAAAGGCATCGTAAATATGGAACAGCCGGTCCCAGCCCGGGTGTTTAAGGCTGTCGAGGATCACGTTCTGGTCAGTAAGCTCCTTTCCATCGGCCCCAAGTCCATTGCGACCAATCTCCAGCGACTGGCAGGCTTTCTGCAGGGCTTCCTGGAACGAACGCCCAATGCCCATGGCCTCTCCTACCGACTTCATCTGGAAACCTAAGCGGCGGTTGGCACCCTTAAACTTATCGAAGTTCCAGCGTGGAATTTTAACAATTACATAGTCCAGAGTAGGCTCGAACATGGCAGAGGTATTTCCGGTTACCGGATTTTTCAGCTCATCGAGCATATAGCCCAGTGCCAGTTTCGAAGCAATTTTAGCGATAGGATAGCCGGTAGCCTTCGATGCCAGCGCTGAGGAGCGCGATACCCGCGGGTTAATTTCGATGGCTATAATTTCTTCCTTCTCATCATTACTTACCGAAAACTGCACATTACAACCGCCGGCGAAGTTACCGATGGAACGGATCATTTTGATGGCCATGTTCCGCATCTTCTGGAAGGTAGTATCGGAGAGGGTCATGGCCGGGGCTACCGTAATTGAGTCGCCGGTATGGATGCCCATCGGGTCGAAATTTTCGATGGAGCAAATTATCACCACATTACCGTTGCGGTCGCGCAGCAGCTCCAGCTCGTATTCCTTCCAGCCAATAACGGCCTTATCGATCATTACCTCATGAATGGGCGAAGCCTGCAGTCCCCGCTGCAAAGCCGACTCCAGGTCTTCCTTATCATAAACCACTGAGCCACCCGAGCCGCCCAGGGTAAAAGACGGGCGAATAACCAGCGGAAGGCCAAATTCCTGTGCTACCTCTTTTCCCTCCAGAAAGGACTTGGCTGTTTTGGAAGGAGCCATGGGTATACCAATTTCGGCCATTTTTTGCCGGAAGAGCTCTCTGTCTTCGGTAATTTCAATGGCATTGGTATCCACGCCAATCATTTTCACCCCGTACTCTTCCCAAATCCCCTGCTCCTGGCATTTTATGGCCAGGTTAAGGGCTGTCTGTCCCCCCATGGAAGGCAGTACAGCATCAATCTGGTGTTCCTTTAAAATCTGGACAATAGAAGCGGGTTCCAGCGGCAGGAGGTAAATATTATCGGCAGTCACCTTATCCGTCATAATAGTGGCCGGATTGGAGTTGATGAGGGTAACTTCTATCCCTTCCTCTTTTAATGAACGGGCGGCCTGTGAGCCTGAATAGTCGAATTCGGCGGCCTGCCCGATGATGATAGGTCCGCTTCCAATAATTAAAACAGATTTGATGGATTGATCTTTCGGCATGTATCTGAATGTATATTCGGTTTTAAATTCAAAATTTTCCACAGCAATTGTGCTCCCTGAGCAAGTACAACTGCCATATTGCAATGGTCAGCCGCTCAAAAAAAGCACTACCGCATACCCCCTCTAAAAGAACTTCTCTCGAAGCCAGTTCAGGCATAACGGGTGTATATATTCAGCAGATTTTGCAGGTGATTCTGCTCACTGAATATTTTTGCATACTCCTCCGCATTTGCCCCCAGCTGCAGTCTTAGTTCTTTATTCCGGCACAATTCCAACGCCTTTTGCTGTAGCTCCGTTTCTGAGTGCACAATATAGCCGGTTTCTCCGTCTTGAACAATTTCTTTGTTCCCTCCCACGTCAAAAGCAATACAGGGAAGCCCGCAATTATGGGCATCTATCAGGGCTAAGGACAGGGCCTCTTCTTCAGAAGGAAGGATAAATAAATCGAGCTGGTTATAGAGATTTTCCACATCGGTTCTGAAGCCCAGGAACTTCACCTGCTCATTTACTTCTTTGCTCCCGGCCAGCTCCTCCAGTGCCTTTCTTTCCGGCCCGTCGCCAATTACCCATATTTCAAAATCCATAAACTGCCTTTCTTTTAACCAGGCAGCAAGATTAATAAGGTACTGCACCCGCTTAAGGCCCACCAGCCGGCCCACAAAGCCAATCCGAAGAGGCTCGTCTTTTCCTTTTAAAAGTGGCTGCTTTTTACTTTGGGAAGAATTATAAACTACCGCCATTTTGTTTTTCGGAAACCAGAAATTCTTTTCAAAGTAACGGGACAGCATTGAGCTGACAAAAATAATCTTTTTTACGGTAGGTAAAAGGGACAGGAGGTTTAAGGGAAGCTTTCGGACCTCGAAGTGGTGGCCGTGAAAATGCCAGATGACCGGCACTCTTGCCATAAGGGAAGCCAAACCGGCAGTGAGCATGGGGGCGTACAAATGGCAATGTACCACCTGGACCTCCTGCTCTCTCAGGAACCTTGCCAGCCGGACAGCCGTGGAAATATAATTGGTCTTTCGGAAGATGGCTACCTCTACCCGTCCATCCAGCATTTCACGAAGGGCTCCTCCTGTTTCACCGGAATCAAACATTCCCAGGGTAATTTTATGAGAGGGGGCAAGCATATTCGCATCTACCACTGCCTGCTTCTGCGCTCCCCCCATATCCAGGGAACTTACCAGGATTAATATATTCATTATCAGTCTAAAAAATTAATTGACATTTCTACTCCTACCATTTACAACCCCCACCTACACACAATGTTGCCTCAGGCTGAACAACAACACCCTTCACTGCATGGCAGGGAATAAAAAAGAGCGGGAGAATAGAGCTCCCCCGCCATTGAGTCAGAAATATCAATCCATTACATATTTTGAACGGGAAACGGTATTTTCCACCTCGGAAGCATCCAGCTTGTATTTGTTGGACAAGCGCACAATTTCATTCAGCAGTGGGAGAAAATCGGGTTTTGCCCGCTCGGGTACGACTGTCCACTTACACAGAATTTCTTCGGCATGTAAGGGTTGGCCCGGATGGATACTGTCGAAGGCTTTTCCCTTCCCGAAATCTGTCCAGCCAGAAGTACCCCTGGTATTAAAGGGCTTAAACAGGCTTTTATAAGCCGCCAAATCCGGAATATACTCATGAAAGAGCCGATCGGCCTGCTTTTTCACTTTGGCAACTTTCTTCTCGTTCACTTTTACTTCCGGACGCTTGAATTTAAGCTCCTCCAGGTCTCTTTCCTCCTGTTCTTCCTTAAAGAGAATATAGTTGTTCATTACCAGCACATCCATATTGGTGGTCATAAAGCAGGTAACAGCATCTTTAGGCGTACACACGATGGGCTCCCCGTTTACATTAAAAGAGGTGTTAATGACCACGCCGTAGCCTGTCAGCTTTTTAAATTCCTGTATCAGGTCGTAGTAAACAGGGTTGCTTTCCTTACTTACCGACTGCACACGGGCAGAGTAATCGATATGGGTAATGGCCGGCAGGTCGCTCCGCTTCTGGTTCACAATTTTAATCAGGTCGTGCTCATACCCTTCTGCCCGGGGGAGACAGCGGTCTTTCTGAACATCTGACACCAGCACCATATAAGGGCTTGGGCGGTCCAGGTCGAAGTATTCGGCAATATCTTCTTCCAAAACAGAAGGCGCAAAAGGACGGAAAGATTCGCGGAATTTAATTTTCAGGTTAAGCGTAGACTGTGCCGTTTCGCTGCGCGGATCGCCTAAAATAGAACGGGCTCCCAGGGCTCTCGGCCCAAACTCCATGCGCCCTGAAAAATGACCGACAATTTTTTGTTCAGCCAGCTGCTCTGCCACTACCCGGTTTCTTTCCTCCGGCTTTAACTCCCGGTACTGGTAGCCGTGCGAGTCGAGGTACGCTTTTATTTCGCCGTCTGAAAAGGACGGCCCCCAGTAGGAGCCTTTCTGCCGGCATTCTCCTTCTTTTCTTTCTAGCTTGTTTACATTATACTTTTCATAAAAGAGGGCTAAAGCAGCTCCCAATGCACAACCGGCATCGCCGGCAGCAGGCTGAATCCATATATCTTTGAATACCCCTTCGCGCAGTAGCTTACCATTGGCCACGCAGTTAAGGGCAACCCCGCCGGCAAGGCATAAATAATCGGCACCGGTTATCTTTTTGGCATGTCTTGCCATTTTAATTACGACCTCTTCGGTAACCGCCTGAATGGAGCGGGCCACATCCCTTATTCTCTTATCCACATCTACTTTAGGGTCGCGGGCCGGGCCACCAAACAGCTGTTCAAATTTCTCCTCGTTAATCATAACCAGCTCTTCCCGGAAGGTGAAATACTCCAGGTTCAGCTTAATGGAACCATCTTCCTGTATGTCCACCAGGTGCTCCTTTATCAAATCTGCGTAAACAGGTTCGCCGTAAGGAGCGAGTCCCATTAGTTTATACTCCCCTTCGTTTACTTTAAAGCCGGTGTAATAAGTAAAAGCAGAATAAAGCAAACCAATGGAATGCGGGAAATCCATCTCCTTAAGCAGCTCTACCTTATTGCCTTCTCCATAGCCAATGGTAGCAGTAGCCCACTCCCCTACCCCATCGACGGTAAGGATGGCTGCTTTGGTAAATGGCGACGGATAAAAGGCACTGGCGGCATGCGATAAGTGGTGGTTGGTAAAATGGACTTCTCCTCTCCAGTTTAGCTCCTCCTGGATAAGCTCCGGAATGTGCAGCTTGGTTTCCACCCACTTCGGCAATGCCTCTCTCCATACCTTTTCTCCTTTAGGATACACCGAAAGCTGGGAAGCTATAATTCTTTCGAGTGTACGGTAAGGGTGGTCGTAAAATACCACCGCCTTCACCTCTTCGATATCGATTTGAGCCTCTTCAAGGCAATAGTTTATCGCTTTGTGAGGAAAGCCGGAGTCGTTCTTAACCCTGGTAAAACGTTCTTCCTGGGCCGCAGCCACTATTTCCCCTTCTTTAATAAGAGCACAACCGGAGTCGTGGTAAAAAGCAGAGATACCAAGGACATAAGAAGGTTTCGTCTGCCCGGATTTTCCACTTCCTGAGCGAAGGCTAGGCTTTAACAGTCCTTCCCGCACAATGCCTTCTGCAATGGCTTCTGCCACTTTCTCATGCCCAAACTCTGAATAGTGGGCATCTTTTTCGTAATGGAGGCTATCGGTGTCCGGCACTTCTTTAAACTTCTCCAGCACATCCACAAAATGCACATTATCATACTGGCCGGCCAGTTCTACAAAACGTTCTTGATAGTCGGGGTTTTGGCCAATACGGTGGTAAGGCAGGGGAGCAAGAATGACAGGTCGTTCTCCGGCCAGTGCAATAATTTCTTCCAGCAGCTTGCGCATTAATACCCAGCGGGGATCCTGCGGACTCTCATAGCCACCATGCTGCTTTGAAAACTGTAGTTTGAGGAGCTTTTCTTTGGCCTTCTTTGGCACAAACTGGTGAAATACTTTACGGGCGACCGGGCCCGGACTAAATATCTTTTCCTGGCTGGTCTGCTCCTCTACCACCGTTCGCTCTCTTGGCACCGGCAGGTTATGGGGCACCAGATTCCCCTCTTCCAGCGTAAAGTAGGGCTTTGGCACCAGCACTTCTTTTCCGGTAGAACCATCGATTGAGAGCCGGGAATCAAGCAGGTTCCGTCCAATATCCATAATATGTGGAGAGACGACCAGTACATCGTGCTCATACTGGCTTGCAATGTTCTTATAAACCAGGTACTGCTGGTCTACCCCGGACCCTGACAAGCCAAAGTTGTAAGGCCGGGCACCAAAAGCCTCCGCAACAAGGTTAGAGAATCGTTTTTCATTCGCTACTCCATCTCCGGCAGCAAAGGAATCGCCCAGGAAAGCAATCCTTTTTTCCCCCTTCTTTTTTGTTTTTTCAAAATCGAAATCAGACCTGAATCCCTGCCGGTTTGTGCGGATGTGGTAAGGCTTTTCACTATAAAGCTTCCTCATGTTAAGGTTTGGGGTAAATAACTGCCCAATATTTTCATTATAGCGCAATAAAGACCGGTGGGTGATTTGCTTGAATTTCATATTCTCCTGGTTTAAAAAATTTTCTTATTCAGTTTTTAAAAAGTTGGAGCATAGCCATTTTGGAAGATAAGGCCAGAGGATTCCAGCTCAGTTCCTCTTTCAGCACAGAGATTTCAGGGATTTCCGGAGAGTTCCCAGCTTTCTATGGATGGGAGCAGAGTATAAAAAGACCGCTCATTCTATATTCCCCTCCTCGGTACAATGTTACAGAGTCCTGTTTTAGCGAATGCTTCAGGTGCTTACAGATTAATGGAGGCTTTTCTTCTTTGATAGCAAAATAACGTTCACCTATTCCTAAAAAAAAATCCTGCTCCGAATTTAATTTATCTTTTTCCCCGTCTCCCTCAAAGCAAAGGATTGGCTACAGCTCTACAAAAATTAACGACCAAACCTTCTTTGTGTTCTGACTTTTTTCCTGATTCAAAGAAAAAAGTACAAACTATCTAACATAAACACAGACCGTTCAGCATCATCATCAACCTTAAAAAACAACTACTTACCCCATTTATTCAGCAATATCACAACTCTGCCTCTATTTGTATTTTAATATTAACACCTGCGCAAAGAAATGCATGTCCGACCAACATACTGAAGCATCTCTTTTTCAATAGTTAAGGAATTTAAACCGTTAGCACTGTTGGTATTCCCCTATAGTTTTATTCGGCAGGGAAAAAACTCACTTCCCATCGAACTTTTCCTGCCCCTTATTCTGCCTGATGGTGCAGGTGCTGCATTAAGTTAACGCTCCCCATACTTCCTTATTTTATACAAAAAAGAGTTAGCTGCTCCTCAACATCTTTTGCCCAATGTAATGGAGAATCCTTCAGGAACGACCTGAAACAGAAATCATCACCATATCATAAAACAGAAAAAGATTCAAACGCTGCTTTTTTATTTTGCCAAATCAGCAGTTTCAATCGTTTGAACAAAACTTTATTTGGAGCTCATTTTATCTTTTTCAGGTTTTCCTACCTATTCCGCCGTTGGTTCCTTATCTTTGTAGCTCATCTAATGTATGAATGCAACTACATTCACCTCTCTCCCGAGGATTTTTGAGTGGTTTTCTGATGATATCGCATTCTACTATTTGCAACCTAAAAACAATTACATGAAAGTTTTAATGATTGGAGCCGGAAACATGGGACTCACCTATGCAGAAGGAATGGCAAAATCTGAATTCCTGAACAGGCATAAGCTCATGGTGTATGACAACTCCCCGGAAAAAATCCTTTCCTTAATCAAAATCCCTCACTTCGACGAATACGAAAATATTGAAGACTGCCTGCCTATTGCAGACATGGTTTTTATTGCCGTTAAGCCCTACCATTGCGAGGAGCTTTTCAACAACATCAAACACCTGGTAAACCAGGAACAAATTTTTATTTCGCTGATGGCAGGTGTTACCATCGAAAAAATTCAAAGCCTGCTGGGCGTAAAAAAGGTGGTTCGCACCATGCCAAACCTGCCGGCACAGGTAGGAAAAGGCGTTACCTCCTATACCGAAGCGAAAGAAGTTACACGGGTAGAGCTGGCCATGGTCAGGAATCTGCTCGACACTACGGGGGTGTCCCTCCTGGTAAAAGATGAAAACTTTATCGATGCCTCTACGGGTATTTCCGGCAGCGGCCCCGCCTATGTATTTTATTTTATGCAGTCCATGATGGAAGCTGCGCAAAAAATGGGATTTTCTGAAAAAGATTCCAAGACACTGGTAAGCCAGACCTTCGAGGGAGCCGTAGAGCTCTTCAACCAAAATGACCTCTCTCCTAAAACCTGGATGAACAGGGTAGCCTCAAAAGGGGGCACCACCCGTGCCGCCCTCGATTCCATGGACGATAACAATGTGAAGGAGCTGATTAAAGAGGCAGCTTTTGCAGCCTTTAACCGCGCGGTAGAATTAGGGAAAGAGTAAAACCAAAAATATTTATAATGGATAAAAAACGAATAGTTATAAAAGTTGGCACCAATGTAATGACCAACCGGGATAACCGTATCGTAGGTCCTATATTAAAAGGAATTGTTCGCCAGATAGCCAATTTATACGAGAGAGATATAATCTGCGTGTTGGTTTCCTCCGGCTCCGCTATTGCCGGCAAGGAAATACTAGGCGAAATAAGCATAAAAGAAGAATCGCGGCGCCGGCAGGTGTATTCTGCTGTAGGCCAGCCGCGGATGATGCGCCACTACTACAGCCTTTTTCACGATTATGGAATGCGTTGCGCCCAGGTACTGGCTACTAAAAGAGATTTTAGCGAAGGTAAGCACCGCGACAATATGATTAACTGTTATGAGGGCCTTTTAGCAGAAGGAGTAACTCCCATTGCCAATGAAGATGATGCGGTGTCGCTTACCATGTCGATGTTCTCCGATAATGATGAACTGGCCAGCCTGGTAGCAGAATTGATCCATGCGGATATGATGATCATCCTTACCGATATCGACGGACTGTATACCGGCCACCCGGATGACCCTGAGTCTCAGCTTCTGAACGAGGTAAAGGTAGGGGAGGATGTAGAGAAATATGTTCATGAATCAAATAAAGGCGAAGCTGAAGGCCGCGGAGGCATGGGCTCAAAATTAAAAGTAGCCAAAGGTACCGCCTCTAAAAACATTCCCACCTATATCGCCAACGGAAAGCGGGAAAATGTAATTCTAGATATCGTAAGCGGTAAAAGTGTAGGGACCCTTTTCACAACCTAAGTTAAAGGTTGTAGCTGAAAAGAAAAGATACCGGCAACAATAACAAATCTCTTAGAAGTGGTCTCTATCAGAAGAGGCCACTTCTTTTTTTCCCGCCAAAGTAAAAAGCAAAAATTCCTGGCGAAGAGCAAACCATTCTTTCTCATTTTTTGTCATCATACAGCAAAAGCACTTACCTTTGCACTTATTTTTCCGGGCATGATCAATATAATCATCTTTACCTTCTTAATCAGCATTTCTCCTTTTGGAGAAGCAAGAGCCGGTATACCTTATGGCATACTAAATGGCTTAAACCCTTTAACGGCTTTTATTATTGGCCTCATCGGTAATCTGCTGATTTTTCCGCTCTTCGCGCTATTAATTGATGCCTTCAATGCTAAACTGTGGCGCTATAAATTCTATAAAAAGCAGAACATCCGCCTTATGCGCCGGGCAAAAAAAGGAGTTGGCGCCAACATACAGAAGTACGGCTTCTGGGGATTGATGATTTTTGTAATGATACCGCTCCCGACCACCGGGGCATACATTGGCACCATAGCCGCTTACATCTTTAAACTTCCTCGGAAGCAGGCTTTTCTGGCAGTTAGCCTTGGAGTAATTATTTCGTGCACCATTATGGCCTTCGGAACACATTTTGGCTTGTTAGGCGCCGAACAGCTGTAAGCGGCCGGTATGGTATGGAAGCCGTGCCAACTATTATCAGGCGTACGCACTGCCTCTATTTATACCTATGCCTGCTCAGATAATTTGAACGATAGGTCGACGAAAGTCCGGAATACCTTTATTTCCACCAGCCTTCCATTCTCATAAAAATAATGGTTGATTTTTCCCCCCGGAAGAGCAAGCTCGTAGCTGTGCGGGCCAATCTTTTTTAAATCACACAGAACCTGGTAGTTCTCCGAAAACACCTTTTCAATTCCTACAGGCTCTTCGTAATACATCATAACGGTACTAAACAGAAAAGGAGCCTCTTCTTTTGTGAAGGACTCTTCCTCATGCTGCGTGTAATGGTAATCCTTTCCTTCTTTTTTAGTGGTATTATACTCCCGGATATTATCATTCAGGATAATTTTAGAAACTGCCTGCGTTAGCTTATTATCCTCAAAGCTGGCGGCCGTAAGAGAGGTGAGCCTGTTTTTGAAGATGACACGGAATTCTGCCTCCGAATTGGCTGCATAATGAACTCCCTGCTCGTCTACTGTTTTCTCAACTGTAATTCCACCAATCTTATCCTCTCCTTTATAGATGTCGAAGTAAAGGCTTTGCCCGTAAAGCGCATTGGCTGAAATAAAAAGGAAAAAGGAGCAAAGAATAAGAATCTGATTCCATTTAATGGTCATTGTTGGTATTTGCATGGGAGTATTTTTATCAAACAGAATACAATGTTTTTATTTGAACCTTCGCAATATCTAATTGTTGAAGCAGGAACGTTTTAAAAGCCTATATCCTGCATATGCAAAATAAAGTATCATAAATTAAGAAAAAACAAAACGTAAAGAAGCTTCAGTATTATATAACAGAATGCTATTCTCTTTCTCAACCGCTAACTCCATTAATACGTTCCTTCCCCTCACCCCCTATAAACAATTATCCAACCCTTATGCCATACTTCCTTAAAAGTCCTTCCAGCCCTTCCATTGAAAACATGGCCTTTTTAAGATGATTAAGCTCCGGATCGATGGTAAAATTAGTCGCAGTCCGGAAGTCAGCTTCCTTTAGATCCGTCCTGCTAAAAACAGCTCCTTCCAAATTAGTATAATCGAAAACCGCCCGCTCCATTCTGGCATTGGTGAAATCAGCCCTTTTTAAGGAACTATGGATAAAAGAGGTGCCACTCATCTTTTTTTGCTGAAAAGAAGCATAGTCCAGCAGGCATTTCTCAAAGGAAACACTAAACAGAAAGTCGTTGCATTCACTGAAATTTACCCCCAGCAGCTTACATTCCCTGAAGGATACCTCATGGAGGGTAACACTGTTTAATTTTATCAGGGCCAGATTACAGGCCGTAAAAGTACAGGCGGTAAAGCGGCTATAGGAAAAGTTGCTGTCGGAGAAATCGCAATGGTGGAAAGTACAATTTTCGAACTCCCGCTTCTTTACTTCCTTTCCTGCATAGCTAATGTTTTTGTACGCCTGGTTCTGGTGTATAATAGACTGCATCTGATTATCTATGTCTTCTGACCCGGTAATTCCATCTGCATTTTTATGCCTGCTCTCCTGAAAAGGTTTTGCTCCTCTGCTGTTAAAGGGGCCAGCACGAAACCCTGCCGGATATAGAAGTTAACACTTTCGACCATTTTGGCACTGGTGTAGAGTGTGAGCACTTTTCCGCCTCTGGCTTTGGCAAAGGCCACCGCCTTTTTCAGCAGTGCCTTTCCAATCCCCCTCCCTCTCAACTCCTTTTGTACGGCAAACTTTGAGATACGAAACACCTCCGAACCTTCTTCTTCAATTGCCGCGGTTCCTACGGCATTCCCCTGGTGGAGCGCAAAGAAAACCATACCGCCTTTTGCTATTATTTCCTCTTCGGGCCGCTCCAGCACTCGTCGGTCTGCCTCTTCAAGCGCACCAAAATTTTCTTCTATCCACAGCCGGTTCAGGCCTATAAAATCTTCTTTGTAGGCAGGATCGTAAGTGCTGACAGAATAACCCTGCTCATACAACTGAAGGTTATCGAGAATGCGATCATACATGGGCTTTTCCTCCAGCGCCTGTTCTATCATTTCGATTCCTCCTAAAAAATCGGGAGAAGCCAGCAAGAGCAAATCTTTGTTCGCCTGCTCAATAGCCTGGAGCACAGGTTCCACCTCCTTAAACAGAAGCAGGCCTTTCTGACTCAGGCTTACCCGCCGGCGGCGCTCGTCCTGTTTATCTTTCTGGCTCACCAGCAAACCTTTTTTTTCGAGCAGGTTGGTAAGCTGCACGATGGCAGCATGCGTTTGGCGGAGTTCCTTTGCCAGTTCGGTAATGGTAAGGGCGTTTTGCGCTTTCAGCGTCCAGAAGAGCGTAAACCAACGAGCCTCAAAGCTTATATCCAGCTTTTGGTACACGGCAGACACTTCTTTCGACAGCGTTTCACTCAGTTGCTTTAAACGACTGGCCAGGGCGAGAGGCCCCAGTTCTTCAAATACACTCATAATAAGTAAGTGTTAACGAATGTTAAATCAGGGGTTTTATCAACAAATAGCACCACTCATCACAAAGTGATAGGACGACACCCTTACCTCTCTTACTTTTGATATGTAAGTTGTAACGCAATAAAGTTTTACATCCTTACCACAAGTAATTGAAAGTTCCGCAAACAAGATGATTGTATCCTGATGAAAAAGCAAATCTTACTCTCATTGTTTCTCCTGGTCGCCTACAGCGGCTTTACTCAAACAGCTAAGGTCAGCGGCAAAATAACTGACAGCAAAGGTCAGCCACTGGAGTATGCCACCATCATGCTCCTGCGGGCCAGTGACTCTTCCCTGGTAAAAGGGGCCATCTCCGACTCCACAGGGAGCTACCATTTCGAAAAGCTGGAGTGGGGAAGCTACCAGATTAGCGCAGGCATGGTCGGCTATGAAAAAAAGGCAAGTGAAATATTTTCGCTTACAAAAGATACACCCTCCAGGCAACTCCAGCCTCTACCCCTGGCGGAAGAAACACGCCGCCTTGATGAGGTGGTCGTGGAAGCACAGCGGCCACTCCTGGAACAGCAAGCCGACCGCCTTGTCATTAACGTAGAAGGAAGCATTCTGGCCGGCGGAGGCACTGCCATGGAAATTCTGGAGAAAAGTCCGGGCATTACCGTAGACCGCGACGGCAACATCAGTCTTAAGGGCAAGCAGGGCGTTATCATCATGATGGATGGGAAGCAAACCTATCTTTCCGCTCAGGAAGTATCAAATATGCTGAGCAGCATGTCGGCCGATGCTATTGAAAAGATAGAGCTCATTACCAACCCATCGGCCAAATACGATGCCGCCGGCAATTCGGGCATTATCAACATCCGAACCAGGAAGAATAAAAACATGGGGATGAATGGCAGCCTTACCGCCGGCACCGGCTATGGTCGCTATGAAAAAGCCAATACCGGCATCAATCTCAACTACCGAAAGTCTGACATCAACCTCTTCGGCAGCTACGATTACCGTTACAACCACGGCTACAGCAATACTTTTGTTATCGACCGCTACAGCATTACCCCTACCGATACCACCATCTTTAATCAGCGCAATTTCCGCCCCTTCTGGACAAGCAACCACCAGTTTAAAGGCGGCCTGGACTGGTTCCTGAACGAAAAGAACACGCTCGGCATTCTTGTTCGAGGCTACTCAAATGTACTGGAACTTGACATTACCGGCGATGCCACGGCCACAAACCCGGATAATGAAAAACTGCTTTGGCTCGACTCCCATAACGATGCCTATCATGGCTACGACAATATGAGCTACAACCTTAACTACCGCCGCACTTTTGAGCAGGAAGGCCGGGAACTAACCGCCGACCTCGACTACTCCCGCTTTATCGGCACCACATTTAACGGTATTGACAACTACTTTTATTACGGAAGGCTCTCCGCCACCCCCGACTCCAGTCAGCACCTGAGAAGCGACATCCCTTCTGTAATTGATATTAAAGTAGCAAAGATAGACTATATACACCCCCTGCGCGAAAAGGGCGGGCGACTGGAAATAGGCGCAAAAAGCAGCATGGTTACGACAGACAATGATGTGCACTTTGATGAAAAGCAGGGCGAACAGTGGGTGGTGGACGAAGGCAAAACAAACCATTTTGTGTACCAGGAAAACATCCATGCCGCCTACCTCAACTGGAGCGGAAAAATAGGGAACTACGACCTCCAGGCAGGCCTGAGGGGCGAGCAAACCTCTTATGAAGGAGAATCCATTACGATGGACTCCCTTGTAAATGACAGCTACCTGAAGCTGTTTCCAAGCCTCTTCGTGAGCCGTAAATTTAATGAAGCCCACCAGCTTAACTTCTCCTACAGCCGCCGCATCGATCGCCCTTCTTACCAGTCGCTGAACCCCTTTATTTACTACCTCGACCCTTACCAGTACTACCAGGGCAACCCCCTGCTGCAGCCACAGTTTACCCATAATATTGAACTAAGCCATACCCTTAAAGGCACCTATATTACCAGCCTGGGTTACAGCCACACCAGCGATGTATTAACCCAGGTAACAGAGCAGGACGACGTGCGCAAGGTTACCAAGGCCACCACCCGCAACCTGCAAACGCTAAGCAGCTACAACCTCACCATGAGTGCCCCTGTAACGGTAGCAAAATGGTGGAATATGAGCAATAACTTCAATGCCTTTTACAACCAGTACGAAGGACTCTACCTTGGAGAGCAGCTCACGAGCGAACAGTTTTCCTTTAACCTGAACATCAATAACCGCTTTACCCTTCCGGCAGGATTTTCGGCAGAACTGAGCGGCGTTTATCACTCGCCTGGCACCTTTGGCCTTGCCCGCTACCTCTCACGCTATGCCGTGAATGCCGGCCTGCAAAAAACGTTCTGGGATAAAAAGGCTAACCTCAAACTAAATGTGAGCGATCTGTTTAACACCCTCCGTTTCGACGATGTGGTAGACTTTGCCAACATGGATTATAAAACCGAAAGACGATGGGAGAGCCGTGTGGCGCGCCTTACTTTCACTTACAATTTTGGTAATAAGGACGTAAAACCACAGCGCCGCCGCCAGACTGGCTCTGAAGAAGAGCAGCAAAGAATTGGCGGGTAAAACAGCTTTTCAGCATTAAAAATCCTCTTTATAAATGGCACGCTTCCGGAGAAATCCGGGGCGTGTTTTTTTTTTAAAACAGAGCAGGTAATCAGCTACCTGCCCTATCAAACCTTTTCATCAACTATTTCATTTCTCCGCCAGGGAGAATCGATCGGCGGCAGCGGTAATTTTATCATGCTCTTCCTTGCTAAGGCTAAAGCTAAATGCCCTGGCGTTATCTGTCACCTGTTGTTGATTTCGGGCTCCGGCCAGTACACAGGCAACACCGGGGCGGTGCATGGTCCAGTTGATGACCAGCTGCGCCAGAGTAGCATTGTGGCTATCGGCTATCGGCTTAATTTCGTCCAGCAGCGCCTGAGTTCGTCGAATATTTTCGTCGGTATAGTAAAGGCTGCCTTCGCGGGTATCACCTTCATTAAACTGGTGCCCGGGCTTTATTTTCCCTGTCAGCAGGCCCCGCTGCAGCGGGCTGTAAGGAATAATTCCAAGGCCTTTTTCCTGTGCCTGCGGAACCACCTCCTTTTCAATCCCCCTGTTAATCATGGAGTAGGGCACCTGGTTAGATGCCAGTTGAACGGTTTGGAGCGCCTCCTCTACCTGTGCGGTAGAATAGTTGCAAACACCTGCCGCCCGAATTTTCCCCTGCTCCATCAGCCGCTCTACTGCCTCAAAAGTTTCGCTGATGGGGGTGGTGGCATCCGGCCAGTGTATCTGGTAGAGGTCAATATAATCTGTTTTTAAACGGCGAAGGCTGTCCTCACATTCCTGCATCACTTTTTCTTTCGACGCCCATTTGTACATCTTAAATGGGCGGCCTTCCATATCTTCACTATCAAAGAAATACTCCCCCTCCTCTGTTTGCCAGTTCATGCCAAACTTTGTCAGTATCTGGTATTGGTCGCGCCCTATGCCCTCCAGGGCTTTCCCGACCAGCCCTTCGCTGCGGCCAAAGCCGTAAACAGGTGCCGTATCGATGGTGGTAATACCTGCCTCTAATGCCGCTTTAATAGCTCCGAGGGCTGCCTTCTCCTCGGCTCCACCCCACATCCAGCCGCCAATGGCCCAAGCACCAAAAGCCATAGGAGTTACTTTCACATCTGATTTTCCTAATTTTCTAAGCTCCATTATTTATTCTTTTAAGTTTCCTCTATTTTTAAGAGAATTAAGGGAAGAAGGTTTTTAGGATTCGCTACAAAGGGGATGGTAAAATCAGCAGAAGACAGCTATTCAAACAACAATTTTAACGTCCTGCCATTCCTGCTTCCTCTTTAAGGAAATCAACCGCCATCCTTTCTATCCCTTAGGTTAGCAATTAAAATTTTTCCTGCATTTTGTCACAAAGAAGGATTTTATTTGTCTGGTATTTAAAGGGTAGGTATGTTCGGGAATAAATCTATTATTGATTCTCAACCTCAACCTGAAAAATCGGTTATAAACTATAGCATATATCCTCAAAGAAACGACAACTATGAAATTAGCCTACGAAAGACTCGAAGTAATGCACCACCTGGAAGGTACCGTGGAGGAAGTGATGCAGGATTATCTCAAACCCATAGAGACGATGTGGCAACCTTCTGACCTGCTTCCTGATTCACGGGATGAAGATTTCTTTGACAAAGTAAAAGCTCTGCAGGAAAGTGCCCGTGAACTGGAGTATGACTACTGGGCCGTTCTTATTGGCGACACCATTACAGAGGAAGCCCTCCCCACTTATGAAACCTGGCTGGCAGGTATGGAAGGGGTACAAAACGATTACCACAACCCCTGGATGAAGTGGATAAGAGGCTGGACTGCAGAGGAAAACCGCCATGGAGACCTGCTGAATAAATATCTGTACCTCTCCGGCAGGGTAAATATGCGCGAAATGGAAGTTTCGACCCAATACCTGATTGCCGATGGCTTTGATATACAAACCGGTGCCGACCCTTACCGCAACTTTGTGTATACCAGTTTCCAGGAGCTGGCTACCAATATGTCGCATGGTCGCGTAGGCGCCCTGGCTAAAAAAGCCGATAATGCGGAGCTCTCCAAAATATGTGCGATTATTGCCGGCGATGAAATGCGCCACGCAAGAGCCTATATGGCATTCGTGAAGAAGATTTTCGAGGTCGATCCGAACGAAATGATGCTGGCTTTTGATGATATGATGAAGAAGAAGATTGTAATGCCCGCTCACTTCCTGCGCGAAACAGGCGTAAAAATAGGCAGCACCTTCGACCATTTCTCCAATGCCGCCCAGCGGTTAGGCGTGTATACCGCCCAGGACTATATTCAAATCCTGAAAAGACTGATTAAAGACTGGGATATTGAAAATATGGGTGGACTGAATAGCGAAGGAGAAAAGGCAAGAGATTACCTAATGGCTCTGCCGGACCGACTAAAGAGGATTTCCGAGAGAATGAAAGTTCCGCCACTGGAATACGAATTCCGCTGGATCGGCGCCCGCCCTTAAACTTTAAATGCGGTGCTTTGGCACTATTGTAGTATATTAAAAGCAGTGGCTGATAGCGGTTCAGGCACTGCTTTTTATTTTGTATAATTATACAGCCGGTCTTCGGCACTCCAAAAGCCTTAGAAACAGTACCGCTAATTTTTGAACCGAGAATAAAACTTTTTAACATGAAACAAATCGTTCTGGCCAGCAGGCCTAAAGGAGAACCCACTAAAGATAACTTCCGCTTTGAAGATCTGGAACTACCTGCCCTCCGGGAAGGGGAAGTACTTCTGCAGCCACTTTTTATGTCTGTAGACCCCTATATGCGCGGGCGAATGAATGAAGGGAAATCTTATGTAGCACCTTATGAAGTGGGGCAACCTATCGATGGTGGCGTTATTGCCCGGGTTGTAGAAAGCAGGAGCAATGAGTTAGCAGAAGGAGATACAGTATTGGGCACGCTGCCATGGGCAGAAAAAAGTATTGAGCAGGCCCGGAAGCTCCGCAAAGTAGATCCTCAGCTGGCGCCCGTCTCCTGGTACCTCGGCATTTTAGGCATGCCCGGCCTCACCGCCTACTTCGGTCTGCTCGATATTGGCCAGCCTAAAGAAGGCGAAACCGTAGTGGTTTCAGGGGCCGCCGGTGCGGTAGGCACCGTGGTGGGCCAGATTGCCAGAATAAAGGGCTGCCGTGTAGTTGGTATCGCCGGCACGGACGAAAAAGTTGAGCTATTGAAAAAGGAATTTGGCTACGACGAAGTTATCAATTATAAAACAGTCGGCGATATGGGACAGGCCTTAAAAACCGCCTGCCCTGATGGGGTGGATGTCTACTTCGATAATGTAGGCGGAGACATCACCGATGCCGTAATTGCCCGCATTAACTTTCACGCCCGTATAGTATTGTGCGGACAAATTGCCCTCTACAACGAAACCAGGGTTCCTGTGGGGCCACGCTTCCTCCCCCTCATCCTCACCCGCAGCGCCCTAATTAAAGGCTTTATTGTGAGCAATTACAGCAAACGCTGGCCCGAAGGCATCCAGCAGCTGGCAAGCTGGATTAAGGAAGGCAGACTCCACTATAAAGAAACCAAAATCAAAGGCTTCGAAAAGCTTCCTGAAGCATTTCTTGGCCTCTTTGAAGGAAAGAACCAGGGCAAAATGCTGATAGAGGTGTAAAGACCAGCAACAAGACGAATATCTGGCGTCCGATTGCAATGCGTGCCCCTCCCTTTCACAATACTTCAGAACCCAGATAAAGGATGCTGACAAGGTCTAAAAAGTGCTTAACTCCTTCTAATCAGTCAATTATTGTCGGAGAATATAAATTTCATAGTCCGGAGGCCTGCTATTTCGTCACCTCAATCATTATCCACGGATTGACCCCTTTAGCAGACAAGAGCTGACACATCATGTAGTATCGAATTCCGGCTTTTGTCAGCAAGAGATTTCTTTATTGTATATTTATGATACAATGATGATTGAATGAAAAATTCATAAAAAGAAAAAACATGAAACTATTATTAAAAAGCAACCTGATATCACTTTTAGCAATAACCATATTGATTTCTTGTGATGAATTGAGCAAAAATGCAGAGGGAAGATTAAATGAAATAATAAACAACAAAACGGAGCAGTTGGATTCTATGGTGAACAGTGAAATAAATAAAGTTTTTGAAATAGACTCTGCTAGAAATTTAAAGGATAAGACCATCAAAAAATTAGATTCTTTAGTTAATGACGCTTCTTCAAAATTCGACTCTGTTGCAAAAAAGAATATTGAATCATTTAAAAACATTGAGAATCAATAAACAGGAGGAGGAAACATCTCTTTGTAATATTGTTATCTTTTGAATAAGTAATGGTGAAATCTTTTTTGGAGAGAATGTTTTTGCGCTGCCTGCTCAGATTTCACTGGAAAAGAAGATTAACATGCCAGGCAGCGAATTTCAGTAAAATGTAGACCGTATTAAAGTCTATTACATCCATCACAAGCCTGTGCTGAAGTGGTAGACGAACCGGGACACTATTGGTACAGACAGCTCTGCCAGAGATCATGCCGAACAGGATGGCTTGCTGCCAGTGAAATTACTATTTTAGGTGTTAGTCTTAAGGAAGCACGCGTTGCAAATGCGCGCCAGTGTGATAATGGGCAACTATCAAAAATAATCTTCCCTCCTATTTCGTCTGACGTCAGAATCAGCCAATAATCCCTTACATTTGCGGCAGATTTCTGATTGAGCATATGCCAACCATATTACAAAAAGAGCCGGCTGCCACACCCTCCGTTAGCCCGGCAGCTAAAGACCTGGCCGAAAAGACGGTCTTTCCGGTACTACTGGCCCTTAGCTTTACGCACCTGCTCAACGATACGATTCAATCGCTGATTCCGGCTATGTACCCGCTGATAAAATCAAAGCTTCAGCTGAGTTTTTCGCAGGTAGGCCTGATTACCTTCTGCTTTCAACTTACAGCCTCCCTTCTGCAGCCGCTGGTAGGCATGTATACCGATAAAAAACCCAAGCCATATTCGCTGGCCATAGGGATGGGCTTTACCCTGGCAGGCCTGGTGCTGCTCTCCAGAGCCTACAGCTTTCCGCTGGTGCTGGTATCGGTAGCACTAATCGGACTGGGTTCGGCGGTATTTCACCCGGAAGCTTCCCGCCTGGCGCGGATGGCCTCAGGAGGAAGACACGGAATGGCGCAATCGCTCTTCCAGGTAGGAGGAAATGCCGGCAGCTCCCTTGGGCCGCTGTTGGCGGCACTGATAATTGTACCATACGGGCAGGCGAATATCATCTGGTTTTCACTGGCAGCCCTGCTGGCTATTATCATTCTGTCCAAAATTGGCGGATGGTACAGCCGTAATCTTTACCGGATAAAAAAGAAAAACAGCCTCCTGGCGGCCCCCTCCCTGGCCGCAGGATTTACTCGCAAAAAGGTTATTTACTCACTCTCCATTCTGCTGGTCCTTATCTTTTCGAAGTATATTTATATGACGAGCATGAGCAGCTACTTTACCTTTTACCTGATCCATAAATTTGGCCTTTCAGTACAGGACTCCCAGTTTTACTTATTCATCTTCCTTTTTGCGGTGGCGGTAGGTACTTTTATCGGCGGGCCCGTGGGCGACAAAATTGGCCGGAAGTATGTAATCTGGATTTCCATTTTAGGGGCAGCTCCCTTTACCCTGCTTCTTCCTCATGCCAACCTCTTCTGGACGGCGGCACTCTGTGTATTCATTGGCATTATTATTTCCTCTGCCTTCTCTGCCATACTGGTATATGCACAGGAGCTGATTCCCGGCAAAACAGGCCTGGTTTCCGGCCTTTTCTTTGGCTTTGCTTTTGGCATAGCGGGCATTGGGTCTGCTGTTTTAGGCGAACTTGCAGATAGAATCAGTATTTACTTTGTTTTTGAAATCTGTGCCTTCCTTCCGCTGATTGGCTTACTGGCCGCCTTTTTACCAAAGCTGGAACAGGAGGCTCCATAATAAAAACACCTTTACCCAAAAGGATAAAGGTGCCACACGTTCAACCTTTTTTAAAGGGGTTAAATGTCACCATTTTATTGTAGAGCCGTAGTTAAAATCATAAGGCTTTAGCCCTCGCTTCCTTTCTTTACCCACTGGGCCACCTGCACGGTTCGCCTGGCCTGGTACTGGACGGCATCTTTCACATCTTCTTGCATATTACCATCCTGATCTACGGTTACACTGGTACCATAAGGGTTACCGCCTGCTGCAAAAGTAACCGGATCGGTATAGCCCGGGGCCGCAATTATGGCTCCCCAGTGCATCATGGTTTTATAAAGGCTCTGGATGGTTGCTTCCTGCCCTCCGTGTGGGTTCATGGCGCTCGACATACCACTTACAACCTTATTGGCCAGCTTACCCTGGAACCACAGCCCTCCCGTGGTGTCAAGAAAGCTTTGCATCTGCGAAGGCATATTACCGTAACGGGTAGGGATACTAAAGATATAGGCATCGGCCCATTCCAGCACGTCAAGGGTAGCTTCCGGCACATCCTTTGTTTTTTCGGTATGGGTTTTCCAATTTGGATTCCCCTCAATTGCGGCTTGGGGAGCAGTTTCTTTTACCCTTACCACTTTTACTTCCGCACCTGCCTGTTTAGCGCCTT
>NZ_ANNU01000039.1 GCF_000346615.1 Nafulsella turpanensis ZLM-10
AGCAGTTTCTTTTACCCTTACCACTTTTACTTCCGCACCTGCCTGTTTAGCGCCTTCTTCGGCCCAGCGAGCCAGCTGATAATTGGTGCCTGTTGAGCTGTAATAAATGATTGCCAGTTTAATGTTTGCCATTTCTCTCTTGATTAAAAAATTAAAAATTCCGTCTCTTACTTTTCTCTTATTCTTTCACGGAATAAAAATCAGAATGTTTAGCATTATTTGCTGAAGATGAACAATTTAATAGGCTTATAATCAGCACATATACCAAAATAGGCAGAGATAAAAAAAATGAAATAGCTTTATTCAACCAAATCACGTATTTTAGTTGATAAGCAAAATTGGTGATGTTGAATAAATGTGTTTTTCTGGACCGCGACGGCGTGCTCAATAAAGATTATGTTGATTATGTATTCTCAGCAGAGAAATTAGAAATCCTGCCAGGTGTTACAGAAAGCATGAGGAAGTTGAAGGAGGCGGGCTACCTGCTCATTGTCATCACCAACCAATCGGGTATTGGCAAAGGAATTTATAGGCGGGAGCAGATGCACGAAACCCATCGGCTGATACAGGAAGCAAGCGGGAACCTTATCTCCCACTTTTACTATGCACCGGGACACCCCAGCATCAGCGAAACACTTTCGCGCAAACCCGGCACCCTGATGTTCGAAAAAGCCATCGCCCGCTTCGACATTAACCCTGCCAGCTCATGGATGATCGGCGACAAGGACCGCGACCTGGTGCCTGCAAAGAAGTTAGGCATCAAAACTATCCAGGTCGACTACAACGATAGCCCTACGGCTGATTTTAAAGTGACAGATCTAACAGCGGCCGTCCCTGTTATCCTGGGCTCCCCCTGATGCCTTCCAAACACATGGCCCCGCATGAGAAAAAGAGAAGGTCGTGCCTGATGGCTGGCTCACACCTGCCCCCTGTTTTAGAACTGGAAGCCCCGGGGCGCACGAGCCCCTGAGCGTTACCCTTCCTTTGGCCAGGCTCGCTGAGGCAAGGCTTTTTTCAGCTACCCGTCACCACTTTTTTACACTCCAAGAGCAGCCCCTGCAGTAGACTCAAAAAAAAAGAGGCCCGGCAATTTGCCAGGAGTGGTCGGAAGATTTTTTCTTCCGACCTTTTTATTTTTAGTGGTAACAA
>NZ_ANNU01000040.1 GCF_000346615.1 Nafulsella turpanensis ZLM-10
CTAAACTACCGCAGGGAACTTATAAAGCAACCGCTCAGCTCTCCAACGGCTGCGGAGGCATCAACGCCTCTGCTACTGTAGAACAGATTGCACCTGCCTTTGAAATGGTCTTTGCTCCTAAAGCAAATACTGCCTGTGCGCCTTTCAATGGTGGATTTACCATCTCTTCGCTTACCTTCAATGGTACAGCTTATAACGATGAGGCTTCCATCAGCAGCAACTTTAGCTTTGTCTACTTCACAGAGGAAGACCATCTTGCCGGAACCGGAAGCGGAACACCTACCGGTACCGTTACGGCTAATCTTGCGCCAGGCACCTACTATGTAATCGCCACCAAGACTACGGCAAATCCCGGAGAAGACTGTCCTTCTGTGCCTGTTGCCGTTATCGTTCCCGACCAGCCTGTCTACCCGCTGCTTTCTGTTGCCACTACCAGAGAAGATGATTCCTGCGACGATGCCAATGCGACCGGCATTGTTACGGCCACTCTTACTGAGGATGGTAACCCTCCTGCCACAGGATATACTGTTACATGGGTGAAGGTAGAGAATGGAGTGGAAACACCGCTGCTCGATGCCGTACCTACTGCTACTATCTCTACCGACCAGTTAACCATCTCTAAACTACCGCAGGGAACTTATAAAGCAACCGCTCAGCTCTCCAACGGCTGCGGAGGCATCAACGCCTCTGCTACTGTAGAACAGATTGCACCTGCCTTTGAAATGGTCTTTGCTCCTAAAGCAAATACTGCCTGTGCGCCTTTCAATGGTGGATTTACCATCTCTTCGCTTACCTTCAATGGTACAGCTTATAACGATGAGGCTTCCATCAGCAGCAACTTTAGCTTTGTCTACTTCACAGAGGAAGACCATCTTGCCGGAACCGGAAGCGGAACACCTACCGGTACCGTTACGGCTAATCTTGCGCCAGGCACCTACTATGTAATCGCCACCAAGACTACGGCAAATCCCGGAGAAGACTGTCCTTCTGTGCCTGTTGCCGTTATCGTTCCCGACCAGCCTGTCTACCCGCTGCTTTCTGTTGCCACTACCAGAGAAGATGATTCCTGCGACGATGCCAATGCGACCGGCATTGTTACGGCCACTCTTACTGAGGATGGTAACCCTCCTGCCACAGGATATACTGTTACATGGGTGAAGGTAGAGAATGGAGTGGAAACACCGCTGCTCGATGCCGTACCTACTGCTACTATCTCTACCGACCAGTTAACCATCTCTAAACTACCGCAGGGAACTTATAAAGCAACCGCTCAGCTCTCCAACGGCTGCGGAGGCATCAACGCCTCTGCTACTGTAGAACAGATTGCACCTGCCTTTGAAATGGTCTTTGCTCCTAAAGCAAATACTGCCTGTGCGCCTTTCAATGGTGGATTTACCATCTCTTCGCTTACCTTCAATGGTACAGCTTATAACGATGAGGCTTCCATCAGCAGCAACTTTAGCTTTGTCTACTTCACAGAGGAAGACCATCTTGCCGGAACCGGAAGCGGAACACCTACCGGTACCGTTACGGCTAATCTTGCGCCAGGCACCTACTATGTAATCGCCACCAAGACTACGGCAAATCCCGGAGAAGACTGTCCTTCTGTGCCTGTTGCCGTTATCGTTCCCGACCAGCCTGTCTACCCGCTGCTTTCTGTTGCCACTACCAGAGAAGATGATTCCTGCGACGATGCCAATGCGACCGGCATTGTTACGGCCACTCTTACTGAGGATGGTAACCCTCCTGCCACAGGATATACTGTTACATGGGTGAAGGTAGAGAATGGAGTGGAAACACCGCTGCTCGATGCCGTACCTACTGCTACTATCTCTACCGACCAGTTAACCATCTCTAAACTACCGCAGGGAACTTATAAAGCAACCGCTCAGCTCTCCAACGGCTGCGGAGACATCAATGCTTCTGCACAGGTAATTCAGGAGGAGAAGAATATTGCTCTTGTTTACAGTACTTCTCCTCAGGTAGGTTGCCCTAATGGTGGAGAAATCAATATTACTGCGCTTACCATCAATGGAGGAGCGGCTATAGCTCCTTCCGAATTTACCTTTAAGTGGTTTAAGAAAGGAACAGACGGAACAGCCACTGAAATTACCGGCGTTTCCGGACCAACGCTCAATGTATCAACTTATCCGGTTATCGAAACCGGCACTTACCTGGTGGAAGTGGTTAAAAACAACGGTACTGCCGCCGGCTGTGGAACTCAAATGGATATTGTAATACCATTTAGCAGTACACAACCGGAGATTGTGCTTAACCACCTTCGTCCGGTTTCCGGCTGTAATCTGGATAGCAAAGGGCTGATTGAAATTCAGCTTTTAAGTCATAGTGTAAACCAGTCTGGCAGCAGCATGAACCTTACCTGGTACAAATCTCCTACTTACGATGAGAGAAGAACCAGCTGGACCCTCCATAAGCCTCTGCAAACGTACAACCCGGGCGACATCGTAAAACTAGAGAATCTGGAAGCCGCCTTCTATTATGCAGAGGTAATTGACCCAAGTACCGGCTGCCCTGCTGTAGTCGAGGCCTTTTACATAGAAGAAATCGCCATTTCTGCGATTATGTCGGCCTCAGGTCAGGACAGATGGATGTGTTCCCCACCGAATGGCGAGATGTTCATATTCATGGTCAATGAGGAAGATTATACACAATACTATCCGGAAAGCAAGATTGATATTACCATCAGAAAAGAGGAGGATGGTTCAGTAATAAGCAGGCAGATAGACCTTTTGCAAACAGACAGGTTAAATTTAACCGGACTTGATGTAGGTACCTATTTCGTTACTTTCACTGAGACTGGTTTGAATGGCTGCCCGATTACTGCCGATACTGTTCAGATCATGGATATTTCTGAAAGCCCACAGCCTGTAATTGAACAGAACCAACCATATATCATGTGCGACTCTTCTTTGGCAAACGGTGTATTGAACGGGTATGTGATGGTTAACGGAACAAAAACTACTGAAGGCTTTTCTTTTGCCTGGTACGAAGGTGAAGTGGAAGATAATTCAGGCGCTGCCCAGCCGGTAAGTGAACTGGCTACTGCTACAGACCTGAGAGATACACTTTATACCCTCGTGGTAACAAACGACCAGACCGGCTGTACCGCTTTTGTCCGACATACCATCCTTAACGAGTCTGCTCCGCCAGTTCCGGTTATTACGCAGGAAACTCTTCTTACCAAATGCGATCCGGCACTTGCTAATGCAGCGCTGGCAGCAAAGGTTGACGGAAACACCAGCGGTTACACGTTCGAATGGTTCCTGGGTCAGGCTGACCTGAGTACTCCTGCCGGTACAGCTATTTCAACAGAAGCAACTGCCACCGGCCTGCAGGACACAACCTATACGGTACGCGTTACACGGACCAGTACTGGTTGCCAGGGATTGGCCAGCTACACAATTGCAGTAGATTATCCGGTAATTCCAGCAGACTCTTCCTGGATTATTTCCACTCCTTCCACCAGCTGCCAGTTCCCGAACGGCTCGCTTGAAGTGGGTGTGGACAGTCTGTATTCAAACTACAGTTTTAACTGGTATAAGGGGCCTGTTGCCCATCCGGACAGCCTGATTGCCGCTGACGTCCATAAGCTGGAAAACCTGAGCACAGGAATCTACACCATCACCATTACCAGTTTGGAAAATGGTTGTACTTCTACAGCCTTCACAAAAGAAGTCGGTGAAGATTACTACTTCCCTAAGTACATCATCAACATTGTACCCAGCACCTGTACTAAAGAAGGGTCTGCCACAGTGGTGGACATAGAAGGAAAAATACCTCATTATGAATGGTACAATGAAAGCAAAACCGAAATAGTGGCTTCCAATGGCCCTTTTTATGGCAATGCCGGAACTTACTGGCTAAAAATTACCTCTGACCTCGGCTGTATTAAATGGGTTCCGGTAGAAATTAACAGTGTGGTAGACCCTTATAATGCGGTTTCCATCAATGGCGACGGACAAAATGATTATTTCCACATCGATTGTATAGAGTTATTCCCGAAAAACAGGGTGAGGATTTACAACCGTGCCGGAACACTCGTTTTTGAGGCGGAGGGATACGACAATAATCTCAACTCTTTTAATGGAATTGGCAATCGTGGACTGTACTTCAGCGGAAAATTACTTCCTGTAGGTACTTACTACTACCATATAGACAAGGGGCACAGAGGGGAAGAACCACAAATAGGATTTTTGGAAATTTTAAGATAAGAGAGGGAACTAAAATGAAAAAATCACTTATTGTTGTAACAGCATTTTTCATGTTATGTCTGTCTGTGCAGGCACAACAAAGACCTGTGTTCTCTCAATACATGTTTAACATGCTGGCCCTTAATCCTGCTTATGCAGGCAATCAGAAACAACTCAGCATTACCGCCCTTGCCAGAAATCAGTGGGTTAACCTAGAGGGTGCTCCACAAACCCAAACCATTACCTCCCACAGTAACTTTCGTAAAAAGAATATCGGTTTAGGTATGATGTTGTATAACGAATCTATTGGTGTCCATTCCGATATTGGGGCCTACTTCTCCTATGCATACCAGATAAAATTTAAAAAAAGTATGCTGTCACTGGGTTTACAGGGTGGATTAAACCAACTGGTTTCCGATTACACAAAATTAAACTCCCGCTCATTTGGTGCCGCCGACCCAAGCCTGAAGAGGTACAAAAGTCTGAATCCGAATTTCGGTACAGGCATTTTCTACAGTACCAGAACAGCCTATGCCGGTTTCTCCGTACCTTACCTCATCAATAATAAGGTTATGCAAGCCACTGAAAGCAAAGTGGTCGAGTCTTCTGAAAAGAGATATTATTTTTTAACAGGAGGTAAAGTTTTTGATGTAACGGCCAATGTTAAATTGAAACCATCCTTCTTAATCCGACTACAGGAAAGAGCTCCTTTAAGCTTTGATGCCAGTCTTAATTTTTTTATTGATGAAGTTTTGAATGTAGGGGTAAGTTTTCGTAACCAGGATGCAGTTGCAGGTATGTTTCAACTTGACCTGAACGAAAATTTCAGTTTTGGCTATGCTTATGACTATACTCTTTCAGGTTTAGGAGAGCATGCCCGGGGTTCTCATGAGATGATGATAAATTACAGAATTCGCCTCACTTCCTTTCCCTGCCATTCTTACTTTTAACCACTCTTAGGAGGAGACACTATAACCACCTCTATCATGGTGCATGCAAAAAAATCATAGGGCATCAACAATCCAATTTATACTCCTTCCACAAACAACTTAACCTATGCACTGGCCCGGCGGCCGGTCTGCTGGAGGTAAGGGTCCCATTCCTTCTGGAATAGGCCACTGTGGTTCCGGAGAAAATCAAGATAAGAAGGTTTTTCTGGCTTTTTACGGAGGCGAAGGCCGGCAGCCTCGGGCGTAAAATCGCCTTTACGTGCATTGCAGCGCTTGCAGGCCGTTACCAGATTGGTCCAGCTGGAAGCTCCTTTTTTTGAGCGGGGCACCACATGGTCGAGCGTAAGATCCTTCTGGGTACCACAATACTGGCAGGTATAAGCATCGCGCTTAAAAATGTTCTGGCGGGTAAGGATTACCCCTTTATAGGGAAGCGGAATATAGCGCTGGAGGCGAATTACGGCCGGCATCGGAAAAGAACGGTTTACACTATGCAGGGCTCCGCCTTCCACATTGGCTAACATTTCAGCCTTTTCGAGAAAAATTAACAGAAATGCTCTTTGTACAGAGCAAACAGCTATTGGACTATAATCAAAATTAAGGACTAAGACTCGACTCCCATCCATATCGAAGGTTCTTTAAGTAATCAATCTTTTAACTAAACATAAACGGTGTGTGTAAATTCCTTTTTCTTTATTTAAAATACCTTTTTCATCAAGCTGGTCAACCCTCACTTTTCCGGAGGCATGGATAATCTGGTTATGCTCCAGTAAAATTCCTACATGAACCACCCGCCCCGCTGCATTATCGAAAAAAGCAAGATCACCAGGCTTTGCTTCTCCCAGATTTGCCACAGTCTTCCCCTGCCGGGCCTGCTGGCTGGCATCCCTCCTGAGTGGATAGCCACATAATTTAAAGGTCATTTGTACAAATCCGGAACAGTCAATCCCGAAGGGAGTTTTTCCTCCCCATAAATAAGGACTGTTAATATACTGAAAAGCAATGTCTTTTAAAACAGCAAATTCTCTTATCTTTCTCACGGGCAGCCGCTTCCCGCCATATTTTACCTGAGCACTTAAATCGAAAAGCTCATTCCCTGTCAGCGGCAAAAGGCTGCCATATACAATATGCAGCACCTCCTCTTTCAGCTGAATGCGGCTGCTCACCTCTCCACAGGCCTGGTATTCAAGTGCAGAAAGTTCCTCGAAATACTCCTCCGTAATGGCATGGTGCTGCTTTGCATTTATCCAGCCTTCATACTCATCGAACTGAATCTGAATCTGCAGCCAGTCTCCGTTCACAGATTCTCCAAGCACCGTATAATGATCGCCAAACAGCAATTGCGTAACCATTTCGCTACTTTCCCTTCCTTCGGCCCTTACAGGTACAATACTCAGGCGACACAGGCCTTTTTCCTGCTTATTCATACGATTAAAACTTAATTTTGCTTAGTTCCCTCTTAATATCGCGCTCTTTTATGCTTTCCCGCTTATCGTGGAGCTTCTTACCTCGTGCAAGGGCAATTTCGAGCTTTGCAAAACCTCTTCCACTCAAAAAGAGCCGGATAGGAACAATGGTAAGCCCTTTCTCCTCAATTTTGGTTTTAAGCTTTAAGAGTTCCTTTTTATTGAGGAGCAGTTTGCGCTGCCGCAGAGGTTCATGGTTAAAGTTGTTCGCCTGTTCATAAGCAGAAATATGCATATTCTGCACCCACAGCTCTTCTCCATAAAAGGTACAGTACGCTTCCTGCAGGTTCACCCGCCCTTCCCGGATAGATTTAATTTCCGTACCTCTTAAAACCATACCGGCAGTAAACTTTTCAATGAACTCGTATTCAAAGCTTGCCTTTCGGTTTTTAATGTTGATATTATTTGCAAACCGTTGCTTATCCTTATCTTTTGCCATAGTTCTCTTTAGGCCCTGGCGGCCATTCATCCATTTTTTATCTTACTGAAAATCTTTTCCAGTTTCTCTTTTTTTAACACCTTTTGCCCGGTGGTACCTTCTGCAATCAGCCTTTCCCCGGCCTTTACGCGTATAGTACAAATTAGCTCATGCCCCACCAGGCGCTCCACCTGCGCCTCTATCAGCAGCTCCTCTCCTAATAAAGCCGGGCTTTTATGTTCTATCGTAAGCCGGGTGCCAATCCCTTCTTCATCTTCCTCCTTCATTTCCAGCACAAAAAGGCGCGATGACCATTCCATTTCACGGGCCAGGGCAAAGGTAGAGCAGACCGGGTGAACCTCTTCCCCACTGAAAGCCGCCACCTCTGCATCTGTAACTTTAAACCTATGTATTTTGACATCGCCGGCAGTAAAAATGTTTTTCATTTCACAGTCTTGAGTAGTGAGCCTTGAGTAGTGAGTCAGCTGGGTTATGTAATCTTACTGAAGCCTCACAATTTCAGGGACTTCTTATTTTCGTAATTTATTTTTTTAATTCTACATCATTATAAGAATCCTCCTGCACACTCAAGACTAAAGACTCAAGACTCAGGACTTTCATCAAAACTTCATCCGCGGCATGGGGCTAACATCCTGCGGACAAAACTCTCCGGCCTGGTATTTATAATGAGCCGCCATGGCAATCATGGCGGCATTGTCGGTACAATACTCAAAAGCGGGTATGTATACCTGCCAGCCTCTTTTTTCTGCTTCTTCCCGTAACCCCTTTCGCAGGCCACTATTAGCCGATACGCCACCGGCAATGGCAATATGCTTTATATCCGTTTCACGGGCGGCCTTTCTAAGCTTTTGCAGGAGCATTTCCACTAAAGTATACTGGAGGCTGGCGCAAATGTCGGCCATGTTCTTTTCTGCAAAATCCGGATCGGATTTTTGCTTGTCCTGCAAAAAGTAAAGTACCGCTGTTTTAATACCGCTAAAGGAATAGTTTAAGCCCTGCATTTCGCTGAGGGGAAAAGGAAAAGCCTGGGGGTTTCCTTTCTGGGCCCACTGGTCTACCAAAGGACCACCCGGGTAAGGCAGGCCCAGCAGCTTCGCTGTCTTATCAAATGCTTCTCCAACGGCATCATCCTGGGTTTCCCCTATAATTTCCATGTCAAGGAAATCGTTTACCCTTACAATTTGGGTATGACCGCCACTTACAGTTAAGCAAAGAAAGGGAAATGGCGGCTTAGGGTCGTCGATAAAATGGGCCAGGATGTGGGCCTGCATATGGTTTACGTCTATTAAGGGAACTCCTAAACCCAGGGCAAAGGACTTTGCAAAAGAAGACCCTACCAGCAGCGCCCCTAATAATCCAGGGCCACGGGTAAAAGCTACCGCATCAAGCTCTTTTTTTGTTATATTTGCTTCCTGTAATGCCTTATGAACTACCGGGATGATGTTTTGCTGATGGGCACGCGAGGCCAGCTCAGGCACCACACCGCCCCACTGTTCATGAACCTGCTGGCTTGCTACTACATTGGCAAGTATTTTGCTATTACTGATAACAGATGCCGAGGTTTCGTCGCAGGACGATTCAATTGCTAATATTGAACACATAATTCGTTTGTCAGAAGAAAAAGAATTTCCGCAAGATAATAAAAAGGGGTTTCTCAAGATAATTCTCCTTTTTTTTGTCTCTTTACTGCTGCTACTGGCTGTTTTGGCCGGGGTATTGCAGTTTCCTGCGGTTCAGACAAAGGTAGTACAAAAAATGGCTACCTACCTGAGCGACAAAACCGGTTTTCCGGTGGAGGTAGAGCAGGTAAGTCTGCGTTGGTTCGATGCGCTTACCCTCGGTGGGTTGAAGGTATATGACCAGCAGGACAGCCTGATGATAAGCGTTGATGAAGCTTTTGTGGATTTTCGTCTCCTCAATCTTATCGACAGTCGCCAGCCCTCACTCGATGAAGTGGTGCTGGACCACCCGAAGGTCCAGCTGATTAAAAATACCCCGGAGCGGGGCCTCAATATCAATGCTTTTATTAAAAACCTCCGCCAGCTGCTGCCGGAAAGAAATAAGAGCACAAAAACTTATGTTCCCTTTTTAATCGGGGAAATAAGCGTTCATGAAGGTACTTTCAGCTATCACGATCCCTACAAAGATTCATTAGAGGAAATTTTCGATTACAACCACATGGATCTCCGGCATATTAACGGTCAGCTGGAGGATTTCAGAATTATTGCCGATACCATTGAATTTGATGTACAGGCTCTGGAGGCACTTGCTCCCCGCTACGATTTTTCTGTAAAGGAGCTGCAAACCTTTTTCCGCTTTACCGAACGCTCCATGCTCTTCGACCAGCTGGCGCTAAAAGCAGGAGAAAGTACTATTCGCGACAGCCTCTCTTTCAATTACAACAGCATTGAGGCCCTTGAATATTTTGTTGACAGTGTACAAATTAAGGCAAAGCTCGACAATGCTGTAGTACACGCTAAAGACCTTGCGGTATTTGCCCCCTACTTTAAACAATTTGAGGATACTTATTATCTGAGCGGCCGCTTTGACGGAAGCATCAGCGATTTTGAAACAGAAGACATTCATGTTCGCCTGGGCGACAGCTACTTTAAAGGAGCCGTTAGCATGGATGGGCTCCCGGACTTTAACGAAACTTTTATTGAGGCAGAGCTGCTGGATTCCAGGTTGAAACCGGAGGATTTTGCCCCCTATTTCAGCACCTTTCTGTACGACAATATCAGGAAGTTTGGCACTACTTCTTTTAACGGACAGTTTCTCGGCTTCCCGACTGATTTTGTGGCAAATGGCACTTTCGATACCGGATTAGGGCACATTCGCTCTGATATTAACCTCAAGCTTAATACCCAGAACCAGGACCTCTCCACCTATAGCGGCGCTCTGGCGCTCCATAATTTTAAGCTGGCCCGGTTTCTGGAAGAACCTTCGCTGAAGCAGATAAGCATGCAGGGGAAAGTAGATGGAAGTGGTTTTTCCTTAGCATCTGCCAGGCTAAACCTTGACGCCAACATTTTCCAGATTGGATATAATGATTATAACTACCGGAACATCAGAACCAAAGGAAAGCTGGCCCGCAGCTTTTTTGAAGGCGACTTAGCCATTAAAGATCCTAACCTCCAGGTGGAAGGAAAAGGCTCCATTGATTTCCGGAATCAGCAGCAAAAAATTAAAGTTTCTGCCCGGCTCGACACTGCTTTTCTTCAACCCTTAAAGCTATCGGAAAAAGAAGCCTTTTTCAGTGCCAATGTAGATATAAACATTTCCGGAGTTGATATTGACGAAATTCAGGGAGAGATGTACCTGGCGGATGCTTACATCCAGTATAACCAAAGGGATCTTAGCCTCGACACCCTGTCCTTCTTCTCTGCTATTGATGAGAACGGGCGCCAGCTGATGGTTGAAACGGATAAGGTAGACCTGTACGCATCAGGAGACTTTGACTATACCACGCTGGCAAAAGATGTGGAGCGCCTGTATAAGGAATATGCTATGAACTTCCGGAACCAGTCGGAAGAGATAGACAACTATTACCAGGAAAAAGAGGCTCCGGAGGATTATCAAAAGTACAGGCTCGACTACGTGGCGAAGCTAAAGGATGTAAATCCGGTTCTCCAGCTGCTGGTACCGGAGCTTTCCATTTCAGCAAATACAGAAGTGCAGGGTAGCTTTAGCGGGGGCTATACCTCTATCCTGTCTGCCAATACCTTTATCGATACCCTGCAGTACCGCGATGACATCTTTTACCAGCTGCAGGCGGAGGTAAATACCTCTAAAATTGCCGATAGTACCAACGTTCTGGCCATGGCCTTCCTCCATTCTGCTACACAGGAAATCAAAGGCTTCACTTCCACTGAAGACCTGATTCTGGAAGCCATCTGGGATCGGGACCATATTGAACTTTCAGGAGAATTACAGCAGCAGGATAGCGACAATTTTATAGACTTACAGGCCGGGATATTCTTTCAGGAAGACCAAACCGCCCTGCGTTTCGAGCAGTCCGATCTTCACCTGCTGGAAAACACCTGGAAGATTTCAAAAGACAACCGGATTCTTTTAAAAGACGGGAATGTTTATTTCGAGAATTTTGAGATCAAGGACCGGGACCAGTTTATACTTGCCGAAGGAGTTCTTTCCGAAGATCCTTCCAGGGTTCTGGACATTCAGGTAAACAACTTCCAGCTGGCCAATCTCAATCCTATTCTGGATCAGCAACTGGCAGGTGCTGTAAATGGATATGTTGCAGTGCAGAACGTTTTTAAAACCCCCGTACTGGACGGGCAACTGAAGGCGACAGACCTTAAGGTAGACAAATTTCTGGTAGGCGACCTGCTGCTGGATACCCGCTGGAACCCGGAGGCAGAGCACCTGGATGTGAATATTGATGCCATGCGCATGGGCAACCATATTCTTACCGCAGAAGGATATTATAACCCTTTTCAGGAAGAAAACAACCTCCACATCGATGCCATTTTAAATAAAACGAACCTGAGTGTAATCGAACCCTTTGTCGACGATATTTTCTCTGAAATAAAAGGTACTGCCAGTGGTAAAGTTTTAATTACGGGTACCCCACTCCACCCTATTCTCCGGGGTGGCGGAAGTGTAAATAACGGCCATATCAAAATAAACTATTTAAATACTGCCTATACTTTTGAAGGTGGCTTTATCTTCTCCGAGAACGAGATAGGCTTCAGAAAGCTACAGGTACTGGATACGGATGGCAACCCAGCCGTAGTCGACGGGGGTATTTTCCATGACGGCTTCACCAACTTCATTATCAATATCGAAGCCGAGCTAATGGGTACGATGGTTCTTAATACTACCTATCACGACAATGAATTGTATTACGGTACAGCCTATGCCGTTGGTGAGCTGGAAGTATTAGGACCTATCAATAATCTGAATTTTATTGCAAATGCCCGCTCTGCCAAAGGCACCAAAATGTACATTCCTATCGATTTTGGAGTAGACCTTGTGCAGGAAGATTTCATTCACTTCGTCAGCCAGCAAGACACCCTTGCTCATCAGGAGGCAAGCATGGATGTGGGCGTCTCTGGCATCAAACTCGACTTCGACCTGGAAATTACGCCCGATGCCTATGTGGAGATTATCTTCGACCTCCGGGCGGGCGATATTATACGCGGAAGAGGAAATGGTAAGCTAAGCCTGCAGATTGATACTGAAGGGGAATTCAATATGTTTGGTACTTATGAGATTTTGCAGGGAGCCTACAATTTTACCCTCTTCAATGTTATTACCAAAGAATTTGTAATTGACCCCGGCAGCACTATTCGCTGGGATGGAGACCCTTATGGCGGCACTCTAAATATTCTGGCCTCTTACCACCAGTCCGCCAGCCTCCTGCCTGTTTTAAACAGTGCGGAAGGAAATAAAGACAACTCCTTGGCCAGGCGGCCTTACCCGGTGGTTGTATTAATGGATTTGGAGGGAGATTTACTGTCACCAAGCATTGCTTTTGATATAGAGGTACAGGATTATCCAAATATCTATTTTCCGGAAATACAGCGATTCGAGAGTTTATTAGCGAATGATGAGCAGTTTCTGAACCGGCAGGTTTTTAACCTGATTGTGCTACGTCAGTTTGCGCCCAGCTATGGTCAGTATCACCAGAATGCATTTGGCCTGGGCTCCCAAACAGCCGTAAGTAGCATCAGCGAACTGCTGTCCAACCAGTTTAGCGCTCTTGCTACCCAAATTGATGAAAACCTCGAAATAGACCTGGATGTCAGCAGCAGTCTGGATGAGGATGCCATCAATACTTTTCAGCTTAGGCTGAGCTATACCCTTTTAGATGGCCGCCTGCGCATTACCCGCGATGGCAGTATTTACAGCAAAGCTGAGCAGCAGGGTGTATCGAATCTCATAGGCGACTGGACCGTCGAATACCTGCTTACACCAGACGGCCAGTACAAAATTAAAATGTACAGCCGCAACAATTTTAACCAGCTGACTAATACCATATACCTCGACAGCTACACCCAGGGAGTCAGTCTTTCGCAAACAAAGCGTTTCGATTCGTTGAAGGAGCTATTCCAGAAACAAAAGAAAAAGCAACCATTGAAGCAGCCGGACTTTCCCATACAGGATAATAGTGATGAGGGGCTGCTAAAGGAGGAGGAGAAAGTTTCTTCTGAAAACCTGTAGCAGGCAGGTAGATTCAGTAGAGTGACAGGTATTAGCCATATTTTTATATATTGCCGAAA
Source organism: Nafulsella turpanensis ZLM-10 (assembly GCF_000346615.1). GTDB lineage: Bacteria > Bacteroidota > Bacteroidia > Cytophagales > Cyclobacteriaceae > Nafulsella > Nafulsella turpanensis. The sequence continues at coordinate 13,309 of NZ_ANNU01000040.1, forward strand.
TGAAATCTCTCTCTACTTTCATTCTTCTCTTTATTACCCTCTCTCCTGTCTTTGCACAAAGGTTTTACCCAAGCGGCACCCAAAGCAGGGAAAGAATTGCAATAGGCCTCGGCTCTGCCACCTATATGGGGGACCTGCAGGAATCCAGCCTGCCGACTTCCACGCCTAACCTTATGCTGAGTTACGAGTATCAGTGGACACCCCGCTGGGCCTTACGGGCCGACGGGCTTGTGTACCGAATTGCCGCCAGCGACGCAAATTCCCTGGATCCCGGTCGTGCTGCCCGGAATCTCTCCTTCTTTTCTAATAATTTAGAGTTGAGCGGCTCCATTATGCTCTTTCTGTTCAGGGAGCTTCCTGCTGCTTACAGCCAGCGGAGAAAACTGAATATGTACGCCCTCCTTGGTTTTGGTGCCACCTGGTTTAACCCGCAGGCACAGCTGAATGGAAAAACGTATAACTTAAGGAAATACCAGACCGAAGGTGTTGCTTATGGCAGGCTAAGCCCGGTTATACCATCCGGCATGGGCCTGATGGCAAAAGTTAGCCAGCGCCTGAATATAGCCATGGAAGTAACGTACAGGATATCTTTTACCGACTACCTGGATGATGTAAGCAGCCAGTACATTGCCCGGGAAAACTTTACTTCGGAAGTTGCCGCCACCCTGGCAGACCGGAGAATCGAAAAGGGGCTTGAACCTGCAGCAGCCGGAAGTAGGCGGGGAAATCCTGCCCTGAAAGATGGATATGCTCTTTACAACATCAGGCTTAGCTACTATCTTAACAGCATGTATTACGGAGCAAAGGACCGGAAGAAAAAACTAATCAGGTAATACAGCAAGGAGCAGAAATGACCTCAACTTGAATCACTGATGGAAAAAGAGCAGGAGAAAAGAAGAAAGGTTTCGTCAGGTCCATGCCCGTATCCATCAGCCTCTTTTGGTGAATAGCGATTTGAATCATTTGTGCCCGAAAAACAAAAAAGGCCATTCCTGCTGAATGGCCTTTTTATTTCCCTGAAAGCAGAAATTAAAGGCTTCGATATGGAAGGGCTTCTGCCTTCCCTCTAATAGCACCTTTTACATCGAAAATAAGACCTCCTTCTGATAGCAACTCTTTGAAGTAGGAAGCCGGCTTCTCTACATACTCCTTATGGTTTACGGCCAGAATGATGGCATCGTAGGGCTGGTTAAGGTTATCTGCCAGGCCAAACCCGTATTCATGGAGGAGCTCCTCACTATCGGCATGCGGGTCGGTAACGTCAACATTTACACTGAATGATTTTAACTCATTTACCACATCGGCTACCTTACTATTCCGGATGTCGCTTACGTTTTCTTTAAATGTTGCGCCCATTACCAGCACCCGGCTTTGCTTAAGCGACTTATCCATTTTAATGATGTGCTGAACCACATCCTTGGCTATAAGGCTGCCCATGCTATCGTTGATGTGCCTTCCGGAAAGGATTACTTTTGAATGATAGCCAAGCTCGCTCGATTTATGGGTGAGATAATAAGGGTCAACTCCTATACAGTGGCCGCCTACCAGACCGGGGAAAAACTTCAGGAAATTCCATTTAGTACCTGCCGCTTCCAGCACTTCATAGGTGTTGATGCCGATTTTATTAAAGATGATGGACAGCTCGTTCATGAGGGCGATGTTTAAATCGCGCTGGGTGTTTTCGATAATCTTGGCTGCCTCTGCTACTTTAATGTTCGATGCTTTATGTACCCCAGCTTTAATGATAGAGCCATATACCTGGGAAATTACTTCGGCAGATTCCTCATCGCAACCAGACACCACCTTTACAATTCGGGTAAGCGTATGCTCCTTATCGCCCGGATTGATACGTTCCGGGGAGTATCCTACTTTAAAATCCTCCACGAATTTCAGGCCTGACTCTTTTTCCAGTACAGGCACACAATCCTCTTCGGTACAGCCGGGATAGACGGTTGATTCAAAAACCACATAGTCTCCTTTTTTCAGTACTTTCCCCACCGTTTTACAGGCAGACAGCAAAGGCTTCAGGTCAGGATTTTTATGCTCATCGATAGGGGTTGGAACGGCCACCACATAGAATTTCGCCTCCCTGATTCCTTCCAGATCAGCTGTAAAGTTTATGTCGGCACCTTCAAAGTCCTCCTTAGGAAGTTCTTTGCTCGGGTCGATTCCCTGCTTCATCATTTCAACACGTTTGGCATTGATGTCGAAGCCTATTACCGAATATTTCCTGCCGAATTCAAGCGCAATTGGCAGCCCAACATAGCCAAGTCCAATCACACAAATTTTTTCCTTTTTATCAGCTAATGCCTGATAGAGATTTTCCATGTTTATTTAAATATTAAAGAAGAAAGAGTTTCAATTATTTTGTGCTATATATTTCTTGCTGTTCTCCCACACATCCTTCAGCATTTGAAGAAATGCTTCCATCTGTGCCAAAGGAACCATATTGGGGCCATCGCTGAGCGCTTTCTCAGGCATAGGGTGGGTTTCTATAAAGAAGCCATCCACCCCGGCTGCAGCAGCTGCTCTTGCTAAAAACGGGGCAAACTGCCGCTGCCCGCCTGAGCTACCACCTGCACCGCCCGGCTGCTGCACGCTATGGGTTACATCAAATATAACCGGCGAATACTGGCGCATGGTAGGCAGTGCCCGCATATCCACCACCAGGTTATGGTAACCAAAACTTACGCCTCTTTCGGTAAGGCAGGCATTTTCGTTACCGCTTTCCCGGACTTTATGGATAGCATACTGCATATCTTCAGGGGCCATAAACTGTCCCCTTTTAATATTAACCCCTTTTCCGCTATTGCCGGCTGCCAGCAAAAGGTCTGTCTGGCGGCATAGGAAAGCCGGTATCTGCAATACATCTACCACTTCTGCCACTTCCCCTATCTGGTAGGACTCATGCACATCGGTAATCAACGGAAGGTCAAGCTCCCTGCCTATGCGCTGCAAAGTCTCCAGTGCTTTATCCATGCCTACTCCCCTAAAAGAGCCGGCCGAGGTACGGTTTGCCTTATCGAAAGAGGCCTTAAATACATACTGGATGTCCAGCTTCCGACAAATTTCTTTTACAGTAGCAGCAGTTTCGTAGCAGATATCATAACTTTCAACCGCACAGGGGCCGGATAGCAGCACCAGCTTCCCATCGCCCAACACGATATTTTTGGCCAGATGCACTGGTTTTTCAAATCTTTTCACGAACGAATTGTTTAGGATTTTTCCTGATAATTTTCCAGATACTGCCACATAGCCTGCTCAAACTTTCCCTGAGCAGCCAGAATAAGGTCGGCAGCTTCGCGAAATACGCCTTCTCCCCCTCGGGCTTCGGTAACGAGGTGAGCATACGCTTTTACATAGGGCTTGGCATCCTGTGGGGTAATGGCAAAGCCACACTGCTTCAGAACCGGAATATCAATGATATCATCGCCCAGGTAAGAGATTTCTTCATCCTGCAGCTCCCATTCTTTTTTAATTTCCTGGTACTGCTGGTACTTGTCTTTAATTCCATGGTAATGAAAGTCCATGCCCATTTCTTCCATTCTTAGACGAACTACTTCAGAAGAGCGCCCGGTAATGGCTCCAACCCGGAGTCCGGAATGGCGAAGCATCTTCATTACCTGCCCGTCCTTCACATTAAATATCTTCAGCTCGGTACCGGCATTGTCATAAATAATTCCCCCATTCGTTAGCACCCCATCCACATCGCAAATAATCATTTTTACTTTTCGTGCTTTGTCTATTTGCGTGCTGGTATAAGCTTCAAGTATCGATTCCATTCAGTGGCTTTTCTGCTGCAAACTTAAATTTATTTCCTGATTTGCTTCCATTTTACATTGTACAAATCTATGCGCCTTTGTTGCAGATTTCTTACACTGCCCTGGGTGCGTAGTTTCTTAAGCAAGTCCAGGTCCAGGTCGACCAGAATCGTTGTTTCCGTATTAGGGGTGGCCTCGGCTACGACGGCATCGTGCGGGAAGGAGAAATCAGACGGAGAAAATACAGCCGACTGCGAATACTGAATATCCATATTCTCCACCCTCGGCAGGTTACCCACACTCCCTGTAATGGCTACATAGCATTCATTTTCAATGGCCCGGGCCTGGGCACAGCGCCTTACCCGCAGGTAGGCATTCTTCGTATCGGTCCAGAAAGGCACGAAAAGGATATCCATATCCTGCTCGGCCAGTATGCGGCTAAGCTCCGGGAATTCCACATCGTAACAGATGAGTACCCCCACACGGCCTGCATCGGTTTCGAAAACATTCAGGTGGTAACCTCCCTGTAAGCCCCAGTAGCTCGATTCGTCGGGCGTAATATGCAGTTTGTACTGCGAATCAATGGTACCATCGCGGCGACAGAGGTAGCTAACATTGTAGAGGTTATTATCTTTATACTCGGGCATGGAGCCGCAGATAATATTGATGTTGTAAGACACCGCCATGTTCAGCATCTCGTCGCGAATTTGCTCGGTATAATCTGATAGTAAACGAACGGCATCGGCCGCACTTACCTCATTAAAGAGGGCCATGAGCGGCGCGTTAAAGAATTCCGGGAAGAGCACAAAATCGGCATTATAGCTCGATACGGTATCGACGAAAAATTCTACCTGCTGCAGCAGGTCCTCTACCGAGCGAACCCTTCGCATTTGCCACTGCACCAGACCGGCCCGTACAATGGATTTCCGGCGGCCAATAAGCTTTTCTTCTTCTTCGTAATAAACGTTTATCCATTCCAGCAGTGTGGCATACGACTTACTTGCCTTATCATCAGGCATGTAGCGGGTCATAACCTTGCGCACGTGAAAGTCGTTGGCCAGCTGAAAGCTCAGCACCGGGTCGTATACTTCTTTCTTTTTTACCTCTTCGATATATTGCTTAGGCGTAAGCTTTTTAAAATAATTGGCATAGCCTGGTATACGTCCGCCTGCAATTATAGCCCGCAGGTTCAGGTTTTCGCACAGCTCCTTTCGGGCATCGTATAAACGACGGCCAAGGCGAATACCGCGGTAGTCGGGATGCACAAAAACATCCGTTCCATACAGGGTATCCCCTTCCGGATCGTGGGTGTCGAATTTACCCGAATTGGTAATCTGATCGTAAGTATGCTGGTCGCCAAACTTGGAGTAATCAACAATAATCGACAAGGCAGCCGCCACCAGTTTTCCGCGATCTTCTATACAAATCTGTCCTTCCGGGAAAACCTTCAGCAGGTTGGTAAGTTCTTTTTTAGTCCATGCCCCTCCTACCTTTGCATAGACCATATTCATTATTTCTTTGATATCTTCGTAATCCGATAATTTTATTATCCGCAGCTTTAAGCGGTGTTCTAATTCCTGCGATTCGAGCATGTTCTTTTTCGAGAATTATATTTTTAGATTTTATCTTCCTTAAATTTGAAGCAATTTACCTAAATAAAGGCATCAAGCCTAACAGCCACCCCTTTAGCATAAAATTTTAATAGCTAAAGCTGGGGCGGCAGGTAAATTTTTTATAATTTTTGCGAGGCTGGAAAAAAATATCATTCATTCCTGCTCCCCGGCAATGGTTTCGCCTCCTTGGCGTTGCTATTTTGAAACAGCTAAATTTTGATTTGTTTTACCACATGAGGCTACTAAAGTTTTCCGTTTCCTTTATCATAACTGTAATCTTTCTCATTGTGTTAAATAACCGCTTAGGAACCATTCCTCCCCTGGGGAAATTCCTCGACCCTTTTAACGGTTTTTATCGCAATGCTAAAATAAAAGAAGACCATTTTCTGCAGGAGAAGCTGGCTTTGCCCGGTCTTCAGGAAGAGGTCCGCATTCAGTACGATGAGTTTCTGGTTCCGCACATTACCGCCGCCAACAACCACGACCTCTATTATGCCCAGGGATATGTTACTGCTATGCACCGGCTCTGGCAAATGGAGCTGCAAACCCATTTTGCAGCCGGCCGCCTCTCAGAAATTTTCGGAGAAAGTATGCTGGAGCGCGACCGCCTGATGCGCCGGAAGGGCCTCCGCTACGGAGCCGAGAACTCTCTACGGGTAATGGAGCAGGACCCGGAGGTAAAAGAAGCACTGGCCGCCTATTCCAGGGGAATCAATGACTATATCCGCCAGCTGGATTTCGCTGAACTTCCTTTCGAGTATAAGCTGCTGGACTACCGGCCGGAAGAATGGTCGCCCCTGAAATCGGCTTTATTGCTAAAGTATATGGCCAACGATTTGGCTGGCCGTGATTACGACCTGGAAAACACCAACATCGTTAAATTATTTGGAAAAGAAACTTTCGATCTGCTATTCCCGGAAAGGCTTCCAAATACCGACCCCATTATTCCTGAAGGAACCCCGTGGAAGTTTAAGCCTGAAGCTGTTACAGTCCCGGAAAAGAAATACCCTTCCCTTTTTACCAAAGAAACCATTGCCAAACCTGAAAAGGATAATGGCAGCAACAACTGGGCCGTCAGTGGCGAAAAAACAAGGAGTGGCAATCCTATGCTGGCCAATGACCCACACCTGCAGCTGAACCTTCCCTCTATCTGGTATGCCTTGCAGCTCACCAATCCGGATGCCAATACCTATGGTGTTAGCTTACCGGGCGCCCCGGGCATCATTATTGGCTTTAATGATTCTATAGCCTGGGGAGTGACCAATGCCACCCGCGATGTAATGGACTGGTATGCCATTCGCTTTAAAACCGATGAGCGCGATGAATATGAATATGATGGTAAATGGCTGAAAACCGAAGAAAGAATAGAGAAAATAAAAGTAAGACCTGGTAACTTCTGGCAGGGCGAAGAGATACAGCTCGATACGGTTATTTACACCCACCATGGACCTGTCGTTTATGATGAGGCTTTCCCGGGCGACAGCGCCCAGCTGGCGTATGCCCTTCGCTGGACGGCTCACAGTGGCAGCAACGAGCTTAAAACATTTTTACAACTCAACAGGGCCCACAACTACCAAGAGTTTGAAGAGGCGCTGATTCCATACCAGGCTCCTGCGCAGAACTTTGTTTTTGCCTCTGTAGCAGGAACCATTGCCATGTGGGTACAGGGTAAGTTTCCGCTGAAATGGAAGGAACAGGGTAAATTTCTGATGGACGGCAGCCGGCGCGAACATGAATGGCAGGGCTATATTCCGCAAATGCAAAACGCCCATATTGTTAATCCGAAACGAGGCTTTGTTAGCTCGGCCAACCAAATGCCCGTAGGCAGCGGCTACCCTTATTATACCTACGACCAGAACTACCAGCACTACCGGAACCGGCGTATCAATCAAATTCTGGCAAAAATGGACCACATCACCCTCAAGGATATGATGCAGCTCCAGAACGATAATTTTAACCTGAAAGCCAAAGAAACCCTGCCCTGGATGCTGGACTCCCTTGAGGTAGAGGCGCTTACAAACGAGCAGCAAAGAGCTTTTAAGATGCTGAATGAATGGGATTACCTGCAACTGGCAAAAGCCAAGGCGCCTGCGCTGTACGAGGCGTGGTGGTCGAAGTTCAGAGAGTTACTATGGGATGAATTCAGCTCCTTAAATGTTGCGGTAATTGAACCTGATAATGGAGCTACGGTAGCCCTTCTGCAGAAAGATCCGACTACCCCCTTCATAGATAATCGCTTAACGCCTGAAAAGGAAAATCTAAACGACCTGCTCCACACTTCTTTTGCCCTTGCGGTGGAAGAAATAGAAAAGTGGGAAGAAGAACATGAAGAGGAAGCCAGCTGGGGCAATATTAAGAACAGCAGCATAAAGCACCTCTCTCAGCAGGATGCCCTCAGTGTAACAGATTTACAGGTGGATGGTGGCAGGGACATCGTAAATGCAAACAGCGGCCGGCACGGAGCCAGCTGGCGCATGGTTGTGGAGCTTAGTCAGCCTATCCAGGCCTTTGGTGTATACCCGGGCGGACAGTCGGGCAACCCGGGCAGCCCTTTTTACAGCAACTTTATTGAAAGCTGGCGCAAGGGCGAATACAACCCTCTTTATTTCATTAATGAGCAGCAGTCTTTCGAAGACAAAATTATTTTTACCCAAACGCTTTATCCTGAACCATGAAATTTCTTGTACAGCTTATACTCATTGCCCTCTCCACCTATCTGGCAGAACTGGTATTTCCCTGGTGGACGGCCGCTCTGTGTGCTTTTGTTATTGCCGCACTTATCCCCTCCGGAGGCCCTAAAGCATTTCTCAGTGGCTTTTTAGGAGTCGGTCTTTTATGGCTGGGAGCAGCCCTCTTCTTCAGCATCCGAACCGATTATATTTTAACTGACAGGGTGGCTGATTTAATGCAAATGGGGAGCCCTTTTATTCTCATTCTCCTTACCGCTCTTATCGGCGCCCTGAGTGGCGGCCTTGGTGCCCTGAGCGGAAGTCAGTTAAGAAAGCTCCTTCGGCAGAAAAGAAAAACAAGCAGCCGTTACCATTCCAGTTTTTGATCATATAATGGTGAATAGGCCTTCTAAGAGTATAAGATTTACTCTCTGCTGAAGTGGACACATGCAGGAAATAAAACGGCAGCGCATCCGTCCACGGTGCTTCGTGCTTCGACTTTAGGTAAAGAAAAACGCCACACTCTCTCTGGAACGTGGCGTTTGTATATAATAAATTTCCAGGCAATAAGAGAGGGATTACCGGATTAAAACGCCGGTCGCTTCAAAGCTATATTCTTCTTCGGGCGCTGTAATTTGGGCTAATTCTTCAGGGGAAGCGCCTTCATCCATTGCATAATGCCGGAGCGTTGCCACATCGGTTACAGTCTTTTGCAGTATTCCCTCAAGCACCACTTCCCCGCCGGTCAAATCTTTAGGAACAAAAAAGCCATAGTCTTTAAAGGTCACGCGCATTACTTCCTCTTCCCCTATATTTACTTTCATCCAGCAGCCTTTTTTCGAACAGCTGCTAATTGCCCTGGCCGTAAGCTTTACTTCCACAGAATCCTTTTCCGCCAGAAGCGCCGGAACCTGCTCTGCCTCAATGGCTCCCTCAGGATTAATCTGCGCACCGAATGATTGCCACTCTTTTTCCTGCGCAACTTCCGCTTCAACAACAGGGCTCTGAGACTTTTCCTGTTCCCTCTGACACCCTGCCAGCAGGAGTCCTAAGGCTAAAAAAAGAACATTTTTACGCATTTTTGTATGTCATTTTAGCCTGAAGATAAGCAATCCTGCAAAGAAATAAATTAAGCGGGGCCTGATTATTTTTTACCGAAAAGAGTATTTAAAATTCCGCCCTTCTTTGGTGTGGCCGTAAATCCAGCCCTTTTTACCGCCTGCATTACCTGGTCCTGATCCAGATCTTTACCACTGGCAGTTAAGGTTTTATCCTTATCGCTGGTATCGACCTTCCACTCGTCCAGGCCCTGCAGTTCGTTTAGCTCGGGCGTTACTTTAGCGACACAATTTCCGCAATTAATATTGGTTTTAAATTTATAAGTACTCATAGTTCTAACATCTTAAATTAAACAACAGCCTCTAAATACACCAGCACCTGCTCACCATGTAACTGAATAGCCGAATAGTGCTGCTCAACAGCAAATCCATCTTCCGGCGGAGCCTCCAGCGCCTGCTGCAATTGTTCCAGCGAACATTCCAGTGCTGCAAGGCCGAGCATTTTTAGGCTCGGCTTGTGCTTATGGCGGAGACCCCGCAGGTAAACAGCATCCTTCAACTGACCTTTCTTCAAATCGTCTAAAATTTCTCTGAACGATTGTTGGTAAAGCAGCAACAGTTGTTTTTTAAATTCAGTATCTCCTTTTACTATACCATCCACTTTCTCCTGTAAAGGATTCACCGGCTGGTCCTGCTCTTTTTTACAGAGGCTTTTATATATAAGATTATACAGATCTTCCGGTTTAAAAGGTTTCATCAGGCAATCGTTTATATTACAATTCTGTATCTCTGGCTGAAGTGACAAAATAGCGGAGGCAGTGAGGGCCATGACAGGAACCTTACCGTTGTGGCTACTGAGGCTCCTTATTTGTCTGGTGGCCTCGAAACCATCCATTCCCGGCATCTGCAAATCCATCAGGATAATATCAAAATCCTTTTCCGCCGCCTTTTTTACACCTTCTTTCCCGTCTCCGGCTATTTCCACCTGCAAGCCCCACTTCTCCAGCATCTTGCTTGTTACGAGCTGATTTACCCGGTTATCGTCCACCAGTAACACTTTCTTTTGATAAAGAAAACTTGAAGTAGTTAAGGAAGGACAAAAACTGCTGGCCAATCCTTTCTCTAACCGCAGCAACGAATTTTCACCGGGCTTTTCCACCTGCTCTGGCTCTTCCCACTTCAGGAGCCTTTCTTCCGGCCGATGATCCTCATTTGCAAACTCAACTCCCATACTTGTTAATTCTCTCCTGCAAAACTATACATTAGCTACCTTCTTATAGCCTACCGTTAATACGCCGGGAGAGAAGATTGTGTATAGGGATGTAATAAGAAAATACTTATTGCAAAAAAACGCCAGGTAGCTTATTTCCAAAACCTCCTTTAGTTGGACTCATGAGATATTTTGTTGCAGTGCAACGGCAATTCTTTATTGTTTGGAAGAATTTGACTCATTACCTACCAACTTAAGGAATGGCCGAATTTAAAGCCAAAGGAACTTATGCATTACCCCAGGCTTGCTTTTCTCCTGACGTGAAATAAGGAGGATAACTAAATCACCTTTATTTTAAACGTAGCAAAGCGACTATTAAATTAGTTTCACCTGAGACTAAGGCTCATAACCTACTCCCCAGGGAGTCTCTTTATTATTAGAATTTACCGGAGGGCTGTTAGCTAATTTATTTTAATAGGTGTGACTTGCATAAACCTCTGTTTTTTACTTTATTTGCACTCTCATTTAAAGAATGGCCCACCGGCACTATTATAATGAGAAAAGCTTCGCTGAAGCAGAGGGCCTCATAGCACAGGCTACGCGCCCCGGACTACGCGTCCCGACTGCATAGAGCAACTGCCTTTTAAGCAATAGGCTTTAGGAATAATAAAAATTGGTCTCATAGCTCAACTGGATAGAGCAACTGCCTTCTAAGCAGTAGGTTTCAGGTTCGAGTCCTGATGGGATCACG
>NZ_ANNU01000041.1 GCF_000346615.1 Nafulsella turpanensis ZLM-10
AAAATTGGTCTCATAGCTCAACTGGATAGAGCAACTGCCTTCTAAGCAGTAGGTTTCAGGTTCGAGTCCTGATGGGATCACGAAGTATACGAACAAAACCCTCTTAACATTACGCTAAGGGGGTTTTTTATTTTTTGTATACGATTTTTGGCTGTTTTTCGTATACGATTTCCCCCTTTTCGTATACATTTTTAGTGAGTTACATATTAGAATAATGCAACTATAAAAGCCGCGAACTCCTGGACCGGTAACTTATTTCTTGGTTTTAGTGTGCATCATACCTTCTAACAGCTGATAAAAATCTTCTTTCTTCATCGCTACTATACACCCCTGATTGTTCCGCTTATGGAAAACTAGGTTCATCATTCCGTTCACCGGCATGGAATTCAGTATTGAATGTACATCAAGACTTTTTTCAACGGCTTTACATTGGACTTGGAGAGGGTCTGTATAGCAAACATCCACCTTCTGATTATCCAGACTTCTGCTTTCACTTCTGGAGCTTACAGCATCCGGAAACCATTCCTTCAGTTCATTTATAATTTTTCTCTCGTAAGCACTGCCTTTATTTTTTGAATTGATTCTCTTCTTTGCCATATACCGGAATAAACGACAGCAAAAAAGAAAGCCCGAACCCTGTTAAGAGTCCAGGCCGGTTGGGATAAATTTAACCTTTCAATTCAAATCTAACTTTATAAGCATTTGGTTAACAGCTGAATAAGGGATAACTAATATCTCATCAATTTCTTTTTCCACTCTTACACCCTGGAATTGAAGAAAAAAGTCAAGGTCCTTTAGCAAGTAATCATCAAGTATAATCATACCCCCGATAAGTGCCTTTCCGCTTACATAATATGTTTGTTCTAAATAGTGTAAAAGAGCTTCAGCGAATTTTTGATTCCCATATGCACCTATTGCATGATAGGCACCCCCTATTTGTTTCAATTTTTCTCTTCTCATAAGTAACTTTGTTGTTTTTGGTTTATGATTTTTAAACTGAGCTCATAAAGACTTAATTCATTCAAAAAGGTCACAAGGTTCTTCTGAAAAGTTTTATGTTCTCAACTTTCAACCCAAAGGTACCGGGAAGCTGGAAGGGAAGCAATATCAGGTAAGTTAATAATTGAACTTTATCGCCACCAAACAGGCATATAATATATTTACACACCCCTTCATTTATAACTTTACCAATAATACACTAACCGAATTAAACTACTTTAAAAAGTACCCTTTTCTTCCCTCACTTACCGGAATTTCAGTTTTACCTTTCCTTTAGATTAGTTTAAAGCACCACTTGGATATAAAAATTGATGAACCGTTTATTCAGGTATGAAGCAACTAATATTAATTACCCTCTCAGCAATCATTTTTAGCGGATGTAAGGTATCAAAACCAATAAGTGATGTAAGTACCCAACTGAAGGAAGTCAGCGTCAGACAGCGGTCATATAAGCTTTCTATAGGTGAAAGAACAGCCTTTGATACCTTGCACCTGGAAGAATTAATGAACGGCCACCCTGTTACACATGTAGATAAGAAGACAGGGATCAGCATCACCCACCAGCTGAAGGGAAGGGAACTTCATGCTTCTGTTCAGGTACCGGCTATTGAAAAGGAAATTATTGTAGCTGATACCACTACTATCATCACGAATGACAGGAAGGTGGTGGTGGAAGAAGAAAAAGGTTTCTTTGAAAAACTATCTGACCACTTCAGCTTTCTGGTGTGGGTGCTGATTATCGGGCTGGTGCTCTCCTTTGTTTTCCGCTTACTGAAGGTATTCTTTTTCCCTCTCAGCTGAACCCATTACCCCAACCCCTAAATAAAAAACATTCATTTATGTTGACTCTCAGGAAGGTTTAAGTCTCAGTGGAACAATTGGAAGGAAAACAGCTGAAGAAGAAGTAAACCCATAAATTAAGACTCTATCACGAACAGTAATATATTATATACTTATCGTTCATGATAGACTTTTTCTGTTACTTATAAATGATAGATTTTTATGAGTGAAAAGTGTCAGCAGATGATAACCTTCAAATGAACTTCTTCCAGTGGGAAGCTCTACTGATGAATAACATTTCTGAATCTTTTTTTTCTTTTTAAGGGAAGGAGTAAGCAGCTGGGAACCTTCAAATGAAATTACCTTCAGGCTTATGCTTTACTGAGTGTCAACATAAGTGAATGTTTTTTATTAATCAGGAAGGCAGTCCGGAACCTTCAAAGGGGTGTAACTGAAAAACAAAGCCTCTTCCTCTTTTCTCCTTTTCACTAATCCAGGTAGTACTTCCCCTTTATCATACACCCACCTCCGGAACTCCTTTCCAGCTGCATAATTATTACCTGCATTCAGCTTCTTCAGAAGGGTGCTGTTGCTGAAGGCTCCTATTCCTATATTATAGCTGAAGGAAACCAAAGCACTGAACTGGTTATCTGTAAGAGGCACCTGAATTAATTCCTTTACCTCAGTAGCAAATTCATTCACTACATAATCAAATAGTTCTTCCGCTTCCTGCCTACTGATAACATCCCCTTTCCTTACCTGCTTTCCGTCCCTGTAATAGGTGTTTCCGTACCCTATGGTCCAGACTTCCCCAGGGCACAAATAAGCCCTTAAACGTAAGCTTTCATGCTCCTTAATCAATTCTATTCCTTCAGGTGTTAACTTCATTTTTCAGTTCAGTCTTTCTTATCTGCCTTATCTTTTAACTGAAGTTTGATATCAGTGAAGTTTTGAAGGTTCTCCAGGCGCATCTGGTTCATAAGTTCAAAAATTTTCCGGTTATCCTTCTGAAGTGCTTCAATTACTTGTTCGTTCTTCTGAATCCTCAGTGAGTTTTCACTTATGCGCGAGTGCATGGAAATTAACCCAGCTATCAGGGTAATACTTATACCTATCCAGCCAATTATATTTTTCTGGAAGCTGCTTATGTCCTTTGTACTCATACCCCTTTATTCGCTTTCAAAAGACTTACTATGTGCTGAATGGTAACTATCCCCAGCAATAACAATGCAAAGCCACCATGCGCCAATAAACAGTAAAGAAGTACCATTCCTTCAGCTGTCTTATACCAAAGGACAAAGGTGCTTACTGTCATCAGGACATAGTGAAGGAAGGCTGAAAGTTTCCTGCTGGAAAGCTTCCCATCCACCCCCTGAAAAGATTCCTTCCAGGTGCTTAATAACTTCTTCATTCCCCTTGCAGATGATCTTTCCTTCCGTCCTCTTTGATTCTGTCTTCATAAGCCGGTGACCCACCTGAACCCTTCTTTCTTTCAGGTGCTGTTAATCTCTTGTAAAGCAGGAAAGTGATTCCGGCAAAGAGTACTGTCAATAAAATATATACCATAGTTTTACTTAATAAACGACAGCTTATAAAGTACCCCCACCGACAATCACTTTATAATCATTCACATTAAAATCATTAACCAGTGCTTCACCTGCATAGCTGGTAATTGTTTTAGTTAAAGCCCAAGCGTTAGAAGTTCCTTTGGTCCGGGTGTAAAGTTCTACCTTTGCACCAGATGTTAATCCACCTTCCAGATACATCGTTTCATTTGCATCTGTAGAGAAAAGAACAGCCTCCGCACTTGATAGGGTAAATGTCCCGTTATAAGTGGTTTTCAGTGAGCCGTTCACTTTGGATGAACCAATACAATCACCAAAAACAGCATCACCCAACATCAGCGAAATATTGTAACTGTAATTAGTAGTATCTAAACTATCATTTTTAAGGGTAAAACTCTGAGAGGCATAATCTAATATACTAAGTATCTGCTCACTGTTAGCTGTTGGAGTATCAGCGTTTACCCTATCTACTGTTAAATTATAATTATCACCAGCAGTAAATAATGTTCCATCTGCTTTCCTTATCTGTATTGTGTAGCCATTAGGGTTACTTTCGTAATCATACCAGATCATCGAATCAGTTAAATTATCCTGAATTAAAGAACTGTTTCTGTATACATCCACACTGGTTAAGGTAGTATTAAGGGAGAAATAAGAGAGATTCTTTTTAAAGCCCACGAACTGCCCTAAATGGTAACCAGTACTGTCCATCAGGTATGGTCTTATTCTCCTTCCTTCATCTATTAAAGCTTTTTGAGAAGTAGAACCCGTTCTTTCTGCACCGTATAATTCAAAATATATTTCTCTATGTGTGCAGTTTTGTTGAGTAATTTTAGGTGTTCCGTACGGTGTTGGATATGTTGCCATTATTTATTTCTCCTTTCCAGTTCTTCAATCTTTGTTTCTAACTCTTTGATTGCCTCAATAAACAGACCGGCCATAGCACCGTAATTAACTGAATAACGGTCTGTTTCTTCGTTATAATTAACCACCTCTGGAAGCACTTCATTTACCTCCTGAGCAATTACCCCAACGTGTACACGTTCCTTATCTTCAATATCTGTTCTTTTATACCTTACACCACGTAGATTTTTTACTATCTCAGAAGCATTTTTAATGGTGGAAACATCCGTTTTTATTCTTCCATCTGAATATGCTGTAATGTCTGAATATGCTGTAATGTCTCCCCCTGCTGTAATTGTATTTCTTGCCCATATATTACCAGTTGAAAAACCTATTGATGCACCTGCAATACCATTACCACAAAATACTATTTGATGACTCCCAGCCATGTCACCGCCCGTTGTATTATATGTGTGTTTATATGCAATACCATACAAATTCCCGAAAGTAGAACCATCATCAGCAATTTTATAGGCTGTCCCCATACTCCACACATGACCTATTTTGTAAGGATCATACACCCCGTACATTCCTGTACTTCTTCTATTAGTAGATGATGGATATATCTTTGCATTATTACTAATTCCCGTTTGCCCTGAGTGCCATACAATATCATTATATGATGAACCTGCGTATATTTCACCCTGTACATGAACGTTTTTATTGAAATGGAAAGCAGGTCTGTCTGTCTGAAAATGACACCATGATGCATTTAATGCACCTATTAACATAGAACCTGTTAAACTATTAATATTAAGAGCATTATTAGTGCCATTCGAAACATTTAAATTTCCAGAATGCCAAACGGTATTCCATCCTGACCATGCACCACCCTCTAAACCACGCACTTTAAAATCATGCCCTGAATTACTTAAAAATATTTGCGCTCCGTAGTTCGCTTCTAGTCGGTTTGTAAAAATATTGCCATTATAAGGCTTATTTAATGCATTTGAATTTGCATATTGAAAACCCGATTTTAAATTATTCAGGTCTGTATTTTCAACGTAGGAATATCCTGTTGCTGCTTCTATCAGATTATCAACTTTTAAGTTTGAAGTAGTCCAAACACCAGATGGAATGTCTGCTGATATGGTTCCATCAGTAGTAATATTTATTCCCGAACCTATTTTAACACCACCCAACACTGTAGCACTTGCAGTAGGTAGGGTATATTGTTGGGCATTAGCACTTAAAATACCATCTGCTGTAATACTTAACCCGTTGCCTACTTTAATCACCCCGTATACTGTTGTACTTGCTTTCTGTAGGTTATCAAACCAGCTTGCAACTGGTGGTGCTGCACTACTAAATGCTACTGCATCACCGCTAAAATGGACATTTTGGTCCACTCCACCGCTAAAAACCAAGTGACCGGCATCACTTACTTTTAATTCATACTGTTGGCCGGTTGCATTCTTTAAAATTAGACTTTTGGTGGTGGTGTTACCGGCTGTTAATGTTTCTTCTAGTGTCCGGCTCTTCCCGTTCCAGTTGCTTATGTCTGTGGCTGTTATTGCCTTCACGACATCCGGAACTGTGGGATCAGTTTCATCATAAGTGACTGAATTATTTTGAGCCGGTTTATTACCTCCTGAAGTATTCAGCTGAACCATCCCTGTTTGAGTGGTAATATCTGTTTCAGGAAGCTCTAAAAGGGTAAAATCATAAGCATTGTGAGTACTCCCGTACTGAAGAGTATATTCAGATATTATATAAGTCTTACCATCAAACCGGATATGTTGGTTAAAGCCTATCTGCTGAAAGGAATCATCTATCACCCTTAAGCGGATATTATTCCGGAACTTCTGGTTCAGCCTCAGTTTATTGATCAGATACAAATATTGTAAGCTGGTGCCTTCAGTCTTTCCGAAGCTGTTCCACTTGTTTGTCAGCACGGAACCAACTCTTATATTCCCTACATCATTCAGCTGGATTCCATCACCAATAAGGATTTCATCTTCTGCTTTATCAATGGCAGAATTTGCGGTATTAGTTACTGAAAAGAACCTGTCATAAGAAACATTTGAACCCTCTGATTCAGGAATAACAGGTATCACTGAAAAGTTATCAATCCGGAAGGTAACTTCATTGAATTCCCCTTCCAGCCCTGCCATTACTTTAAAGGTAACAACATAGTTAGTTCCTGAGCCGGTGTTCTGGAATGACTCTTTAAAGGTTGCTTTGGTGGTGGTCAGTAGGTTATTAAAGCCCTTCATTGTTGTGGTCCCGTCCGGCCTCTTCAGATGTACTTCTAAGCTCGGTTGCCTGTCAAACTGTCCGGCAGTTCCATCACTGGTGGTTCCGGCCACGGCATAAATGATGTTCTTTAAATAAAAGTCAAACTGAACTTCTATAAGGTCACCATCTGTCTTTCTTTCAATAGCAATATCATCAGTAAAAAAAGAGGTTTGAGCTAAGTTGTTACCGGAAGTGAATAATTCCAGTTCACCACCCTGAACGGATATGTTCTGACTGTTGACTGTCAGCGGATCATCCCCTTCATTATAAAAGGTAACATCCGTGGTGGAGAAGTCACCGTTTGGAATAAGGTTTGAAGGGATATGTTTATTCCTGTAGGTAGTGGATGCAGTTTTTAACGGCCTCTTTTTTGTAAGCTCATTGGAACGGTCGAACCTTTTCCCTGTAATATCTGAACCCACCATATTAGTGGCCGTACCGGTCTGCAAAAGGTCGCTGAAATTATGGTAATAAATGGTTGAACCCACCTCTAAATTATTCACTATCCAGTACCTTCCAGCTGCCTGATAAATCTGACAGTTAAAGTCTTTCAGCACATAGTTCAGCACCTGTTTAGCATTGAAGATTTCCTTCTTCCCATCCTTTACTTCTTTGAACCTATCGGCTGGAAGCTGCCCTTTAAACAGTGCATTATCAGTGCTTAAAGTCATGGTATTCACTTCCTTAGTATTCAGGATGATCCCGAAACTCAAAGGCAGTTCATTAAACTTTATGCTGTTTTTCACATACCACAGAAGGGAATTAACCCCTGATATCTCACCACCGGCATCATTGGTGATGGTGAACCGGTCCAAAGTAGCCAGCGCATCAGTAAAGCTTAGACTAAAGGTAAAGACTGAATCAAAATAACTGGTAGTGATGTTGTCAATAATCAGCCAGCCTTCCCACTGCTTCAGAAGATTCACCTGAAATTCCACCTGAAAATCTTTGTATTCAGCTGTCAGCAGTTCCTGAAAAGGTGCTTTATCTTTTGTAAGGAAACTGAAGGAAAGTTCAGAACCAACCACCACTTCATCTTCAGAAGGGCGGTATTTTATAACAGCAAAATCCTTAATGTTTTCAATTACTGTCACGGCTCCCGTCCACCCGTTCCGCTTAATATTAATGGTAATTGTATCACCATTGGTGTTTTTATATTCTGCTCTGTATTTTACCCCGTATGCCATTAGAAATTATTACCCTGTCTTCTCTGTACTTCCTTAACTATATGATGCAGGTCTTCACCCCTGGTTATACTCTCAATTGTCACATGAATGTTATTTGCCTGACTCAGCAGCTGTTCAGTTTTGTTAGCTCTTGTTACATTCGCCCCCTGTGGAAGGTTTACAAGCTCAGGACCACGTTCCCCAACCATTGCCAGACCTTGTTCCTGCATGGTACCACCGTTTGCAAATGCTGGTATTGCTGAACTGAAAGCAGCTGTTGCAAGTGATCCGGCAGCTGCTGCCATAGGTGCAGCTAGTGCTAAACCTACCGGCCCCAAAAATGAAGCATTCACCAAAGCCCCCTTAACTAATGCTGCCACACCCTGAGCAATTAGGGAACGGATAATTCCATGGGCTGCTTCTTTTGCAGTTGCTGCCAGGTCTTTTAAGCTTGCACCACCTTGTACGGCTGCATTTAAAAGAGTATCACCAAACTGCTGAAAACTGGCTGTCATAGCCTCTGATATACTGCTGAAAGTGGGAATTAATTCATCAAGTTTGCTTTTTAATACTCCTACCTGCTCCGACATAGGAAGCATATTAAGCCCCGTCATAAAGGTTTGAAGACCGGCAAAACTGGTTCCTGTTTCCTGAAGCACTGCTTTTAACTCTGTGAAGTCCTGTGTCATTGGCTTTACATCCACCGTACCAGCCAGATCAGGAACATCCACGCTCCCAAAATCGGCAGATATACCAACGCTCTGCACATTGTCCGGCAGTGGCTTTGCTCTTAAGGCTTGGATCTCTCTTATATCGGCTAACTCCTGCTTTCTGGCTGCATCCTGTTCCCGAAGGCTTTTATTCATTTCCAGCTGCATGGTCAGAAGTTCAGCCATTTTACCCTGTGTTTCCTCTTCTACCTCTGCAACCGCTGCCTTTAGCTCATAAGTCTTCTGAAGTTCAGCGTTAGTAATTCTCTCTTCACCCCCAGCCATTTTATTCTTCTGGTTCTGAATCCTCAGTTCTTCTTTTGCTAATGCCTTCTTTTCCTCAGCCCTCTTCTTTTCTAGTGCAAGGGCTTTGTTCATGAAGGCTAGCCGTTCCTTTTCTGAATAAACATCTTCCTTTTCAAACTCGGTTTTAAGCTTCTCAACCTCTGCCAGCATTTCCTTTTCCTTAGCCAGGAACTTGATCTTATCCCTTGCCAGCTTGTTTTCAGCATCCCCTAAAGCTTTGCCGTTTTTATAGTTGTTCACTAGTTCTTCACCAATACCAGCTAAAGCCTGTTTTGCGGCATTTGCAGCCCCTTCAAAGTCACCTGAAAATACCTTCCATATTGCCTCCCCTACATAACCAATCCTTTTAATTAAAGTAGTGACCACCGCACCAATGGTATTGAATGCAGTGTTGATGATCTCCGTCCCTTCCTTCGTTTGGGTAAGGTATACCACCAGTGAACCCAAAGCCACCACCAACAAACCGATTCCGGTACCTGCTAAGGCTAATTTGAACCCCTTTAAACCTCCGGTAACACCTTTGATTCCTCCCAGCATTTGCGGAAAGGCTTCTGTTAGTTCAGCGAACTGGCCACCTATACCGCCCATCGATTCCATAATACCACCAACCATAGTACCGGCTGCTTCCTTCATCTCTCCAAAGCCCTTTTTCACGTTCTTTGAATGATTCATAGCCTTAGCACTGAAGTCACGGACCTTGTCCCCAGCTTCCTTTATGTTTTGCTTAAATTCGGCAGTTTCAGCCCTCAATCTCATTGTGAGGTCAGCCAGCACTTCTTTATTCATATCCCCTTGTTTATCGATTTAATAAACGATTAGATTAATTCAGCCCAAGCATCACATCCAAGGCAGCAAAGGCATCTTCAGTGTAATTCTCTGGATTGATTTCAAATTCAGGAAGGTCATTATCCCAGGGCATGGGTATAAGGTCAGAAGGTTTCCTGATGTGACCCTTCTTAAAGTCCTGGTGTGCTCTGTTTATGTGGAAGGTTTGCAGCCTCATTACTTCATATTCATGCTTCCGCTGCTCAAAGATGATACGGTCCTGAGTGTACATAAAAAAATGTGCCTCTAATGGTGACATCAGAAGCACATCATGAAAAGATATATTACAATAATTAGTGACGTAGGCCACCAGATAATTTACATCGGTATTGATCAGCTGATTGAATTCATCCACCTCAGCTTCAGAACCCTCACCGCTTACTTTTTTTTAGTGGCAAAGAATTTCGGCATCACCTGAATAAAATCCATATACAGATCATCCAGAAGTGTTTCCATATCATCCCGTCCATACTTCACAGTAAAGCCTTCAGCAGCCTTACAGCCGTTTACATAGGAGTGATAAAACAAACATTCAATATCTTCGAAGGTAAGATCACCATCCAGATCAGCCATGTTCTTACCGGTTTCCTTCTGAAAGTGTTTAAGTGCATAAAATCCCACCTTAATGGGAAGTTTTTCTTTGTTATATTTTAGATATTCAACCATCAATTATTGATTATATAGGTGTTGGAACTGTTACTGTAGTGAGTGCCCCAACTCCCTGAAAGCTTACTGAATAAGTTACTACTTCACCTGTTCCACCTGATTTGCTGATAGAAGTGATCAGTGCCGGTCCTTTTTCATATTCATCAGCTGCTGTTTTACTTTCCAGCATCACTTCCACCGGCTGTTTGTTGGTCTTCATGTGCTGAAGCAGATCATAATAAGATGATTCCCCCGTCACTGTTCCCCTAGTTACTAAACCATCACAGCTGACGTTCCATGATAAGTCCCCAGCAATACCTTCTTTGTACCCTGTGTTATGGATGGTGGTCGTGTCAATAACGTCCTGTGATACGTCAAAGGAATAAGAAGTCGCCCGTGCAACTGTCTTACCGCCCACCACTATAAATAATTCTTTGCTTAATACTTCGTTAGCCATTTTTCCCTGTTTACATATCAATAAACGATTCCGGAAACGGCTCCTGAAGTGGTGGTTAGATCAAAACTGAAGCATCTATCTGAACCCCTAATTCAGCACATAGCCAGTTCACACAATACATATTGTCAACTCCCCATTCCTGATACTTTTCCTGTGGCATTACCTTATTACCCTGAAGTAATACCCGGCTTTCTGTGGTGCTTAATCCTTGTTCTGTTTCCACCTGCTTTTGCTCTATTAATTCATAATAGAAGGAAGCGGTTTTGTCGCTCATATTGAAAGGCAGACAGGAAACATTTAAGTGCGTTGCTGTTCCTGCTGCTGCTATTTGAAAGGGTACTATTTTATACATCGTTATATTTTTATCGCTTAAATTAATTGTATCTGCTTCCTCACTCCGTTTGCAGTGAAATAAAGGTTTGTTCCATCTGTTTCAATGTTACCATCAACGGGAGTTGAAGGAAGGGGATTAGTTGAAAGATGAAGTGCCCCGTTTACCTGAAGGGCTTGCCCGTTGTCGAATGATTTATTTACTAAAACTCTACCGTTAAACTGTGCTGACTCTATAAACATTCTTAAATCTTCATTCCATTTATATGGAAATTCATGTTGGCTTCCTTTACCCTGATCGCCCGGCCTTGCTGATAGTAACCTTATTTGATTTATAGATATTCCAGCCCCCGAAACATGCTTAATTGTTACCCTGTAATAGGAGTGTTCCCCATAATTAAACAAGCGATAGAAGCCTAAATCGCCCGAATAACCGTTTATGGATTCATGTTTCACCACCCATGTTATCCCATCAGTGGAACTTTCAAACGTCACTTCTTGCTCGTGTGCAGGTGTCCATGCGTGACCAATTACCAGCCACATTCCATTTGAGTAATTTAACTGTCCTGAACCATTAAAAGTCCACCTTCCAGCTTTTCGTGTTAAAGCTGCATCTACAACCTCTATTCTTCCATCGTTCTTTTGAGAAAAAAGATACTTATCAACTGGTGCAGCTGTCCAAGTGGTACCGTCAAATGTTTCATAAGTAACATCAACAAAACGAGTAAAAGCAAAGAGGTCATGCCATATATTTCCAAAGGGCTGTTGTGTTAATGAACTGTCGTAATCATTAGTTGACCAGTTTGCGGGGTACCGGGTTGTTATTGCATTAGGGTTTGGAACAAATGTGCTTCCGTGAAATTCATTGTCCTCATTCCTCTTCGCTACATTCCCACTGAGTTTACTATCATCAAGCGTAGTAAAAGCAGGTTCAGCCCCTATTTCTGCTGCTGTATGGCTGTGGTTAATGCTCGAATAATCAGTATCGTGATTATGGGAATCAATCTTATTTTCCAATATCCCCAAAGCCATCCTTACACTATCAGTTGCAGCAATCGCCCTTGTGGTAGCTTGCTTTACATAGCCGGAAAGCTTGCTAAGAACAGACCGTTCTTCTGTGAAATATTGGTTGGTCGTACCTTCTGCTAATCCATCAGTGTTATCAGGAACAGCATTCTGCACATAGGTTTCAGTAGCGTAGCCGGTAAGATCAGGAGCCGGTGCATTAGTAGCAACATAGTCATGAACTTCCTGCTTAGTATAGTATTGAGAAAGTCGCTCTTTGAATGCTTCTAAAGTTGCTTTTATATACGCCCATAAACCGGCCTTGCTTCCATCACTGTAAAGGGTGAATTTTAAGGTGCTTTGCTGCACTCCCAGATCAGGATCAGGAAAGATGGGAACCGATCCTGAATAGTGAATATCCCGGCAATGTTCCCACGGATGGTTCAAAAACAAGTCCTTAACCTGTGCATTATAACCCATTAAAGATAATGAATCAGGATGCAGAAGCTTAATTATTAAAGCAACATCATTCGCATAATCCTTAGTATCTAAAGTATTGTTGCTCCCGGCTTCATTCAGTTCATAAACTATCTGAAGTTGTGTCGAATCAACATCAGTGTCTATAATATTAAAGTGAGTGTTCCCCACCCCTGAAAGCAAAGCATATATTTCTTCTGTTAGTTGTATCATTATTTTCTGAATGTCTTATTATACTTCTTAACCACCCTTTTTACCAGCTTCAGATAATTGGTATTGAACATCTGTATTACCTCATCAATGGTATTGTCAATGGACTCCCGCACGAACGGATCAGGCTGTGTAATTGCCCCCCTGTCAGCCCCTTTTCTGGTTTCTCTCTTCTTAGTGCCATATTCCAGGAAGCGTACCATCCATCCCTTCTTACTAGTCACGCCAACCGTTACCCCAGTCATATCTTCAGGGTCCCTTTTGATCATGATAGATTCCCGGATATGATCCCCTTCTGAATCAGGTGCATTTGCTTGCATTTCCTTCTTCACTATGTTAGCAGCTTTCCGGTTAAGCTTGTACAATATCTCTGCCTGGAATTCCATGGGTAGCTGCTTCATCATATCATCCACCTCCCTGAATCCTTCAAGTTCAAAACCTGATTCCTTCTTACTCATTCCGCACCCCCTTAATTATCTGGCCGGTTCCATCAGGCAAAGGCTGTATCCCTAAAATCCTGTAATCATCCCCATTGAACCTGATAAAGTGATTGTAAGTAACAAGCGGATAATTCCTAATAATGAAGGTAGATTCAGTGGTAAAAAGAACCCTGTCATCATTAGTGGCCACCTTTCCCATGGTGGTCTGTACATCAGCACTCACGGCAGCAACCAACACTTCAGATTCCGTGGTGGAACCTATGGAATTTTTAGTTTTTACCTTCTCCCAGACCTCTATTTTATATTTAAGTTTGTATGCCAGCATCAGAATATATTTATCCGCTTATGATAATTTAAGAGGTTTTCAAAGGCTTTATTCAGCTGGAATGATCCGGATGTATATGATGCTCTTTCTATATCATATAAGTCCGTCAGCTTAATTAAAATCGCTTGCTTTACTACCGGTGGAATGGTTAAAGCATCAAAGCCACACTTAAAATTAATAGTCATTTCAGTGGCATCAATCCAGCTATCAAAAGTGATGGTGAACTGACGATCTTCCGCTTCTACTTCAAAGGCTGTTACAGTAATTGTCTGGTTGTAACGGTCCGTATAAGTGATAGAGTCAATTCCATAAAAGTGACCTCTGTTAATAGTGATCTTTGTACCTGAG
The DNA here is from genome assembly GCF_000346615.1 of Nafulsella turpanensis ZLM-10. Classification (GTDB taxonomy): domain Bacteria; phylum Bacteroidota; class Bacteroidia; order Cytophagales; family Cyclobacteriaceae; genus Nafulsella; species Nafulsella turpanensis. The sequence goes on from NZ_ANNU01000041.1 coordinate 13,730, forward strand.
AATTCCCCTGTCTTAGTTTCAAAAGAGGTGAGGGCAATAACATTTTCAATGTAATTCCCGGCCATATCTGTGGCTACCTTCAGAAGGTTATTTAATTCAATATCATCAGCCGTGTAAGCTTCAGAAACCTTTGTCTGGTGCTTTATCTCCTGAAGGGTGATATGGTTAAAAGTCCTGCTTATTACCTTTGTTCTCATGCCTTAATAAACGATACATAAAAAAAGGACCACCATCACGGCAGTCCCTTTAAAAACAAATTACTTATTACTTAATTACAAGTTCACGTTCTGGATTGAACGGAAAGCGTAAGGATTCACAGCAGTTGATCCCATTCTGAGGAAAGTGACTTTAATGTTACCTGAGTTAGATGCAGTGAAAGGGTCCATAAGAATTTCAGTTGCACCTGAGAAGTAAGCTGCATAAGCTTCTTTAAAATCACCGTAAATCAGTTTATATTTTGCAGCTGTTGGAGTAGTACCAGTTGTTGCAGGTACGAATGGAACCTTTGTACCACCATTCACCGCCTGATCACCATCGATTACATCACCTTCCAGGATAAACCTTCCGCTTCCAGTGTCCTTACTGATAGACTTCAGTTCATTGTAAAGTTCTTTACCAGCGATAAAGCGACCGTTCACGATATCATCAACTTCAACCCCGGCCTTCAGTTTCATTAAATCTTTCCACACCAATACAGCCCCGGCAGCAGCTTCATCACGTCCGGTTAAGGTCATATAAGAATCTCCAACAATTTTCTTAATAATGTCTTCAGATACCGCTTTTTCAATTGCTCTTTCCATCTGAGCTAAGAAGTCAGGCATTGTAGCAGTTTGTGCCAGATATGAACGGCTGAAGTTCTTCCAACCCTGTATTCTCTTAGCAGAAAGTACGGCTGTTTTCTCTGCATAAGTAGATTCACTTACTGCAACACCCTCTTCATAAATTCCTGCATTCAGACCTTTTGAGAAGTTCAACGCGATATTAGCAGATGCATTATTATAAACAGTTACCCCTAATTTTTCCAGGATTCCACCTTCAACAGCAGCACCGCTTAATTCAGATAACTGCTGAATGTGACCACTCTGACCGGCAGCTGTAAAACTACGCTTAACCTGCTCAGGAATCACTAAACCTGATGCTGTGTGACCATGGGAACGCATTTGATTAACGCCTTCCTGGTGCATCTCAGCTTCAAAGCCTTCCAGTTTTCCATTCAGGAATCCTGAAACCGCTTTTGAAATATCGTACTTACGTACTTCCTTTTGTTCTTTTGTTTCCACTTCTTTTTTCATATCGCCTTTCAGTAAGGTCAGGTTGAATCTTTCTTCCTCTTCTACAGTAGAAATTTCAGCATCCAGTTCTTCAATCAGCTGCTTAATTGCATCCCACTTTTCAAGCTCTTCAGGGTTTTTGAATCTCTTTTCCTGCTCTGCTTTTTCGGTTATGGAAGTCAATTCTTTAATTTTATTTGCTCTTTGTTCTTTAAGCTCGTTTACTCTTTTATTCATGCTTCTTTTGCTTTTATACAGGAATAAACGATTCTTAACTAAGCTTTAAAATCTCAATCTTCAGCTGATCAAAATAGGTGTCAGGCACTTCTTCCACCACCGGTTGTCCCTGCTCCTGAAACTCTTCAAAAGACCGTTGTGCAACAGCTATATCAGTACTGGAATAAGCACCATCCACCACAGCAGCTACATCATGAAGGGAATTAATTTTGCTAATGTAACGGATGTTATTCCCCTCTTCATCACGCTCCCAGCGTTCATGTTCCTTTGTCACTGTAAAGACAAAACTACATTCAAAGACCTCCCCTGAATCAATCCTTTTATAAGTATCATTCGCGGTGGTGGTATCATTCAGAATTGCCCTGAAGAACAGCCCTTTTTCATCAGTTGAAAGGGTCAATGTTTCCACACCTTTGGACCGGTTCAGCCTGCTTAAAGGTTCGTTCCGGTTGTGCTGATAAGTAAAGACCACATCTAAATCTTCAGCCTTCAGTACATCATCAAAAGCACCCCGTTCAATCACCTCATAAAACAGCTTTCCGTTCTCAAACAGCAGCTTACTTCTGTGGTTAAAGACAGCTGCATAACCTTCTATAATTTTATTCCCTGCTTCGTCTTTTAAAGCCCTGGTGTTAAACTCAGCACCTATTAATATTCTTTTCTCTTTCATTCTTCTTCCTGTTTAATCTCTTCCCCTAGTATCTTCTTACCATTTTCTGGATTAATCCCGTAGATTAATTCAAGAATTGCAAGCGCTGATTCATAAGAGGTAATACCCTGTGACACTTGTTGCTGAATAGATAAGATTCCCTGCACACCACCAACTGATCCTTTAAGGGCTGCTTTCGCCTGTGCCTCTACATCCACAGGGGTTTCAATTTCATCCCCTTCAATCTCAGATGACACTTCCATGATAGGCTGATTTTCTTCAGTTGGTTTTCCCTGAAGTTCTAAAGGCTGATATTGCATTTGCATATAATGATAATCACCACCTTCAAAAGTTTCAAAGCCTTCCAGTTTAGCGATAGCATTTGCAGTGACCACACCCATGGAATGAAGGGTTTTAAGGTTGTTGATCCGTGTGTTCTGGTCCACCTCCACAAGTGCATTAAGGTTAAATTCTATTGATACACTTTCAGCAATATCCTGATCTGTTAAAAGCTTCTTTTCCAGTTCCTGCCGGTACATCCGTGCAATAGGCTGAAGGGTGTTTGTTTTAAAATTCAGTGTTTCCTGTTCAATTGAATTGAATGCTTTCTTTTCAGGGACTGGAATCCCATAGAATTCATATATATCTGCTTTGCTGAAGCGCATAGATTCCAACACCTGAGCATCCTGAAAGCTGCTCTGAGGGATGGTTACAATTTTGAAGCCAGCTGGAAGGAACGGAACCTTACCAGCATTCACTGAACCCTGATAATCTTCCTTTAATTTGCTGATTGACTCTTCCACACCCTTGGCTCCGAAGTTGCTGACACTGGTTTCAATGGCCTTATTTACATTCAGATTATTCCTGTAAGCATTGTTTAAGGTGCTTTTCCCCTGGTAGATATTATTCAGTTCAGAATAAAGCGCTTCCGTGGGTTTGATTCCCATGATCCCGTTTTCACTGAGGAAGGCAAAGTGAAGTACATTATCATTATTCAGAACTTCTTCAACTCCGTCCTGGTCTACCCTGTAGAAGTAAAGCTGACCGCCCTGAAGCTTATATCCTTTGATCTCTGTAGGGTGAATTATTTCAAAGCTGGAAGGCTTACCGTTTTTGCGGTGAATCTTTGCAAATGCATCACCATAGTGGTTCCGGTGGTACTCTAAAGTTTTGAAGAATTGTGTGCTGGTTTGATAGTTGTTAGGGCTGTCATGTATCAGCCGGTAAAGGATATGTGCTTTATCCTTCAGCTTACCAGCTTCATCAGTAGTTTTGTATATCTCAATAGGCAGCTTTGCCACTGCTTCACTTAAGATTTTATGGCAGCTAAGAAGGGTGCTAAGAATCCCTGTGTTCACATCAAAATCCTGATTCACCTGGTCATTAAAATTCAAGTTCGGATGATATACTGTAAAGTTTTTTGTGCTGTTAAAGAGTTTATCAAATAGGCCCATTCAGTTCCGGTTTCCCTTCAATAAACGATTAGATAAAAAGTAAACATTTATTTACCAAAACACTTGGAACTAAGTATACATTTGTATACCTTTAGAATATGAAAAGCAGCGAATTATTTAAGAAGTTAAAAAAGGATGGTTGGTACGTTTACCGGGAAGGTAAAGGAAGCCATAAAATTTTAAGGCACCCGATTAAGGAAGGTGAGGTCAACTTTGCTTTCCATGGTAGTCAGGAAGTAGCCACCGGAACTTGTAACAAAATTCTTAAAGATGCAGGGCTTAAATAGTCCTGCTTTTCATACCCTTAACCGTTAAACTTTAAATCGTAAAATATGAAAAAGGAAAAAGTAAATGTAGTGATTGAAAAAACATCAACCGGATATAGTGCATATACTGAAGAATATCCTGTTGCCGTTGGTGGTGATAGCATTGAGGAAATTAAGAATGAAGTCTTATATGGCCTGAACTTTTATCATGAAGATAAGGGCAAAGAATTCACCATGGATCAGCTGGTTTTTATAGTTGATCTTTCCTCTTTCTTTAAACTTTATCCCGTCATTAATGCAGCTGCCTTATCAAAAAAGGTAGGAATGAATAAAACTTTGTTAAGTCAGTATGTGACCGGCAAAAAGAAACCATCTGAAAAGCAGGTTCAGAAGATTCTGAATGGTGTCCGTGAGGTAGGAAGGGAACTATCACAGGTAAGTTTTTAAAAGGAACCCGGTTTAATAGCCGGGTTTTTTGTTTAATAGCTGAATTGCGCTTCTCCCATCACACCCAGCATTGCAGCCATACCGTTTAGAATAGCAACAACTGAGTCAATTGAATCCTTATTCTTTTTCTTTACCGGCTTCATATTCCCGTTTGTGTCTTCATAAACCACCACATTCCCGAACTGCCACTTCGTACACTGATTATTAATAATTACTTCCTTATCATATACCAGCTTTTCCAGCATCTTCATCGGCATGTTAAAATACTGTGGTGTTTGTCTGATCTCCACACCCTCAATTGCCAGATCATTCTTTACCCGGGGTATCAATAAATGACTGTTATAGAAGTCAAAACCCATTTTCTGGATATAGTATTTATCGGTAAGTTCATCAATCAGGTTAAACAGGAAGTTGTAATCAATCAGATCAGATTCCAGTTCTATTACATCACCTGAAGTGATCCATGGTTGTATATCAATACCGGTCTTCCGTACCCTCTTTCCGTTTGTTTTAATGTTATAGTTTTTGATAATATATTCTTCGTGCCTGTCGGAAGGTGGAAAGATTAAAGATATAGCTGAAATATCCTTATGCGAAGAAAGGTCAATCCCCATGAAGCAACCTTCACCTTCAATCAACTCTTCAAGTATCTCATCAACAAAGACTTCATTCAGATCATCTTCTGATATATATCCATCATCCGCACCAGTCCACCATAGGTTCAGATTGAAAATTACAAAGTTCCTTAAACCTGTCAGCCGGTACCGCTTTTGTTCATATACATCAGTCAGCTGGTCCAGGGTTAAAATTTTAGGATTAGCAAGGTTCGGGTTTGCCTTTATCCAGCATTCTGGTTGCCCTACCTCATCAACTGAATGCAGCCCGTACATTAGAATGAAAGTACTTTCATCCTCAGCTTCCTGATCCAGGACCTTCCTTAAATACTGTTCATAATCAAATTGAAACCAGCCTGTTGTGTTGTTCCCCCTGGTGGTAATGATGGAACATAAGGGATTATTAACACCCACCTGTCCACTTTTGCCCATGTCGATAAGCTCCGGCCCTTGGTACAAATGCGATTCATCAAAGATGATAGCAGCCGGACGGATGGAATTAAGTGAATCAGCATCACCGGTGCTTGCCTTAAGGAAGTTGTTTGTTTTGCTATTCTGGAAGCGTACGGAATACTGCATGTTCCGCATCCGCTTCTTCAAAGCAGGTGAATGGCTTACAATGTTTTTTGCCTGATCTAAGCCCACGCCTGAAAGCCTACTGTTAGCACTCACTACATACACCTGCGCATCCTGCTGTCCGTCCCTGGAAAGGTGGTAAAGGCTTTGGATCATTGCTAAGGTGGTCTTCCCGTTCTTCCGGGCAATGGTCAGGAAGCTGGTGGTGAATCTCCTACGGTCAGTGCCTTTGTAATAGAAGCCGTAAATGTTTGAGAAATAAAATACCTGCCATGGTTCAGGCTGGAAAGGAACGTAATTATCTTCCTGGTTAATCCTTATGTAAGTGAGGAAGTGGAAGAACTTATCCAGCTTATCCGTTCGGAACTGCCACTTATCAGAATCGCGGTCACGTTGGTATCTCTGGACCGCTTTTAAAACATCCTGGTTAACTAAAATATTACCTTCAGTTACATCCTTAACATATCCTTCTAGCTTCGTATAACACCCCTGAATGAACTGTTTTTGCTTCTCTGTCATTCCAGTTCATCGAACCCATCATCTTCCTGAGCATCCCCATTCAACTCTTTAAAGATGATTGAATCAGCTACAGAAAGCCCTAACGATCTGGATAATGTTTTGATATTATGAATGCATTCAGTGAGGGTTTTAAGGTGCTGGTTCCGGACTAAAAATGTTCCTTCAGCATTACCAGCCACAGATAAACCCTCTTCATTCAGAAGCTTCTTTGCTTGCCGGTAAAGTTTGAGCTGGTGCAAAAGCAATTCTATGTGGAAGTCATAAGCAGGTGTATACGTGCCTTTTTCCTCTAAATATTGTACGATTGCTTTTTTGCTGCTCATGTTTGATTTATCCAGTTTTGCAAGGGGTACCCCCCACCCCTTTTTTCCTTCAAAAAAATGTGAGAAAACTGGGCAGGTGGTTTCCCTTAAAATAGATAGAAAGCCTAACCCTCCCCCCTACATCTGGAATAAACGATTAGAGGGACGGGCACAAAAAAAAGGGCCACCGTTTCCAGTAGCCCTACACTTATTTATTATTGCTTTCTTATTCCCGGATGTACTCTATTGTCCCACCGTTCTTATGGGCATACTTACGTGCAAAGGTATTCATCATCTCAAAAGGATAGTTAATCAAGCTGTTCTTCATTCCAGCGTTTTCACCTCTTGTCCCACCTTTAGAAGATGCAATACTTACACTACCGAAATCTAGCTCCAAGCCGTTATCTCCATAAGCTGACATTATGATTTTATCACCTGAAACAGAAACATTAAACCAATAGGTGATACTGTGCTTCCCATCCTTTGGCTTAGTTGTAAGTGTCCAGAAGTCCTTATCCACATTCTCAAAAACAAAACCTTCATCCCTTAACATTATGCCAACACTTTTAAATAGTTCATCACCCTTCAGGTTTGGGTGAATGATATTGATAAGATTCACCTTCCGTGGTATCTTAAAATATTCTACATCTGACAGGAAGGTTTTACGCACTTCTTTTACCTCTTTTGTACTATCATCTAACAGGTAGAAATGAACGTGCTCATCGGTTTCTTCTACTATTCGAACATCATAAACAGTCCCATTCTTCATTGTTACTTTATCAGGGTTCTGGGTCATCCCCGGCAGGGAAAGTAAAACGAGTGTTAATAAGAGTAAGAGGTTTTTCATAAAATATTGTATGGTTTAAATAATAAATATAAAATGAACAATTCAATCAAACAAGCTTTATTTAAGAAGATCCTTAAGCTTCCGTGCCATCTGATCAATCGGTTTAGGATTCATTGCTTCTTTATTCTCTTCCATCGTCTTCCGGCTGTGGCACGGCTTACATAAGGTCTGAAGGTTGTCCCATGAAAGTCTAAGATCCCACCTGATGGTGATGCTAATAATGTGGTCAATCTCATTGCCGGGGTTAAGGATCCCTTGCCGTTCACACTCCTCACAAAGCGGATTATGCTGTAACTTCATCACCCTCACCTTCTGCCATGCTGCTGATGAATAAAAGCGGTGGTTCCTTATCCTGATCTTATCAGACATTCCCGATCAGCTTCCTCAGTTCCGGATGAATAATAAGGTTGATATAATGAATGCCAGTATCAGGATCCTTTGTGGTGATAGCTTCTGCAAAACCACTTTCCAGAATATCGGCTACCGTCTGCCGGTCATCAGTGGTGAGGTGGGTAAGATCCATCAGCTTCTTACTGATCATCTGCATCTTCTTATTAAGAGGCTCCGCGCTGAACGTAACGGTGTTGTTATATGATAGGCTGAAACCCTCTTTTACTTCTTCCTCTTCATCTACCTCAGTACTTTGAAGCAGGTGTTCAGCTGCTAGTTCCAACATCTTATTAAGCTTACGTTCCTTAATCTTAAGACCTTTGCAGATATCCCTGAACTTATTCAGGATAATGCTAAAGACTAAATTATAATAGTTGTTCTTACCGGTTGCATATTGGTTCAATACACCCTTTTCCTTTTTATACTGAATGTGAAAAAGCAGGTCTGCAACGGTATCTTCGTAAACCAATGATGAACAACTGAAGTCCCAATGATGAAGGGCATTGCTGATGATTGTTAAAAGATCAGCATGGATATGTTTATTGTAAAACCTGTTTGCTTCTGCCTGATCAGATATGTTAATGTATTCCTGAAAGGCTACATTGAAAGCCTTCTTATCTATATTAGTATTCAATTTATTGTTTGTTTAAAAGAGGCAGGGAACAGAATCCCCTGCTTCACTTACTTATTTATTATTTGCCTTCAAAAAGGGCTTCCAGAATAGCACGTTGTAACTTCACCACGTACTTATCTTTTTTACTTTTATTCTTCATTCTTATTACCTTCAAAGAGGGTACCGGCATCACCAATACCTTCAGTACTTATTTATTAATTCTTATGCTTCAGGCTGCTCTTCCTGCACCTGGAAAGCTTCTACCGCTAAGGCCACCTGTTTTGATTCTGTAAGGCTGAATGCTCCCCTTTTATTTGCTAATTCCGCTGCCTGGATTAGTATCTTAATTGCTTCCTCCTGTTTCATCTTCTCTTTAATTTTTCATTTACGTCTTCCAGCTTTTTGTTTTGCTCTGTAAGATTTGCGTTTACTGATGTTAGCTGAAACACTACTATAATAAGTAATGCTGCTATTAATGCCACTGCTCCAAACTTTGCAGCAAGTAACCACCCTATTCCACCGATTAACAGAAGGGTAATGATTCCTATAATTATGTTTTCTTTTTCACTCATTGTTCTTTGTTTATTATAAATAGTCGCAACTTTTCAAAAAGCTGGATTATCAACTTATTTTTTTTCCTGCCTTTGCCAATCATATTGGCCGGTAGTATTTTTCCTTAAATAAAAGGTATCAGGTTCTTCCATCTTCTGCCCAAAAGTCAATTCAGCGGAACAATCCCAGCACCGCAAAAAGGTGTACTTATATTTATCCTGTGCCTTCCTACTCATTAAATCCAGGTGCTGACTTCCGCATAGGCCACAGCAATGAACATCCGGAAAGCTTAGTTTATTAGCTTCTGATACCACTTCAAAAAGGTTATTCCCCTGGATCTGGAAATGATGATTCTTCAGCCCGATTCTTTTAGTTACTGTATATTTTATCATTGTTGTAAAGAGGGTACCGGCATCACCGGCCCTTCAGTTTATTTTTTATTTTAAATGGTTCTTATTTGTATTGTTCAATTACCCCAGGGACTTTATTGATCATCCGCGTTAACCATTCCAGGCCGGAAGGTTTCATTAATGTTTTTGTGATCACTTCGTTATAACCTGTTTTTGTAGTAGTAATTACTTTAAAGTGATGAGCGTACCGCTGATAAGGGGTGTTGTGCTGAGGGCCTCCTGATATAAGTACATTCAGATCACGAAGCATGAAGAAGAACTTATTCTTTCCTATTCCCAGCTGTTTTGCAACCACACCCATATCTAGTTCACCTTCCGCACTCATTACGCGGTCAAATGTTTGAACTTTAGGTGCCTGAAGAAGAAGTTGCTGTTCTTTCTGTTCAATTACCTCCTGCTGTTTAGCTGCCAGCATTAAGGCTTCTGAAAAACTTTGGGGAACCTGAAAAATCTCCTGCTGTGGAAGGGCTTCTTTTATTACTTCCTTCACTTGCTGAAGCTGCTTTTCTGCTTCTATGAAATATTGCCGGGCTTGCTTTCCTTTTTCACTTCGCTGAATCATTGCAATTTCTTTTGCGGTGTCCAGGGTAAGTGCATAATCTTTTTTCGGTCTTCCGCGCTTTCCATTATTTCCCAAAAGTGGGATAAAATCATTCCCTTCCTCAAACCCATATTCCAGCGCTCTTTCCATCCACATGGTGAACTTTGTGTCAGGCTCTAAGAAATGGTAAAGCGCACGTGCACTTACTGTCTGATTCTCTTCATTAATGTGAATTAGTTCAAATCCACTTTCATCATTGTGTTTGTTTAAATTGTTGTTGTTCATCTCTTTTCAGCCCTTTATTTGTAGGCTCATTTATAAATAGTCTTGACTTTCAGGAATTTCTGTTTTTCATCCCTTCATGTAAGTTTTTATTGATTATTGTCGTTTAATTCTTTTAACCTTTTAGCTGTTGAACCATCAAAAAAGCCTTCAGGTGGTAATACTGTTACCCATTGGGTCTTGCTTTTCTTTTTCTTTTTGGGCTTCTCTTGATAATGTTCTATGTAATATTGCTTTGCCATTATGCTGCTTTTTTCATTTGTACTTCCTGATTCATCAGCTTCTGTTCTTTGCGGTACCGGTCAACTGTTGCTGTACTCACTCCTGAAAGTTGACTGATTGCTTTTGTAGTTGCCTTTTTTCCTTCTGCCTGAAGTGTTGCAATAGCTTCTTCAATCCGCGGCTTTGTATTGCTTTTCTTTTTCCGTACTGCTCCTGAAAGCTTTCCGGATGCTGACCGCTTCTGATTCCGTGTAAGTGCAGGATTTACTTTTCCATGCCTGGTGACTGTCTGCACCTGCATCTTCCCTTCATGAAACTTTTCCAGCTCCTCATTAAATATTTCAGTCAGCTGCTTTTCGGTTAAAGAGTTTACTGAAAAAGTATCACCACCCACCAAAAAATCCAGCCTGATGGAAGCTTCATGCAAACTTTTTGCTGCACCGATTAAGATTTTCTTTTGTGCTATTATTCTAGCCACGCCATATTGCTTTTTGACCGGAATATTTTTGCACCTGAATTGCTCGATCACCTGCTGTGGTTCATCATACAGTTTAAATTCTTCCCCTTCCTCAAATTCCAGGGTTTGAGCTTCTATCTGCTTCACAGCCTGAGCGTATACATAGGTGTATTTACTATCTTTTGCAGGCTGCTGAATAGATTGTTCCACCTCCATTACCGCTTCAGTGGCCGTAAGGGTATAATCAGGGAAGTGATAATATGGAAGGGCATCAGGATTGTAATAAGCTTCCTGATCAGTTGAAAACACTACTGTATCACTTGATTCAGTTGTCTGGAAAGAAAAGTCCTGAGCAATTGCTTTGACCACATCCGCTTCTTCTCCTGCTGTGAAGTTATCTGCTAATAATAGTAGGCTGTAACCAGTGCCGGAATGGTGCTTCCATGCTGCATATAGGCAGCTAATAGAAGAGAAGTCCAGGGCTTCAGATTGAGTTTCTGCATATACCAATCCTGGAAGGGCTTCCAGGTCAAAAGCTGGTATAAAGGATAATATTTGTTCTTTCTGTTCCAGGGTTTTGGCTTCCCTGTAAGCGGATATTTGCAGGCTGTAATGCTCCTGCTGAATGCTTCTAATTATTTCCTCAAAGCTTATCGCGGTGCTGAGGGTTAATGTTTTGTTGCTGTTCGAAAATACGGTTGTCTGTCTCAATTTTTTTCATATTTGCTTTACGTTCCTTATGTTGTGTCTCTGTTTTTAAAAAGAGTGTGAAGCAAGGGAGAGACAAAACCCTCACCCCACACATTAATAAATAGTCAGCTATTTTCTTTTTTTCGCCTTCTACTCAATTTTATTTTTTCAGTTGAAGGAATGAACCTTCTACATATAAGACCTGAGAATTTGCAATAAGGTTGAGGTAGGTGAAAAAATAATTGATCTTTTTTTAAACCTTTTTATAAGTGCTTAGTTTGCAGGCTTTTGCTAAATAAAAAACCACCCTTGTGAGGTGGTTATTAACTTATTTTTCATTCAACTCTTTATAGCCCCGCCATATCTCATATATCCCATAGAGTGAACCTGAGATAAAAATTATACTGAATAAAAGTAATGGTTCCATGTATTCCGATTTTATTAAACAGTCGCTGCCTGCTTTTCTCTTACCTTCCTTAAAATATCTTCTTGTGTATTTGCTACATACTTCCTTAGTTCTGTATTTGTTTTGCTCCCTAGCATTTGAAGAATATCACGTTCGCTATATCCAGCTTGCCACATTCGGGTGCAAAATCCCCTTCTGTTTGAATGGCTTGTCATTAGTTTATGTTTCATGTGGTGCTCAACGAACTCTTCAGCCAATTTGTACCTAACAATTTTAATAGGCTTCTGATGGATATCATTTTTCACATAAAGTGCTTCCAGTATGAGCTTAATATTTTCATTATACTTCTGTTCAGCAGCAATACCCAGATTATAATTATACTTCTCTAGTATCTCAGTAATACGGCTATCTAACTCCAAGGGTACCAGATAATTCCCTTTCGTTTTTATTGTCTTACCGGTCATGATACCGTTTTCAATTTTCCAGTTACTAGCGTTTACATCTGAATATCTCAGGCCGGTTAGATTCTGAAATACACATAAATCAATAAATTTTACTTCATGTGGCTTCACCTTATCCCGATAAGCCCACAATAGGTTTAATTCCTTTTCATCCAGGTAAACAATTTCCTTTTCTTCCTTAGTTACTTTGTATTTCTTATAGTGCTTTGTTACTTCTACCCCATGTACGTCCTGCACCCAGTTTAAGAAGTTCTGAAGCCTTTTTATAGCTGTGCCGAAGGTGTTGTTGTAATAATCATGCTCGCTGTTATACATCAGGTATTTAGCGTATTTCTGATAGAAGTCAGTATCGAAAATCTTAAAGCTGTATGGCGTGTTAGTTTTTTCATGAAACCCGATCAAATTATTTACCCAGGATTGTATATTTTGTACGCCCCGCTTTTTTGAGTGTATAAACTTGCTGGGGAATTTATTCAGCAAGTCCAGGTACTGAGTTTTTTCCGCATTAGTAGCATAGAAACCAGACTTAGCAAACTTTTCCCTTTGTGCTAATAATTCATTCAGGCGTTGCTGTACTTCTTCAATCTCCTTATCTAGATTCCTTACCTTATACAGCATCACCTTCGTCACATCCTCAGTGACCATTTCCTTAATCTCTGCCTTTTGCTTCTTCCAACCCTCAGTATGATACTGGCTTTCCACCTTCACTTCAATGAAGCGTTCAGCCACCAATTCCTTTATATTCTGATAGGTAGGATCATTATGCTTCTCAGCTAAATCTTCGATCACAGTCTGATAGCTCCGCAGGATGTTGTTTGTCTCAGCTGCATTCTTAACTGAATTTTTAACCATGCCCTTTTTGTCATCAAAATCTGAAGGTCTTATTTTAAGGCCGGTGCTGAATCCATTGGTTTTACCATCGTAATTGTACCGGATGTTCAGTGGTGCCAAGCCTTCTTTATTAGTTCGGGCTTTCAGCAGATAAGGTTTTGTGGAAAATTTGGCCATAGAGGTTAAATACAAATGTTTCCCAAAGGTAAAAATGTATACGATTTTATCCTATTTTGTATACGAATTTATTTTCTAAACCTCATTTAAAGCAAATATAATGGGTTTATTGGTGGGTATGTAATCCTGATGGGATCACAAAAACCCGCTTAATTTACGAATTAGGCGGGTTTTTTATTTTATGTGCTCGAAAAATGTGCTCAAAGTAGCTTGTTTGATACCTAATCAGTTTACAAATATACGCACACCCTCCACTAGGCTCCGGTAGTCACCAATATACGCACACCCTGCATCAGTAAATATGGAACCTGAAAGCCGGTAAATAAAAAACCAGCCTGATCAGCTGGTTCTCTTTATTCTTTTAGTTGTTCCATTTAACTATTAGTCCTACTCCCTTACTTTCTGAAGTCCCTTTTCTCCAGTGGGTCTCATAGCCTTCAATTCATTGTAAGGTGGACATCATAAACCTTCTGACGGAAACATTTCAAGCAATTTGCTACTTTCGAAATATTAAGAAGCTAATGATTTTGTTCCGGCTGTGCCTTCTCTTATTTCGGTTCCTCTTTCCTTATCAGCTGGAGGAACCTTACCTCTTCTGTGGTTAAATATTCTTTTGTTCATTTTCGTTTCTTTTTGAAAAACCGATCTAACTTTTCACCATCCTTAGCGTGTAAATCCCATAGAATAAGGTTTACCGCTTCGTAAGGGATCAGAATCTTATCTTCATCTGATTCTCGAACTCCCTCAAAGCCAGTGAAATACTTTTTGGCCTTTGTGCTGTATTCCTCCAGTTGAATAGCCGCTTCTTCTGTTACATCTCCCTTTATTAAATAAATATCCATAAGGTACATTAAAAGAATTCGTGCAGCCTGTTTCCGCTGGAGTTCTTCAATCTTTTGGTAGATGTCTTCTTCTTCCGAAATTAATTCTCTTTCCTTCATATTTAATAAATTGTTTAAAACTTCAATAGTATACGGTCAGCATATAAGTTTTATAACAAATTAGGTCACTTTTCTAGCCATTTAATGACTTTTATCTGTTTAAACTTTATCTGAAGGTTTAGACCACTTCCTCTCCCAGAGGATTATAACTCCACAATTTCAGGCTCCAGAACTGGTTTTCTTTACCGGTGATTAATGTATTTTCCACGTTTAGTTCCTCGGCCCCTGAAATGATGATGTCCAAAGCCAGTACAAGGTGATTCAGGTGAAGAATTGCTTGGTAGGGGTTGGTGCTTTAATCATGTTCTTCAGGTTAAAGGGGATTTAATTTCTTTTTGCAGTTCATTGATGTTACTTATATCTTCTTTTTAGCTAAAGACCATCTGAAATTCTTCATCATCTACAGGAGTACGGAAGTCTGAGTCAACTTCTTCATTTTATTTGCTACTGATTGTTCTTTGGTTGAGTAGTTCGTTTTTCATTGTTCTTTGTGAGTGAGAAAACAAATGTAGAAGAAGGAAACCAGCTCAAAAAATCAATAAATTCGATTTACTAACTACTTCATTTTATGGTTGTTAAATTCCCACAACCCCAGTTGTTACAAAATGAACCCTACTATGAAATGAAGGAATGGAGGGTTTTTCTGATTCTTAATTAAAGTGGTGGATTAACCAGATGGAAAAGGAGACAAAACAACAATTGAATAGTATAAAATCTTACACTTTCACCCTAAAATTCATTAAAAGCGGTGTGCTCTCTGGAAACGGTTGTTAAAAAATGAACCCATCGTTTATTCAGGATTTGAAAGTATATTATGTAGCTGTGGCATTAATCATTTTAAACAGCTGTAAGGATTCAAAGGCAGTTTCTTTCCATCCCTTTCTCTGAAGGAATAAAGTTAACAGAGAGGGTGAACTAATTTAAAACATATTGTTCAACGGTGGTTGATTAAACGGATCTGAATCAACTATTAAACGGAAAGCCTGAAACCACCCCTGATAAAAAGATCGGCATTTGCATTACCGGCAACTGAAAGCTCCTCTCTGCCCTGAAGCTTTTAACTTACCTGTAAAGCTTTAACTAAAGCAAAAGCAAGATCATACGCTTCTGAACATTTCCCCTTCTGTTCAAAACATTGTATTGTTTCCTTTTTACTCGTATTTGAATAGACTTATCAAAATTGTACCTGCTTTGGTTTATTTTGTTCAAAAAACATCAGAAAACTTTCCGTGTGGTTTCCCTTAAATTGGGTAGGAAGCCTAACCCTCCCGCCCTACGCAGAATAACCCATCAGAGGGATTAGGACAGAATAAAAGGATTAACAGAAGAAATTATTATATTGGAATCCATTTACTCTTCTCACTAAAACTTTTTTATGGGCTTCTTCGACTTCTTGAAAAGGAAACAACTTGCAGACTATTATGACCAGCCATTGATTTTCAATGTTGATCATGTTTTCCGGAAAAACCTTAGTGAAGTAGAAAAGGGTGATTATGTAAAACTGTGGACTAAGCCAGAAATGGATAGAATACTGATATATGGATCCGGTTCAGTGGGCGGTGATGGTAAGATTGGTGATGTGCCAAACAAATACGTGAGAGTTTTTCAAAAGCACTTGCTTTCTGCACAAAACATAGTGGACATTCATGGATTCAGCCCATCAAATTATGATGCAAAAGTAATAGAAGTTTCCCCTACTCATTGCCAACTACTTGTCACCCTTCATTCACCTGAAGCAATAAAGCAAAGGGTTGAGTCATTCAATAAGGAACAACAGGAAAAGCTGAAGGATGAATTTAGCAAGAAGTACAAAATGAAGAAGCCGGTTGAAATAAGGTTTAACCAAGCAGATCTTCGCCATGTAGACCTTCATGAACTTCAGGTTAAAATCTTTGATAAGGAATTCTATTTAAACCGTGGGGGTGTTTTAATTCAACTGGTAGACCAGAACAATAATATAATCACTGATGCTTCTTCACAAGGCTCCACAATTATCCGGGTAATAAAAGGGTACTACAATGGTCAGCAAATGGAAATAACTGAAATGAATAAGACAGCACATGGGATAAAAGTAAAAATTGGCCCAAAGCAGGAGTCGTAACCTTATAAAGGGCCACTCCTCAAAGAATTTATTACAACAGGAGAAGATTAATTTCTACCTATTCTCCTAACATTTAAATGTAATTAAATTTTAACAATGATAGTAGCGGAAGGAAACTCCCACATTGTATGAAGAAAACACTTAAAACTTTTAGTTATCACCAGCCTTCAGGGCCTAATTCTATGCCCCAGAACGTCCTCGCCCGGCAATTCATGTTTCCGTATATTTATGAAGATGATGACTTTCTTTGGGATATTTATACTGAGGGTAAGGAGGAGGACGAGCTTTTTGACTTCGGCCTTCCTCCAGAATTTATTGGGAACCAAATTAAATTGTCGGAAATAAACTTACAGGAATATATGCCTCACCTAAAGATAAGCCATCTTGAGCACCAGTTGGAAGAGCTTTCTGTTGAACAGTTTTTTAATCTTGGGAAATTTGTGGTGGCTAAATTCGCAAAAGAAATACAAGAAAGAAGATACCTTACCGGTTTAAGAATTGTGCGATACACTCATAAAAGAACATTTCAACCTTATTTCCGCTTCGATCTGTTCTTTTGTAATGAACCTGAAAAAAGGCAGCTTAATTCGGGCTACAGTGGAGAAAATACAATGTTCTGGCACCTCAATATGTTGTGGTGATATTCCGCCCCGGGCCTCCCCCTCCCCGGAAAGCGGTATCCCCCCCTCCCCCGCCTTTCATAAAAATACGGAAAAAGAAGGGGGCACCCTGTGTTTAAGGTACTCCGTGAAAAAGTTTTTCCAAAAAATTAAGCCCCAAATTTCCCAAACTCGACCAAAATCATTGAATCGAGGCATTAGAGCAACTTTATCTAAAATATGCAACACAATTTATAGGTACCATAATCACCTGTTATAGGTACCACTAAGAGGATTTATTGACTCAATTAGGACCTCCTCAACATCTCTTCCTTTAAATTTTCTTAACTGAGCTAGGAGCCAAAAAACAGTTCTCTACGCTACCTAGACACGCCTTTTCAACTCAAGTAAGTTGAAGTAGAGCTGAATAAAGCTATTCTTGGTTCTGTATGACTCGACAGCGGTATCGCCCTTCTCGTCGAATACAGTAAAGACCAAAAAGGACCTCAAAAAACCAAACTTTGCGAGGTCAGTTGGATTTCAACTCCAAAAGACCTATGTTACTTAACAAAAAGTACTTCCTTCATACGTGAAACAATGGATAGCTGGCTTTCTCACCTAATACTATGCAAGTAAGCAAAACAAGACAAAATGAGACATTTAATTTTTTACGAGGTTCAAACTGCGGCTATTTGTCCATATAGACTCCTTTTTTTTGATAAGTTTTTTGACCCTTTATCAGAAACAGACCCGTTCGTTTATTCAAATATTTACTTGTTTACAAGAGTTAAAAAAAATCGCTTTGATTTAGGCAAGACAAGGCTGATTAACAAGAGAACACTTAAAACAACGATTATTTTAGGAGGCAAGGAATATTACGATTTGACCATTTCCTTCTTTGATACTATTCCTATGTTTAAAATGTTGTTTAAGACAAGAGAGAATTTTGAGGATTTATTGTCAGACGATGATGATTATTGGAAGTGCGAGATAGATTCTGAGAATTCATCAAGTGACAAAATCCATTTCTTCCTGCATGCTAAGACAGGTAATGCAATTGATTTTTGGCTCATCCCGGAGAATATAGAAATGGCAATAAATATTGAAAATCAGTTAGGATTTAAAAATAAACCTGAGGTGGTTTATGTTGGGCAGTCATTCCAAATGTCCAAAAGAATTAAGTCTCACAAAACGCTCCATAAAGCAGTATCCCAACTAAAAGATGGTGAAGAAATAAGGCTCTATTTTTTAACATTTAAATACGGTTACGGGGGTCATAAAGATTATTTTCAAATGGAAGGCCAAGTAATGGATACTTGGTTGAGTGAATTTGGCATGTCAAAAGAATTCAAAAGTAAAATAAGCTTAGTAGAACGCTTCTTAATCCATTTTTTAAAACCAATTTATAATGAGCAGCATGTAAACTCAAATATCATGAATGACTCTCTAGTTAAGACAATATTAACCGACAACAATATTGATGTAATTACTTTAGATTTTGGTGTATGGGGGAAATCATTCGAATTTTGGTCACCAAATCAACAACTAAAGACGGATTGTGCTTCTTTTAATTTTTTAAAGCCTGACTTAGGTTATCAAGAAGGTTTCGTCGCAAATGAAATAGAATAAAGAAGTCATCTGATAATCGTGTAAACGGCCAATGAACTTAGATGCCCACCGGTACACCTCTTACCACTACTCAGGTCTGGTACTGAGCGGTTCGTTAATGGCATGGCGCTGTTTTTCCGAAGCTCTACAGGCCTTCCAAGGCGGTCCCACCTCCTGCACGACCTACACTCGTGGTATGCTGCTTACTTACCAGCTTCACCAAATTGCCGGTAAGAGACACTCTCTGGAATAATTTGGTAAATTAGGTGCCAAATGCGCATACTGGGGCACACCCAACCAATATGCAATTGCCGGTCATCTAATCTGACAGTACACTGGATAATTCAAAGTTTTCCGTATCTTAAAAACTAAACTGAACCCGGCAACTGCGTTTTGCAAAACCGTTGGGCAAATTTTGAAAAATAATGACATTCCACGGACTAGCAGAAAACATACTAAAGCAAGTTGATAAACCATTGACTGCAAATGAAATTTGGACACTTGCAGTTGAAAGGGGACTGGACAAAGAGCTTAATAGTTCTGGCAGAACACCTTGGGCAACTTTAGGAGCTAGGCTTTATGTCATATCTCGAGACAATCCAGATTCTATCTTTAAGACGGTTGGCAAAAGGCCTAAAAGGTTCTACCTCAAAGGAAAGAATTATAATGTTGATTTTAAGGAATATGAAGAGGGAAAAACGGAGGAGGAAACTGAGATTTCAACCACCACTCCATCAAAGAACTATTTAGAAAAAGATCTACATCCTTTTCTGACTCACTTCGGATTTTATTCTTTGAACTGCCACTGCAAGACTATTAACCACTCAAAGTCGGATAAGAAGAGCTTTGGCGAATGGGTGCACCCGGATATGGTGGGTTGTGTATTCCCTATTGACGAATGGGATAATGAGGTACTGGAATTAAGCTCAGCGGTAGGAAACACGTCTGTTAAATTTATATCATTTGAACTCAAACGAGAATTAAATCTTTCAACTTTAAGAGAGAAATTCTTTCAGACTGTTTCTAACTCATCTTGGGCTAATGAAAGTTACTTAGTGGCATCTGAAATTTCGCAAAATCAAGATTTCTTGTCTGAATTAAGTCGCTTGTCAAGTTCTTTTGGAGTTGGGGTTATTCAGCTTGACCTTGAAGACCCAAATTCGAGTAGTATAATGTTTCCTGCAGAGACGAGAGAAAACCTCGATTGGGATACTATCAATAAGCTGACCGTGATGAATAAAGATTTTAAGCAGTTTGTAAAGCGAGTTCGAATTGACTTGAGGAGTAATGAGATTCGAAAGGAGAAATATGATAAAGTACTAGAGGAAGAGCAGCTAGAAAAAATGATAAAAACTAGACCCACTCGTATTGGAGGCGGCCAATGAGTGGTAAAACTCACCGATGCACCTCTCTTTCCTCTCAGCGTACCGGTTGTTTACAGAGGTGTTAACCTGCGGGGATGCTTTCCTGTTGTTCTATAGCCTCATAGACGCCCTTTGCCGTTTAGGCCTACTCTCGCGATTAACGTCCCTGCCGCTTCCAAAAATGACTCACCAATTTGCCTGTAACGGACATGGATGAATTCCGCTTGTACCCGCTGGAATAAATTGATATCTTAGGTGCCAGATGAGTATACTAGGTGCACACTCAACAAACAGGCTATTGGGAAACACTGGCAAATTTAACTTCACAGCCATTTATTAACTAAACTGCAAGCGGAAGCTGAAGTGCTTCTAAATGTTAAATGCCCAACACCCAGTTTGCTAATCGTTGGGCTTAATACAATAACTAAATGAAGATTATCCTAAGTAGAAAAGGATTTGATAATCAATATGGTAAACAACCAAGTCCCATACTACCAGATGGAACTCTTTTATCACTTCCGATCCCTATGAGAGGTGAAAGGACTTCATTTAGTCAGCTATATCATAACTCCACTAGTTATATTGACATCATTAAAAGCCTTAAGCCCAGTACGCATTTATCTGAGAATGATACATGTCACCTAGATCCTGATATTAGAAAAGATGCAATTGATCGGGGTGAAAGCTGGATACCTCTTTTCGGACAAGCGGATAGTGCATTAAGTCACCTTATTAATAATAGTGTTTCTCAGAATGACCTTTTTCTGTTCTTCGGTACATTTCGTGAAGTTGATATTATTAAAGGACAACTAAAATATAAAAAAGGATCACCGGCTTTGCATGTGATCTACGGCTATCTCCAGATAAAAGAACTGCATAGGGATCAAGATTCTATCCGAGATAAATTTAGTCACCACCCGCATGCAAGCGCTTTGCTCCTTAAAAAGAAGTTAAATGGGATTTTTGAAGCAAACGATAAACTGAGTTTTGATTCACGTCAAAATGGTTCTGGCGTTTTATTCTTCAACAGAGATTTAATTCTCACAAAAGAGGGCCTTTCAAAGAGCAAATGGAACTTGCCTATTCAATTCAGGGACGCCAAAATAACATACCACTCCACAAGTTCCTTCAAGCAAGATTACTTTCAATCTGCCGCTAAAGGACAAGAATTTATCATTTCCGATTCCAAATATGCTGAGGAATGGGCTAAAAATTTGATTAAAAAAGGTACTAAACCCAATCGTGTAGAAGGTGGGTGAACTTGTAGGTCCGCCGGTGGTTCTCTCACACCATCAAGCATATGGGTCTCGTTTTCGCAGATCGCCACTACCGGATTTTTCCGATTGGAATTCTTCAGGTTAACCTTTACGGATAAAGTCCTTGCCGCTTGCTTATAGCCTTCAGCAACTCCCGGTAATTGGACTGGGCTGAATTCGATCAGGCATGGTTAAAAAACGAGGGCATAGACTTCAATAATCCTTCTGTTAATGATTTTATGGAATCATTAACTAAAAAGAGTTTAGATCTTAGGCCCTATAAAATGAAAAGAGTAGATGTCTATCAAGTCATTAGTTCTGAAAGAAATTTTCAAGATATGATGATCACAAAGGAGGATAGGCCTGAAATGATACATGCTCTACATGTTGGAGATGGGATCGCTGCCATCGAGCACAACCTTCAGAAAGCCAGAGAGGCTTGGTATTCTGGGAGGGTACCGCATCAGGAGGCTATGGAGTGCCTCCGAAAGGTGGCCGGGATCTGCGTGAAACTAGGAGAGATTTATGGTATGCCATTGAGAAAAGAGTAAACTATGAGAAAAATAAAACCTAATAGGAGCTTTTTACAAAACAAGACCTTTTAATTTCCTTCTTATAGAGTTTAAACTGAGCTCCAATCACGTACCAACTTTATGAGGTAAGTTCGACTTTTGCCCCTCACCAAAAACCTGTGAATATATAGTTCCTATTCGTCAGCATCAACTCAGAAAGGACCACCCTACAGCAATTTTAGCAGTAACACAATTTTCTAATATTTAAACAAGCTGGGGCAATAATGCCCTGAACTTTTTCCTTTTACCCTTACTTTTTTCTTCTAAAAAATTAGAAACAGTTCCTCAGCTTAAACTTAAAAAATTAAGTTTAAATAATAATTTTTTGTACCTTAACAAAGACAGGAATTAATATTAACTTTTGGTAATAGGAAAAATTTGGACTCATGCCAATCAAAGTAATTAAAATAAATGGAGAACATCCTAAGTTGGACTATAAAAAACTAGAGGATAGCTTTAGGCAAAACTTTGGCAGAACCTGTTCAGAGGCCACCATTATTATTATGAACAATTTTCCTGTAATGGTAACCTCTGAAACCGATATTGACTTCATTGTTATTATTGCTATTGAAGACAAAGATGGAAACTATATTTCTTTCTATAAAAATGATAGACGGGTTTATCTTCACAATTTAATTATTCCAGTCATTTATAATTCTGATTATAAAGATCTTCTTGCACAAGTAGAAGGGAATAATCTTCTTATAGATAATAATGAAGTAGATTTCTCCAAGGAAGTTACTTCTTTGACCTTTAACCTCAAGCACTACCTTAATAACCGCTGTGGATTTGATGCAGAAGCTTACATTCACCCACTTGTATTCATCGAAAGCCATTCTTCTATTGTTCTTAATGACTACATTGTAGGGAGATATTTTGACTTTACCGGAATTTCAAATTGGCTAAAGAATAGTGACAAGGAAATCCTTATTTCTTTTAAAGGTTGGAAAGATCCTCTTGGTTATCAAGACATTCAGAAGGACCTTGCTCGTGTAGCAGAACAGGCA
This sequence comes from Nafulsella turpanensis ZLM-10, assembly GCF_000346615.1. Lineage (GTDB taxonomy): Bacteria > Bacteroidota > Bacteroidia > Cytophagales > Cyclobacteriaceae > Nafulsella > Nafulsella turpanensis. The sequence continues at coordinate 36,392 of NZ_ANNU01000041.1, forward strand.
AGTAGAGATTCTGCTACCGGATATTTAACAAAAAAGAAGATTGAGAGAATTGGTAAAGAACTTTCAAAACAAACTGATCTTTCCCAGCACATGGCTAAAAAGATGGTGATGGTAAGAGGCAAGGCAGGGAGTGGTAAAACAACTAATTTGCTAACATTAAACTTACAAGCTTTAAAGCAAGGGTTTAACACCTTTTTCCTGACTTATAATCGAGTGCTGGTGTATGATATTGCACAGGTAATTAAGCCAATTTTAAATTCTGAGCCTATAGAAAAACAGGCCTCTGTAGATACACTTCACAGCTTTTTCTATCAGTTGTCTAAATCCTTAGGGGTACTTCATATAATGTCAGACAAAAGAATAAATGGTGTTCTTTCAATACTGAAAAATCGTCTAAGACAGGTATATAATTTTGTTGCACCAAGAATTATTCTGAATAACAAAACAGACTTTGAAAAAATAAAATCATTGCTTCAGAACGAAGTTGCATTCGATAACGGAACCAAAGAAGTAGGGATCGACTTTATTAACTTTTTGTCCAAAAAGAGAATCTCTTCGAAAAATGCATTAATTAACTATTCTAGAGAATTCTATAACTGGAAAGAAAAGAGGCTTACTTCCATAGCTACTGATGAAGTTTTCCTTGCAGACTATTATGGAGTCCTAGAAAACACTTTGCTGCAAATAAAAGACTCTGATAAATTTTATGAACAATTTGACATTCAGAATAAAGGTGAACTCTTAGATCTTGCTACCGGTGCAGGTAAGGTTTACTTTAATGAAAAAGGAGTAATTGAAAAAAAAGAATTCGCCAAATTTAAAAACCGTAGAGTCGGAGGCAGAAAAAAGAATCGTATCGTATTTATAGATGAAGCTCAGGATTGTCACCGACTAGAGAAAGAAATCTTGGCCACAATTTTTGGGACATCCCGTTTAGTTATTGCAAATGGGGGAAAAGACCAGTTGATAAGACATGTGGAGCTTTGTAATTGGCAGATGATTCGGGGTCAAAAAATCGAATCATTTGAAAAAAATAAAAGAAACAAAAGTTATCGAATAAAGCCCCAAATTGCGGATTTCTGTAACTTTTACAGCAAAGCGTATAATATTAATCTTGACCTTGAAAGTTTAGATACACCTGACTCCGGGGAGATAATTTTTGACTTTCGCCCTAACCCACCCTTAAATGAAGTCTGTGAATTATTCGATTACTTAAAAAGTAAAGCTGAAGTTAACGGTTGTTTAGAATACGAAAGTATTCTTGTACTATTAGAATCTTTGCAAAACGGGCCGGGAGAAAACAAAACAGTAGAGCAAGCTGCAGTTAATGAATATAACAATATTGAGGTAACTCAGAAGTATACACGAGGAGAATGGTCTAAATTGAAAGGTCTTGAGGAGCATGGTTACCATTTTTTTAACGCAACAGTTTTAGATAAAACCAAACTGGGTTTACCATACCCCAACCAAATAAGGATCATATTCTACGAATCATGTAGGGGACTTGAAGCTTGGTCTGTAGCATGTTTTGATATAGATCAATTTTTCGAAGCTAAATGCAAAGAAGAGGAAGCCGAAAAGTTCTTACTTGAAACAGAGAAGGGAAGTAATGTTCAAAACCTTTTTATTACTAATGAGGAAAGGAAAAAAATGTATGCAGCGACATGGGTCTTGATGGCCTTAACTCGTGTCATAGACACTCTGTATATCAATGTAAGTAATCAAAACTCTGAATTCGCAAAAATTGTAAACCAATACATTCAGAGAACCAATAAGAATATAAAAGTGCTGAAATAGGGGGCACTTAGATAATAAGTAAAGCCATAAAAACGTACCCTCCTTCAATTCTCATAAATATCTCGATTTATTACAGCCTCAAACTGAGGTAAACTACTTAACGGCAATTAATTAAAAAGTTTTTAGTTTACAGGTTCGATAATTTTACATTTCCCGAACATATTTATAAAGCGTAAGCTTCGTTATGCCCATCATCTCGCATATCGCATCGATGGAGTGTTACTTTTCATGGTAAAGCCGAACAGCCAGTTTCCGCTTATCTTCATTTAATCGTTATCGGATGCCTCCCCACCAGTAGCGGACTCATATTCGAAGTGCCAAGCGTAACAAAGCTGCTTCTCAAGTTAGCTATAATTACGTCTCAGAATTCTGATGACGGAACTAAAAAGTGCTGTCTTTTTTGTAACTTTTACCCTGAACGTGATTTGACTTCAGGTTTTTTGAATTCCACACAATCATTTAAAATATGATAGATAAAGATGACTTAGGAAATCACATTAAAAGTACACCTGTTTACTTTGATATGTATGGTGAACCATTACTTCCCCCCCAAGAGAAAATTGAGTTCAATTCAGAATTAAAATCTGAAATTAAGGATGCCATTGCACTGCTCAATAGTTTAGAGATATACAATTACCCTCAAGACCGTTTAAAGAAACATCATGAGGACCGAGACCGGCTAGAAAAAATTAAATCCTCATTGACAGGAGCTCAAGCCATGGGCTTCTTAGGTATTTTTTGGTGTTGTTTAGCCTTGTACTACTACCATTGGGCTGAAAACAAAGGAATTGGATGTCTTTTGCTGGGTTTAACACTGTTCTCCTTGATTACTATACTCTCTTTGTTAATAAGAGAGACTGAGAAAAAATAAAAATTACTATGAATAAAGAGCTGGCAAAAGTCAATCAAGCTCCAAAGAACACACTCTTTAGCAACTTTCAATTTGAAAGCCGGTAGAAATCAACCGAAAAGGTTAAAGTGATTGTAAACTGAAATTAAAATTCAATCTATATCCAAAAGAAAACATGGAACATCCACTAATTGAAGAGGCGAAAAGAAGATATCCTGAAGGCGCCTTACTTAACTGGCCAGATTATAGATACAAATCTAATAATGGATATAATTTGAACTTCAATATCAGGTTTGATAGCACAAAGATTTATGTTAAAGAGGGGAATCTTTTACATAAAGTTCACGGTGGCAGTGCTTATATTATTTACAGGGGTTCTAATTCGAAATGGGCTGTTATAGTTGAGCCTTCACTTCATAAGGTGTTGAAAGAACACTTGGAATCAATTACTCAAGCAGAATTTGATCAGGCATGGTTAAGAACTGAAGGCGAAGGCGTCAACTCAGCCACAGTTAATGAATTTATGGAATCATTAACTAAAATAAGCATAGATCTTAGGCCATATAAGAAGACAAGGATAGAGGTTTATAAAGCAATCAGCTCAGAAAGGGACTTCCAAGACAAGGCAGCTATAAGAAAAGAAAAGCCTGATTTGAGAGAATCGTTTCATTTGGGAGATGGTATTGCTGCCATTGAACATAATATTCAAAAGGCTAGAGAAGCTTGGTATTCTGGAACAGTGCCCTATGATAGCGCCATGGAGTATATTCGAAAAGTGGCAGGGATATGCGTGAAACTAGGTGAGGTTTATGGTATGCCAAAACGAACAGAATAAGACATTAATTCTCACTGCCTTTTACTATCTGAATGTAGGGGAACAGTGAGCTACTCCTTTACTTCAGCCGCTGGTATTTTATGACCGTTAGCCAGAACCACCAAAAACATGACACAGACAATTTCAAGCATAGATGAATTGAAAGAAAACCTCACGCTATTTGAAGACTATTTGTGTGACGGTGATGAACAAGAAAGAGAAGAGGTTGAGAAATTAATTACTAGAGGGAAATGTCTTGTTTCCTACAAAATTGAAGATTCGTGGAGGTTTGCCCCTAGCAGATACATTGGATATTTTCAAAATAATCTAGAAAAACATGAGGCTAATTATTACATTATCAATGGAGGAGTAACTAACAAGGCTATAGATAAGATTGCTAAAAATAAACTATCCGAAAACCCATATTTGGAATCTGAATATATATCCTATTGTAAAGAATTGGGGATTACCCCTAGTAATCAGAAAAGGAAATTTTGGCTGTTCGATTTCGAAAATGAGGACTTCGAAAATAATAGAGTGACTAATGAAGGTTTTCCGGAAGGCAAATTGGTTGAAAGGATTCACCGTAATCGAGAGCGAAATTCAGCTTTAATTGAACAAGCAAAAAAGAAATACCAAGAAGAAAATGATGGACGCGTACCATGCCAAGTTTGCGAGTTTGATTTTCAAAAAGAGTATGGAGAAGTAGGAAAAGATTTTATAGAAGCTCATCATACCATTCCTGTTTCTGAAATGCCGAATGGTTATAAAACAAAGATTGGAGAAATTGTATTTGTTTGTTCAAACTGCCACAAAATGCTCCATCGTAAAAGACCATGGTTAAAGATTACAGACTTAAAAAAAATAAAGGCATTGGCTAATCGTGAAGACGGCCGGTGAACTTCTAGGTCCACCGGGGCACCTCACATACCACCATGAATGGGGGTCTCGTATACGGCGGTTCACATGATTTGAGATTGGGTTTTCCATAGTTCTTCAGGCCCTTCCAATACGGTCCCACCTCCTCCACGACGGATCTTTGCAAATCACCTCCTTACCGCAGTAATAGGCTTCACCAACAAGCCTTTTAAGAATTCTTAGCCTCTGAAATAAAATATTACATGAAAATTAAAGCTTCTATCGGACACGGGTATAACAGTATAAAATACCTGATGCTAATAGGTCTCTCTTGATTGTATGCAGGTAAATACTTATTTTTCTCCTTCAATCAAGCAAACCTATTCTACGGCGTCTGTTTCTGCTTAAGCCGTTGTAAACAATTAATCAAAAAGCTAAATGGCAAAATATTTAAGAACATCAAGCATTTCAGCAGAGTTAGAAAATTTAATAAGAGATGCTAAAAAAAAACTTTACATAATTAGCCCTTATTTGAAGTTATCCGATCATGTTAAAGAACTGCTGAATGATAAAGAAAGAGAAAAAGTAGAAGTAAGAATAATTTTTGGCAAACAGGAGCTTGCTCCAGCTGAAATGAGTTATCTTGAAGAATTAAGATATGTCCGTCTTTATTTTTCAAAAAATCTACACGCAAAATGCTATTTAAATGAAAGTAAAATGATAATTGCTTCAATGAATTTGTATGAATTCTCCCAACAGAATAATAGAGAAATGGGGATTTTAATAGATACAGATATCGAAGAAGATAAGTCAGTTTACGAGGATGCTGAAAAAGACATTGAATCTATAATCCACAATAGTGAAGACTTTTCATACGTTAAAGCTCCTCAAAAAAGCGACCAGAAGGAAGTAATAACAACGTCAATACCCCCTGATACAAAGAATAATTTTTCTTCATCCACGACAAAAACAACAAAGGAACTCTCAGATGCAACAGGAGTTAATAGTCGAAAGATCAATGCGTGGCTAGTGGATAATAAGTTGATGTATAAAAAAGGTGAAGACTGGTTTGTTACAAAAAAAGGAAAAGAATACGGAGGAATTGAAAAATCTGGACAGTATGGGCAGTTTGTGGTTTGGCCTGAAGAAATTGCATCTGACATAAAAGGATGAAAATATGCAAAACCCAGTAAACGATTGAAGAATATTTAGACTCACCGGTCGCTTCCCCGCCACTAATAAGTACTGGTTTTCTATATTCTGTGGGATAGATGAGGAGTAAAATAAGAAATAAGCAAATGAAAGCCCGGAAAATTTTCGGGCTTTTTTATTTTATCCCTTTTGATGAACGATTTAAAATCACAACTGTCACCACTGAATTAACATGGATCTTTTTCATGAGCAAAGCATGTAGCTATGCCAGAGGTAACCATATAAATGAGACACTAAACTAAGGTTTTATTATTACTTCAACCTCCTACTTTGCCGTATAAAAGCCATCCATCCCCTCCCCCGTGTAGAGGTATCCCCCCCTCCCCCGCCTTTCATAAGAACGCGGAAAACGAAGGGGGCACCCTGTGTTTAAGGCACCCCGTAAAAAATTTTCCAGAAAAATTGGCTCTAGTTTTTCGAAATCCAACCACAAGCTTTGGTTATGGGCAATTGAGACGCTTTTTCTAAAATATGCACCTTAATTTATATGTACCGAAACAGTGCTTTATATGTACCGAAATCAAATGATAAGTACCAAATAATTCCCAAGTCTTAATTAAAGTTTGGCAATTCTATTAGAAATTCTTCACCCACACCTGCTCCACTTTGCCCTCAGCTTTTCTTGTAATGTATATTCAGTTTAATAAACCCACCTTAGAAAGAATTGGGAGCAAATAATCATGTCAACAATAAATCACCTTCGCATTCCAAAATACCAATATTTCATTGGAAAAGAAGAACAAAAAAGCTATGTTTCAAAACAAATCCCACACACAATTGGGCTTTCATTTCTTAAAATATGACTTATTTCTGAATACTGAAATCTTCAGGAGTAAATGACACTTCAAGACCATGTTAAAGTTATTTATTAGTTATTCACATAAAGACGAACAGCTCGTTTCAAAATTTCACAATCATTTGGCTCCCTTAAAAAGTAATGGGACAATTGAAGCATGGTATGACCGAAAATTAAATGCAGGAGCCTCCTTCCAAGAAGAGATTGATAATAATTTAGAAAATGCAGACATTATCTGTTTAATGATATCAGATAACTTTTTAGCCTCTAATGCCTGTATTTTGGAGAAAGATGAAGCGCTAAAACTCCGAATGACTAAAGGCACCCGGGTCGTCCCAATTATTTTAAGCTCATGCGCTTGGATAGAATTAGCGGAATTGAGTGATTTATTAGCAACCCCGACAGATGGGAAGCCTGTAACAAAATTTGAAGATCAAAACGATGGGTGGCTCGATGTGGTTACATGGCTAAAAAAACTATGTCAAAGAGTTCGAAGAATTCGTGATTTAAAACTGACCGAGGACTTTAATGGGTTTTTAAAAAGTGCCGATATACTATCCAAATCACATTCAAATAAAGAAATTCTTGAACTAAATGACATCTTTGTTTTTCCAAAACTTGATAAAACTAATGATGAGGGTGACAGTGAAAAGTATGACTCTGAACTTCTCAAGCATGATATATTAGAATTTGGTAAAATTCTAATTGCGGGAGAAAATCAATCTGGCAGAACTACTTTGTGCAAAGTGCTATTTGGGCTTTATAGGTCCCTTGATTATGTCCCTGTTTATTTGGATGATGAGAATAAGTATTTAGGAAATCCAATTACGAAGCTTGAAAAAGCGTTTGAAAAACAATACTCTGGTGCTTCTTACAATGAAATTGAGTCGGATCGTTTAGTTCCAATTGTAGATAATTTTCATTTTGCAAAATCTCAGGAAAAGTATGTTGAACAATACAAAGCTTTTAAAAATCAGGTACTGATAGTTGATGATATTTTTTCACTTAGCATAAAAAATGAAACCCATTTAAGAGAATATAGCCAATTCTTAATACGCGAATTTTCTCCAGTAGAGAGAGATGAAGTTATCCGTAAGTGGATTCAAGTAAAAGAGGCAACTAATATTCTTATAAATCCAAATCACCTTTTCCAAAGCTTGGACGAAAAGACCGAATTAATTGAAAATTCTCTTGGTGTGCTATTTGGGAAAGGCATAATGCCATCCTATCCTTTCTTCATCCTTTCTCTTTTAGCCGCTCAGGAGACTAATAAACCGCTGGACCAAGATATAACATCCCAAGGGCACTGTTATCAGGCACTCATTTACCTGTATCTTCGAAAAGAAGGAGTGAGAACTAGTGAATACGATATTTACCTAAACTTTCTTACGGAGTTAGCATACAGGATGCATACGAAAGATTCTGATCAATTGACAAATGATGAATTTCAAGAATTCATACTGTATTATAATAGTAACTTTAATCTCCCAATCCCTCTCGATAAACTTTTATCAACACTTAGTTCTGTAAATATCTGTAAGTACGATTCCTTAAATCACTACAGCTTCTGCTACATCTACATCTATTATTTTTTTGTAGCTAAATATTATGCAGAAAATATCAATACAAATCAGCAGAGCATTAGTAGGATGCTTGGTAACCTCCATAAAGATGAGAATGCTTACATAACTATTTTTATGGCTCATCATTCAAAGTCAAACTATTTGTTAGATGAATTAATTCTGAATGCTGAGATTTTATTTTCTAGTTATGGTCCTGCATCACTAAATTCTACTGAACTTTCTTTCTTCGACAAACACGAAGAAAAAATTATTAAGGCTGTACTACCTACCTATAAAGATTCGCCTGATGAAGTAAGAAAAGTTATATTAAAGGAAAGGGCTGAGGAAGAGGACATAAGAAAAACTGCACCAGTAGAAGCCCAATCACCTGAAGGTAGTGCAGAATCAAACGAAATTGCCACTGAAATTAGACGGAGTATCAAGACAGTGGAAGTTATGGGCATTGTAATAAAAAACAGGGCCGGTTCTCTTGACTTAAAAACGCTAGAATATATTTTTGAACAGGGCCTAAAAGTTCATTTACGGATACTATCTTCCTTCTTTGAAATCATTCGAGAAGAGGAGTTTGAAGATGAATTTGTTAAATTTATAACCGAACGGCTTAATCATATTATTAAAGATTTAGAAAAAGAGCAAGGGAAGGAAATTAGCCTTGATAAAATTGAGAAGATAGCACGGAATATCTTTTGGAACTTGAACTTTGGAGTAGTATACGGCTTCATTACTAAAGCAATACATTCACTAGGATCAAGCAATTTAATGAGAGTATCAGAGTCTGTATCAAAAAAAGAAAATACACCATCTTCTTTTATTGTACATCATGGGATAAGCATGTGGTATGGCAAGTCCTTAAAAATAAATGAAATTTCCGAAAGATTGAATAATGATGGTTTTTCGACAACTGCCTCTCGGTTGATGAGATATAAAGTTGTGGAACATACTCGTTTGCATAAAATAAACCCAAAAGACCTGCGGCGAATTGAAGAGGAGCTAGGATTTCAGAAGAATAGATTATTTATTGAGAACTCAAAAAATAAGAAATAATACAAATCACTTTATTACGGAGCTTAACAACTATTTTGAAATGATAACGAAAACTACCTAGTATTCCGATAATGTCCATACGTTAATAAGTATAGTAATTATAGGTAAAAATCAGACTCTCCGTTTTCGGATAGCCAAAAGAGTATCACTTTAAATAAAACCTCCTCCTAAACCTTAGTTAATGTTAATTGATTAGAAGAATAGCGAGGACCACAGCATTCGTTCCTGAAATGGGACTTACTATTTAGCCGTTCACTGCTTTTTTAACTCTTTTTACAGTAGACAACCCTTTTTTTACTATTTCTGCAATTTTGGTGTCAGGAAGTGCCGAATGATTTAAGAGGTTCACAATGTCAGGATGCTTTTCTATAAGCTGGCCCTTTGAATAAGATGACCCTTTAATCCTTCCTCGGTATTTGTTCTTCTTTTTTGCTTCGGCGATCCCCTCCAGCCTTCTACTTTGCTGGTAAGTTAATTCCATCTCGGCACCTAAACTAAGCATCATGAGCATCGATTTTTGCAAGATATCAATCTGCCCTTTTTTATCTGGGGAGAAGGATAGTAGGCTTGGGTGTTGAATATGAACTGTCATACCATGTTCTTCTACCAGTGTTTCTACGGTAGAAATGGTATGAGAAACTCTTCGGGATATACGAGAGATTTCTGACACAAAAAGAGTCTTGATATTTTGGGTTTGACAAAACTTGAGCATCTGTTGAAAGCCACTTCTTTCCAAAGTGTGAGTCTTACCAGTAACAGCATCACTAAAAAACTTTTCGATTTCATAGCCCTTGGTGAAGGCAAACTCTTCAACATTTATTTGCTGGCGATCTACATTTTGGGTTGTGGTGGAAACTCTACCATAAGAAACAGCTGTTTGCATATTCAATTTAGGGTTAGGGTCGTGAATATTATCTAACGGTCTGGATACAGGATCTAAGATAAGAAATAATATTCTAAATAGGGTATAATCTAAATTGAATATTGGATCCAATGCTGCAAAATGCTTTCGGAAAGAAACCAACCAAATACCACAATTGATTTACATAGAATTTTTAACTGGCTTTCTTTACAAAGGACACTGGAAAAAATATCGAGATGATAAATCCTACGGTACAGTAAAGAAACTTCTCGTTTTATTGCAATAAGCCATCATGCTTTTGTAGTAAACTTCATGGATTAATATAGATCAGTTCTTATATTGCAGAAGCGAACGGACAGCATACGTTAGGCTATTATTCCTTTTCTTTTTTCGTTCAAACAAATTTCTTCTGGAAAGAAAAAATCCAGTGAGACTGATAAATCATATGAAAATTATTTTGTGGACAGCCTTGATGATGTTTATCTTCAGTGCATCATTTGCTCAGGATTTAAATTCTCTTTTGGGGAAAGCAAAACAGGGAGATGCTAATGCACAGTTTGAATTGGGAATTAAATATGCAAATGGTAACGGTGTTTACAAGGATTTCACGCAAGCTTATCATTGGATAGAAAAAAGTGCATTGCAGGGAAAGCGAGAGGCCCAGTGCACCCTTGGGAATATGTATTACAATGGAGATGGGATTATCAAAAGCTATAAAAAAGCTTTTTACTGGTTTCAAAAAAGTGCTGAACAAGGGGATGCCATGGCACAGTATAATCTTGGATTATTGTATATAAAAGGACAGGGTATATCTAAAAGTGATGAAAAGGCGGCTTATTGGTATGAGCTGAGTGCTGAACAAGGGGATGCCATGGCACAATATTATCTTGGGATAATGTATTCTGAAGGTCAAGGAAAGCCTATTGATTTTAAAAAAGCGGCTTATTGGTATAAGCGGAGTGCTGAACAAGGTAATGCGGATGGACAGTACAGTATAGGTGTAATGTGCTATAATGGGTATGGAGTGTTGAGAGACCTTAAAAAAGCGGCTTATTGGTATGGCAAAAGTGCGGAACAGGGAAATGCTAAGGCACAGTATAATCTTGGGGTAATGTACTTGTATGGGCAAGGCATTCTAAAAGATTTAAAAAGAGCTGCTGAGTTAATGGAAAAAGCCTACGAAGGGGGTGTAGAATTAGCAAAGACCCAGTGGGATGAAAATGAATTGTGGAGATATAAGTAAAGGAAACAATTTTTTCACCACAACGATTTCTTTTACTTAAGAAGCTTTAGATTGTTAAGTTAATGATACACACAGACCATATTGATCCTTCATTAAGATATGAAGCTCTTGCAAGATCTGCTTTTAATAACTGCAGTAAAGGTGGCGATCCTTTTGGTTACGCATTACAGGAAGAGTATGATAATTTTTTCGTAGAAGCCCCCAATTTAAGAGGCAAAAGAGCTTTATCGACTGTTCTAATTAAGCTAATAATTGATAACAGTGGAACTGATTTTGCAGAAAGATTAATAGGACTTGAAGAATCTGTTTGGAACTCTGAAACGCAAGATGATATTATCCATATCATCGATAAGGGCATAGAAGTGTTGAAAATGATAAAGGAAGATTCATCAAAGCATTAGGTTGAAATAATTGAGCCAAGACTTTATCTTAAAAGTCAGAAATTTTTGGCAGGAGCATCAAGTAAAAAATTCTCGTGAGCCAGCTTTGTCTGGCTCATTTTTTTGCCAATATTCTTCGTTCTTACGTGACTGGATTGGTATGGAATAAAAGGTTACAGAATTTGAATTACCTTATTCAATATCGCCTTGTAGTGGAAGTTAACTCTCTATCCAAGACAAAGTATTATTTGAATTACCACAGGTTATAATTATATTTCAAGTTGAATGGTGCAAACATCCCTTAATATCTACTCTCTTCACCTTTATCAACTTTAATCATGAGCCTTTTCATTAAAAGATTGAACTGCGATGTGCAGTTGAGAAAAAACATTCGAAATAGTGTGCAGCTACTTTTAATTGCATCCTTTATTATTAACACTTCATGTAATCATGATCAAGAATACAAAACTCTTCTTGCAAGTGCGGAGAAGGGAAGTGATTCAGCACAATACCATCTTGGACGGATGCTTTACTTTGGAGAAGATGTACCGCAAGACCTTGTAAAAGCAGTATACTGGCTGAAAAAGAGTGCTGAACAAGGGAATCCAGAAGGACAAAATGGTCTCGGTATATTATATAAATTAGGAGAAGGTATTCCGCAAAACTTTAAAGAAGCTGCATATTGGTTTGGAAAAAGTGCTGAACAAGGATGTCCTCAAGGACAGATTAACCTTGCCAATTTATATGTAGAAGGTAATGGAGTTTCTCAGGATTATAAAAAGGCAATTGAGTTGCTTGACAAAAATGCCAAGAAGGGGGAATCCGCAGCCCAATATTATCTTGGGCTTCTGTATAAAGAGGGAAAGGGAGTTGACAAAGATATAAAGGCAGCTTTCCTCCTTTTTGAAAAAAGTGCTGAACAAGGTCATGCTTCAGCACAATATGAGCTTGGGCTGATACATGAGGAGATAATGACAATGTTTGAGGCAGAAGAATTGTACAGTCTGGAAAAAGCTGCATATTGGTTTGAAAAAAGTGCTGAACAAGAAAATGCCGATGCACAATATGAACTTGCCAATTTGTATGAACATGGGCTTGGAGTGCAAAAAGATACTAAAAAGGCAATGTACTGGTATAAGAATTGTGCAGAACAAGGAAATGCTGCTGCACAATTTAAAATAGGTTGGATCTATGGAAATGGAGAAGGCGTTTCAAAGGATAGTGAGAAAGCATTTTTTTGGTACAAGAAGAGTGCAGAACAAGGGTATGCTGCTGCACAAAATAATCTTGGAGTATATCATTACAATGGTGAGGTGATACCGCAAGATTACAAAAAGGCAGCATATTGGTTTGGAAGGAGTGCAGAACAAGGAAATGTCTATGCTCAAAATAGTCTTGGTGGAATGTATAAAGAAGGGAAAGGAATTCTTAAGGATCCAATTAAAGCTATTTATTGGTATGAGAGGAGTGCTGAACAGGGGAATATTAATGCCCAGTATGAGCTTGGAGGGATCTATCACTTTGGAAGAGATGTTCCAGAGGATTTGGAAAAAGCCATCTACTGGTATAAGAAGAGTGCTGAGCAGGGAAATTCTGATGCACAATATTGGCTTGGACGGATTTACTTACGAAATAGGTCAAAAGACCTGCAGAAAGCAGCTTATTGGATAAAAAAATCATTCGATTCGGGTAATACATCTGCAAAGAAAGAATGGGAAAAATATGAATTGTGGAAATACAAATAAGAGGAGAATGGCAACTAAATATTGACAGGAGAATCAAATTAAGATTTCTCGTGAGCCAGCATCATCTGGCTCTTTTTTTGTATCAGTCCTTCGATCAGGTCAATGGTCTGGTTGCGTAAAAAGCTTAAAATGATTCTGATTGAGCCTTTAAATGACTGGGAAAATCGCAATCTCTGAATTTTATCATATTTTTACTATCTACTTCCTCTAAATTTCAAAAGATGAGTTTCTTAGTCATAACTCAGTCATTGGTGAAAATATCAGAACATTATGATTCTGTTTTACAGAAAGTTAAGTATGCAATACAAACATCATGTGGAGAATAGTATAGCAATAGTAGGCAAGGCAGATAAGCCAATTAAATTTGCCCATCCTTTTTTTGCAAGTATTTCTCACTGATTAAAAGTTTAAATACCTATAAAGTTTCTCTTCTGAAACAGACGATTGCTACCACAAATTATCAGCTTGATTTTTTTATTGGCCTCGGTGAAAAACACCCATGGGTAACATGAGAAAAAAGTAAGTAAACTAATTGGTCGTTTTTCTTACCCTTCCACATTTTTACTGCCCTTATATAAAGAGAAAATTAAAATTAATGGAGACGCTCATGTCTTTATGCTTTGGAAAAATTGAACCAAAGCCATAATTTCAAAAAAAAATTAAAGTTCCAACTTATTCTTTCCAACATTATCCTCCCTTCAAAAAAGCCACAACTCTTCTAAGGAGGTATAAAAATAACAAGCATGAAAGCCCATAATCCTAAATTAGACATTTATAAAATCTATCTAAGACCCACAGATTCAGACAATAACAAAACTTTTAAGAACCTCTTAATATCAAAGCTATATGGATCTATTGATGAATCAAATTGGCCGGATAATTCAGCTATTTTTCAAGATCTGCTGGAGGCATTTATCAATGAAATTGATGCAGATGATTTTATTTTGGACGAAAGGGCCTCAAAAGCTTTCACAGCTTATGATACAGACCAAGGAGCGGAATTGTCCCCAATAAAAATCCATTCTAACCAGTTTATATTAGAAGGAATAGTTGAAGGCGGTAGATATAACCAGAGGAGAGGGAAGTCAGCAATTGGTGCAAAAGATGATAAAGAATATTTAGACAATCAAAGTGTTATTCTAGATCACTATTATTTTTTTCTCTACTTACCTTTTGATCATAACATCGGAATTTTTATGGTTCAAAGCTATACACAAGATCATATCAGGGATAGCTTTCAGAAGTTCTTAAGAGATTTTTTAGCAACCGAAGGGTTCTACAAAATTAAATTTGATTCCTATTGCCCTGAACAAATAATAGAACAATATAAAAGTGGTAGTGTAGTCAAAAAGTTTTCTTTTACCTCTGATGTTCTATTGAATGAGCTTTCTAATTCTCCGGCAGATCAAATTACCGAGGAATTTACAATAAAAATAGAGGCTAAATCAGCAACTGGCCACAATTTTACTTTAGATTATGTGGGCAGAATTCTAAACTTACTCCGTGGAGCTGAATTTAATACTGGAAGTAATACAAAATCACTTGAGGAGTTTAATACAAGGGTTTTTCTTGAAAATACTGATACCGAAAAAGGTGCCTTTTATGATATCAGCAGAGGTTTGGATATAAAACCTACTATTTATTTAGAAAACAGAATCCAACTTGATCAAAATGGAATTCCTGATTTTCAGGAGCTAAAACAGTTTTGCTTTAATTTACTTAATCAAATATTAATTGAAATAAGGCCAGAAGATGGAATTATTGAGCGTTAAAAACCATGTAATTGAACTGATAAAGGCAGGTCATTATTGGCAAACCATTGATATAAATGGGAAAGAAAAAAAATTCAAATTCTTTTTTTCTTCTGTACAATTAATTTTAGTAGCGGTTTCTATAATATTGGTCCTAATTCTGGGGAATTATGGGCTTGATTCTAACTCTGTTGGATATATTATGGGAATCTACGCCATTTTCATTGGTGTCTTTTTAACCCTAGCCTTGACAGTTTTCGGGAAATTCGGATCAACAGATTTCGAATCCCCCCTAAATTCATTGAAGGAAAAAGCTGCACTTATTCAAAAAAAAAACTTTTTTAAACAATTCACTTCACTTATTCTATATGCAATTCTTATTTCACTCCTTAATATTTTCCTGCTCCTAATAGGGGCTGTTTTTGGCTTTATTGACTTAGATGTTTCTAAATATTCTTTCATCACCAATTTGGAAGATATAAATAAAGAAACATTCTTCAATGGAGTAATCTTTTCACTAGTCTCCATTTACAGAATTACGACTTTTTACTTTATGTTTGACTTTTTTCTTTTAACCTTATATTCCATTACCAGCATTCACAGCTACTTTAACATTGAATATGACAAAATAAAAATAAACAGAAAGTGAGTTTTATTTTGTCAAAATATACTGGAAGATTATGTAGCTTGATAAGCACTAATTAAGTCGGTACAAAGGCCGAAGGTTATACATAATACCCAATTGCACTCTCAGTTGCAGCATCTGCATGGTAGGTCATGTAGCACTTACAACACCATCTCCAGAAATTCGCCCGGATTAAGTTTCCAGAATGAGAGACTGTATATTAAAGGCCAAAATTTGAATGCTGGAATTAAACTCTTTCAGGCCCCTCCATAAAATCCTCCATGGTAATCGCATCAAAATCAACTAAAATTTCTGCAACCTCCATTTTTAATATAACACCTCCTCCGGCGTTGTAACTTAATAAATAGAATACTTCCTCTATCATGTTTATGGTGGTTATCTGCACCCCATTTTTGTTGATTACTTGATTGGCTATCATATGGATTCCTTTTTATTCTGAGATGGTTGGTTTTATCTTATATTGACTCCAGAATCTGCTGAGGATAATCCGGTCGACGATCTTCTTATTTTCTGCAGATGCCTGAATGTAAAGTGCATCGTGCAAGGTCAGAACTTTTATCCCATGCTCCAACACTTCATCAGCCGCCCCAATAAACAAACGGCTTTCCAAGGTTTGCAATGCCACGGCACATCTTGCATGATCATCACCCTTTAGCTCCACGATAAAGGCCCACACCGATGGGAATGATTTTATAAAAGCCTTAGTAACTTTGGGGTAATTACGGGTAGGTGTACTACTAAATAATACCTTCTCGTAAAATATGATTTTAACTTCCTTGCGGGTTTCTGTTAAGTTATTCTGTTGCTTAATAAAGTTATAAATGTCTGGTTTGCCCTTCATACCACCATCCAGACATAGTTGGATAAACTCCTGTACATCATCTGGCATCACCTCGTCCAAATACCTTTCAACTAATAAACATGACAGGAACACTAGTTGTGAAGACACTAAGTCCCGGCCTATAATGGGTTGCCCGTCCAGCCTTATGTAGTCACGTAATTCCGACCTGAGGTTGGTAAGGTTAGTATGTATTCTACCAGATGTTGAGTCAAGACGGAATGTAAACTCCCCGTAGTGGATACGCATTATAGAAATCATGTCAAAGTGGTATTGATACATGACCTTTTGCAGGTGTTCTAGCAAAATTCCTTTATGCGATATAACAACATTCTCACCACAAACACTCCGTACTTCCTTGAGTAGCCGCTTTACTTCAAATTCATATTCTGGAGTGGTATATTCCTTCTTTGGTCTAAATTTGTTCTTTTTCACATATTGATGTTTCTTTATTTCTATAACCTCCGGATGATTTAAGGCAAATATCAGATCATTATATATGTGCTGCTGGGCAGCCTTGAAATCAATTGTGATACTTCTGAATATATCTTCTAACTTTTCTAATACCTGCTGAGGATGATGATTTTGCTCACTTGCCTTTAGTTTTCGGTAATCCAATTGCTTTTTAGCCAATTTAGGATCACACTCAATAGTGGCAAACTTATAACCGGCATATTTAGGATTAATGCGATATGCATTGGTACGCTCTCCAACCTTATAATTCTTGGGAGATTTCTCAATAATATTATATTTCTGAAGCCCCTTCAGGATAAGGTTGTATGTCTTCCACGTATACATTGTATCCATAAAAGAAGCAGATACATGGACGTATTCAGATCGGTCTTCATACCTTCTATCAATAATTGGCTTAAGATATAGGTAAGACAGAAAATGCTTTATTTTATTGAGATGAATAGATTTAAGCAAATTCTTAAATCTGGCATCCGAACCCAAAAGGTTAACAATATCTTCTATTACCTGAGGTTGATAATAAAGGATTATAGTCTGATTCTCGATTATTGCCATAGTTCTGGTTAAAGTTCTTTAAAATGGGATCAAGGGAAGAACTATAAAGACCCCTGATCCCAATACCGGGTAATTACTCCGATATTTTTAAATGGAAAGATGTGATATATAGATTCCACAAGAATTATCACACATTTATAAATAGTTAGTAGTTAATTATAAAATAAATTTAAGCTTAACACAACATTAATAATAGCATTAGAATTCCTGTATTAATTTAAAATTTGAGAAGATAATGCATTTACCTACAGTACTTATATGGAGATTATAAACTCTAGTGTCCGCATGCCATCCCTTATCAGGAATGACATACTTACTATAAATATTCATTATTAATTAGCTTCAGATAGTATTTAGTGTAAGCTAAAGTATCTGTTTATGAACAGAGCAAATTACTCCCTATTGTTCCTACTTTTTAGAACGTATCTGCAGTAACTTCCTTCAGCAGTTGCAATTGAGGTTTCCACCTTGCGAATCTACAATAAGTCCTACCACTACTACCTACTACACCCACCAAAATTATCGTTTATATATGTCATTGAGCAGAACCATCATCAGGTACCGGTTAATACAATATCCGGGTAAATGAAAAACCTAGAAAGGCCATTGGGTCACGGATAAAAAAAACCTCTGAAACCTCAGAGGTTCTCTATCCTCATTAAAAAAACCATACTTTAAATGAGATTATCCTTTGGAAAGATTACTGTCACAGATACTTTTTCTAACAGCTTATCAAACACATGATGAGGTTGATATTGGATTTGCTGATTCAATTCCTCTGCTTCCTCGGTAGAAATCCTGCAACTGTAAAGTTTGTATCCCTCACTGCCTTCCCTGAAGTATTTGTGTATGAGTGATTCTACATCTGTTCTTTTTTGAACCAAAGTCAATTCTTTTTTGAAATCATTCATCTCTGGGGAAGGATTGTAGACAAAAACATGCATCACCTTTAATCCTATTCTTTGCTCGGAGGAGTTAATCTTGGTCATTTTTAAAATTATTTAAAATTAATAATTATTTAAAAATGTGGGCCGGCCCCTCATTTGTACGGTAGTATACGTTCACCCTATAAGTTTTGTAACAACTTCTTAATAGAAATTGAGAAAAACATCCTTCCCTTAACATAACTAGGAAATGATTGTAGGAGCCATATCCACAGATCAATTGGATGGACAATGTTTTTAAAAACGGAAAGGTTATAATTTGAGGGTGAAATATTACGGTAACAACCAAGAGAAATATTCACGACTTCTGGAAGAGATAATCAATTGCAGAAAAAATGTATAGACTTCTAATTATGAGGTATGAAAACTTACTGAAGAAGATTCAATTTTCCTCCTATACACACAAAAGCTACTCGATATCTATTTCCCGCACCCTCTTTTTATCTCTTCGAGCCTCAATTGCAATCCTAAGCTTTTCTCGCAGCTTCCCACCATTGGGAATTCCTTTTATTGCCACAACTCTATGGGTACGGTCTGTAGTTACCAGTATGATATTAGAAAGACCTAAAAAACGAAAAAGAAAAGGTTGCTCCAGCTTTATATCTTTAACCCGATAAAGCTCCAATTCATCGGTAGTTCTGGATAATATACCTCTTTTTTCAATTATCCTTTGGTTTGTAACATCATAAGTATGATTGAAGGTATCTAGATACCCCCATAAGGCCAGAACTAACCCTAATCCAAATAATGGCATCAATAGAACTGCCCCACAGAATATTCCGAAATTGACCCACTGTGAAGACTTGCCGTACCAGATTAATTCCTCCTCCATAAAAATATAAATTAACTAGGTCTTCCAACTGAAAGTTAAGATTACAGGAACGGGATTACTGAAATTATTTTCTTTCGTTACCGCAGTAATTAATCCTCTTAAAAACTCGTAATTAACTTTTATAATGCTAAAACTTTGAATTCCAGTAAATGTTCGATTGACACAAAAAATGGTAACCTCACAAATGGAAATACCCATCCCATCCAGTCGAAGAGCTTCTAGTGGCAAAAATATTTATTTAACCGAATCCAGCTATCAGGAAATAAGTCCAAGAAATTTAAACAGGATTTAGAATCTATTTTTTTCATCTCAAAACAATTTACATTAAACTACTTCCTTTTATTTCTATTGCATAGATTGTATACCACTATCTTCCCTTTCTTTACTTTACCTTTTAAATAGTAGTTTATTTATTCTTGTTCTTCCAAAATTCGTGCAGTTTTAAATAATCAGATTCAGTGATAGTAGGTTTGTTTTTACTACCATAGATCTGGATCCCCAGCTGATCAAAATACTGTTTAAATGTTTCATTCTTTTTAATGTTCAGCTCATTCCTTATCTGGTCGAAGCCAATATAAACTTCAGATTTAATGACCGCTTCTTCCTTCTTCTTCTGAGCATCTTTCAGCACTTTTAAGAATCGGTCAGCTACACCAATACAACCTTTTTCAGGAATATGAAAGGCTGGTTGATAATAAGTATTAACTTCATACCCCTTCAGGATCTGGATTCCTTTGATAAGGCTATCAATAAGCACAGCTGAAAGGTTGTTATAATCTCTTACGCCACCCTCTGAAAGCCTTTCTTCCCTCACATAACCCTTGTACCCATCCTGCTTAATAAAACGGCTGTAACCGTCTAATTCCTGAAATAACTGACTGATCCTTATCAGCAACGCTTGCACAGAATAAAGGTTGATAGGATCAGCTAAATTGTACTCCACTGCTTCACAAAGCACTACATAATCAATATAGCGTTCAACCCTGTCAATCAGCATATCATAATCAACCTTCACTGGTCCAATTTTATTAAACACATCAAAGGAACCGATTTCTAAAAAGGTCCGGGCAATAATCCGGACCAGTTGTTCTTCACTTGGCTTACTATTACCATACAGGATTGTCACATTATCAGCCAGTTTATAATGTGGGTAAATCTCCGCAATCCTTTGTTCTATACTATTCATCTTTTAACCTAAAATGGAAGCCCAAGCGTTTGAAATATTCTTGTTTCTGAATCTATCAGCTACTTTAATATATTTATCAAGTTCACTATCAGTGCTGTGACCTGATACTTTTTTAATTTCATCTTTAGTAAGTCCAGCGATAGCAAGTGAAGTTATACCAGTTCTGCGCATCAAATGACTGGTGAACTTGTCCCGATCTACTTCTTCAATTGTGACAACTTCGCCTCTTTTCCTCCTCCGCTTGCTGAAGGGTTTTTCCCAGTTTTGGAGAACCAAGCCTTCCTTTTCTAACTCTGCCTTATTCTTAATGAAATACCGTTTCATAAACCGGCCAAACTCCTTTAAATCTTTATTAAAGGTAACATCGTGTATGATCGGGAAGCCTTCTTCAGTGTTATTATATTTTTCAATAATAGCCGATCCTATAGGTGCAATTTCAACCCCTGCATTCCCATCTGTTTTATCCTGATCATAACCGAAGTAGTAAGTGGTACCCCTTTTTTCTACATAACCGGCCCCTTCCTTTAATTTAAAAAGGTCTGATACCCTCACACACGTAAGACACCCCAGCAGGAACAGATCACGGGTTCTTATACCGTTTTTAATTACATTAAATTTCTCTTCAGGAAGCCTTCCTATCACCTTTAGTTCATCCGGCCACAAAACAAGGCTGTCAACTTCCTTTTCCTCCCAGACCTTCCATTTCCTGTTGTATGGTACTGCTGATATTATACCTTTCTCCTTACACCAACCAAGCCAAGCCCTGATCTGTCTGACTGTTTTTCCCACTGTATTATCATAGTGATTCAGGTCATCGAAGCAATAATCTGTAAATCTGAAGTAAAATTCATCTGTTATATTATCCCAGCTGTTTAAATTAAAGCCTGTAAGCTTCTGAAATTCTAACAAGTTCTTCTGTGTTACCTTGTAATTCACAACTGTTCTATCACCTATTTTCTTACTGTTCTGGCCCCTTCTGGAGCCATCAGCAGTGGCATCAATAAAAGCCTGAAAGGATTGTAAAGGATTCAGCTGTTTTTTCTCCTTTACCACCACTGGTACCGGTTCAGGTTTAGGATTATATATTTCCTCAAACTTTGCATCCACCACACGCCAAGCCGGATCCTTTTTCCCTTCTTCCTCAAAATCCTTCAGCAACTTTTTAAAGCGGTTCAACATAAGGTCCAAAACCTCCTGTCTTTCCTTCCGGATGTTGGGGTGTAGGCCCGGATCTGAAATAACATTATTATTCAGATACCCCTTCCTGCAAAAAACACCAGTGGTCTTTCTGAGAAAGTCTTTCTCACCCTTAGCCCGGTAGGTGAGGATCACCCTTTGTTCACCATCATTATTTTTGTAACCTGATTTTAAAGTTAGTTTTGGAACAGCCATAATATTAATATTAGATTAGTTATTGAGCACATTGTAGTCCTAAGCCTCAAATATAGTACTACTTAAAAAAGCACCAAAAAAAATGTGCTCGAAAAATGTGCTCAAAAATACCTCATTTTTGCGCTTAAAAGGAAAGGTCAAAAATTCAAATCCCCTTAAAAACTGTATTTAAGCATTTTTAAGGCTCCATTAGCCTCCGGTAGGCTCCAATAAAAATAGTCCTGATGGGATCACTAAAACCCGCTTAATTCGATGGTTAAGCGGGTTTTTAAGTTTTGGTGTACAGTATTGTGTACAGTTTTTTGTCGTTAGTGTTGAGATAGAAATTATTTTTTGAAATAGAATGTCTCATAAAATGGCATTTCAATTTTCAGAAAAAATTGCCAACTACCTGTTCATGTAAGGCTGCCAAGTGACCAGGAGATACTTTTCCTTCTCTCCTTCTTTCAGGGACAGGAAGCCGTACTCATAACAGAACAGGTAGACCTGCCCTTTGCTGTTCTTCCAGTAGTTGGTAAAGAAGGAAGGGTCGAAGCCCTCTGCCAGCAATACTTCTTTTCTTAAGGTTGTCTTTCCTACTTTGTTGTAGCGCTTCAGAATGGCGCGGTTCTTTTTCAATTGCCGGTCTACTTTGTAGAAGTGAGCTTCATGTTCCTGTCGCTGCTCATACTGCTGGGCGGACTTACAGCTTAGTGAGCAATAGATTTTATCCTTACGACCTATTATCTCCTTCTGGCAAACCGGACACTTCTTCATGCTATCAGAATGTTAGTCGCATAATATACGAATAATCTTCTTTTCAGCCGGTGTGTACCACGTATTTTTGATTATGGACGCACAGCACCACCGGCAAATCACTCTTCACCACCTGCACATCGCAGGAGAGCAAAAGATAGGGCTACAGTTTACCCCTGATGACCTTATTCATGCTCGTATAAAGGAGCACCTGCCCTATGCCCGCTGGTCTAGAGCGCATGCGATGGTAACGCTGCCCAATTCTCCTGCTCAGCTAAAACAGCTCTTTGCCATTTGCAAGGGGGAAATATGGATAAACAGCCAGGAGTTCTTCCATAAGCCCGCTCCACCTCCTCCACAAGCCCCTCAGGAAGAAGAACGGGAGCAGAAAACACTTCCTCCCATCACCATTTA
Organism: Nafulsella turpanensis ZLM-10; assembly: GCF_000346615.1. GTDB lineage: Bacteria > Bacteroidota > Bacteroidia > Cytophagales > Cyclobacteriaceae > Nafulsella > Nafulsella turpanensis. The sequence continues at coordinate 59,340 of NZ_ANNU01000041.1, forward strand.
TCCGGCAGGAGATGACAAGGTAGTCTTGCGGCATCGTTACCACCAGCCGCTTTATCGCCTGCTCAAAAAGGTGAACCACCTGGTTTACTCTAAGCCTGAGAGAGGCTGGTTAGCTGATACTGCTATCACTCCTTTTGCAAAGCTGCTACAGGAAATAAAGGCCATCACCATGGTGCGGCTGGATGCACGCCTGGAGCTAAGCTCAATGGAAGATATTCAGGAAGCTTTCCGCGGGAATGATTCTTCCCAGCCTCTCTGCCCTCCTCTTTACCTGGAAGTGCTCTTTGCCAAAGGCTACAGCCGCAATACCATCAGGTCTTACCATAGCCTTTTACTGCGGTTCATGCAGCACCTCCAGCTCAATGAGGCCAGCCTCAAGAGTATGACTGCTGAAAGAATTAACCGCTATCATGCCCAGTGGATGGCCAGTGGTGAAGCAATGGCCGCTACAGTAAACCAGTCTGTAAATGCTCTGCGGTTCTATTTTAAACATGTAGCCAGGGTTTCTATGCCTTTAGAGGAAGTCCTTCGGCCCCAGAAGCAAAAGCAACTACCAAAGGTGATGAGCAGAGAAGAGGTCGTCAGGCTAATTCGTGCTGCCGGCAATGCAAAGCACCGGGCAATGCTGGGGCTCATTTACTCTGCCGGACTCCGTTGCGGAGAGCTTATCAGCTTACAGGCAGGAGATGTGGAGCTGGAGCGACAGCAGATTCACATTAGAGCCGGCAAAGGTGGTAAAGACCGGGTGACGCTGCTTTCTCCCAGAGCAGTTGCACTACTACAGGTCTACCTGGAGAAGCATCAGCCGAAGAAATACCTTTTTGAGGGACAATATGGTGGCCCCTATACCTCTTCCAGTCTTCGGCAGGTAATGCGGCAGGCACTCCAAAAGGCAGGAAACCCTTTCCGCTATACCCTGCACTGCCTGAGGCACAGTTTTGCCACTCATCTACTAGAAGATGGAACAGACCTGCGGTATATCCAGACCCTGCTTGGCCATAACAGCAGCAAAACAACTGAAATCTACACCCATGTAAGCCAAACAAAACTAAAAAACATCCAAAGTCCGCTGGATCGCTTGGATTTTAGCAGTCCAGGTGCTATGTTGGAGGCTAATACAAAGCAAATAAAACAGCAGTTGAAGGGCTAACTGTTGATATAAACAAGTTGAACAAAACCTCCTTCGTCGGTAAT
>NZ_ANNU01000042.1 GCF_000346615.1 Nafulsella turpanensis ZLM-10
CCCTGCAGGTATCTCCAGAACAACATCATCCGCTCCAATTACCAACTGCGGTGAGCCGGAACAGCCTAACAAAGCACCTGTAGTGAGTGCCGGTGAAGATAAAAGTCTTACGCTGCCAGAGAACAGCACTTCCTTTACTGCCAGTGCTACCGATGAGGATGGTTCCATCGCCTCTTACCTGTGGAAGCAGCTAAGCGGCCCTTCCGCCACGCTTGCAGGAACCGGTTCGGCCACGCTACAGCTCTCCAACCTCGTGGAGGGAAGCTACAGTTTTAGAGTGACTGTTACTGATAATAAAGGAGCTACCGCTTCAGATGATGTAAGCTTAAGCGTGGTAGCCAGCAGCAACAATGAGCTGTGCCAGTCACTGGTGTTGAATGGCAGCACTGCTGCTTCGCTAAGCAAGAACCTGGTGCTGAGCGGCGACTTTACCATCGAGTACTGGGCCAAATTCTCCGGCAGCATTAGCAATGCCGATGCTCCTGCAGGAGAAGGGGCCAGTCAGTACATCAACTACTACCGAGGACAGGCACGTATCTACAGCAATGGCGCTCCGGGAGGCAGTGACCCTATCATCTCCTCTCATGTAAGCCAGCCGGATACCTGGACCCACTATGCTTTTGTGAGAGCAGGAAGCCAGATGAAGGTCTATATCAACGGAGTGGAGGATACTAAGGCTAAAACCACCGGACAATGGACAGGAGATTTCACCATCAATAAACTGGGAGATGGTGCAGGCTATATGGCCGGTGAGCTGGATGAGCTCCGCGTGTGGAGACAGGCCAGAAGCAGTACCGCCATTGCAGAGAACTACAACAGCAGCATTTCTGCTTCCACTTCAGGACTAGCCGCTTATTTCAGTTTTGATGAACAGGATGGGGTGCTGCTGGATATCAGCGGAAACGGCTACGACAGCCAGACACTCCCTGCAGGTATCTCCAGAACAACATCATCCGCTCCAATTACCAACTGCGGTGAGGGAAGCAAGGATGAACAGACGGCTCCATCGGTTAGGATTGCAGAAAACAGCAGTGCAACAGCAACAGCGTCTGTAACAGTTTATCCGAATACCTTCCGCGATAACATCAATGTTGAAGTAAAGGATGATACAGGCGGGCAATTAGATATAAGAATTATCGACCTGAGAGGAAGAATTGTATACACAGGCAGCTTTACTCCTACAACAGGCAACTCAGGCATTCATGAGATTGATTTATCTGACAGCCAGCTTCGCGAAGGAATGTACCTGCTGGAGGTAGAAAACAGAGCCTCAGGCTTTAAAGAAGTGAAGAAGGTACTGAAAAGCTGGTAACCAGCTGTATAATACAATAGAAAACGACTGCTCTGAATAAACCCGGGGCAGTCGTTTTTTAATTAATAATGTTTTTTGCCTAAAACTGGGGAGACTGTAGGAAGGGTCGTAAATTTGCAGCAATGTCTGCCAAGGAGAAAGAAAAGAGGAATTACCAGCGCCTGGCTATTGCCACCGGAGCATTTATTCTGATAGTCAAGTTTTTTACTTACTGGCTTACCGGTTCTAATGCCATTCTTTCAGATGCACTGGAATCCATTATTAATGTTCTGGCCAGTAGTTTTGCTTTGTACAGCGTGGTGCTGGCTGCCCGGCCGCAGGACGAAAATCACCCTTACGGGCATGGTAAGATAGAGTTTGTATCGGTAGGTCTGGAAGGAACACTTATTCTCCTGGCCGGCCTTGCGACCATCGGCAAGGCATTCTACAACTTCTTTCATCCTCAGGAGGTACAGGCCATTGATTTAGGCATCCTGCTTACTGCCTTTAGTGGTCTGCTTAACTTTGGCCTTGCTCAGTTACTGCTCCGGAAAGGAAAGGAACTTGGTTCTCTTTCTATGGTAGGCGATGGCAGGCACCTGATGACAGATGTGTTTTCCAGCATTGGCCTTATTGCAGGCCTTACGGTGCTTTACTTTACCGGTCAGCTCTGGCTGGACAACCTTATTGCCATTGCTTTTGGCTGCTATATTATTTACGCTGGTTTTCGCCTGCTCCGCGATTTTATTTCCGGCATTATGGATGAGGCCGATGAACAGCTCATCAGCCGGGTTATCAGCATTTTAAATGCAAATCGCCGCCAAAACTGGATGGACATCCACAACCTTCGAATAATTAAATACGGCGATGGACTACATGTCGATTGCCACGCCACCATTCCCTGGTACTTTACCCTTGAACAGGCTCATCAGGAAGTAACGCTCATTGGCCAGCTGGTAGATAAAAACCTCCCCAACGAGGTAGAGTTTTTCATACATGCCGACCCTTGCGAGCCGCCTCTTTCCTGCGCCGTTTGTATGAAAGACGACTGCCAGGTTCGACAGCAGCCCTTCAGGAAAAAAGTTGAATGGAAGCTACACAATGTGCTACCGAACAAAAAGCACAATATTCATACCTCCTGAGCTAAAGCCCCATGTGCTTCCGAAGCAGGCGAAGCTGCAGGCGGGCTACCTCCGGAAAAACCGGATCGCAGTTAAGCATTACCAGGCAGTAGCCCAGCTTTGAGAGCTTCCAGTCTTTAACAATTTCATTTTTCCGGCAGCGGTACACTGCTTTAAAATGATGATCGAGCGAGAGTTGCTGACTCCGACACACACTCATGGCTCGTCGTACAGCTTCGCTAAGCTGGCTGTTCATGCTAAAGCCGAGTTCCTTCTGTATTTCACTTGCATAAAACTGTAAATGGCGTTCGCTTACCCCTCTGCGAAACTCCTCAAAAAAAGGACTTACTAATTCATCAATATGTATTAGCATATTTATTCTCTTTTAAAGTCTTCAATTGTCTGAACAGTTCCTTTTCCTCTGCCGACAGCCGTTGCGGCAGCACCACTTTTACCTGCACATACATATCGCCAAACAAATCTTCTTTGCCATAGACAGGCATTCCCTTTCCCTTAAGCCGAAGCACTTTATCGTTCTGGGTGTAGGGAGGCAGCGTTAATTGAACGGGTTTGGAAAGCGTAGGCACTGTTATTTTTCCTCCCAATACTGCCGTATACAAATCTACCTCCACGGTAGCGCGAATATCATTTCCTTCCCGCGTCCATTGCGGGTGTGGCAGTACGTGAATGGTTAGGTACAGGTCGCCGGCAGATCCTCCCTGAGGAGCAGGCGCCCCTTTACCTTTCAGCTTTAAGCTTTGACCATCCTCGATACCTGGTTTTAATTTTATCCGTAGTTGCTGTCCGTTTACCGTAAACTGGCGGGTAGCACCCCTGTAAGCCTCCTCTAAGCTGATCTCCAGACTGGCCTGGTAATCCTGCCCTTTAAAACGGCCGGACCGGCCAGCACGGCCAGTTGCACCAAACCCACCGCCGAACATATTCTGGAAAAAGCTCGAGAAGCTACCTCCTGCTGTACCTGCCTCATCAAAAAAGTCTCCGAAATTTCCATCAAACCCATAACCGCTTTGACTGGCACCTCCATACTGGCGGGAATACTGCGACCAGTCAAAGCCTGCCGGATCGCCTCCAGCCTGGCGGTACTGGTTCCAGTTCGCTCCCATCTGATCATACTGCTTCCTCTTCTCCGGATTACTCAGCACATTGTAAGCCTCACTCACTTCTTTAAACTTATCTTCGGCAGCTTTATCCCCCTTATTTTTATCAGGATGATACTTTACCGCCAGCTTCCGGTATGCTTTTTTTATCTCATCTGCGGAAGCCGTTTTACTCACGCCTAATATCTTATAATAATCTTTATAGTCCATAGACTAACTCTTTTAGTCAGTTGGTTAATTTTCTCCAGTAGTTATAAATAAAATTGCATGTTCATTCTACTTCAGTGCTTTTTCGGTTCCACCCTTATGAAGCAATAAATTAATGCAGTTGGTGGTAAACCTTTAAGCGATAGGAAGAGCCCTTTATTTCCCTTCCCTTGATTATCCTGCCCGAGCTCTTCTTATTAAAACGAAGCTATAACAATTTGCGTTTCTGCTTCCTCCACAAAAAATTTAAAAGGCAATATGTTTCTTTTACGAGGTTCTTCGCCTAATCAACTGCTGATCACTTACTTATTTCAACAATAATGTTCTATAATTATATGGTCTTTCTTATATTTGCACGTCTGTAAGGTACCTACCATTTAAGTTATTAATTCTTTAAATGATTTAACTCCTTACATAAACTGAGGCAAAATTCTCAGCTTCGCTTTTATTTGATTATACTTTCACCGGCTTCTATGGGTTCTTTTTCAAAAAAATTACCTGATTTTATTCTGTTGCGCTGTTATAAAATGCAGTAAAATGATATTTTTAGAAAATAGCCATTGAAAGGACTTGTAAAAAGTGTATGAATTTTAAAGGAATAGAAGTTAGTAGAGGTCACTTATGCAGACAGTATAGCTCCAGATTATTCTTGGTCTTAAGCCTGTTCCTGCTTGTCTGGCACCAGGCTTCTGCACAGCAGACAGGAAAACTTAAAACTTACCATTCCCATTCCTATTATGAGGAAGATGGCCTTGCCTCCAATATGGTTTATGAAATGGAGCAGGCAGCCGACGGGCTTATGTGGTTTGCTACTCAAAAAGGCATTTCCACCTTCGACGGCTTACGGTGGAACACTATTAATAATGACAGTGTTCTCACTGCCCCTAATGAGGATCGAAACTGTTTAATTGCCCTCTCAAATGGAGAAATGGTTTTGGGGGCCACTCACCCTCATGGAATCAGCTTTACCCATTTCGATGAAGATACCCTGTATGAGATTATTACACCCAATGTCCATCCGGAAAGTTCAAAGTTAAAACACATTCTTATTGCAATCTCTGAGTACAAGCCAGGTAAATTCTTGCTTTCTTTTACCTTAGACAATAGCCTCCATTTTTATTTATCTGAGCAGAAGAAATGGGAAAGCTTTGAACTTCCCGCTTCTCTTAACTGGGAGAGCGTTACTGACCTCCATTTCTTCGAGACTTACCTGTACTTACTAACTGAAAACGGTATCCATCGCTTCAATCTTCTGACCCAACAGTTTGAAGAATCAATTTTTCCTCAGCTCCAGGGCTTACACCTTCTCACTGCCTGTAGTGCACCCAATGGAGGGGCCATGTATATCCTGGGGGATAATTTTGTTGGTGAAATAAAAGATGGGAATTATAACCCCCTCATAAAATCAATTTACACTAAAAGGCCTAACTTTTTCCAGTACCACAATATTATAGCAGATAGCTACGGGCGCCTCTTCTTTCACCATAATGCCGCATTATTTAAATATAATATCAATACTGCCAGCCTGGAGCCCATAAAAATAGATCATGCCAGTTCAGATGCTATTCCAACCGATATTCTGCAAGATCAGGAAGGAAATTTATGGTTTGCGACCCTCAGAGGTTTAAATAAAATTAACAGTTTCCGTTTTCACTCGCTTAATAAGGCAAGTGGGCTGATTGCAAATGAAATCAGTACAATACAGCGCATCGGTGAAAATGCTATTCTGTTAGCTGGAAACAACGGGTACAGTATTTTAAAGAATGATTCCATACAAAACTTTTCTGAGCCTGTTGAGAATTACAATGTTTCTCTTAACAGAATTTTAGATGCAACTACAGGTTCCGATGGCAAAACCTACCTTGCAGCTAACAGCCGTGGCCTTGGAATACTTTCTCCAGATTTATCCCTGCAATGGTACTCTCTCCCTGTTGATGAACTGGTCAATACCGTTACCTTTCACAACGACAGCCTGCTGGTTGGAACCAACAGCGGAAATATTTTTCACTTCCATAAAGGAAAGTTCCTCCCCTTTTGGTTTCAAAGGGAATTTTACATTCGGAAAATCTTTACTGAGGATAAAAAGCTGATTATACTAACCAATTTCGGATATTATAGTAAATCCGGGAAAATGATTAAGCATATTCGGCACATGAACAAACCGCTCGAAAACATATACAGCTATATTAGGTGGAAAGAAAAAATCTATTTAGGCACCCGCGGCGGACTGGCAGAGCTCAGGAATGACAGCATCATAAAAGTAACCGAGCCCGGCATGGAAATAGAAAGACCTGTTTATGCCCTACTCGAGGATACGGAGGGACGCCTATGGGCCGGCACGGATAAAGGGGTGTATGTTTATGAGCAAGAAAAAGAGAGCTTCGTTAACTATAATTTACACCACGGCCTCTCCGGTAAAGAAGTAAACCGTAATGCATTTGAGCTCATGCCCGATGGCAAAATATGGATTGGCACTGACCAAGGTGTTTCTGTTTATAACAGCTCTGATGATATTGAGCAGAAATTAGCACCAAAAATTCGCCTGACCAATCTGTTGATTCCAAATGAAGAACCGCTTTCTCCCAACAGGGAACTGGAATTAAGCCATCACCAGAATACGCTGGAAGTAACTTTCCAGGCAATCAGCTTTTCCAACCCCACCGATCTCCAGTTCCGCTACAGGCTCGAAGGCCTTGAGGATAACTGGATATATTCTGATAACCACCTCCTGAACCAGGTGCGGTATCCGGATTTAGCAGCAGGAGAATACCGCTTTGTAGTGCAGGCAGGTTTGGGAAATAACCAGTGGAGCAAGCCCGCACGGTCTGCTATTATTAGTGTTCTCCCTCCTTTCTATGCCACCCCCTGGTTCTTATTGATTTCTTTAGCCGCCATTTCTTCCATTGGGTACCTAGCTCATGCCATGCAAACCCATAGGAGAAATGAGCAGAAATTAAAGGAAGCCATTGAGCAAAAGAAAAATGAGGTGGAAAAATCGGAGAAGCGATTCAGAGCAGTATGGAATGCGACTGATACCGGCATTGCGCTGGTTGACCAGGAAGGGAAAATATTAATGGCAAACCCTTCTTTATGTTCCCTCCTCCGTACCGAAGCGAGCGCTGCCTGTGGCAGGCCTATTTTCCACCTCATGCCTACCGCCTTATTAAAAAAAGAAAACCTCCAGAAGCTTTATACAGAAAAGACTGTTTGCAAAAGGGATATCAGCATCAATCTTCACAGGCAAACGCACTTTCTCCTGGTTACCATTTCTTTTATAGACCACCTGATTCAGGGAGAGTCACTCATGATTATTGGCTGCAAGGATATAACCAGCCAGCGAATGGCTGAATCCAAAAACATACGCCTTAATGAGAAGCTTTTGCAGCAGAACACCTCACTTATCAAGAAGGAAGAAGAGCTGGCAAATTATAACCATGAGCTCCTCCAGCAAAGAGAAGAGCTGGAGCAGGCGTTAAAAGCCGTAGAAGAAAGGAATTATGAACTCGACCAGTTCGTCTATAAGACTTCCCATGATTTGCGGGCACCTATTGCCTCGGCCCTTGGTTTGCTCAACCTTATTGAAATGGAGAGCGATCAGCAGCGGCTACCTGAATACCTGAAAATGATTGGCAATGCCCTTGAAAAGCAGGATGGATTTATAAAAGCGATGCTTAGTTTTTCCAGATCAACCCGCTCAAAAAACCTGGCAGAAGGAGTCGATTTTAAGGAACTTACTGATAAAATTTTCAGTGACCTGCAGCACCTGAATGGATTTGACGCCATAGACAGGCAGGTAAATATTGAAGCAGGAACTACAGCATTTCACTCCGACAACACCAAGCTTTATATTATTCTGGCAAATGTGATTTCCAATAGTATCAAATACCGCGACCCATCCAAAAAAAGTTATCTTCAGATATCGGTTAGCATCAATAAAGCCGGAGCCGAATTGGTAGTGCAGGATAACGGGATTGGAATTGCCAAAGAACATATCAATCATGTTTTTGATATGTTCTATCGGGCCACAGATCTGTCTGACGGTTCAGGCCTTGGCTTATATATTGTTAAACAGACTGTAAGTAAATTGCGGGGGCACATTAGTATTACCGCCAGCAGGGGTGAAGGAACCACTGTAAGTATTTTTGTTCCCTGCCAGCAAATCATGAGCCCGGACCCAGAACCGGCTTCTGTCGCTGCTAATGGCCGGGTTCAATCGGCATAAGCTATCCGTAACCATCCTCAGCAGAGTCACCTCCTACTATTCATTTTCCAGCCAGAGAACCTTTACTGCTTATACATGGCCTGGCATTTCCCACCTGTTCCGGTAGTCGGTACCTTCATGGCAGCCTTCGAAACACAGCAAAGCAGAAGCAGCCTTTCACTATTAAACTAAAATCAGGCACCGGTTCGACCAAAGCAATAGTCCGGCCTTTTTTACCTCTTCATTATTTCTCCCTCCTGCCATCACTGGTAGGTTTTGCCTGTGGATCTTTTCGCTGAGGCGGAACCGGAGTTTCAGGCTTTTTACTTTCCTTATCCTTATCTGGCTGCTGCTGTATATTTTCTCTCCGGTCGTTTTTATCATTTGTCTCCATACTCATCTGGTTTAGCTATAAACTATCTACCCAACTACCTGACAAACTGATTGTTAAAAGGAAAGGAAAATTTGTTACCCCGCAATGTTGGTAGCCAGTCCCCGGGAAGCCCGACACAGCTGTTTTCACTCATCAGGCGGCTATCAGGCAAAGAGCGGGTAGAATGTTCTGCTGAAGCTCTCAGTGGTTTTTCGATCTAAACGGCTGGCCACTACTGTGCTGGCCATCGAGTTTACAATTGACTTCATTTTAGCCTCGGTCTCACTTGGGTAGCCTTCCGGGTAAAACTCAAAAGTGTAAATACCAGACTCTTCCCCTCCCATACTCTTTTTAAAGCGAATAAGCCCCCGGTTTTCTTTTATATCACTCAAACCCAGATCGACAAAGTCAAAACCCTCCCGCTGTGCCTGGTGGATCAATTCATAAAACATTAAGTTATTTGGCCGATCAATCAGGTGCTGCTTCGAAGAGCAGCCCCACTTATAGTACAGGCCCCTGCCATTCTGCAGCACCACAGCCGATGCTAATAAGGTATCTTCCTTCCATACCTCTGTAAAAAATCCTCTGCCCTTACGGATAAACTGTTCAAAGATCCGCTCAAAGAATGAAAAAGGCTGTGGAATAAGGCCAAACTTTTGCATCCGCAGTTCATAGAAAAGCGAATAGAACTGCTCCAGAGACTGATAGCTGCAGGAGGTACCATATACGAGTCCACGGCTTCGGGCCCTCCTCATACCGCGCCTGAAACTGCCAGCCATTTTCTTATCCAGCTGTATATCCGGACTAGTATTTACCCGGTGGAGACTTCCTTTTTTAGCTATCGGACCAAGGCGGGAAAGTTCCTGCTCATCTACATGGGCCATATTTATTTTTACTACTACCGGATAATCAGGAAACTCTCTCTGGATAGCTTCGATGTGCAACTGCAGTGCCTGGGCCGAGGGAAGCCTCGGGCTGGTATAATCAGAAAAAGGTAAACTTACAATTTTAGGTCCGGTTAGCCCTTTAATGAGGGCAAAGATCATGAACTCCCCGCTGTTTATATCGGTAGTAACATAGTACTGGCAACCGTAGCTTTCGCGCAAAACCGACAACCACGTACTGCAATAAAATAAAATGTCCTCTTTCCCATCCAGGATATGACCCGGAAGCTCGTTGTATTTAAAAACGCTTACCACTTAATTTATCATCCTTTCCTGCTTCAGCAACTCAGTTCTTAAAATTTGTGGCGCCCTCCCCATTCCTTTTTCCTCAGGAGAAATATCAGGAAGCGCGCTTTGAGCGCATAAGAGGTAAACCTGCCACATAATCAACAGTTAAACCTTTTACCAAAGCAGTTGTTTCCGCCATTCCTCTTCATAATGCTTTAAGAAAAGGGCAGCCAGGTATTTTAGCGAATCTGACGGCCGAATGGAGTAAAAGAAAAGGCAGCGAGCTTCATATGCTGCTTTGCAAAAGGGATCCCTATAATCGTGATGGCCATAAGCACCGCAAACAATACATGGGTGAGCGCCACCCAAATTCCTCCAATTAGTATCCAGATAATATTCATAATCGTGGAAAGACATCCCTCCCCTCCTTCAGCCGGCCCCACTTCCTTTCCAAAAGGAATCAGGCTTAAAAATGCCAGCCGTACCGCCTGTATACCAAAAGGAATGCCTATAATGGTAAGGCAAAGCAGGAGCCCTGCTATCAGGTACTCGAAAAAAATGAAGATCCCGCCACCCAGGATCACCCAGAGAATATTTCCAAACGCATTCATAATTTTAATATAAACAGGAATACGGAAAAAACTGCTAAACACACTATTTTTGTTACACCTAAGCGCCTCCTGAGTCGTTATGATTCAGGAACTTGTTTTGCTCACAGGTGTTACCTTAAATCATGATCAAAATAAAAAATAAAAACGTGCCCTTAAAAGTTGATAAAGCTAGTCAGCTCGAAAGAACCCGCCGTCTCCGCTTTTTACTGAAGCTGAGCATATTTGTGGTTATAATTCTGTTTCGCTGGTTATATTCTGACAATTTACTGGGCGATGAAATTTATGTGCCGGAGCATTTCCTTAAAGCCATTGTTTTCTTCGCTACAGCTTATATGATTATTTCCTTTATTCGCCTTACCCTGGTGGCCATCTACCTCCGCCGGCACCACCAGCAGAGTGGCTTCAGGAATAATTTCGTTATTGGAATCAACCAGATTGCCAATCTGCTCTCCTACCTGGCACTCTTTATTTCAATTCTCTTTCTCTTTCATATTGAGCCGGGGCAGTTCTTCACCTCCATTTCCATTATTGCGGCTGCCATTGCCATTATCTTTAAAGATTATATTACCAATATGATCAATGGTCTGATAGTCATGTTCTCAGACCAGCTGGCTATCGATGACTATGTGAAAATTGGAGACCATAAAGGAAAAATAGTGGATATTACCCTGTTAAATGTTCACCTGCTCAATGAAGACGACGATTTGATCTACATCGCCAACAGTACTATACTCACCACCCATATCGTAAACCTTACCAAAAATAACCAGAAGAAGATTACCCTGGAATTTTCGCTACAGCCGAATCAAATCGAAGGACTGGATGAAATGGAACAGCACCTGGTCAATTCCATGGCCGAATATGAGGAGCACATCCGGACAGATAGTATGCACATGCGGGTAACCAACATCAACAACAATGCTGTTACCATTAAATTTCAACTGGTGTTAAACAAGCAAAACCGGCGCATGGAGCGCGATATCCGGCGCCACCTGAACTGGAACATTATTAGCTATATCAACGAAAGAAAGCACCAAGAAACAGCTTAGGGGCGGGAGATATGAGACATTAGACTTGAGACTATGGATATAGGACATAAGATTCAAGAGCCAGGAATCAGGACCCAGGACCGGAGGAACTCGTAAACCGCTGTCATTGCGATGGAGCCTTAGCGGAAGAAGCAATCTGTCCGTATGCAAGAGAGCTGTAAAGAGATAGATAATAGAGATAGTACTTACAGGCGGCAGGTTGCTTCGACTGGGTGTCCGCGTCGGCTACCGGTCACAACACCATTAATGAGTGTCGCACATCGCAAACTAGGCACCAGCAACTAACAACGACCAACCATCAACGATATAATGGTACTGAAAGACGGCAGCTTTTTTGAAAATGTATACGAAGTAGTAAAGCTGGTACCGGAAGGCAGGGTAACCAGTTATGGCGCCATTGCCCGCTACTTAGGCGCCAGCCGGAGCGCCCGTGTAGTAGGCTGGGCCATGCAGGCCGCCCACACCATGCTCGACCAGGTGCCGGCCCACCGGGTACTTAACAGGCAGGGCATGCTTACCGGCAAGCAACACTACAGCAGCCCCACCGAAATGCAGGAGCGGCTGGAAGCCGAAGGTATACCCGTAAAAGACGATCAGGTTCAGAATCACGAGCAGTACTTCTGGGACCCGAATACAGAGCTTCTTTAAGCCCGGATAGCTTTAACTGGCAGGCACTTCTTTTGCAGCAGTTTCAGGGGCTACCTTATGCCGGTCGTACCAGGTTAAGGCACCCTCCAGAGTGGTGGCAGGACGGCTGATGAGCCAAAGCCCTACAAAGGTAAGCACACCGTTTACCAGCAGAATAAAGAAGCCAAACTTAAATCCTCCAAACAGCTCTTCCGACCAGAAATCCAGGCCAAAAGCAATAAGAGGCGTAAGGAAACAAACCAGTGGCGCCCAGCGGTCGGTAATTTGCCTGCGGGTAAATAAACCAAAGGCAAACAGCCCCAGCAAAGGGCCATAAGTAAAACCGGCTGCTTTAAACAGCTGACTGATGACGCTCTTATCATTCAGGGAATTAAAGGCAAGAATGACAAGGAAGAGAATAATTGAAAAACCTATATGGACCATTGTCCTGATTTTCTTCTTCCCTTCATCAGGCTTTTTCCTGAACTCCAGAAAGTCCACACAAAAAGAGGTGGTAAGGGCCGTAAGGGCTGAGTCGGCCGAGCTGTAGGCCGCCGCAATAATGCCCAACAGAAAAAGTACTCCGGCTATGAGCGGGAAGTGGTCAAGCGCCAGCATAGGATAAAGATTATCGGTTCGCTCCGGCATGGCAATTCCTTTCTCTCCAATGTAAATATAGAGCAGGGCTCCCAGGCACAGGAAAAACAGGTTCACCACCAGCAGCACCGAAGAAAACCAGAACATATTCTTCTGCGCATCGCCCAGGCTGCGGCAGGTCAGGTTCTTCTGCATCATGTCCTGGTCGAGCCCGGTCATAACAATAGCAATAAAGGCACCGGCGATGAATTGCTTCCAAAAGTAATTGGCGCCATCGAAATTCCAGAAGAACATTTTAGAATACTCACTCTGCTGCACTGTCTGCAGCATTCCTTCCATGCCCATACTAAGCTCTTCGGAAATAAGGTATATACTGATACACACCGCCAGCAGCATAAAGGCCGTTTGCAGGGTATCAGTATAGACAATTGTTTTGATACCTCCTTTAAAAGTATACAGCCAGATGAGCCCGATGGTAACCGCCACCGTTACCCAAAACGGAAGCTCCCACGCATCGAAAACTGCCAGCTGCAGCACGCCTGCCACTAAAAACAGGCGGAAGGCAGCACCTACGATACGGGAGATGAGAAAATAAAAAGCCCCTGTTTTATAAGACCAGAAGCCAAACCGTTGTTCCAGGTATCCGTAAATACTAATTAAATTAAGCCGGTAATAAAGGGGTAACAACACACTCCCGATTACAAAATAGCCGACCATATACCCCATTACCACCTGGAAATAGCTAAAGCCTGTGCTTCCCACCTCCCCGGGAATAGAAATAAAAGTAACCCCACTGAGGGAGGCTCCAATCATACCAAAGGCAACCAGGTACCAGGGACTCTGGCGGTTGGCGGTAAAGAAAGTTTCGGAATCGGAGGTTTCGCCCCGGGAGGTTAAATAGGAAATCAGGAGCAGTAAACAGAAGTAAGCCGCAATGACAACGATAACGAGAATCGGATCCATACGTAAGTATTTATAAGCAGTAAATTTGCTGAATATTTATTATTTTTGCCACAGAACCGACATAAAGTATGAAAAGTCCATATCAATACGAAGAGGAAGTTGAAGTACTGGAAGAGGTCATAAGCGTAGATGAACGGGACCTGATGGTATACAATGACGATTTTAATACGTTCGATCATGTAACCGCTACCCTTATAAAGGTTTGTAAACATAGTGCCCAGCAGGCAGAGCAATGTACATGGCTCATCCATTATAAGGGAAAATGTTCTGTAAAGAAGGGCAGCTATGAAGAACTCAAGCCAATGAAGGACGGTATTTGCGAAGCGGGCATCGATGCTAAAATTGTGTAATATATGTACCACTGTTCTTCATTTCCAACTGAACTCCGCACTGTGTTCAGGTGTTAATATACCAATGAGTTAAGGCAGCAGTAGCCTTTTTAAGCTGCAGAGAATTTGCTCTTTCACATTATAAAAAGCACTTCCCTTCTGGCTTTAACACGCCGGAAAGTCCATAAATCAATAACACATCAGCACCTCAGCACTTTAAATGCAATATCCATCCAAGTATATAGAAAAGGCCGTGGAAGAGATTTCCAGCCTGCCGGGTATCGGTAAAAAAACTGCTCTCCGGCTGGCCCTGCACCTCCTGCGGAAAGACGAAGAAAATACGCATGCACTGGCCACCGCACTGGTCGATCTCCGTAGTAAGACTCAGTACTGCCAGCAGTGCCACAATATATCCGACGCGGCAGTTTGCAGCACCTGCAGCAGCCACCATCGTGACCGCTCCGTTATTTGTATAGTCGAGAATCCGCAGGATGTAATGGCCATCGAGAATACCGCACAATACCGTGGGCTGTACCATGTGCTGGGCGGCATTATCTCCCCTATCGAAGGAGTAGGTCCATCAGATATTAAACTGGAGTCGCTGGTCCAAAGAGTGGCCGAAGCAAGTGATCCTGCCATAAAAGAGGTAATTCTTGCCCTTAGCCCTACCATGGAAGGCGATACCACTGCTTTTTACATTACAAAAAAGCTTAAACCGTATGGAGTAAAGGTCAGCAGCATTGCCAGAGGTATACCTGTGGGTGGTGAGCTGGAGTATACCGATGAAATTACCCTAGGCCGTAGTATTCTCAGCCGCACCGCCTACGACACCAGCCACTCCTAAGCATTTTCGGGAGCCGTAAAGATATTTGTGCTTCGAAAATTATAGATTTGAGGCTAAGTTGTTAATTTTACGGCTCCAAAAACCGCAATTATGAACAAGCTTTCTGACAGGATTAACCAGCTTTCCGAATCAGCCACCCTGGCCATGGCTGCCAAAGCCAGAGAATATAAAGCCAAAGGTATCAACATCATTAGCCTGAGCCTGGGAGAACCCGATTTTAAAACTCCTCAGCACATACAGGATGCTGCCAAAGCCGCCATTGACAGTGGTGCTTACTTTACTTACCCCCCAGTACCCGGTTATCCTGATCTTCGTAAAGCCCTTGCCGAAAAACTACAGCGCGAAAACAACATCAGCTGCAACGAAAATAATATTGTGGTTTCTACCGGCGCTAAACAATCGCTGGCCAATGTAATGCTTTCGCTGGTAAACCCCGGCGATGAAGTGATTATTTTCTCTCCTTACTGGGTGAGCTATATGGCCCTGGTGGAGCTTACGCAGGCAAAAGCTGTTGAAATTAAAGGCAGTATCGAAAACAACTTTAAGGCTACTGCCGCACAGCTCGAAGCAGCAATTACCGATAAAACCCGGGTAGTTATTTATTCCTCGCCCTGTAACCCTACAGGAGCCGTATTTAGCCGCGAGGAGCTGAAAGCCATTGCTGCTGTGCTGCAAAAAAATAAACACGTTATTACCATTGCCGACGAAATTTACGAGCATATCAACTTTAGCGGAGAGGCAGTAAGTCTGGCTTCCTTCCCCGAGGTAGCCGAACAGGTAGTAACCGTCAATGGCTTCTCTAAAGGCTTTGCCATGACGGGCTGGCGCCTGGGCTATATTTGTGCGCCTGAATGGATAGCCAAGGCCTGTAATAAAATGCAGGGGCAGTTTACCTCCGGTGCTAATGGTATTGCGCAGAGGGCTGCCTTGGCCGCCATTACCTCCGACCTGGAGCCTACCCGTAAAATGACAGAGGCTTACCACCGCCGCCGCAACCTGGTACTGGAGCTACTGAAAGAAATTCCAGACTTAAAAACTTATACCCCCAACGGTGCTTTTTACATTCTGCCGGACGTAAGCGCCTACTTTGGCCGCTCCTTTGATGGCAATGTTATCAGCAATTCCGATGACCTGGCCCTCTTCCTGCTCGACCATGCCCGGGTTTCTGTTGTAACCGGCGATGCTTTTGGTGCACCGGAATGTATCCGGATATCCTACGCTGCATCGGAAGAAGACCTGAAAGAGGCTCTTAAAAGGATAAAAGAAGCGCTGGCAAAGCTACGGTAAATGAGGGAACGCTCACTTCAGGAAATTTTTGATTCCTTTAATTCCCTTACCGCCCTCATTATCGGCGATGTAATGGTCGATGCCTATATATGGGGAAAGGTGGAGAGAATTTCGCCCGAAGCACCCGTTCCGGTAGTGCAGGTAACCAAGAGAGAAAAGAGGCTCGGTGGGGCTGCCAACGTAGCCCTGAATGTGCAGGCACTGGGGGCTACCCCTATCCTTTGTACTCTTATTGGGGAAGACAGCTATGCCGATGAATTTGCCTGGCTCCTGAAAAACAGAGGACTCAGCGAAGAAGGAATTATCCGGAGCCCCCGCCGGATGACCACCTGTAAGGAACGGGTGTTGTCCGGGTCTCAGCACATTTTACGGGTCGACTCTGAATCGGACAGTCTGCTGCACGAAGAGGATGAAAAGGCCCTGCTCGAACGAATAAGCCGGCTACTCCCCCAGGCAGATGTGGTAATTTTTGAAGATTACGATAAAGGTGTTCTGAATGAAAATCTTATTCAGGAAGTTATAGCGTTGGCTCGAACAAACGGAATTCCGACGGTTGTAGATCCGAAAAAGCGGAACTTCTTTGCTTACAGGGGTGCTTCGCTCTTTAAACCCAACCTGAAGGAGCTGCGCGAAGGACTGAAGCTGGACTTCGAGAAGCATGATCAGCAGGCTATTGAACAGGCCGTAAAGCAGCTGAAAGAAATCCTTCAGCTACCTACTGCGCTAATTACCCTTTCCGAAAGAGGAATATACATCGATGCTCCTGAAGAGCACCATTTACTCCCGGCCCATGTCCGGTCCATTTCCGATGTATCCGGCGCAGGCGATACGGTGGTGAGCATTGCGGCACTTGCACAGGCACTTGGACTGCCACCGCGCCTATTGGCCGACCTGGCGAACCTAGGCGGGGGCCTGGTGTGCGAGCACCTGGGTGTTGTGCCGGTAGATAAGGCGCGGCTTTACCAGGAAGCGCTAAAGAATGAACTGCACCCATGAAGTTAAGCAAGCAAAAGAATAATGTGGCGGAGGCGCTCAATAACTTCCTGTATGAGAGCAGGAGCAAAGCCTATACCTCCATCCGTACAATCACTTTCATCAGTTCATTTGCAGCCATTAGCCTCATTACCTACCGGTTTGGTTTTAGCCTCAACTTAAGAGAGGAGCAGCAGGTATTTTACGGGCTTGACATTATTTTCGGCATTTTTGTTCTCGCTTATCTTGTCCGCTGGCTCTACGCCTTCAGGCGCCTCGACTTTATCAGGAAGCACTGGTTTGAAGGATTACTCATCAGCCTTATTCTCATTAATGGATTATCACTGTACCTGTTCGGCTACCACTTAATCCCTTCCCTCCTGGCCTATGCAGGAGTAGAAGAGCCGATTAGTATATACCAGGCAGCCGTCACCATCTTTATTTTTATCCTGCTCTTTTACGAAATAGGTATTGCGGGCTCTCAGCTAACCAACCTGAACATAAAACCGGCTTCAGCCTTCCTGATCAGCTTTCTGGTATTGATTGGAATAGGCACCGTCCTGTTAATGATGCCCGAAATGACGGTAGTGGCAGGTAGTATGCCTTTTCTGGACGCCCTGTTCACCAGCACCAGTGCCGTATGTGTTACAGGCCTGATTGTGGTCGATACCGCCACCTATTTTACCACCAAAGGGCACATTGTCATCATGACGCTTATTCAGCTGGGGGGCTTTGGCATCCTCTCTTTTGCCAGTTTCTTCACCCTTTTTCTGGGGCAGGGTGTAGGCATCCGCCACCAGGTAATGCTACAGGATTTCCTCAGCAGCGAGTCTTTGTTTACGGCAAAGGGTTTGATACGAAAAATTATATTCCTGACTTTTATCATTGAGTTCTTTGGCTTCATCTTCCTTTATTTTACCTGGGGAGGAGAAATAGAATTTGAATCTGTGGAGCAAAAGCTTTTCTTCTCTGCCTTCCACGCTATTTCTGCTTTTTGCAATGCAGGCTTCAGCCTTTTCTCTGCTGGCCTATACCAGGATTTTGTGCGCGAAGCTTACATTTTTCACCTGATCATTGCCGGTCTCGTCATTTTAGGGGGCATCGGCTTCCCGGTTATCCACGAAATTCTGTCGCCCAGCAAAATGCGGGAGCGCCTGCGCAATCCATGGAAAGACTGGAGCCTTGGCACCAAAATAGCCGTTTATGTTTCTATTGCCTTACTGGCTTTTGGCACTATCTCCTTTTACCTGCTGGAACGCAATAACACCCTGGCCAATCTTTCTTATGTGGAAGCGCTCATCAGCAGTTTCTTTCAATCGGTAGTTGCCAGAACGGCCGGTTTTAACACAGTTGACTTTTCCAGCTTACGCCTGCCTACTTACCTCATTATTATCTTTCTGATGTTTATCGGCGGCAGCTCAGGGTCCATTGCCGGGGGCATTAAAACCTCCACCTTCTTCCTTATTCTGACTTCTGCCTTTGCCACCATACAGGGTAAGCTAAAACTGGAAATTGGTCGCAACTATATCGGGAATTCGCTCCTCTTCCGGGCCCTTTCCATTTTTATTTTTGCGGTAGGTTTTATTGCCTTAGGCACTCTGCTCCTCACCATATTCGAGCCGGGCATGAGGTTTATAGATCTGTTCTTCGAAGAGGTATCAGCCTTTGGAACTGTAGGGCTTAGCACCGGCATTACCCCTGAGCTGAATGTGTATAGCCGAATGGTAATTATTTGCTCTATGTTTATAGGGAGGGTAGGCACCATTACCTTTGCCATTGCCTTTGTATCGCGTACCACCACCCATGCCTATAAATACCCGAAGGCCCACCTGATGGTAGGTTAAAAAGAATAGAAAAGCGGAATAAGCAGGGTTGCCAGCAGCCAGAAAAAGAGGTTGAGCATGGTGCCGACCTTCAAAAAATCGCTGAAGCGGTACTGTCCTGCTGTATAAATCATGGTGTTGGTCTGGTAGCCTACGGGCGTCATAAAGCTGGCAGAGGCGGCAAAGGTGACCGCCAGCAAAAAGGGCAGGGGATTAATGCCAAGGCCCGCAGCCGTTGCAATGGCAATAGGAGTAATAAGGGCGGCGGTGGCATTATTAGACATTATTTCGGTAAACAAGGAAGTCATCAGGTATAAGCCCGACATAATAGCGACGGGACCCCATGGCCCCAGGGCATCTACCAGGCCGCCGGCAATAAAGGCTGCCAGGCCGCTATTCTGCATAGCGACTCCCAGGCTCAGCGCTCCTGCGAGCAGAAACACCACCTTCCACTCAATTGCATCATAAAACTCTTTCATGCTAATACAACGGGTAAGCACCAGCAGGGCTGCCCCGGCAATTACGCCCATCATAATTGGTACCAGTTCAAAAGTGGCAGCCAGGATAACAGCCGTGCCAATGGCGGCCACTGTGTAAAACTTCCGGCGGTTAAACTCTGTCATTCCTGCCTCGGAGAGTACAATAAAAGGGCTTTCCTGCTCCCTTTCCATCTCTTTTAGCTTATCAAGATAGTGCGCTTTTACTTCTGCCAGAATAACGTCTCCAGCCTGCAGGGGCACATCCTGCAGCTTTTCATGCATTATTTCCTGCCGGTGCTTAATCGCCAGTGGCACGGCACGGTACTTTCTCCGGAAGTCCAGCCGTTTGAGCGTCTTTCCTTCAAACTCTGAATTAGAGGTAATAATCAGCTCTACCAGGCTGGTGTTCTTATCATTAAAGCTATTATTGTTTATTCTGATGGAACCCGCCGAATTTAACCGCTCCTGCTCCTTCAGCGATACCATCTTCTCCATATTACAGCGCACCTTCAGCACATCGCCTGCCTGTAGCACCAGGTCGCCGGGTGGCAGGTAGTGGCGGTTGCCGTTTATACGGCGCACTTCCATAATTTCCAGGTCGAGCTGGCGCACCAGGGGCGCATCCATAATTTTCTTTTCTACCGAATCGGCATTTTCGTTCAGCTCTATTTCGGCCAGGTAATCACGCACACCAAATTTGCTTTCCAGGTCTGTATCCTGCTTACGGTCGGGCAGCATTCGGTTGCCAATCAGCATCATATACACAATACCTCCTACCAGCAGCAGCAGGGCTACCGGCGTTAGAGTAAACATAGAGAATGGCTCCAGTCCGCTTTCTTCTGCAATACCGCTTACCAGAATATTGGTGGACGTACCGATAAGTGTACAGGTACCGCCAAAAATAGAGGCATAGGAAAGCGGAATCAGTAGTTTGGAAGGGCTCTGGCCCGCCCGCTGGGCCACCTGCATGATAATGGGAATAAAAATAGCCACCACCGGGGTGTTGTTAATAAAAGCTGAAATCAGGGCTACTGACAGCATCATTAAAATAAGACCACCACGGTAACTCTTCTGGAATACACGGGCTAACCTTGGGCCTACCTGTTGCAGGGCCCCTGTTTTTAGCAAGGCTGCACTAAGCACAAACATAAAGGCTACCGTAAGCGTAGCACTATTGCTAAAGCCGGCTACTCCCTCCTCAGGCGAAACAACCCCAGTCAATACCAGGCTTACCATAATCAAGATCGCCACCAGGTCTACCGGCATCCATTCTGTTATAAAGAGGACCACCGCCACACACAGGATCAGTAATACCACTATTGCCTCTAGGCCCATACATCAATAATTGAGAATTTGCTTTTATACCTATGCCGAAAGGAGCTATAAAACCTGCCGGAAGAATAGAACAGACAAAAATATTAAAAGTCTATAGAATTAATAGAGTTATGTAAAAATTGTTTTTAGCGCTGCTTCATTTGCTCTTCCCTGGAGATGATTTCAGAAAGGGTACTTCTTTTTAAAATATTCACCGTCTCATTCCGCACCTCCTGAAATACGTCCCTGATACCACAGCTGGCCTCATCGACACACTCTTCGCAACGCTCATAATAACGGTGGGTAACACAGGGCAGCAGCGCAATAGCTCCATCGAACAGTCGCATTACCTCTGCCATATTTACCTCTTCCGGCTTTTTAATGAGGTAGTAGCCTCCTCCTCTTCCCTTTTTACTGTTAAGGATGCCGGCATTTTTCAGGTCGAGCAAAATAGCTTCCAGAAACTTTTGCGGAATATGCTGTTCGCGGGCAATCTGGCTGATGAGCACCGGCCCCTGCTGATGCTGGCGGGCCAGGTATACCAGGGCATTGATAGCGTATTTAGTTTTCTTGGATATCATTTCTTTAAAAGTACATAAACTTTTATAAAGAGGAAAAGCGGCGCCCGCCAGCCGTCAGCTGCAGAATGATGATCAGATTCAGCAGCTATAAAATCCTCCTTACCTGCCATAAAGAAAGCGAACCCTTCCATAAGTGAGGAAAACGAGTGCACCGAAAGGAACAAAACCAGGCTGCCAGTATCACCGGGAAGGCTGCAATACGTATGAATAACAGAAAAATGCAAAAACTAGGCACCGCAGCATGCTTTTTTTGAAGAAGTTGTTAATTTGCAACTCCTTAGCTTATTAATGACATCATGAGAATTGAAGAGGAAATACATCAGAATAAATTCAGGAACGAATACCAGAAGGCGGCCATCAACCTTATTTATACCCACAACTGGTTAACCACCCGCCTGAAGAATTTTTTAGCTGAGCATGAAATAACGCTTCAGCAATACAATGTGCTACGCATTTTACGCGGGCAGTTTCCCGACAGCATTTCTACTTCTGCTATCCGTGAACGTATGCTTGACCGCAGCTCCGATGCCTCCCGTATTGTGGAGCGCATTCATAAACAAGGGCTGGTGGAGAAGAAAACAAGCATGGCAGACAAACGGCTCGTTGACGTTAAAATAAGCAATAAGGGCTTAAAGCTTTTAGAAAAGATAGATGCCGTAACCGAAGATTTAGACCGGATACTGGGAAATCTGGAACTCGAGGAGGCCGTAGAACTAAACAGATTGCTGGATAAAGTACGGTCAAAAGAAGAAGAGCAGTAGAAGTAAGGCAGCCTTGCGGAAGCCATAAAGAATTAAAAGCAGGCGGTGGCATACTGTAGCCTTCCCGCCTGCTTTTCTATTACAGATAGCCGGCGCTTACTCCTTCATTTGCGCACTGTATTCCTTTACCGTTCGTACGAAAGCTTTTACCTTCTCCGGCTCTATATCAGGATATACCCCGTGCCCCAGGTTGGCAATGTGCCTGTGAGGACCGAAAGCATCCAGCATTTTCCGCGTGGCATCCGCCACCTCTTCTTCTGTTCCGTAGAGGGCACAAGGGTCAAGATTCCCCTGCAGGGTTTTATTACTTCCGATAATGGCACGACTTTCTGCAATATCCATATTCCAGTCGAGGCCAATGGTTTCGCAGGGGAGCTGCCCCATTTCTTTACGAGCGAAGAAAGCTCCTTTTGCAAAAACTGTTTTCGGCACCTCCTCAATGGCTGCACAAATTTCTTCGATGTACCGGAACGAAAACTCCTGGTACTGGCCCGGGGGCAGAATCCCTGCCCAAGAGTCGAACAGCTGCACCAGGTTAGCGCCAGCCTCTATCTGGGCTTTTAAATAAGTAATGGTGGTATCGGTAATTTTCCGCAGCAGCTCATGGGCCAGCTGTGGCTCGGTATACAGCATCCGGCGGGCCTTGGCAAAGGTTTTGCTGCCACTTCCTTCTACCATATAGCAGAAAATGGTAAAAGGTGCCCCGGCAAAACCTATGAGCGGCACCCTTCCATTCAGTGCTCTTTTGGTAATGCTGATGGCTTCCAGCACATAGTTCAGCTCCACCGTTGGGTCCGGCACCTGAAGTTTACGAATATCTGCCGCCGATTGAACCGTTTCCGGAAACCATGGTCCCCGTTTTTCTATCATTTTATAAGGAAGGCCCATGGCTTCAGGCACTACCAGAATATCAGAAAAAATAATGGCTGCATCCACATCCAAAATATCTACCGGCTGAATAGTTACCTCTGCCGCCAGGTTGGGAGTGGTTGCCAGCTCAATAAATCCGCTAAGCCTGTTACGTATTTCGCGGTACTCAGGCAATATACGCCCTGCCTGGCGCATCAGCCAAACGGGAGTTCGTTCTGTTTTCTCTCCCCGGGCTGCCCGGAGAATCAGGTCATTTTTCAGTTGCATAATACAAAGGTAACAGGATTTAACAGAGATTGTGTAATGATAGTTGAGATTTGAGAGGGAGATACTGGATGTGAGAGCTGAGGCCATTGGATACAGAAATGAGGCAGAAATATAAAAAGACTCGAGCAACTAACCATCAGTCCCAATAACCATTAACGAATAACCACCAACGAACCAAGAAATGAGAAAAGCCGCTGTAAATGCCCCGGAATTCCCCACCCGCCATGGCTGGGTAAATACCGACAGGCCCTATACCCTCGATGAGTTCAGAGGAAGGATTGTACTTCTCGATTTCTGGACCTACGGCTGTATCAATTGTCAGCATATTTTACCCGACCTGCAGCGGCTCGAGGAAGAGTACCCGGAAGAGTTGGTGGTAATAGGAGTTCACTCCGGAAAGTTTACTGCTGAAAAAGAGAACAGCCACATCAGGGAAGCCATCCTGAAGTTTGGCATAAACCACCCGGTGCTGAATGATGCCGATTATGCCCTCTGGAATGCCTACGCCATCCGTGCCTGGCCCACTGTTGTACTTATTTCTCCAACGGGCAAAGTGGTGGGACAGCATGCAGGCGAGGGTATATACCAGGTGGCGAAACCTTATATCGAACAGCTGCTACAGGAAAACAGGGACAATATCCGCAGAAGTCTTTTTACTTTCCAGCAGACCCTCCTGGCTGAACAAAAAAGCTCTTTTTGCTTTCCCACCAAACTGCTTGCCGGGACCGGAGATACCCTCTGGCTGAGCGACAGCGGCCACCATCGAATTCTCCAACTAAACGCTGATGGAGAAATATTGATGAGCATAGGTAGTGGAGAGAAAGGATTTGCAGATGGTACTTTCGGCCAATGTAGCTTTAATGAGCCACAGGGACTGGCTTTACAGGACCACTTCCTCTATATTGCTGATACCAAAAACAACGCTATCCGTCTTGCCAATCTCCAGGCCCAAACCCTTACCACCCTGGCCGGCACCGGTGAGCTGGACTATTACTTTTTCGATGAACGCCGGAATGAAGAAGTGCTACCCAACTCCCCCTGGGATTTGCTCATCCATCAAAACACACTTTACATTGCCAGTGCCGGCAATCACCAGATTCTGCAAATGGACCTGAATGAGAAAGTTGTAAAGCGTTTTGCCGGCACCGGGCGGGAGGTACTCGCCAATGGCAGTCTGCACGACGCCTGTTTTAACCAGCCCAGCAGCCTCAGCCAAATTGGCAATGCCCTTTACGTAGCCGATGCTGAAGCAAGTGCTATAAGGGCTATTGACCTGGAGCAGGGGCTGGTATATACCCCTTTGGGTAAAGGCTTGTTTGACTTTGGAGACAAAGATGGGGATGTGGAAGATGCCCTGCTGCAGCACAACATGGGCCTGGTGGCACATGATGGATTTCTTTTTATCGCCGATACCTACAACGGCAAAATAAAGCAGTTCGATCTTTACAAAGAAAGGGTAAAGACCATCCTCTCCGGCCTTAACGAACCCAACGACCTGCTGTTCCACCAGGGGTACCTATGGGTAAGCGATACCAATAACCATCAGCTGGTTCGGATTAACAGACAAAGCCAGGAGAAGAAGATATTCCGTGGACAGTAACCTGCTTAGGCAGTCTCTTTCCCCTAAGAGAAGCCACAGCCCCCTTTCTGTAAAAAGATCGCACTTTTTCCGCTATATTTGTATTATAATACAGCCGGAATTGATTTAAATAATT
This sequence comes from Nafulsella turpanensis ZLM-10, assembly GCF_000346615.1. Taxonomy (GTDB): domain Bacteria; phylum Bacteroidota; class Bacteroidia; order Cytophagales; family Cyclobacteriaceae; genus Nafulsella; species Nafulsella turpanensis. Next base: position 24,573 of record NZ_ANNU01000042.1, read on the forward strand.
CATTCTCCCGCTTACTGCCACAATGGGCAAAATTAAAAGAGCAAACAGATATGGCATTTCTATTCGACAGCTTTGAAGGCTGGAAACAATATTGCGAAGAGCATAATAAATCATTACACGAAACGGTACTGGCTTTTGAGGCAGAGCAGAAAGGTCGTACCAAAGACGAAGTGTGGGCACACCTCAGCAACGCCTACCATGTAATGAAGGATGCAGTGGAAACTGGTCTGCATGAAGATATGCAGTCGCAGTCAGGCATGATTAATAATGGTGCAAAAAAGGTATTCAATTACCCTACTCCTGTGCTGTCGCCGGAGTTTCAGCGGCTGATTTCGCGTGCACTGGCGGCTAAGGAAGTAAACTCCTGTATGGGCCGTGTGGTGGCTGCCCCCACTGCAGGCGCTTCAGGTATTTTGCCCGGCACCATGTATACCCTGCAGGAAATCCACCAGCTGGACGATGAGCAGATTATAGAAGGATTACTCATTGGTGCCGGCATTGCCCTTATTATTGAACAAAAAGCCTCCCTCGCAGGTGCGGTAGGCGGTTGCCAGGCCGAAACCGGGAGTGCCGCCGCCATGGCCTCCGGTGCCATTGTCCATTGCCTTGGCGGCAATATCGACCAGGTGTTTAATGCTGTGGCCACTACCATACAGTGCATGCTCGGCCTGGTGTGCGACCCTGTTGCGGGGTTGGTGGAGGTACCCTGTGTGGTACGCAATGCCAGCGCTTCGGCGATTGCTTTCTCCTCCGCACAAATTGCACTGGCCAATGTTAATGCCGTAATACCTGTCGACGAATGCGTGGAAGCGATGGGCGAAATTGGCCAGAGCATGGAAGCACGCTATAAAGAAACCGCTCTTGGAGGACTCGCCGCCACCCGCACAGGACAGGCCATCAGCAAAAGAGTGCTCATCCAGGACATCGAGATGCTGCCCGACGAAGAGCAGCAGGAAGGTTAAAAATACCTGAAAGTTTAAATGATAAAATACAAAGAGCCTCAGCGGTAAACGTTGAGGTTCCCTTTTTATAGGCTGTAACAGGAATCCAATCTTCCGGAATACTTCATATTCTGGAAAAGGTTATAGAACCAACCTTATTGCTTCCTTTATTCCACTAATCACAAGCTTTTACTGTTGATTAGAATCTTAAAAAATTATGGATTTTGCTATGTCTCTATATCACCCAGTCCCCTACTGAAAAAATTACGCCTGATATTACGCAGCTCCAAAAGGTGGAACTAATCAGCATATAGGTGATAATCTGTTTTTTAGGCCCTCCGAATAAATTAGCCAGAATAGCACCGCCAATGGGCGTAAGAATGAGCGGCGTAAGAAAGCAGACTCCTTTGAGTCCCCAGCGCCTCCAGATAAACACAAACTGCCTGTTGCGGCGGGTAAAGCGCCTTTTATTTTTCCAGATGGTTCGCTTCATAAAGTCCCTGAGCGGCTTCCCAGTAAAAGTAAAGAGAAGCACCACCGTCATCATACCGCACATAGTAAACAAGGCGGTTTCGCCATAGCTCAGCCCGGCGGCAATGCCTGTTAAAGGCCCCGCCACAAACTTGAGCATGCTCGACAGGTAAACCGTCAGGTATTTTACAAGAAGATTAAACATTCATTAGCTTACAACAGAATAGGTATAGACCACATATACCGTCAGGAGGACCCCTCCCTCTAATCGGGAAACCGTGCGCCTGGTTAGCATCATTGGCAGGATAAGTGCGGTAATGGCCAACATCCAAACCATATCAACATCCCGCATCAGCTCATTTACCTCAATCTGTGTTACGATACTGGTAATTCCCAGGATAGATAAAATATTAAAGATATTTGAACCAACCAGGTTTCCGACAGCCATATCTGTTTCCTTTTTAATGGAAGCGATTACCGAGGTAAACAGTTCCGGAAGGCTTGTTCCTAAAGCTACAACGGTAATACTGATAACCCGCTCGCTTACCCCTAAAAAGGCCGCCAGCGTAACGGAGCTGCCAACAAACCATTCGGCACCGAAATACAATCCTACACCTCCCAACAGCACAAACAGGTAATCTTTCACCGGATTGCCTGAGGGGGCCGGAATATCCAAATCTTCCAGAGCCTCAGTTGCTTTGGTCTCTTTTCGCGATTTTCGTATAATAAAAAAGGTAAATAATATTAAGATAGCCACGAACAAGGTACCATCCAGTGTATTAACCCAACCGTCCAAAACCAGGAAGTAGAGGAGCAGAGAGGCACCCATTGTCATGGGCCAGTCGAACTTCAAGCTGTCTTTATTTACGCCAATAGGCCTGATAACGGCTGTTAAGCCTAAAACCAGCGCCAAGTTGCAGATATTTGAACCAACCACATTACCAATGGCAATATCGGGGGTACCTGCCAGGGCCGCCTTTAAGCTCACCAGCAATTCGGGCGCAGAGGTACCGAAAGCTACCACGGTAAGCCCCACTACCAGTGGGGTAATTTTTGCCCGAAGTGCAATACCGGAAGCGCCTCTAACAAGAAAATCACCTCCCAGAATCAATAAAACAAGTCCTGCGAGTAAAACTAAAATTGTGTAAATCATAAAAATTAAATCTTTGGTCCATAGGCCAGGTCACCGGCATCACCGAGTCCTGGCACAATATAAGCCCGTTCGTCCAACCGGTCGTCGAGGGCACAGGTCCATATGGAAAAGTTGGCCTGTAAATTTCTTTGCAGATAGGTCACTCCCTCTGGTGCCGCAATAACGGAGGCTACATATATATGTGAGGGTTTACCCTGCTGGAGCAGCAATTCCAGGGCCATCAGCATCGATTTACCGGTGGCCAGCATCGGATCAATGATAATGAGCGGCCGCCCTTCAATAGGAGGCACACTGGCATAATCCATCGCCACCGTAAGGTCTTTTGCCGAGGTATGGGGAGCCCGGTATGCACCAATAAAACCTGTATCCGCCTTATCAAAAAAGTTACTGAACCCATTATAAAACGGCACCCCCGCCCGCAATATTGTCAGAAGTACCGGCTGCTCTGCCGGCACCTCAGTCGTAATGGTAGCCAAAGGGCTTTCTACCTCCAGGGGGGCATAAGCCAGTTTTCTTGATATTTCATAAGCCATAATTTCCCCCAGGCGCTCCAGGTTTTTCCGGAAGCGCATGCGGTCATCCTGCACCTTTAGCTGGCGTAATTCCGCGAGGTACTGGTTGGCAATAGAGTTTTGCTGGTTAAGGATAAACATGCTAATAATTTTCAGCGGAATGTTAAACGGTAAAAAGGAATGGGGCCCGAAAGCACAGGTTCAGCCTTCCTTCAACAGGCAAAATTATGAAAACCCACTTAAAATCCGGACGCATCTCTGAATTAATTCTATAATCACAACCCATCTCATTCCTTTCTGTTATTTTTGCAGCTTTATGCGCAAACTTTAATCGTCTATGCAGCTTTTACAACAATTATGCAGTCTCCATGCCCCCTGCGGCGAGGAGGCAAGGGTAAAGGAATTCATTCTGGAGTATGTACAGGCCCACAGCAAGGAATGGAAAGTGCAACCAAATATTTTGGCAGGCGACAACCTGCAGGACTGCCTGTTGCTGGTATTTGGCAAACCGCGTACAGCCGTTTTTGCGCATATGGATTCTATTGGCTTTACCGTTCGCTACCAAAACCAGCTGGTACCTATTGGCGGCCCCCATGCCGAAACAGGTTACCGCCTCACCGGCCACGATTCCCTTGGCCCAATCGACTGCGAATTGATAGAAGAAGGTGGGCAGCTCAGCTACAAATTTGCCCGTGGTATTGACAGAGGCACAAGCCTGGTGTTTAAAAGCAACTTCCGCAATACCAAAGAGTATGTCCAGTCCTGCTACCTCGACAACCGCCTGGGGGTTTATAATGCGCTCAAACTCTGCGAAACGCTGGAAGATGGCATTATTGCCTTTAGCTGCTGGGAGGAACATGGAGGAGGCTCCGTCCCTTATTTAGCTAAGCTGATATATGAAGAGTATGGCGTACGGCAGGCACTGGTGTCGGACATTACCTGGGTTACTGAAGGAGTTGACCATGGACAGGGTGTTGTAATTTCGATGCGCGATCGAAATATTCCCCGCCGGAGCTATATCAATAAAATAATTCAGCTGGCAGAGGAAAGTGGTGTGGATTTTCAGCTGGAGGTAGAAGGAGCCGGCTCGAGCGACGGGCGTGAGCTACAGCACTCCCCCTACCCTTTTGACTGGTGCTTTATAGGAGCCCCGGAAGACAATGTACACTCCCCCGATGAGAAGGTGCATAAACACGATATCAGCAGCATGCTTGCGCTCTACCAGTACCTGATGAAGCATCTGTAAACTTACTTTCCTTTTCCAGCGCCTTGCCTTTATCTCCTTACCTCCTTCTGAAGAAAAGAAAAACAGAAAGGAACCCTTCTTCAGAAGATAAAAAGCACTATCAACTTTAACTGAAATTTCGTTAGTTTGCGGCCTGAACAAAAAGAGGGTTGTGTTTATTACATCTACAATGATATGAAAGTCAAAGACAAGGAATTCAGCATATTTATCGACCGGGCCAAAATACTGGAGCGGGTCGCTGCACTTGCCAAAGAAATAAACCAGGATTACGAAGGCAAAACGCCTCTTTTTGTGGCTGTGCTTAATGGCTCTTTTATGTTCGCCTCGGACCTGATGAAGGGCATTGAAATTTCTGCAGAAATTTCATTTATCAAGCTCAATTCCTATAACAGAACACATAGTACCGGAAAAGTGAAAGAGCTTATAGGCCTGGATGAAAACATTTTCGGTCGCCACCTGATTATCATCGAAGACATTGTTGATACCGGGCTAACAATTAAGCATATGCTCGAAGAGCTGCGGGAACTGGGACCCAAGTCCGTTGAAATAGCCACCCTGCTCCATAAAAAAGAAGCCACCAAAGAGCCGCTTTCACTGCGCTATGTTGGTTTCGAAATTCCGAAGAAGTTCGTGATTGGCTATGGGCTCGATTACGACGGGCATGCCCGGAATTTGAACGATATTTACAGCCTTGCAAACTAGCTCTTAAATTGTTAGAACTTATCTGATTTAATTTTATCTTTGAAACTTTTCAAACCACTGCCCTCACAGAGGCAACCAGAAATCATATGCTGAATATAGTACTCTTTGGCCCTCCCGGTGCAGGCAAAGGCACACAGAGCCAAAAACTGATAGAAAAATATAACCTGAAACATATTTCTACAGGAGACCTTTTTCGTAAACACTTAAGCGAAGGTACGGAACTGGGTAAAACAGCACAGCAGTACATGGATGCAGGCAAACTGGTGCCCGATGCTGTTGTAATTGGCATGGTGGAGGATACCGTTGCCCAGAAAGGCCCCCACCAGGGATTTATTTTTGATGGATTTCCAAGAACAGTGGCCCAGGCAGAAACACTCGACCAGCTCATGGAAAACTTTAACATGAAGATTAATGGCATGGTGGCACTGGAGGTACCGGTAGAAGTACTGAAGGAACGTATCCGTGAAAGAGGAAAAACCTCCGGCCGTACCGACGACCAGGATGAAGCAAAAATTAATACCCGCATAAAGGTATATTTAGACGAAACCCTGCCTGTAGCCAAATACTACGAACAACAGGGGAAATTTGCAAAGGTAAACGGCGTTGGTTCCATCAATGAAATATTCGATAATATTTGCCAGGAAATAGAGAAATTTTAATTACTGTAACAGCAATTAGCGAACTGTGCTGCCTTTTGAAGAAAAGGCAGCATTTTTTGTATCTTTGCACAGGAAAATTCAGCATTACCGTACAGAGGGTCCCATGATCTGCCTAAACCCTGCATTTAGCCACCTAAAAACAGTCAGGATACATTACCGGAACTCTTATGCCAGATTTTTACCTTACATTTATTAGCACAACAGCGTATTTGCACATTTTAATATGGCTTCATCTAACTTTATCGATTACGTAAAACTTTGTTCACGCTCCGGGGCCGGCGGCGCTGGCTCTGCCCACTTCCGACGCGAAAAATTTGTTCCCAAAGGCGGGCCAGATGGTGGCGATGGCGGCCGTGGCGGTCACATCATTTTACGTGGCAACTCCCAGCTCTGGACCTTGCTGCACCTCAAATACAAGAAACACGTAATTGCACAGCCAGGCAAGCCCGGCGAAGGCGGGCTCCGCACAGGAGCTCAGGGAAGTGATATTGTGCTGGAAGTACCCCTGGGCACTGTAGCCAAAGATGCCGAAACAGGCGAAATACGCTTCGAAATTACTGAAGACGGAGAAGAAAGAATCCTTACTCCCGGCGGCCGTGGCGGGCTAGGCAACGACCATTTTAAAACCTCCACCAATCAGGCTCCGCATTATGCACAGCCGGGCGAACCGGGTATTGAGGAGTGGATTATCCTGGAGCTAAAGCTCCTGGCCGATGTCGGCCTGGTAGGCTTCCCTAATGCAGGTAAATCCACCCTGCTTTCGGCCGTTTCGGCTGCGAAACCCGAAATTGCCGACTATCCTTTCACCACCATCGTACCTAACCTGGGCGTAGTGGAATACCGGAATTTTAAGTCTTTCGTAATGGCCGATATCCCCGGCATTATTGAAGGTGCAGCGGAAGGAAAGGGCCTGGGCACCCGTTTTCTGCGCCACATCGAGCGGAACTCCATCCTGCTCTTTCTTATTCCGGCCGATGCGGAGAGCATCCAGAAAGAATACGATATCCTGCTGGATGAGCTTAGGAGGTATAACCCGGAACTGCTGGATAAAAAGCGACTGCTGGCTATTTCCAAAGCCGATATGCTGGACGATGAGCTGATGGAAGAAATGAAAAAAGAAGTACCTGAGGGCATCCCGAGTCTCTTTATCTCTGCCGTAACCAACTTCCATATTCAGGAGCTCAAGGATATGATTTGGCAGGCGATTAATGAGTAAAATGATAGAATGAGTGAATGAGTGAATGATAGAATAGGAACAATTTAGAACTCCTTCATTTATTCACTCATTCTATCACTCTACCATTCTCTCATTTCCTGTCAGTGTGTCATCTTGGCAGAGAGGCCTTTTTTGGCAAAGTAATTGACTGTCAGTAAACCAAACACACATCATAAAGTATAATTTGCCTTATGGATCAAAAGAAAGAACTGGAAAACGAAAATATAGCACAGGAAGAACAGCAAGCTCAGGAAGAAGTGACAACCACCGAGCAGAAAAACGAAGAAAATAAGGAAAAGAAAACGGAGTCGGACAGCGCCAATTCGGCAGCCTCTCAGCTGGAAAAAGAGCTGGCTGAACAAAAAGACAAATATCTTCGGATGTACTCAGAGTTTGAGAACTTCCGCCGTCGTACTGCCAAGGAAAAGCTGGACATGATTAAAACTGCCAACGAAAGTATGGCAACAGCCCTCCTACCGGTACTTGACGATTTTGAAAGAGCCATGAATGCTTTTGAAAAAGACGAGCAGGATGCCAGTGTACAGGAAGGCGTACAGCTCATATATAATAAATTAAAAAAGGTCCTGGAGCAGAAAGGTGTTACGGTAATGGATCTTAAGCAGGGCGATGAGTTTGATGCTGAATTCCAGGAAGCCATCACCCAGATTCCGGCCTCCGACGAGAAACTGAAAGGCAAAATAGTAGATGTCGTGGAAAAGGGATACATGCTGGGTGATAAAGTGATTCGATTTGCGAAAGTTGTGATAGGAGCATAGAAAGATTATGGCCAAAAGAGATTATTACGAAATATTAGGCGTTGAGCGCTCTGCCAGTCCGGAAGAAGTTAAAAAAGCCTACCGGAAAATCGCCATTAAATTCCACCCGGATAAAAACCCGGACGACCCTACCGCTGAAGATAAGTTCAAGGAAGCTGCTGAGGCCTATGAGGTGCTAAGCAATCCAGAGAAAAAACAGCGATATGACCAGTTTGGCCATGCAGGCATGGGAGGTGGCGCCGGCGGCTTTGGCGGTGGCGGCATGAACATGGAGGATATCTTCTCCCAGTTCGGCGATATTTTTGGCGGCGGTGGCGGCAGCGCCTTCGAAAGCTTTTTTGGCGGTGGTGGCGGAGGCCGTGGCCGACGCCGCAAAGGCTCCAACCTGCGCATTAAAATGAAGCTAAACCTGGAAGAGATTGCCCAGGGGGTAGAGAAAAAGGTAAAAGTAAAGCGCCTGGTATTAGCCGAAGGCGTTACTTACCAGACCTGTTCTTCCTGCCAGGGAACCGGCCAGGTTCGAAAGGTAGTCAATACCATGCTGGGTCAGATGGTTTCGGCCAGTACCTGCCCTGTATGCCATGGCTCCGGTAAAATCATCGATAAAAAACCATCTGGCGTCGACAATACTGGCCTCGAGCAGAAGGAAGAGGTCATTAATATTCGCATACCCGCAGGGGTGGAAGATGGCATGCAACTCAGTATGGCCGGCAAAGGTAATGAGCCGCCTCACGGAGGAGTACCGGGTGATTTGCTAATTGTGATTGAAGAAATAGAGCACCCTATCCTTAAGCGCGAAGGCAATAATGTAGTGTACGACCTGTACCTCAATTTTGCCGATGCAGCACTGGGTACTTCTGTTGAAGTGCCGACCATCGATGGTAAGGTTAAAATTAAAATAGAGCCGGGAACACAGAGCGGAAAAATCCTTCGCCTCAGAGGCAAGGGTATCAAAGACCTGAATGGCTTTGGCAGCGGAGATCAGCTCATCCACATTAACCTCTGGACTCCACAAACACTTACCAAAGAAGAAAAAGAAGCCATGGAAATGCTCCGAAACTCTCCTAACTTCTACCCTAACCCGGGCAAAGGCGAGAAAGGCTTTTTCGATAAAATGAAGGAGTTTTTTTAGAGGTAATCCAGAACGAAAATTAAATTGAATCAGCCGGCGAACAGCCGGCTTTTTTATTTAACAACCACCTTTCCGGCATTACTGCCGTTAATAATTTTTCCTTATCTAATTCAAGAATATTTCTATAATTTGCAACCTCCATTTTAACCCAAAGTCAAGGACGTGAACATCCTCGAAGCCCGTCATATCCATAAAAGCTATGCGACCCACACTGCCCTGCGCGATGTAAGCCTCAGCATACCTTCCCAGTCAATATTTGGTCTTTTAGGGCCAAATGGAGCAGGAAAAACCACTCTTATCCGCATTATTACCCAAATAATCGAGCGCGACAGCGGAGAGGTCTTCATAAAAGGAGAAGAGCTCAATCCGGAGCATATACTCAAGATTGGCTACCTGCCGGAAGAGCGGGGATTGTATAAGAAAATGAAGGTAGGCGAGCAGCTCCTCTACCTGGCCCGGCTCAAAGGCTTAAGCACAAATGAAGCAAAGCAGCGCATTACGCACTGGCTCAAAAGGCTGGACATGATGGAGTGGAAGGGCAAGAACATTGAAGATCTGAGCAAAGGCATGCAGCAGAAAATACAGTTCATCGCCACAGTACTGCACGAGCCGGAGCTGATTATCCTGGATGAGCCCTTTTCTGGCTTCGACCCAGTTAATGCAAACCTCATTAAAGATGAAATAATGGAGCTCCGCCGCAAAGGCAGCACCATCATTTTCTCTACCCACCGCATGGAATCTGTGGAAGAGATGTGCGACCACATTGCGCTTATTAATCGCTCCCGCAAAATTTTAGATGGAAGTAAGCAGGAAATAAGGAACAGCTACCGCAATAATACCTTCATTGTAGAACATCGTGGCAGCCTGAATGGCCATGCGGCCGATTTTAACCTACTGGAGCAGGAACAGCTAAACGACGACTTTTTCCGAAGTGTAATCAGAAACCGCGAAGGTGAGAGTCCCAACAGCCTGCTCAGAGATTTACTGGGGCATGTAGAAGTGTTCCATTTTGTAGAGAAAATTCCGAGCATCAACGAAATATTTATATCTAAAGTACAGGAGGTGGTTCATGAATAAGATATGGCTCATTATTCAGCGCGAATATGGCACAAGGGTGCGTAAAAAGTCCTTTATTGTCATGACTATCCTGGGTCCACTGCTGTTCGGCGGCATTTTTGGCCTGTCCATCTGGATGGCCACTAAAGATAGTTCGGAAGTGCGGACCGTGGAGGTAAAAGACGAAAGCGGTCTGTTCGCAAATGCATTTGAAAATACAGAAACACTGCACTTTACCTATACAAACCTCACCCTGCCGGAAGCAAAACAGCAAATAGAGGAATCGGGCAGCTTTGGCCTTTTATATATTCCCGAAATTGATATTCATCAGCCCCAAGGCATTACCTTTTACTCTGAAAGCAGTGCCGGCATTGAAATGAAAAGTCAGCTCGAGAAGATTATAGAAGAAGAAATACAGAACCTGAAGCTGGAGGAGTCGGAAATTGATCGAGAAACCCTTGCCTCCCTTAAAACCAGCATCGACCTGGAAGAGGTAAGTATTGCCGACGGAACCGAAAAACAGGCAAATACCGGGCTCTATATCGGCATTGGTTACATGGCTTCCTTTCTCATCTATATGTTTATCTTTCTGTATGGTGCCCAGATTATGCGCGGTGTTATTGAAGAGAAATCCAGCCGCATACTGGAAGTCATTATATCTTCGGTAAAACCTTTCCAGCTAATGATGGGCAAAATTATCGGTATCGCCGCAGTAGGCCTCACCCAGTTTTTGCTTTGGGTGGTGCTTACGTTTAGTGTATATACTCTCCTGATGACGCTGGTGGGCGTGGATGCCGAAACCATGGCGCAAATGAACCAGATTCAGGGAGCCGGAGGAGAATTTAGTCAGGCCCAGGTGCAAATGGCAGAGGTTTCAGGCGTCCTTTCCTCCCTCAATGTGGTGGAGCTGTTGCTGAGTTTTGTATTTTATTTCCTGGCGGGATACCTGTTATATGGGTCTTTGTTTGCCGCTGTAGGCTCCGCTGTCGATAGCGATGCCGACTCGCAGCAGTTTATGCTCCCCATCTCGCTGCCATTAATTGCTGCCATCATTTCCCTGGCTGCCGTACTGAAGGACCCGAACGGCTCGCTTGCCTTCTGGCTCTCGATGGTTCCACTTACCTCACCAGTCGTAATGATGATGCGGATTCCGTTTGGAGTACCAACATGGGAAATCTTATTGTCCATGGCCTTACTCGTTGGTGGCTTCATCCTCACCACCTGGCTTGCTGGCCGTATATACCGTATTGGTATTCTCATGCACGGTACTAAGGTTAATTACCGGGTATTGGGTAAATGGCTAATGATGAAGAATTAAATTTTAGTTTAGTTGTATAAAGGGAAGGCCGGTAACGTAAAACTTACCGGTTTTTTTGTTGCCACTTTACAGCAGCAACAAAAATGAAAGAAACAGCGTTAATTTCCCCAAACACTTTTTAATCACTCAACATATTTTTTCATGAAAGAGCTAAGAAACTTTTTTATAGTGTTACTTCCGGTGGTTTTTCTCTGTCAGACAGTGCAGGCTCAGGCCGAAGACCCTCCAGGATGGGATTTTCCGGAAGACAAAGAAAAGAACCAGATAGCCCGCACCAAGAATGCCCTCTATACCGATGCACTCAAACTAGAGCAATACGAGGAGGCTAAAAACCACCTTTACTGGCTGTTGGTAAACAACCCGGAACTGAACGAATCTATTTATATTAACGGAATAAAAATCTATGAGACCCTTTCGGAAGAAAGTCAGGATCCGGAGCAGAAAGCTGTATATGCCGATTCTGTTATGAAACTGTACGACCTTCGGCTAAAATACTTTAATGAAAAAGAAGACGTACTGAACAGGAAGGCCTTTAGTGCCTATAAATTGTGGCGCGACCAGGAAGAGCGTTACGAAGACTTATACCGCATTATGCAGGAAGCCTTTAGCGCAAGTGGAGAACAGTTCTGGCCGCAAAATGCAGTGGCCTACATGGATGCCGCCCGTCGCTTTAAATCATCCGGCGGCGAGTTATCCGACATGGAAGTGATCAACCTCTACGACTCACTCGATGGAATACTGGCACAACAGGAAAAGACCAGCCAGGACAGTGAAACGGTTAAAGCCTTAAGGGACCAGCTCGATAATATATTAGCTGCCACTATTTCTGCCAGCTGCGAAGATATTGAAAAAAACCTTGGCAGCATGCTGAAAGAAAGGCCGGAAGATATTAAACTAGCCAAAGTAATTATTAAACTCTCATTTGCCTCCCAGTGTACCGATTCGCCCCTCTTTACACAGGCAGTACGGCTCGTGCAGGAAAAAGAACCTTCGGTGGGCCTGGCAAAACTTTTAGCCACCAAGGCTGCGGAGGCAGGCGAATTCGATGTAGCCATTCAGTCCTATGAGAATGCCATCTCCCTTACGGAAGATCCGCTGGAAAAAGCACAGCTTTATGTTGGGCTTGCCGAAATCTACTCCCGCCAGGGTAACAGAAGTGCTGCCAGGCAACAGGCCATGAAGGCCCTGGAATTTGACCCGAGCCTTAACTCAGTGTATACCTTCATTGGCAACCTATACTTCAATAGCTATGAACAATGCCGCAAAGGTCAGAGCCAGGTCGAAGACCGCCTGGTATTTATAGCAGCTTATGACATGTACCAGAAGGCGGGTAATACTGAAATGATGGCCAAAGCCAGGGAGCAGTTTCCTACAGTCACCATGCTCTTCGAAGATAACCTCCAGGCCGGGGAGCAAATGACCCTTGGCTGCTGGATTAACCGGACCGTTACGCTGCAGGCAGCACCAAAGTAAAGCGGTTATCCCCCACTTATCAGGGCCCGGCTGCATAGTTGCAGTCCGGGCTTTTTACTTATCCTGCCCAATTTTCCGGCCTCATCTCCTTAATCCATAAAATATTTAGTACTTTTCAGCGTACTTGTAGCGGATTCCACAACAAGCCCGTATTTATCGATTTGATGATCAATCCATTTAAAGAATCAGCTGAAAGCAGCCTGTACCAGCATAAAAATACCGTTAAGTTTATTGTACTGCTTATTGCCGCCATTATTGTAGTGGTCTCTATCTACTACAATAATTTTATAGTGAACCACCTGAAGTCGCGGGAAAAGCAGTCGATTGAGCTGTTTGCCAGAGCTACCGAATTCCTGGTCCAGCAGGGCGATGAGGCCAATGTAACCTTTATCAATGAGTATATCATCAAGACCAACGTAACGATACCGGTTATCCTGACAGACCAGGTTGGAGAACCCACAGGTGCCTTTCGTAACCTGGATATTGATGAAAGCAAGTCTTCCGAAGAGTTGCTGCAGCTGTTAAGAGAAGAGGTAGCGGAGATGAAGGAAGAAAATGAACCCATCCCCATTGTGTACCGGAACAGCCTCGGTGAAATTGAAAATTTTGAGTACATCTACTACCAGAACTCCGATCTGCTGCGCCAGTTGAATTACTACCCCTACATTCAACTGGCTATTATTCTCCTCTTTGCTGGCCTCACCTACCTGGCCTTCAGCTACAGCCGCACCGCTGAGCAGAACCGGGTTTGGGTTGGACTGGCAAAAGAAACAGCCCATCAGCTGGGTACTCCTCTCTCCTCCTTAATGGCCTGGCTCGAATACCTCCAGGCCGATGAGCGTACGCAGGGTCATGAAGCGGTTGCCGAAATGGGGAAAGATGTGGAGAAGCTGCTAATGATTACCGAGCGCTTTTCCAATATTGGATCTGTTCCCGTACTGGAGTCTACCGATGTATATGAAGTCATTCAGCAGTCTGTCAGTTACCTCCAAAGGCGCATTTCTACCAAAGTAAAGTTCACTATTAGTACAGTAGGGAAAGATATAGAAGCTCAAATAAACCGCCCGCTCTTTAACTGGGTTATTGAAAACCTCTGTAAAAATGCGGTCGATGCTATGAGCGGTATCGGGCAAATTGATATCAGAATAATGCGGGGCAGCGGGCAGTTCATTATTATCGATATTACCGATAACGGAAAAGGAATGAGCAAGGCTAATGCAAAAAAGGTATTTCAGCCTGGCTTTACCACCAAAAAGCGGGGCTGGGGACTTGGCCTAACGCTGGCAAAACGCATTATCGAGAACTACCACCGGGGCCGCATTTTTGTAAAGCACACCGAACCCGATGAAGGAAGCACCTTCCGGATTATGCTCCGTGCTTAAAACCAGCAGGTGAGCAGCAACTACAAACGATTGAAAGGCTTTTAGCTGCAGAAAAAACCTTTTTTGATGGCAGGATGAAAGGATTCGCAAATAAAAACAAATACTTGGCTTTAATAGTATTTTACCTTAGCTTTGCAGACTGAAATTGTACGCTGATAACCCTTCTTAAACAAACAAAATGGCAAATATTGGCAAAATAACACAGGTAATCGGCCCTGTGGTAGACGTTAGCTTCGAGACCGAAGGCGCCAAATTACCGAATATATTAGACGCCCTAACGGTAACTAAAGCAAATGGCCAGGTAGTAGTACTTGAGTGCCAGCAGCACCTTGGCGAAGATCGCGTTCGTACCATTGCAATGGACTCTACTGAAGGCCTTGTAAGAAGCATGGACGTAACCGACACAGGCGCCCCTATCCAAATGCCTGTAGGCGAAGACATTAAAGGTCGTCTTTTTAATGTAGTAGGCGAAGCAATTGATGGTATTCCGCAGCCAAAAGGCGAGAGAAGTCTGCCAATACACCGCTCGGCTCCTAAATTCGAAGACCTTTCTACCTCTACGGAAATCCTGTATACCGGTATTAAAGTAATTGACCTTATCGAACCTTATGTAAAAGGTGGTAAAATTGGTCTTTTCGGTGGTGCCGGTGTAGGTAAAACCGTATTGATTCAGGAACTGATCAACAACATTGCCAAGGCCTACTCTGGTCTATCTGTTTTTGCAGGTGTAGGTGAGCGTACCCGCGAAGGAAATGACCTTCTTCGCGAAATGATTGAATCCGGCATTGTTAAATATGGCGATGAATTCCTTCATTCAATGGAAGAAGGTGGTTGGGATCTTTCTAAAGTTGACCCTAATGCCCTGAAGGAATCTCAGGCAACCTTTATATTCGGACAAATGAACGAGCCTCCGGGTGCCCGTGCCCGCGTAGCCCTTTCCGGTCTTACCGTAGCAGAATACTTCCGCGATGGTGATGGCAGTGGAAAAGGACGCGACATTCTGTTCTTTATCGACAATATTTTCCGCTTTACCCAGGCAGGCTCCGAGGTATCGGCCCTCTTAGGTCGTATGCCATCGGCGGTAGGTTACCAGCCAACGCTGGCAACAGAAATGGGTGCCATGCAGGAGCGTATTTCCTCTACAAAAACAGGTTCCATTACTTCGGTTCAGGCCGTTTATGTACCTGCGGATGACTTGACGGACCCTGCTCCGGCTACAACCTTTGCGCACCTTGATGCCACTACGGTATTGTCGCGTAAAATTGCCGAGCTTGGCATCTATCCTGCTGTAGACCCTCTGGACTCTACCTCCCGCATCCTGTCTCCCGATGTTATCGGCGATGAACATTATAACTGTGCTCAGCGTGTAAAAGAACTTCTGCAGCGTTACAAGGAGCTTCAGGATATTATTGCTATTCTTGGTATGGACGAACTTTCTGAGGAAGATAAGCAGGTGGTACACCGTGCCCGTCGTGTACAGCGCTTCCTGAGCCAGCCATTCCACGTAGCAGAGCAGTTTACAGGCCTTAAAGGGGTACTTGTAGATATTAAAGATACCATTAAGGGCTTTAATATGATTATGGATGGTGAGCTTGACCACCTTCCGGAAGGTGCCTTTAACCTTGTTGGCAGCATTGAAGATGCCATTGCCAAGGGCGAGAAAATGATGGCCGAAGCCTAATAGTAATGAGTAGTAAGTATTGAGTATTGAGACTAAAGCCTTTTTTATTTAGTAATTCCATACTTAATACTTTAAACTAAATACCGCAGCGGCGGACTGTCCTATACTCAATATCCAACACGAAAGGCATGTATTTAGAAATCATAACACCCGATAAAAAAGTCTTCCAGGGAGAGGTGGATAGCGCAACTTTTCCTGGCACTAAAGGCTCTTTTCAGGTTTTAAATAATCACGCTCCGCTCATTAGCACGCTTGCGCAGGGCAAAGTTACTTATGTAAGCAAGGCGGAAGGAACTCATACCCTCCAGGTGGATGGCGGAGTAGTGGAAGTACTCAACAATAAAATTTCGGTACTGGCTGAACGCATTATTGAGTAAGGCCAAAACATACTTATAAAAAAGCCTGCTGTATCTCATAGGATGCAGCAGGCTTTTTTTGTCTCCCTTCTCAAGCCGATTTCAACCCAGCTTAAAACAGTAAAAACAGATAAGCAGCACAAAGAGAAGGAGAAAAAAGGTCAATCAGAAAAGATTCCTATGAAAAGGCCCGGGCGTCCGGCAATTCAATCACCTGACCTGGATAGATTTCATCCGGGTTCTTGATACAGTTTTTATTTGCCTCATAAATGATTTTCCATTTGGCAGCTTCGCCATAATGGTCCTTGGCAATCTTCGACAAGGAATCGCCCTGCTGAATTTCATAATATAGACGAGAGGGCGCCGGTGCACGATCTTTAGATCTGAAGTTTCTGTAGCCCGGCTTTAAATGACTGGAACCGGCCTCCATTTCATGTCTTCCGATGATGGGAAACTCCCCTGTAGAATTATTCTTTTTCTGCTGCATATCCATTTTCCTTCCCATTAAAAAATTAAACAACCTCATCATTTACCTCCTTTCTTTCTCTGGGCAAACCCAGTACAACCAATATTATTCTACAATATAACATTATTACAGATTAATAAGCAACTTTTTTCAAATAATACAGAATAAAAAATGTGATTCAGAAAATTTATCTACGGAAAATACTGCCGATCCGGCTAAAAAGTTTTCTCTCAAAATTCCAGAAAAAGCGATACTGTCCAAATAAGAATCCCCAGCCCAGCAATAAGAGCTGGTATATGGGCAATATGGTACAACAATAATACAACGATCGTAACCAAAAAGGAGTTTCATCGGTAACTCCTGCCAGTGCGTATAAAGGCTCTTTCAGAAATAAAACAGAAAAGCCTGTACAGGCAAAGGTTAACAGAACGAACAGTACCTGCCAGCCACTTTTGAGCTGCCATCGATCCTGAAGTTTCTGTGCCCAGCCGGGCGGGCGATTGTTTAGCTGAGACATAAATAAGAAATTATTTCCGCGCATTCAGAAAGAAAAAGCCTGGAACGCAGGAAAGGCAATAAGTAATGTTACCACTATAGAAAATTCCGGCAGCAGGTTCCTCCGGACATTCCTTGTATCAGTACATTCTATCGATATTCTTGAGCTTGATATTCTGCTCCTCCAGTACCAGGAACTGCTCCCAGAACTCATTATCCGGAAGCCCTGCGCGGATGAATAAGGGCTCTTTTTTTACCGGGTGTTCGAATTTTAGGTTCTTCGCATGAAGATTTATACTTCCGTCGGTATTAGGTTTGGAAAACCCGTACTTAACATCGCCACGGATGGGGCAGTTCATCGCTGCCAGCTGCACTCTAATTTGATGTGGCCGGCCGGTAAGCGGTCGCACTTCTAAAAGAAAATGATCATTCAGCTTACCCAGCACTTTATATTCCAGCTCGGCACGTTTAGCTCCTTCCACCTCCGTATCGTGAGCAGTGCTTACATTCCGGGCAGGATCTTTGGTTAACCAGTGCACGAGCCTCCCTTCTGCATAACGAGGCTTTTTCTTTACCACAGCCCAGTACACCTTATGCACATCCTTTTCTCTGAACTTCTTGTTCATGCGCTCCAGCGCTTTGGAGGTTTTTGCCAGCACCACGGCACCGCTTACCGGCCGGTCGATTCGGTGTACTACACCGCAAAAAATATTACCCGGCTTATTATACTTTTCTCGCAACCAGTCCTTCGCATAATCAGTCAGCGTTTTATCGCCGGTCTGGTCACCCTGCACCAGCACTCCTGCCTTTTTATTGACAATGAGCAAATGATTATCTTCGTATATAACTGTAAATGGCTCTTGTTCCATAGCTTTATTTTAAAAAGGCAAAATTACGCATAAAAATTAACAAGCGGTAAGGAGCCCGGAAAGCCCCTGCCTGAAAAAGATCTCAGGTCCCTCCACAATAGCAACTCCTGTACTTCCTGCCTGCTGCATGATTGTAACTGCAACTTCTCCAAAGAACAAGATCATAAAGGCATTCAACAGCCGGAAAAGCTTTATCTGTACAGCTTTATAAGCTGGGAGTCTAAAGCCTGAGGTTCCCCGTTTAGGCTGAGCCCTTCCATTTCCGTAACAGCCGGGCAACATTCCGACGGCTCCACCCGCCTTAGCTGTACATTTATCGTATCTGTTTTCCCCAGGGCGCTGACATACAGTTCCTCATGGAGCTCATGATGTAAATAAACCAGCACCCCCTGAGGTTCAATTGAAAATTCAACAGACTCCCTGGTCCCATCAGTTAAATAAAATACTTCAATATCCTCTTCGGAAATTTGTGCCTCGCTTCCCAGCACTAAATCCTCTCCACTTTCATCCGATTTAATCGTAAAATAAAAGAAATCTTCCGAAAGGCATTCCAGCCCGCTACACGGATCTGAACAGGCATAAAAGAACGGCAGGAGAAGAAACAACTTCAGCTTTTTCATGTGGTTATGGAGATAAAGAGGTGGTAGAGGAATCTTCTATTTTAACAGTCTGCTCAGGCTGTTTATTACTTTTCTCGTGCAGAATATTATTATTTGGCAGGTCAAAGATTAGTCGCCCTTTACTGTGTACATCATTCTTACATACCCTCCTGAAAAAGCATAAAAAAAGCCGCCGAAAGCAATTTCGGCGGCTTTGTGGGCCCTACTGGATTCGAACCAGTGACCCTCTGCTTGTAAGGCAGATGCTCTGAACCAGCTGAGCTAAGAGCCCGAGAAGAATACTTTGAAATTTGTGGGCCCTACTGGATTCGAACCAGTGACCCTCTGCTTGTAAGGCAGATGCTCTGAACCAGCTGAGCTAAGAGCCCTTTCAAATCTTCCCTAATGGGAATGCAAATGTAGCAAAGGATTTCATTTGCGCAAACACTATATTCAAAATAAATAAAAAAAATATAGTTGCTCCCGACGGCAAGGAGGAGCATTTTCATTCGTTAGACAAATACTCTCAAACCTTAAGTAATTAAAGGCGAAAACTTTATCTTTGCTCCCATGGGGTTAAAGCGTATTTACCGTTTTTTTGTATCGCTGCTACTTGGGCTTATCCTGCTCGTTTTGGCAGCCTTTACCTTTGTGCATTTGTATCAGGATGAGATTGTTGCGCTCTTCATTCGCCAGGCCAACCAGTATATCAATACCCCTGTGCAGACAGATAAGGTTTCTGTTTCGCTTTTTACCAAGTTCCCCGATGCCGCCATTAGCCTTGAGAATGTAAGGATACAGGAAGGCTTTGCCGGCAGTGAAGAATCCCTGGCAGTTGCCGACAGAATTTATTTTACCTTTAGCTTACTGGATCTCATTCACAAGGAATATAAAATCAGGGAAGTATATCTTGAAGATGCAGAAATAAACCTTCGGGTGAGGGCAGATGGCTCAGTCAACTACGAAGTAATCAGCAATCAGAAGAAAGACTCCACCTCCATTAATAAGGGACTGGCTTTTGATATTGAAGGGATCCGCCTCCTTAATGTAAAGGTAAATTACAGCGACCTCCGGAATGAACAGCTGCACCGGCTACTCGCAAAAAACGTAGAGGCAAGCCTGCAGATAAAAGAACCCGTTTATACCATTGCACTGGCCGGTAAGCTCCACACCTATGAAATTAAAAGCAGCGATCGCCTCTTTTTCCAGGAGCAGGAAGTGGAGCTCGATACCCGCTTTACCTACCATACCGAATTGGAGCAACTCCGGTTCGAACCATCAAACTTATTAGTAGGCTCCTCTGCCTTTCAGCTTAAAGGAACAATCAGCACGCTGGAGGATGTGTTGCTGGACCTCAGTATTGAAACGCCGCAAACAGATTTCCAGACCCTGGCTGCCATCCTGCCGGCAGAGTATACCAAAGAAATACGGACCTACCGAAGTAAGGGTGAATTAAAGCTCATAGGCAAAGTACAGGGGACTTACAGCACCTCCTCCATGCCTGCCATTACCGTAGACTTCAGTGCCCGGGAAGCCTCCTTTTTCCACCCAGATTATGGACAGGCACTGGAAAGCATCACCCTAAATGGGCGCTATACCAATGGCGAATCCCGCAACAACCGCAGTTCCAGCCTCCAGATTGACCACCTCCAGGCAAGCCTCAACGATAAACCAATAAACGGTTCGCTCGTCCTTCGCAATTTCGACGACTACCACCTTACCTTTAAAACAAAATCTCAGCTGGACGCTACCTCTTTATTAACATTTTATCCCCTGGAAAATGTACAGGAAGCCGGAGGAATGATCGATATAGACATTAGTTTCGCTGGTCGCCTCAAGGACCTGGAAAAGGCTGGCAGTATGCAAAAGGTTAAAGCCGAAGGAGAAATTATGGTCCGGGATCTTAATTTTAAGTTAACGAACACTTCTTACCCTGTCCGGAATTTAAACGGCAGCCTTATTTTCAATAATAATGACCTGGCGCTGAGCGACCTCAGCGGTTATGCAGGCAAAAGTTCCTTTGTTATCAACGGGCTCTTCAAAAATATTTTCTCCTATCTCCTGCTCGATAATCAACCCCTTACCATAGAAGCTGATCTGCAGTCAGATAATCTCGATCTCGATGAGCTGCTTACGGATGCTCAGGCAGAAGATACGGCTACTGCAAATGAAGGAGATCATTTTTATGCTTTTGACATCCGCCCGAACACCAACTTGTATTTTAACTGTAAGGTGGCCAGGCTAAAATTCGACCGCTTTAAAGCCAAAAATGTATCCGGAGAGTTAAGGGTAGCGAATGGGGTAGCAAGAGCTAAAAATGTACGCCTCGAGGCTTCCGGCGGCAGCATGGCTATTAACGGCCAGGTAGATGCCCGTAAAGATGACCTGCTGGACGTGAAAGTAGAGGCCCGCTTCAATAACATATATGTTGACAGTACCTTCTGGATCTTTAGGAATTTTAACCAGAACTTCCTCACTCACCATAACTTAAAAGGCAGGGTTACGGCCAATGTTTCTTCCACTATGGCCTTCGATAAGAAGTTGCGGTTTAAATACGACCAGCTCCTTGTAAATGCTAACGCAAGTATTGTAGACGGACAGTTAAGAGAGTTTGAGCCTATGCAAAATCTGTCGACTTTTATTAAGGAAGACCGCCTGGCCGATATAAGCTTTTCTGAAATTACGAGCAATATCCAGGTTCGTAACCAGACCATTTACTTACCTGAGACCATTATCCGCTCCGACATTAGTGCAGTTACTATAAGGGGCGACCACACCTTCGATCAGCACATCGATTACCATGTTAAAGTGCCTGTTCAGACCCTTTTAACAGGGAAAAGGAGAGAAATGCCTGCTTCCGCCATGAGCCAGGAAGGGAACGGGATGCACCTCTTTCTGCACATAAAAGGAACAACCGACGATTATACCATTGCCTATGATGCCAATGCGGTAAAAAAAGAGATTGTAAAGGATATCCGGCAGGAAGGAAAAGAGCTAAAAGAAGCCATTCAGAATAAAACAGCCCGTACTCGTGAAGCAGTGGTGCCAGACGAAGAAGAATACTTCGACTGGTAACATTTTCGTTGGTAAAAAGTTATTTTTTTTTAACTGTAACCTTGTTCTGCTTTTCGAGGTAGAATAGATACTACTTTTTTAACTATCGAACATGGCGGGCGGAAATAGATTGTTTCTTATTTTTTTAGGAATCCTGATTGCTATCCCTGCCCTGTCTGTAGCTCAACAGGTTTCAATTAATGGCTTTGTGAAAGATGCTAACAGCGGGGAGGTATTACCAGGTGCGAATATATTTGTGCTGGCAACAAATAAAGGCACCGTAAGTAATTTAGAGGGGCAATACGAGCTGAAGGTACCTAAAGGAAAGTCAACGCGTTTGCGCGTTTCCTATATGGGGTATAGCCCCCGTTATGTAGATCTGCTTTGCTGGCGCGACACCAGCCTCCACATTCAACTCAGTCCCATTCAGCAACAGCTTCAGGAAATTGTAGTAGAAGCCAGTACGGCAGCCAATCGCTTTAGCAGCGGCCTTATGAACGTATCTTATCTTTCTCCGGAGGATATTCAATCGACAGTAGGCTTTTTAGGTGAATCGGACGTCATAAAAGTACTTCAGCTAAAACCGGGTATCCAAAGCGGCAGTGAAGGGAGCAATGGCTTTTTTGTAAGAGGAGGCCAGGCCGACCAGAACCTGATTCTGCTCGATGGCGCCCCGGTATACAACCCCTCCCACCTGTTTGGCATGTTCAGCCTTTTCAGCAGCGATGCCATTGAAGATGTTAAGCTTTATAAAGGCGGATTCCCCGCCCGTTTCGGTGGCCGTATTGCTTCTGTAATGGATATCGATATCCGCCCGGGCAATAAACAGGAGTTAAAAGTGAAGGGAGGCACCGGTCTTATCAGCTCTCGCCTCACCATAGAAGGGCCCCTGCTCAAAAATAAAGTATCCTGGCTGTTTTCTGCCCGCCGCACCTATTTCGACCTCATTACCAGCAAAATCAACGAAGCCCATGCAGGAGAAGTAGGTTACCAACCTATTCCAGATTATTTTTTTTATGATCTGAACGGGAAAATCCATGCCCAACTGGGTCCAAAAGACCAGCTTTCTTTAACGGCTTACACCGGTAATGATCGCTTCGACTTCAGAACGGACAGGCTTGGCTTTAAATTTCTTTGGGGCAACAGGGTGGGTTCTTTACAGTGGAAGCATGCTTATAATGAAAAGCTCTTCCACAACCTGCAGGCCACCTACTCCAGCTATCAGTACAGAGTCCGTAACACCTATTACGACTTCGATCGGACCATGGGCTCAGGCATTAACGACCTTAACCTGAAAAGCAGCTTCGAATATCTCCTCAGCGATAGCCATACTCTTACTTTTGGCCTCCAGTATACTCATCACACATTCGATGTGCTCCGGGTGCAGGCAGAAGATCCTGAAGCTGCACTACAATTTAGGGGAGGCAAAAAAGATCAGGTACTGGCTCATGAGGCAGGGATATTTGTTTCAGATACCTGGAAAATCACCGATCGATGGACAGTAGATGCCGGCCTCCGCTTATCAGCTTTTGAAGTACCGGAGTACCTGAAGAAAAATGAGGAAAAAGCCGGAGAGCGGCACTATGGTATAGAGCCAAGGTTCAGCACCCGCTTTCAGGCAAGTGAACAACTGGCACTTAAAGCCAGCTACAGTAAAGCCAATCAGTATGTTCACCTGGTAAGTAGCTCAGGAGCTTCCCTTCCCAGCAACTTCTGGTACCCTTCCAACAAACAAATTCTTCCACAAATCGCTGAGCAGTATGCTGTAGGGAGTGACCTGTTACTTGGTCAAGGCTCCTACCTCCTTAGTAATGAAATTTATTATCGCCCTATGCAAAACCAAATCGATTTCCGCGATGGCGCAGAATTAGGAAGTCCCAACGCAATGGAAGATCTGGTTTTCGGCAAAGGCTGGGCGTATGGGAATGAATTTTACATCGAGAAAAAGAAAGGAAAGACTAGCGGGTGGATCGGCTATACGATTTCATGGTCCAACCGGCAGTTCGAAGATATAAACGGAGGCAGGGCTTTCCCCTCTTCGCACGACCGCAGGCATGATTTTACAGTGGTTCTAAGCCAGGAACTGAGCCGGCGCCTTTCCTTCAATGCCAACTGGATTTACTGCACCGGCAATGTAACCACCCTCCCTGAAGCCCGCGTGCTGCTGCAGGACCAGAATGGATCTAATCCTACCATTGTACCTGTCTATTCCGAGCGCAACTCTTACCGGCTTGACAGTTACCACCGCCTTGACATGGGACTTGTATACCAGCTGCAGCCCAGCTGGGGAGAGGCCGATATACGGATGGGAATATACAATGTATACAACAGGCGCAATCCGTATTTTATTTATTTTGAAGAGGAAGATACAGAGGCGGGTGAAGGAATTAATTTCGCCGCCAAACAATTATCGCTCTTTCCCATTCTTCCTTCCATCAGCTTTAACTATAGTTTTTAATTTAATATGCTCAATAACTACTCTCCATACCGGCTCCTATTGTTACTCCTCCCTTTTACCTTTTTCGCCTGCGAAATGAAACAGGATGTAGAGCTAGACCTTCCTGCAGCGGAACAGCAGTTGATTGTGGAGTGTTACCTCGAGCCCGGGGGCCAGTATAAGGCCCTGGTCACCAAGAGTCTTAGCTTTTTTGAGTCGACTCAGCTCGAAGGAGTTGACACTGCTCAAATAGTTATTTCGAGCGGCGATAAAGAAATTAAACTACAGAACCTCCGGCATGCAGATACCCTCAATAAAAAGGTGTATAATTATTGGCATCCGAAGGAGGTTAAGTATGAGGAAGGAAAGGAGTACCAAATTAGTATTTCCTTTGATAATGAAATTAAAGTAAGTGGAAAAACCCGCTTTTTACCCATAGCCCCTATACTAAAAGTCTATCCTGAACTAAGAACTGATACAACCGCAGCTTTATTTGTAGAGATTGAAGACAATCCAAGGGAGGAAAATTATTACCGGGTAGTCATAAAATCCCCTAATCCACAAATCCCCCCCACTTATGATAAGGTTTGGGCGGATGATAATAGTAATCGAAAGTTTACGGTCAAAACTCCTGTTATATTTAAAATGGGATGGAAAGTAGCCGTAAATGTTTACCACATCGATAAGAAGTACTACAACTTCCTAAAATCAAGTCAGCAGGCGAGGGACGCCAACTATAATCCCTTTATGCAGCCTGCCACCATCGAATCGACACTTGATGGCGCCACCGGTGTATTTACAGCTATTAGCCTCAGCAGCGATACCGTGGTAATAGAGTAAGTAAAGGGTCTACCTTACTTGCACTCTCAGGAAGCAGCAATGTTTAAAAACTCATTAAAAGGCTGAGCCGCCTTAAAAGTCTCCACTACTTCATGGGTAAGGATATCACTTTTTACTTCCTCGTCGCTCAACTTGCGGATGGCCAAATAGCTCTTGAGCTTTAGAAACTCAATATTAGGATGGTCGACAGGGTAGCCCTTAGGCGCCCTGCTGAGCTTCTCCCCCTGAATACTGCCAAAATACTGCTGAAATCTTTTTTCAGTAATAATTTCTTTTAACTCACCGGCATTATAGTCGATTTCCTGCCGAACCTTTTTTAGCTGTTCGCCCGGAGGCTGGTGTAATCCGGTGGCAAGCATACTTTCATTTCCCGGCTGCAGGTGCAGATAATACACCGCCTCCAGCGTTTTACGACCTCCCACGGCCATTACGGCCGAAAACCAGGTTTTATAAGGGGCTTTGTCGGCACTAAAACGAATATCGCGATGAAGCCTGAAAATACAGTCTTTAGCTTCCACCCCTTCCAGGGAAGGATCAAAAGGTTTTAGTTCTTCCAGGATGGCGGCAACAAGCAACGTAAACTGCTCGCGCGCCTGCAGGTATTGCTGCTTGTTAGCTTCCATCCAGTCTTTCTGGTTATTCTCCCTGAGGGCAGAGAGGAAATCAAGTATCTGAGTGGTATCTGCCATAAGGCTTACAAATAGTTAACAACCTCTTCCAGTCCCATGCTGCGGGAGCCTTTAACCAGAAAAGTAGTATCGGTAAACTTCTTGGACTTCAGGTAGTTCAGTAGCATCTCCCTGCTTTCGAAGTGGATAGCATTTGGATTATTATCCATTACCTCAATTATACTGAGGCCACACAACAAAATGCGGTCGAAATGATAACGTGCTAACAGGCGCCCAAGCTCGTGATGCTCCTTAATAGTATCGCTACCCAACTCTTTCATGTCACCAAGAATAACCACTTTCTTTGGCCGCTTTAAGGCCGCAAAATTCTCGATAGCGGCCTTCATTGAGGTAGGATTTGCATTGTAGGCATCCAGTATGATGTAATTACCATTTTCATGCTCAATCAGCTGAGAACGGTTATTACTCGGGCTGTAGCCTGCTACCGCTTCGTTGGCTTTTTTAGTATCTACTTCAAAATACTTTCCGATACAAAGGGCAGCCGCTATATTTTCGAAATTATAAATACCCATTAGTCGGGTAGTAATTTTTTCTCCATTCTCTGCTTTCAGCTCAACAAAAGGATCGGCAGTAATCAGCTCACAATGGTAGTAATCTTCTTTGGCAGGATAATATATGGGGTCCTGAAAGCGCTTGCCCATATTCTCCAGCAGCTCATTACGGGAATTTACAAAGGCTGTACCCTTATGCTCAAGCAAAAACTGGTACAACTCACTTTTGGTCCTGATTACACCGTCGAAGCCTCCAAAACCCTCCAGGTGGGCCTTTCCTATGTTCGTAATGAGTCCATGAGTCGGTTCGGCAATTTCGCAAAGCTCCTGAATATCCTTCAGCTTATTCGCCCCCATCTCCACCACCATTATTTCAGTATCGGCCGGGGCATTTAACAGGGTCAGGGGCACCCCTATGTGGTTATTAAGATTGCCCTTTGTTGCCCAGCACCGATATTTCTGCTGCAGCACGGCAGCAATGAGTTCCTTGGTGGTGGTTTTACCGTTACTTCCTGTAATACCTATTACCGGAATATTCTGCTGGCGGCGGTGGTGATTTGCCAGGAGCTGCAGGGCATTCAGGCTGTCCTCGACCAGTAGAAATCGCTCATCCTTCTGGTATTTTTCATCACTGATAATGGCATATCGGGCGCCTTTCCGCACAGCCTCTTCTGCAAAAGCATTGGCATCGAAGTTTGGCCCTTTCAGCGCCACAAACAGGCATCCTTCGGGTAAATTGCGGGTATCGGTACTTACACCTTTGCAATCTTTATATTTCTCGTATAGTGCTTCTAATTCTTTCTGATTCATGACAATTTATTCCTTCCTGTGTTAAGGTAAGACAGTACACCGTCTTTGCTTCTTTTTCGTTATATTGTTAACACATTTACGGCTATAAGTTATAAACATGCAGCTGCACTTAAAAAAAACTACAGGCATATTCCTTATTTTTTTTCTTTTCTTCTCCACAAAGCTGCTGGCACAGTTTACACCTGCCACTAATATATCCTTAAGTCGTAACGGGCAAAGCCTCTCCATGCCCTGGGGCGGCGGCCT
>NZ_ANNU01000043.1 GCF_000346615.1 Nafulsella turpanensis ZLM-10
CCTGCCACTAATATATCCTTAAGTCGTAACGGGCAAAGCCTCTCCATGCCCTGGGGCGGCGGCCTTAATGGCCCAATTCTGCAAATGGCTGACCTCACCGGAGATGATCAACCTGAAATCATTACCCTGGACCGCAGCAGCCAGGCTATGATGGTATTCAGCCACGAAAACAATCAGTGGGTGGCCCGGCCAGACCTGCTCTGCCTGCTGCCGGGCCACCTCTCCAACTGGTTTATAATGGAAGATTACGATGGAGATGGCGCAAAAGATATTTTTACTTTCACCCCTGCCGGCATCCGGGTATTTCGCCAGATTACGGCTCCGAACCAGCCGGTAGCATGGGAGCTGGCATCTGAAGTTTTAAACTACGAGGGCAGCAATGGTATGGTAAACCTCCTGGTGAACAGCGGCGATGTACCTGCCATTAAAGATGTGGATGGCGATGGAGACCTGGACATACTGGCCTACGACCCTTCGGGTGGAGGCGGGCTGGAATATTACCGCAATACCAGTGTAGAGGAAAACGGCTCCCCTGGTGCCCTAACATTTGTAGAGGAAAGCAGGCGCTGGGGTGGCCTGGGCGAGTGCGAGTGCGGCGTGTTTGCCTACAATAACGAGTCCTGCCCGAATAATGAAGGAGCCCGGCAACTTCATGCCGGCGGCAAATCATTACTCCTCTACGATGTGGACGGCGATGGAGATTACGATCTGCTAAACGGCTTCGAAGAATGCCGGGAGCTCTATTACCTTGAAAATAGGGGAACCAATACTGCACCTGTATTCGAAAGCTACCTCACTTTTCTTCCCGGAAGCGCAGAACAACCAAATTGGTTATACCCCGCGGCTTTTTCCTTTAAAACACAGGAGCAAAACGGCCTGCTCATCAGTACCCAAACGCACGGCCATCATTCAGAAACCAACTTTAGCGAATCGCTATGGCTCTTTGCCAGCAGCACACAGGGAGACTCCTCCGTCTATAAACTGCAAACCAAAGCTTTTCTGCAGGAAGAAATGCTGGACGTAGGGCAGATGGCTGTCCCTGCCTTTTTAGATACCGATGCTGATGGTGACCTGGATATGCTGATAGGGACCAATGGCGCTCACCAGGAAGATGGGTTTTATGGCTCTCTCCAGCTGTATGAGAACACCGGTAGCACCAACAGCCCTGCCTTTGAGCTAGCGAATGATAATTACCTGGAGTTGACGAGCCTGCGCTTCCAACACCTCCTCCCACAGATACTGGATTTTAATATGGATGGACAGCAGGACATATTGCTCACTGCCACCGACACAGAAAATTACCAGCGTGCCACATTCCTTTTCCTGAACCAATCCGCAGCCGGAGAAGCTCCTCAGTATTCCACTGAGCAAATGCAGCAGCTCCCACTGAACCTGAGCTCACTGGACAACCCCTTCTTTTACGATATTAGTGGAGACGGACTAACAGATGTTCTTTCAGGCAGCTTCGATGGCAGCCTCCATTACTACCTCAATACAGGTACTGCAAGCGCTCCAGCTTTTGCACTGCAAACAAAATCGTACCTGGGGTTTGGCCTGGATAATTACCGCCGCCCTTTAGTCCCTTCCGTAGGCGATATCAGTGGCAACGGACAACCCGACCTGCTACTGGCCGATGGCAGCGGAGAGTTGCGCCTTATCACAGACTTTCTACAACAATCTCCCAATGGAACACCGGAGCCTGTTTCCGTTTCGGGCTGCACCGGGCCGGACAGTTATGCTTCTGCATTGGGAAAGAAAAGCTGGCCGGTGGTGGCCCCTCTTCAGGAGAACATGAAACCAATGCTGGCAATTGGCAACCTTCAGGGTGGAATACTGTTATTAGAGCAGGAAGGGCCATTGGCTATCCCGGAGGAACAGGATCTTACCCTGCTGGTCTATCCGAACCCTTTGAGTCGCCAGAAAGGAGCATTTGCTGTACGCAGCAGTGTCCCGGCCATCATTCGCCTAATAAGCCTTCAGGGTCAATTGATTCGGCAGACCCGTGTATTGCCCCAGCAGGATGCTACTGTACTCGTGGAAGGTCTGACAGCGGGTTTATACCTCATTCAGGCCGAAAGTAAACTTGGGACGCAGAGCCGCCCTTTAATCATTGTGGAATGACCGATTGCATTGTACTCATCCAAATCAAAGAAACTGCTGTCGAGGATAATCCAGAACCGCAGCTTCTCCGGAAGCTTCAGCAGGACCTCCCTGATCTGACGACTTTCCATTTTGATAATTTTTCGGAGGAGAGTATCCGGCTGTATGCACTTGACCTTATCAGGCAGAGCCGGAAGGTAGCCATTGTTGTGCAGTTAAAAACGACAGAGGGACCTACTTCAGGCATTGAACAATTCTTTAAGCAACTGCAGGCACTAAAGCATCCGCAGGTACTGTTTGTGCAGGAAGGGATTGTGGAAACGGAAGCAGCACTTCACCGGGTAATGCAGCAAATAGGTGGTCCACAGTTCGAAGAGGCCGCCACAGACCTGGAAACCACCCAGTACATCCTCAAGTTCCTGCAGTCACCATAAGATAAGGGCTATTTCTGAATAGTAAAGCGGTCCGCATCGAGCTGAGCAGGGAATTTTTCGCGATAGTTCAGCAAGGCCTCTTTGCTTAAAGTAATGGTATGGATGGAAGGCTGCTCTTCGGCAAAAAACAGCCGCTGCCCTTTTGGGTCAACTACTGCAGAACAGCCGTTATAGGCGATGCCATTTCCATCAGTGCCCACCCGGTTAAGCCCGGCTACATAGCAGAGATTCTCCACTGCCCGCGCCTGCAGCAGTACATTCCATGCGTTGACTCTTGCCTGCGGCCAGTTTGCCACGTACAGGAGCAAATCATAATCTAACTCCCCTTCTGCATTGATGTTACGGCTCCAAACCGGGAAGCGAAGGTCGTAACACACCAGCGGACATACACGCCAGCCTTTCAATTCCCGAACAAGTCGATTCTTCCCCATGCTGTAATGGTGATGTTCATCGGCCATACGAAAGAGGTGGCGTTTATCATAAGTAGCGTACTGCCCGTCGGGCTCCATCCAAAGCAGGCGGTTATAGTATTTCCCCTCTTCCTTTACAATAAAACTTCCGACGACTACAGCTTTACTTTGCGCCGCCTGTTGCTTCATCCAGCGGAAGGTTTTGCTGTTCATGGGTTCGGCAAGCTGCTCGGCAGCCATGCTAAAGCCGGTATTAAACATTTCAGGCAGCATAATCAGGTCGGGCTTACCGCTGATTTGCCAGATCTTTTCTTCGAACTGGGCAAGGTTGGCCTCTACCTCCTGCCAGTGCAGGGGACTTTGAATAAGACTAATGGTTAAATCCTGCATAAGATGTCGGCTGCTTGTTGGAGAGTTTCTTCATTCTTGGCAAAGCAGAAGCGAAGAAGGCGCTGGTCCTGCCCCTGCTCATAAAATACGGATACAGGAATACTGGCCACGCCTTTCTCACGGGTCAGCCATTCGGCCATCTCCACATCCGGTTTATCCGAAATATCGGCATACGAATACAGCTGAAAATAAGTGCCCGAGCAGGGAATTGGCCGAAAGCGGGATTTCTCCATCAGCCGAAGAAAGACATCCCGCTTTTGCTGGTAAAACCGGGGCAGACTTTCGTAATGCTGTGGCTCCTGCAGGTAATCGGCCAGTGCCAGCTGCGTAGGTGTATGCGTGCTAAAGGTAAGATACTGGTGTACTTTGCGGATTTCCTTCATCAGCAGCGGAGGCGCCACTACATAACCTGTTTTCCAGCCCGTGGCATGAAAAGTCTTACCGAAGGAATAAACGGCTGCCGCATATTTTCGAAGCTCGGGGAAGCGCAGTATACTTTGGTGCTCCTGTTCGTCGAAAATAATATGCTCATACACCTCGTCCGACAGTACCCAAAACCGGTGCTTCTTTACCAGCTCCTGCAGGCGCTCCATATCTTCCTGCTGCCAAACCGCTCCTGTTGGGTTGTGTGGCGTATTAAGCACCAGCAGGCGTGTTTTTGGACTAACCGCAGCTTCAATGGCTTCCCAGTCCGGTGCAAACGTTTTGCTATCCAGTGGCACCCGCTTTACAATTGCCCCCTGCAGCTCGGCCGCGGGCACATAGGAATCATATGCCGGGTCCAGCACAATTACCTCATCTCCCTCATGCACAAGGGCGGCTATCACTGCAAAGAGGGCCTCCGTAGCCCCTGAGCTTACGGTTATTTCCTCCTCAGGATTAACCTGGATGCCAAAGGTACGCTCCAGCTTGGCTGCTATGGCTTTGCGCAGTGCCGGCATACCGGGCATTGGGGCATACTGATTCATTCCCTCCCGCATATAATGAGCGACGCGATCTATCAATTCTTCTGAAACAGGAAAATCCGGAAACCCCTGGGAGAGATTAATCGCCCCTACTTCATGGGCCATCTTCGACATCTTTGTAAAAATGGTCGTTCCTACATCGGGCAATTTGCTTTGGATTGAAAGGGAATCAGTAACTGGCATAAAAAAGTTTTGAGAAGTATAAGCAATCGTTTCAAATTTAACAAACATGGCCTGTGGCTGTTCAAAATTTCGGTAAATGAAGGTTTCTTGCAAAAGAGGTTGGCAAACTGTAGCTTTGAGACTTCCTATCTTTTTTTTCAGCTTTTTCGTAGCTCCAGCTTTTATGCAAAAAGAAGATTTTCAGATAGAAGTAGAGGGTATTCAGCTGCAGGCCAGAAGCCTTATGCTTTCGGCCCCTTCAGCTTCCTTACGTCCTACACTTGTTTTCCTGCACGACTCCCTCGGCTGTATTGAACTGTGGCGCGATTTCCCTGGAAAGCTGGCAGAGGCAACTGGCTGCAATGCCTTTATCTACGACCGACAGGGTTATGGACAGTCTGCACCTGCCGAGGCAGTGATAAGAAGCAAGGGTTACCTGGAAAAGGAGGCTCATGTATTGGCAAAAGTGCTACACATAGCAGGAATTGAGAAGGCAATTCTTTTCGGACACAGCGATGGCGGCTCTATTGCGCTGGTGGCGGCAGCAGAATATCCTGAATTGATTAGTGGCATTATTACAGAAGGGGCCCATGTGTTTGTGGAGGAAATTACCCTATCCGGCATTCGCGAAGCGGTAAAAGCTTATGAAACCACTTCTCTCCCCCAAAAGCTTGCCAAATACCATTGCGACAAAGCAGAATGGGTTTTCCATGCCTGGACCGACACCTGGCTATCTCCGGATTTTCGAAACTGGAATATTGAGCAGTATTTACCTAATGTACAATGCCCGCTAATGGTAATACAGGGCGAGGCAGATGAATATGGCAGTTATCAGCAGGTCGAGGCCATTGTGCGGAAGGTTTCTGGAGATGCAAAAGAACTAATGGTGGCCGGCGCCGGCCATACGCCCCATAAAGAGGCTGGGGAACTTACCTCCAGTCACATAACAACATTCGTTCGTGAAATAGTAGGATAAAATTAATAGAATAGTAATCTTTGCTTTCAATTCCATCACTCTCCCAGCATGAAAGCACTTTACATCCTTCTTGTTCTCTTTCTTTATTCAGGAACTAATGTTCTCCACGCCCAAACTGGCGAATATAATATGCCTGACAGGCCCCTGCATGGTATTAAGGCTGGCCTGGTGGGCGCCTGGTATACTTTCGAAACAAAATTTGCCCGGCAAACGACCCTCAATATAGAGGCAGGGTTGGGGGTTGATTTTGGTCAAGGAAGTATGATTTTTATCGATGGAGATTTATGGTACGTGCTTGTGCCTACCTTAAAGGTGGAACCTCGCTGGTACTATAATCTTTTTAAGCGATTCCGGAAGGAAAAGAATATCAGCAACTACTCTGCCAACTATCTTGCCCTTAGTATTCAAGGCAACACCGAACCTGTGTTTTCTAATCTTGGTGCCTCTGGAACTCCCGCTCTGCGGATTATTCCTAAATGGGGCCTCCGCCGAAGCCTTGGTGATAATTTCATCTTCGAAACGGCCGTTGGCCTTGGCGTATACATTGCCGATATGCATGTGGCTGCCCCTGCACTGGGGCTGGATGTCAAATTCGGCTACATTTTTTGATGCCAGGGATCTTTTTGCTGCTGCAGATCAACCAGGCTATGCCTGTTGAATACTGCAAACCTTTTTGCAACTCCTGCCATAGCGGACGCCGCCTTTAACCTTGAGGAGTAGGAATAATTAGCTTGAAGCTTGAAGGATTATCCCACCTGGAAAGATGCCGCATCGGCAAGGGTCGGCCGCTGCCATTCGATTCATGACGGCAGCATGACAGCTTTAGGCGATCCTAAATAGCCCCTCCGTTCTGATTACCGCCAGCGGAGCCCTTTTTGTAGCAGGGACCACACCTACGCGCCCTACAGAGAGTATGGATAAATGGCCTGAACAAGCCGATAATGTTTATTATGAAAGATATTGTAATAAGCAGCTAAAATCATATATTTTATGAATATTTTAGTTTATCACTTTACATTTTTATGAAGCTCTTTCTCCTTTTCCTCTTGCTTTACACTTCCACTACTTTAAAGGCACAACCAACAGAGCGGGAAATTCCTGGCCGTCCTCTGCATGGAATAAAGGCTGGGATAATTGGATTATGGTACAGCTATGAGAAAAAAATTGACAGGCAAACGACCTTTAATTTGGAAGCAGGTTGGTACCTTACATTTGGCGGTGGTTACTATAACAACAGTAATGGAATTCCCATTTTTTTCCTAGCCCCAATATTTGAACCTGCCATAAGGCTGGAACCACGCTGGTACTACAACCTCCTGAAGCGCTACGAGAAGGGAAAAAACATTCAAAATTATTCCGCCAACTATCTTGCCCTGACAACAAAATTCGATTTACAGCCTTTTTTCTCCACTACTCCTCCTGCACTTCGGATAATTCCTAAATGGGGCAATCGCCGCCGGCTGGGTAACCATTTCATCTTTGAAACTGCCATAGGTGTTGGTGCATACATAGATCAGGATGTTGCATTCGGTTTACCAGGGCTCGATTTAAAGTTCGGCTATATTTTCTGAAGCCACTCAAATTTTAAACAATTGCAGGTCTTTAAAGGATTTTACAAATGGAAAGTTTCAGCTGATACCAAAGTTGTTAGAGCCGGAAAAGAGAGGAATGTAACCGGCCAATATAAACAGGATGAAGAGGGCGGTACTCTGCCGAAACTACTACTATTATTTCGGTATGCTTTAGAGTAATTAAAAAGCCCTGCGGGACATCATCCTGCAGGGCTCTTTCTATTTATTGCTTAACCGGACTGGATTAACCGATTTGTACGCGCTTGAATTTAGATACCGTCATACCTTTGCTTACGCTATCAAGATATTTGGCAACGGTCATTCCATTGTCTTTTACGAAAGGCTGCTCCAGCAGAGTATTTTCTTTGTAGAACTTATTCAGTTTACCCTGAGCAATCTTGTCGATCATTTCTTCCGGCTTACCTTCGGCACGAGCCTGTTCACGACCAATTTCCATTTCGCGCTGAATGGTAGATTCGTCAACACCTGACTTGTCTACAGCTACAGGGCTCATGGCTGCAATTTGCATGGCCACGTCTTTACCCGCGACCTCATAATCGCCGCCAACATTGGCAAGGGCTACCAATACACCAAGTTTATTATTGGCGTGGATATAAGGCTCCACTTTTTCACCGCTAATACGCTCGTAAGCAAGGATTTCAATCTTCTCACCGATTTTACCCACCAGGTCCACGATGTTATCGTTTACTGTGCGGCCGTTGTTCAACTTAAGGTCTTTCAGCTCAGTGATATTCGCCGGCTTATTTTCTACAGCTGCCTTCAGTATGTCCTGGCCAAGCGTCTGGAACTCCTCGTTTTTACCAACGAAGTCCGTTTCGCAACCAATGGCTATGAGGGTACCTTCAGTAGCATCGGCATTGGTCTGCACGAAAATTGAGCCTTCTGAAGTCTCTCTGTCGGAGCGGGAAGCAGAAACTTTCTGGCCTTTTTTACGCAGGATGTCCACCGCTGCTTCAAAGTCGCCGTTCGCCTCGGTCAGTGCCTTCTTGCAGTCCATCATACCGGCACCGGTCATTTGTCTTAATTTGTTTACGTCTTGTGCTGTAATAGCCATTTGGAAAGTATTTAAGGTCAGATGAAAAATTTAGGTCATTTAAAAAGAAGCCCGTTCTCCATCAGTTGCCCGGGCTAAACAAAAATTGAACACCCTTAAAAGTAGTGTTCAATTTTTGTAACTGTTGTATCTATAGAAAGTTTGTGTTATTCTGTTGCTGCTTCGCCTGTATCAACGCTGCGCTTTGCATCTTCCTCTTCTTTCAGCTTCGCTTCTTCCTTATCCTGCTTGCGCTCCATCATGGCTTCCTCAATGGCTTTGCCAAATGTCTTCACAATCAGGGAAATAGATTTAAAAGCATCGTCGTTAGCAGGTATTGGATACTCTATTTGAGTAGGATCAGAGTTGGTGTCTACCATTGCAAATACCGGAATGTTCAGCTTCTGGGCTTCTTTTACGGCAATGTGCTCACGCTTAATGTCCACAATGAACAATGCAGCAGGCAGGCGGCTCTGGTCGGCTATACCACCAAGGATGTTCTCCAGCTTCTCTTTCTCACGGGTAATCATTAAACGCTCGCGCTTTGCAAGGTTTGTGTATGACTCCTCTTTCATCATCTTCTCAATGCCGGACATCTTCTTCAACGACTTACGAATAGTCGCGAAGTTGGTAAGCATACCACCTAACCAGCGCTCGGTCACATAAGGCATTTTCAGCCTTTTTGCTTCTTCCGTTACAATGTCCTGAGCCTGTTTTTTGGTAGCAACAAACATTACTTTTTTACCTGACCGTACGATCTGCTTGATAGCATTGGATGCTTCTTCGAGGCTAGCAAGCGTTTTATTAAGGTCGATAATATGGATACCGTTCTTCTCCATGAAGATGTACGGCGCCATTTTTGGGTTCCACTTTCTCGTCAAGTGTCCGAAATGAACACCAGCATCCAGTAAGTCTTTATAATTGATTTCAGCCATTATAAAATATTTTCAAAAAAGATATAAATCTTAACGTTTAGAGAACTGGAATCTTCTACGTGCTTTGCGGCGACCGTATTTTTTCCGTTCAACCATGCGTGGGTCACGGGTAAGGAAACCTTCCTTCTTAAGAGGCGGGCGGTTTTCTGCATCGTTCTCTACGAGTGCGCGGGCAATGGCAAGGCGAATTGCTTCTGCTTGTCCTCTGATGCCGCCACCGTCTACATTTACCGTAATGTCATAGCTGCCACCCTGGTCGATAAGGCTTAACGGCTGCTTTACGATAGTTTGCATTACCTCGGTAGGGAAGTACACTTTCAGGTCTTTGTTGTTGACTGTAATGTTACCCTTACCACTCTGCATGTATAAGCGGGCTACAGAAGTTTTGCGTCTTCCTATAGTATTTACAACGTCCATTATAATAAGTTTAGAGTGTTACTTCTTTAGGCTGTTGTGCATCATGCGGATGTTCAGCACCTACATATACATGCAGATTACGGAATAAAGCACGTCCTAAGCGGTTCTTAGGAAGCATACCTTTTACGGCGCTCTCTACAATGCCCGCAGGGTTTTTGTCCATCAACTGACGAGGCGTTGTAAAACGCTGTCCGCCCGGGTAGCCCGTGTGACGTACATAAACTTTGTCGTTCATTTTCTTGCCCGTAAGGCGAATTTTTTCTGCATTGATGATGATGACATTGTCACCACAGTCAACATGCGGCGTATATCCCGGCTTGTGTTTGCCACGGATACGCTTAGCTACTTCGCTGGCGAATCTACCAAGAATCATATTCGTAGCGTCTACGATGACCCATTCCTTTTCGACAGTAGCTTTGTTCTGTGAAACTGTTTTATAACTTAAAGTATCCACGTTGTTCGTTTAATTATATGATACAACAACCCCCTTCTTGCTTAAAAAGGGACACAAAGATAGAATTTTGTTTTTGAATTTGCAAAAGTAGCTGAATATATGTTAAAGTACTAATTTGCTGATGAGTTAATGTGCTATTTTAAGCACTCTCCTGCAGCACTCGCCTTTCCGAGGCAAAGCCTTTAATTCTCCCTTTACCTGTCGGGAGCCAATTCAGCATAATATTTTATTAGCAGATCAACTATTTTTCTCCAGCTGCTTAACGGCCACGGCAAAATCTTTTGGGTAAGGCGCCTGTATACTGAGCGGAGAGCCATCCAAATCGGCAAATCTAAGCTCATATGCATGCAGGGCCACCCGCTTTATGATAGGTAACTCTTCAGTATCCTTCTTCAAATTAAAGCGTCGCTTTAGCTTACTCAGCAGTAAAGGAGTTCCTCCATAAGTTTCATCGCAGCTGATAGGGGCCCCAAGCGCACTCAGGTGAATTCTGATCTGGTGCATTCGGCCGGTAACAGGCCTGCACTCTACCAGGGTATGCTGCCGGTAGGCCTGGAGGGTATTGAGGATGGTCTCAGCAGCCTTTCCTTCCAGCTTGTTTATCTGCACGATGCCATTCCCTACCTGTTTAATGGGGAGTTTTACCTGCTCATCCTTAAAATCGTGCAGGCCATCGGCAATAGCATGATACACCTTTTGCACCTGCCTTTTCTCGAACTGTACCGCCAGGTGCCGGTAAGCCTCCGGATGCTTGGCAAAAGCCAGCACTCCACTGGTTTCCTTGTCGAGCCGGTGATTCGCCTGCGCATCATCGGCATATTCACGCGCCATGGCCAGCATGTTCAAGGGGTCGTTCCTATCCTCCAGCGTAGCCACATGCGACGGCTTATTCACCAGAAGGTAGTGCTCGTTTTCGAACAGGATAATATCTTTAAAATCAGGTATTTTCATAAATGACGGGCAAAGGTGAAATAATTCCTTTAGTTAAACAAATGGAAGGCACCGCTTTTTGTTAAAACCCTCTTAAAACTCCTGGCTTTTAGCCACCGCCTTGCCTCTCTTTGCTAAATCAGGAAAAAAGATTTACTTGCGCCGGATTTGGCTCTTCCAGGCAATCAGGAGACGCAACACTGACGCTACTGCTCTCCCGAATATGTTCACCTGCCGCCATTAAACCTTTTTTAACCGGCTCAGTATAAACACAAAAGATGTTTACCTATACAAACGAACCATTGTGAATAAGGAATACACTTCCCCGCTGACAGATCATCCTTTTGAAAAAGCCTTCGAAGGACTGGCCGATGACCTTTCGGAGAAAGGCTATGGCACCATTGAGCACTTTTTGAGCCATGCAGAATTCATGCAGATTAAAGAGGTTGCTGATAACCACAAAGAAGAAGGTAACTTTAAAAAGGCCGGCATTGGCACTGCACAGGATTTCCAGATCGACAAGCAGATACGGGGGGACTATATCCGGTGGATTGACCCGGCCAAAGCCGCGGCAGCCACTCAGCTGTATGTTAACCGCATGCGCGAGCTGCTGCAGTACATCAATCGCACCTGTTTTTTAAGCCTGAAAGACGTGGAGCTGCATTACACCATGTATCCTGTAGGAACCGTTTACCAGCGACACCTCGACCAGTTTCGCCATGATGATCATCGCCGCCTTTCAGTTATCTGTTACCTGAACAAAGACTGGAAGCCAGAGCATGGCGGGCAGCTGAGACTTTATATTCCGCAGGAAGATGGAGGCGAAAAAACGGTAGACATTCTGCCATCCGGCGGTAAGCTGGCCTGCTTTCGAAGCGATTTAATCGAACACGAAGTTTTACCCGCTACGCGTGAACGTTACAGTCTTACCGGCTGGATGCTCGACCAGTACATTGATCTAACTTTTCTTTAAGCGCAAAAACATCTTCTGCTCCATATAGCGAAACCTTTGGGTCACCTACCTCTTCCGCTACAAAAATTGGGGATCCACAAGCTAGCTGGCAAATTTAGCTGTGAAGTTAGAAACGATAGCGAAACCGGATGGTACTGGCTCCCTGCAGGGTTTGACCAGGGCTAAGCGAAAGGTTTTCCACCTCTTTATGCAGGTGAGGCACAAGTATTCCTACCCCGGCCCCTATGGCATAGCCAATCAGGTTATCGCTCAGGAAATGCTTTCCGGCCCTCATTCTATAATAACCTACCAATGCAGGCACTGCCGCAGCTCCTGCCCATACATAAGGTTTTGCCGGGGAGTCGGGAAAGTAATCATTAAATACTTTGGCTGTAAAAAAGGTGGCCGCCGCAGTGGCAGTAATATGACCACCGTAAAATGAATTCTGGCTTTTATCATCCCGCCGAATCTCCATACTTGCCTCCGGGCTGTAAACATTGGGTCTTTTCCTGTTTACCCTTCCGTTTACCTGCGCAAACAACGCTCCCGTAATAGCCATGGTTTCGAGATACAACAGGCCTATTTGCCCTGCATCGGAGCGGGTCCTTTCGTCTGCCAGGAAAAGAAAAGGCAGACCAAAAGAGGCATAGAAAGGGATATCGCTGATTTGATTGGCCCTGGCCTCAGGCACATAGAAGTCAATCGCCCAGCGATCGAAAAAAGGAATATCGGCCCTGGCAGCCTCAGGGTTGGCATCCATCCATTGCAGCTCTTCTTCCGTTACTGCCTTCTTTTTCATCATTAACCTGAGCCCCCAGTAGCTCAAACCCACACCAGCCGCACTAATAGCACCATCGACCCAGCTGGTTTCGTAGGGCGATTGCCGAACAGGGCCATACTGCGCAAAAAGAGGCTGAGAAAGAATGCTGCTGATAACAAGGAGATAGAAGAACTTCATAAATCGAAAAAAACTGTTTTAGCTTCCAGCAATAACTATCAGTAATGGCTCTGTGTTTACGAATCTCCTATTATTGACTACACTTCTTTAATTAGCACCACAGCAATGCTTAAACTTTTCGCCACTACCGCAGGGGCAGAGATCATTCCTGCCCGTTTTACTTCCGTAAGGCTTGAGCAGCTCGCGGAAATTCTTTGGAAAACGTTTACGGGGGTTCTGGTTAAAAATTTTGGTTAACATGCGATACAGTTCCGGGTGCCGCTCCTGCAGTTTACCCGGCTTTTCAAAGAAATATTCCGATACCACTGCAAAAAATTCCGTTTCGCTGGTAGCTCCATAAGTATTGATGTTATTATCCCCTTTCTTAATTTCTTCAATTTTCTGGTACATCAGCTTGGCCCAGGGCTCTACGAGGTGGTCGGGCAGGCGGCTTTCGGGCACTCCGTCGGTGGAGCCATCCTGGCCGTCGATAAGGTGTGTAAACTCATGGATACCTACATTCTTGCGGTCGGCCATGTTTTTAAAACCCTGGATTAATGCTGACTTACTGAGGGTAACGGTATGGCTGCCACCCCTGGGCTTTACCTGTCCGGCCACAATATTAGTGTGGTCCCGGCCATCTTCCTTAAATTCATGGGTACTAACTGCTCCATCAGTCAGGTATATTTCGGCCAGGTTCGGATATTCCCAGTCCTTAAAACCCCAGACCGGAATTATAGCCGAGGCGGCTATCAGCACCCTGCTCTCTTCATCTACCCTGGTTTTAAGGCCAATGATTCGCTTTTCTGATAAAAAAACCTGCACTCCTCTTTCAAACCTCCGCTTTCCTTCCTCATCAAGCGTCAGGTAAAAACCTACCTGATCATGGAGTATTTTTCGCCATTCTGCCGGAAAATCTTTTTTAACCAGCTTCTTTCGCCGGCGTTCTTTACGCGTAGACCAGCGATAAAAAATAAAAACAAGCAGACCAATAAATAGCACAAAGGCAATTACTCCTTCCATATGATTGATTTAATTTCAGGCATATAGCCTCATAAAGGTGCTTAAACGTAAAAGGGCCGGAAAGTTTCGTTCCGGCCCTTCATTTTATTCGTCTTTATTCGTCTTTCTTTATCAACTCCTGCTTTTCCGCCGGTTTGGCAGCCACTTCCTTCTTCTTTTTCAACTTAAAGCTAAAGGTGCTTCCCTCTCCCACCACACTTTTTACCTCTACTCTGCTTTTGTGGGCCTCCAGAATATGCTTAACAATGGCCAGACCGAGACCAGTACCGCCACTCCCTTTGGAACGGCTTTTCTCAACCCTGTAAAAGCGTTCGAAAATACGGTTCAGGTGCTCCTGCGGAATGCCGCGCCCGTTGTCTGATACCGACACTTTTACCCTGTGGCGACCTTCTTCTACCTTTATCTCCACCCATGAAGGCTCCTCACTTTCCTCCTTCGAATATTTAATGGCATTGGAAATAAGGTTCATTATCACCTGGTGAATTCGCTGCTTATCGGCCCATACCCATAACTGTTCGGGCATATTTGCATCAAAGCGTAAGACTATCTCTTTTTTCTCTGCCTTCCCCTCTACCTGGTCGCAAACATCCCGGATAATACGAATAAGGTCGAAGTACACATAGTGCATTTTTATTTGCCCAATCTCCAGCTGCGACAGCGTCAGCAGGTCCTGCACCAGCAGGTCAAGCCCATCGAGGCTTTTGGCTGCTTTCTTCAAAAATTTAGTCCGGACAGTTTTATCTTTTACCGCTCCATCGAGCAGCGTATAGATATAGCCCTGGGCTGCAAAAATGGGTGTTTTTAGCTCGTGCGATACATCGGCCAGAAACTCCCGGCGGAAGGCAGCCATCCGCTTCAGCTCTTCAATTTCGCGCTGCTTATCAGAGGCATAGGAGTAAATTTCCTGATTAATACGTTTGAGCGGGTTAGAAGATGGGCCTGCTCCTTCATCGGTAAAGGCATATTCCTGCTCCCGTAGCTTATTCAGCACTTCGTAGATTCGGTTTATCTCCCGAAAAATAAAAAACTCAAGGGTAATGAAGGTAAGCAGGTAAGAAGAGCCAAAAGCCAGCATAAATGCCACCAAGAGTGCCATTTGCGACACCCCTTCTGTCAGCGATAAGAAAGCCGTTGTGATGGTGGCAATACATACCGCCAGCAGTATAGCAACGGCCCTGGCATTTAGCAGCATAAAATATTAGTCGTTAGTGATGAGTATGGAGTCATGTGCGAGTAGAGGTGAGAGAAGAGAT
This sequence comes from Nafulsella turpanensis ZLM-10, assembly GCF_000346615.1. Classification (GTDB taxonomy): domain Bacteria; phylum Bacteroidota; class Bacteroidia; order Cytophagales; family Cyclobacteriaceae; genus Nafulsella; species Nafulsella turpanensis. The sequence goes on from NZ_ANNU01000043.1 coordinate 14,964, forward strand.
AATGTTTAACACCCGCAACCTTAAACCCGAAACCGGCTGCAAGAGTATAAAGGCGTTTCCCCGGCTAATGACTCAAAACGAATTAATTCAGTTCGAACTTATACCCCACTCCTTTAACGGTGGTAATAAAACCTTCTCCAATTTTTTCACGAACCTTCCTGATATGCACATCTACGGTACGAGCCAGCACATACACATCAGAGCCCCAGATATTCTGCAAAAGATCATCGCGGCTAAAGACCTTTTGTGGATGCTGGGCCAGGAAGTACAGCAATTCAAACTCCTTTTTAGGCAGCACTACCTGCTGATCCTTAATACTGACGGTATAGCTATTCCGGTCAATAATTAAATCGCCTATGCTGATTTTGCTGCTACTCTTTTTCTTTTTCGATTCCCTCCTGAAAAGGGCACTGATCCGGCTCATGAGCGCCCGTGGCTTAATGGGCTTTACAATGTAATCATCGGCCCCCACTTCAAAAGCAGCTATTTCGGAATACTCTTCGGCGCGGGCTGTCAGGAAAATAACGTAGACATTCTGGAGCTCGGGAATTTCCCGGATTTGCCGGCAGGTTTCAACACCATCCTGTTCGGGCATCATAATATCGAGCAGGATAAGGTCCGGCAGAAAAGAGCGCGCTTCTTCGACCCCTTTACGGCCATTGGCAGCCACCCTTACGCCATAGCCTTCCTTTTCAAGATTGTACTGCAGAATTTCGAGGATGTCCGGTTCGTCGTCCACTACAAGAATTTTGTAGTTTTGCTTACTTCCCATTATTATCAGGATTTAGTGAACAAGCGCAGCATATCACTGCTTTCTGCCGGTTAAAATAAAACCTTTTTAAGGGCTATCAAAAAATAGGGTCTATATTAATTTTTATTTACACCGGCTTAATCATTTCTTAAACCATCGCCGGCCATTCACTACCTGCCCGGCCGGAATTCCTTAATATCGACCTCAACAGCTCCTACCAGCAAATTAGCACGAACCTTTAACGGAATTTTATACTGATCATCCGAAATCCAGACCTTTATGGGGTTTCCTCCCTCAAAAACCTCATTATCGGGCATAATAGGCTCCAGCACTACAGCCCGTTTCCTGCCCAGCCTGGTTTTTATCTTCTCCTTACCCAGGTAGCGAACCTTAAAGTCATAGATTTCTCCATCAAAGAAAGCGTCTACGGCAATAATCTGGCCCTCTTTCATTTTATCGTAATTAAGGGTACGAAGGTAGTAGTAGCCACTTACCATGTCCTGCACATTTTGGGGCACCTCGTACTCCTCCACTTCTACTAATTCACGGCTTTCTTTATGGAGTTTATTTAAGCGGGCCAGCCTTTGCTGTTGGTCGAAATCAACTATCCGGTTTCTTCGATAGCCCCCTTCTTTTATAAACTGATAAGATTTATGCGGAATAACAGCTGCCGTATCAAGAAAAGTCCCCCAGTTATTATCAATCGAAAAAAGACCGTCGGCCAGACCGGTGGTTTCGCCAAACACATCTATTCTGTAGCAGGGCCTGTCATTGAGGCGGTAAAGCTTATTATCGACCACCATGGTGGCTTCGCCGGCTGTTACAAACCCGTAGTGCACCCGGTACTTCATTACTTCGCCTTCGCCAAAAGACTCGAACGGAATAACACGGTAGTCCTTTTCAGCAGCGCCGGAAGAAAGGGTTATCAAAAGAAATAAAAATAAAATCAGCCTGTTCATACCTACACTCCAACAATTTGTATACCAGAAATCCTTTTTACCGCCCGAACTGCTCCTTATAATACTCGAGCAGTTGTTCAATATCTCCATCAAACTGCTCTTCGAATTGCTTCGCCAGAGCCTCCTGTTCACCACGGTACCTATCGTACGACATGAAAAGGGCGTTGTTTGGTTCTTTCTCTTCCAGATATTTTCGATAGCCGGAAGCATTTTCTATCGGCAAAGTATCTGTTTTGGCAATAATTTCATTAATAAGGTCCTGCTTGGCAGCCTCTTTTTCCGCTACCGGCATTCCTTCCGGAAAGCTTTCGTACAAGCGCCCCAGCTGCCGGAGCCCCCGCAGCATATGTTCACTAAACAGGTGGCGACCCCTGTAGTTTTCCTGATAGGTTTCCAGTAGTTCAGCATCAGGCCCCCATTTATGGGTAATAAAGCGCAAAGCCCCTTCATGCCCTACAAAAGTGGCGAGGTTCTCGTTGAAATCGAGCGAATCCTTCACGAAAATAGTAGCATGTGTCAGTTCATGTATAATGGTGTTAATGAGATTCCCATCCCCCCTGAACAGCATATTACTCAGGATAGGATCCTGAAACCAGCCGAGTGTGGACCAGGCTCCCACACTTCGCAAATAAGTGTCGTAACCCTCGGCAGCCAGCTCCGCCTGCTCCTTTAGTGCCCGTTCATAATCGAAATACCCTTTGTACGAAACCGTCCCTACCACCGGAAAAGTCCACTGTTTCTGTTTAAGGCTGTAAGGCTTAACAGCCGTAACCACCCACAAAATATCCTCTCCCTGCTGGTCGTATAAGGTGGTATAATTCTCCGATTCACTCACCCCTAAAGAGTCCACTGCAAAATCGCGCACCTCCTGCACCAGCAGTAATTTTTGTTTAAGACTATCGGGCACCTGCGGATCTTTCAGCACCTCCTCCACATCGCGGGCATTCCAAAGCACCTCAAACTGCCCTTTTCCCTGCATAATGCCATAGTTGATTAAAGGCCACTGCCACACAACAAGAATCACCATTACCAGTAAAAGACCTAATAAAACCCTGCGAATGATGCTCCTCATCGAAAACTTCTTTTCATATTCCTAACTTAAAAGTTATGCACTGCCAGCTACAAAAACATTAGTTTTAAACTTCCTGCCCCGCGCTCAAGTTACTCATCCTCCCCCTCTTCTACCCTTCCGCAAGAGCCAGACCTGCAGATTAACCTCAGCAATATTGCGGCCATAAAGCCAAATAACGAATATTTACGCTCATTCTTATCAAAATTCCAGCTGTTTTTGTTCCTCCAACGCCACCAACCCCACTTTGTGAGTGAAAGATGAGACAACAGGAAAATTTATTCAAGCATTTTGATCCTTCAGAAATGGCCTGCAGGAGTATTGCAGCAGCATCCTTAAAAAAGGCAGTGAAAAAGTTAAGCAAATAGTGGATATTAGTAAAATTTTTAGTAATTTCATGCCATCGTACAAAGTGCCAAAATTTCAGGAAAACCGCATTTTTTATACGAATATTTTTAGCAAAATAAGCTGAAATTAAGCAGTAATTCTGAAACTTTTAGTGCAGGAATATCCTTGTAATGAAGAACAGACAATTGCTCCCTTTAGCATATTGAGCATTGTTTTTAGCTAATTAATTTAGTTTTGTTTTCAGATTTCTTATTTATAATTCATGAGCGAAAATTCAGAAAAACTCAAAGCCCTCCAGCTTACCATTGATAAACTGGAAAAGACCTATGGCAAAGGTGCCGTTATGAAGTTAAGCGACGGTAAAGTCGTGGACGTACCGGCCATCCCTACCGGTTCTCTTGGGCTTGATATCGCCTTAGGCATTGGCGGAATTCCCAAAGGCCGTATTGTTGAAGTTTACGGTCCGGAATCGAGTGGTAAAACAACCCTCACCATGCACTGCATTGCCGAGGCACAAAAAGCAGGCGGTCTTGCCGCCTTTGTCGATGCCGAACACGCTTTCGACCGCGTATATGCCGAAAAGCTGGGAATCGACACAGAAAATCTGCTGATTTCTCAGCCCGACAACGGAGAGCAGGCTCTTGAAATTGCAGAGCACCTCATCCGCTCCGGCGCTATCGACATAATTGTTATCGACTCCGTGGCTGCTCTTGTACCAAAGGCAGAACTTGAAGGCGAAATGGGTGAAAGCAAAATGGGTTTACAGGCCCGCCTGATGAGCCAGGCCCTGCGTAAACTCACCGGTGCTATTAACAAAACCGGCTGTGCCTGCATCTTTATCAACCAGCTGCGTGAGAAAATTGGTGTAATGTTCGGTAATCCCGAAACTACTACCGGTGGTAACGCCCTTAAATTCTATGCCTCTGTCCGCCTTGACATCCGTCGGATAGGACAAATAAAGGAAGGTGCCGACAATGTAACCGGTAACCGTACCCGCGTGAAGGTGGTAAAAAACAAGGTAGCCCCTCCATTTAAGCAGGTAGAGTTCGACATCATGTACGGCGAAGGCATTTCTAAGGTAGGTGAAATTCTTGACATAGGCGTTGAGCTTGATATCATCAAGAAGGCCGGCTCCTGGTTCTCCTACAATGATAATAAACTCGGGCAGGGCCGCGATTCCGTTAAGCAGATTATTCAGGACAACCCTGAGCTAATGGAAGAGCTGGAGAAGAAGATCCGCGCCAAGATTAAAGGCGAAGACCTGGAAGAGCCTATTCCGGCTGCACAGTAATTCGAAGCAATTAGCTTTACCCGATTATTTACAGAAAATAAAATCCCCGACTGATTCTTCAGCCGGGGGTTTTACTTTAGAAGGGAGTCCTTCAGGTTTAAGCCATTCGAATAGCCGATACAGGGTCCATCTTAGCCGCTTTCCAGGCAGGAATGATGCCTGATACAATTCCAATGATAATGGCCAATCCCATTCCAATAGAAACATTGCCCAAGGTAAGCACCAGCTCCAGCGGACCCAGGGGCACAAAGGAAATCAGGTAAACCAACCCAAGGCCAACAAGCCCGCCAATCAGGCTCAGAAATACCGCTTCAAACAAAAACTGGAACAGGATAAAATAATTTTTAGCACCCAAAGATTTTTGAATGCCAATAATGCCCGTCCGCTCCCGCACCGAAACAAACATAATATTGGCAATACCAAATCCGCCGATAAGGATAGAGAAGCTGCCGATGATACCTCCCACCAGGGTAACGACACTAAAGATGCCACTCACAAAATCGGCAAACATCTGAGGCCGGTTAAGGGCAAAATTATCTTCTTCCCGCGGGCGCAGGCCCCGCCGCTGCCTCATTAATCCTTTTACCTCTGCCTCCACCTGCTCCAGGCCAGGATCATCCTCCCGGCCTTTTATTCCGATGGTGGCCCCTACACCATCGTAGGCCCCACTGTAATACATTTTTGTAAAGGAACGGAAGGGAACAAAGGCATTATCATCATTACTGGGGCCGTCCAGCAGGCTTTCTCCCTGGGCTTCCATTACCCCAATAATACGGTAACGCTGTCCCTTCACCTTCATTTCCTTACCAATGGCATTTCCCCTGGGAAAAAGCGCCTCTTCAATATTCTTACCAATTACGGCGACATTCGCCCCCCGCTCTGCTTCCTGGGGAGTAAAATAACGCCCTTTCTCTACCGGAATTTCCACCACCTGGTTATGATCAAAGGAAACACCAAATACATTTACCCCTGAAATGCTGTTGCTGGCATGCTTCATGGTGGTACGCCGGTTAGCGAATATACTTACGGCTACCGCCTCATCGACATTCTCATGCAAAAACTCATACTCTTCGTAAGTAGGCTGCGGTCGGCTGATGTATTTCCACCACTCGTAATTTTCGGTAAAAATCCAGGGCCATTTTTGCACATAAATTGTTTTATCCCCTAAAAAGCTCAGGCTCGATTTAATGCTCTGCTCGAGCGAATCGACAACGGTAAAAACGGCAATAATCGCAAAAATGCCAACGGTTACCCCCAGCAGCGATAAGGTAGTACGCAGCAAATTGCTCCGGATAGCATTCCAGGCAAAACGAAAACTTTCCAGAACTAATTTTATTACAATCACAGGGGAAATGTTTAAATGGCAAAGCTTAATAAATAGGACAAATTTAATGGTATATCAAAACAAATCACTAAATTTGCGAGCTTTAATATAGCATAACTTAGCATTGCTACACCCGAACCTCAGACGATAAATTTATCTATGAAATTATCAGAATTCAAATTCGATTTGCCCGCAGGTTTAATAGCGTTATATCCGGCAGAAAACAGGGATGAGTCGCGATTAATGGTTGTCCACAAAGACAGCGGGAAGATTGAACATAAGGTTTTTAAAGATGTTATTGACTATTTCGACGAAGGCGATGTACTGGTAACGAATAATACCAAGGTCTTCCCGGCCCGTTTGTATGGCAATAAAGAGAAAACAGGTGCAAAAATCGAGGTCTTTCTCCTTCGTGAGCTTAATAAGGAAATGCACCTCTGGGATGTACTGGTAGATCCCGCCAGAAAAATCCGCGTAGGCAATAAACTTTATTTTGGCGATGGAGAATTGGTGGCCGAGGTTATCGATAATACCACCTCCCGAGGCCGCACTATTCGCTTCCTGTTCGATGGCAGCGACGAGGAATTCTACAAAACAGTTGATTCTTTAGGCGAAACACCCCTACCGAAAGAGCTTAAGCGTAAAACGGAGCCTGAAGATCGGGAGCGCTTCCAGACGATTTATGCAGAACATACCGGTGCCGTAGCAGCCCCCACAGCCGGACTTCACTTTACGCAGCACCTTGTAAAGCGCATGGATCTGAAAGGAATTCATATGAAGCCAATTACCCTGCACGTTGGCCTGGGCACCTTCCGCCCGGTAGATGTGGAAGACCTGACCAAGCACAAGATGGACTCTGAAAACTTTATCGTGCCGGAAGGAACCGCACAGGTGGTTAATGAAGCATTAGACAATAAGCGCCGTGTTTGCGCCGTTGGCACTACCTCTATGCGGTCTCTGGAGTCTTCCGTATCGGCAGGCGGCCGCTTAAAAGCGACCGAAGGCTGGACTGACAAGTTCCTCTTCCCTCCGTACGAGTTCAAAATATGCAATGCTCTGGTTACCAACTTCCATATGCCGGAATCTACCCTGCTGATGGTCGCCTGTGCATTTGGCGGCTATGATCTTGTTATGAAGGCTTACCAGGAAGCGATTAAAGAAAAATACCGCTTCTTTACCTATGGCGATGCAATGTTAATCGTTTAAGCATTAAAATAAATTTTAAAGAGCTTCAGCCTATCCTGCTGAGGCTCTTTATTTTTTCACCCCTTTTCATCGGCAATTTTATGAGTTTTTCCGGCGCTACTTCTCAAATATCCCTCTATGCCCTTATTGTAGCAGGCGGAAGCGGTTCGCGAATGCAAAGCGATATCCCTAAACAGTTCCTACTGCTGGGCAATAAACCGGTTCTACTCCATACCATTGAAGCTTTTCACGCCATCAACCCGTCAATTCAGCTTGTGCTGGTACTCCCTGCAGCCGAAACTGGCCGCTGGAAGGAAATCAGGAAGGAATACGACATCAAGATTCCGCATGCCATCGTGGAAGGAGGGAACAGCCGCTTTCAGTCTGTACGCCAGGGACTGGCACTGGTTCCGCCCGAATCGCTGGTTGCGATACATGATGGTGTTCGCCCTTTCATACAAAAGGAAATGCTGGAGCAGGCGTATGCTACTGCCGCAGATAAAGGCGCTGCCATTACCACGGTTCCATTAAAAGAATCTATCCGGCGGATGTCGGAAGAGGGAAGCAAGGCAGAGAACCGCAGCAGCTTCTGCCTCGTGCAGACGCCCCAGGTCTTTCAGGCCCGCCTCATAAAAAAGGCTTACAGGCAGGAAGAAAGCAGGCACTTTACAGACTGTGCCAGCGTAGCCGAAGCAGCAGGAAGTAAAGTGTATCTGGTGGCGGGGAGTTATGATAATATAAAGATTACCAGCCCGGAAGATATGCTGCTGGCCGAAAGCCTCCTGAAAAGAAAAAAGCTGTAAAATCCCTCCGGGACCCTACAGCTTTGTTTATCATTTTACTACCAGGTGCCAAACGCACATCACAGGACTATGCACCACAAGGATTACTGCTAAATCGCCAAAGCTACTAACAGCAAATCCAGGTGGCCGGTCTCTGAACAAAATTCAGCTCACCAGCAAACAGTCCTGCACCTGTACATCAGCAATTTTTTAATACTCATCCTCATTAAAGAAGAAATCTTCCTTCGTCGGATAGTCCGGCCATATTTCTTCAATATTTTCATAAGGCTGGCCGTCATCCTCCAGCTCCTGCAGGTTTTCTACTACCTCCATCGGAGCACCTGAACGGATAGAGAAATCTATCAGTTCGTCTTTAGTGGCTGGCCATGGAGCATCCTCCAGATATGAAGCTAATTCTAGTGTCCAATACATAATTCTCTCCTATATTAAGTTTTTTGCGGTTATTTACTGCAATTAAAGTCTATTTACTTCTACCTTCTGTCTAAACGAACGGCTTTCTCTTTCAGCCGCGAATATACATTTTTGTACGTGATAAAATTTTTACGTTACAAAAAAGTTCCAAAAAAAATAAATATCTGCTTTTAGCACAGGCAATAAACAGCACAAAAACGAATGGTTTTCTTCGAAAGAGAAATAAAAACCAGTCAGTATATTTTCTTTTAACAGCCCTTAACACTAAAAAGAGCAGGATTTGCTGAAATCCTGCTCTTTAACTTTAAGCTTGTAAAAGTAAATTTGCCGATGTAAGAAAACCTGTGTTTACCTATAGTCTTTACCCCGATTAACAGTTGTTCAAGATGCGCCAAAGGAACAAAACTCCCTACCGCTCAAAGCTATTCCTGAAGTTGCTGCTGCAGCTCTTCCTGCAGAAGGCGCTTTACCTCCACTTTTTTCTCCTGCATCCGCAGTTTTGCATCCATCATTTTATTAATCCGGTTTTTACCTGTATTCAGGCTGGCAAGGTTCTCACGAAAGTTTTGAAGCTCCCTTTCATCCCGCCCCAGCAGGTCGCGCAACAAGCGAAGTTTTAGTCGGATCATTTCCTTCTCATCCTTTTCTGAAAAATCGCGGCTCTTAGCCTGGGCCAGTTTGTGCAGAAATTGCTTTTCCTTAATCAGGCCAAGCGTACGGAAGAAAGCATCATTTACCGCCCCCTCAGCCCCGCCACTAAACCCGAGGTTTTTAAATTCTTCCTGCAGTTGCTGTACTTTTTTAGCCGCATCCTTATCTTTTTCATTAATTGCCTGCAGTTTCTCCAGTAACGCTTTTTTAGCGTTTAAAACCTCTGGTTTTGGCTTTTGCTGAAAACGCTTAGCGGGCGCAGGCTGCTTTTTAAGAGAAGCAAAAACAGGTTTCACTACCGACTGAAACTCATTCCATAACTCGGCCCGCTTCGGTGCCGGCACCTGGCCCAGCATTTTCCACTCAACCTGTATAGCCTTTATTCCTTCCGCTGCCTCCGGGGCTGGTTTATTTTTCGCCAACTGACGGGCCTTTTCGATGAGCGCCTGATACTGCTCTACCCGCTCGTTCATCATCTTGTTACGGTCCTCGTAAAAAGCATTACGCCTTTCAAAGAAGTCGTTAATCAGGGAATTAAATTTTTCCTCATAAGCCTCCTGATAGTCTGCGTCGAGTGAGCCGGTTTTGAGCCAGCGCATTTTTAAATCTTTTGCAAATTCAGAGGCAGCTTTCCAGTTGCTTACCTGCTGTAGCTGCTCCCCTTCGGCCAGGAGCGCAGTTTTTATTTCCAGGTTTCTTTTCCGGTTCTGGCTTATTGTTTCCTGTATGTGAGCCTCCAGTGCTTCCAGCTTCCTGTAAAGGGCCGGAAAATCACCTAGTCCATCATAATCTGCTAAGGTTTCCTTCCAGTGCAGAAGTTTCATCAGGTACGAGCCTTTATTGCTGGTGGCATGCACATCCTGCTCCATCTGGTTAATTTTTTCTTCCAGATGGTGAAAACGCTGCTCATAATACTCCAGTGCAGCCTCCTCCGTATCTTTTACTTCACCAATTTCTTTTTCCGGGAAGCCTTCCAGGGCCTTCCGGTACACCTTACCATCACGGATAATCCCGTACTGATTTTCACTCACGTCGAAACAATTTAATTTTACAGTCAGGAAGCGGGCAGTTTGCTTGACTTCCTGAAGAAATAAACTTTACTTAAAGCCAATCGCAAAATAAATAATTCCCTATAAAGAGTGCAGCAAATTTGATTATTTTTGCATATTGACGCTTAAAACGAGTATACATGAGCAATGAAAAGATAATTTTTTCCATGTCGGGGGTAAGCAAGATATATCCTCCCAAAAAGCAGGTACTAAAAAATATTTACCTTTCTTTTTACTACGGTGCCAAAATTGGCGTACTGGGTTTAAACGGGGCGGGTAAATCCTCTCTGCTACGAATTATCGCCGGCAAGGACAAGGAATATCAGGGCGAGGTAGTGTTTTCGCCCGGCTATACGGTAGGCATGCAGGAACAGGAACCACAACTGAATCCAGACAAAACCGTGCGTGAAATTGTGGAAGAAGGCGTGCAGGAAATCGTAAACCTGCTGAAGGAGTTTGAGGAAATCAACCTTCAGTTTGCCGACCCGGCCGTTATGGAAAATCCGGATGCAATGGACAAGCTTATCGAGAAGCAGGGAAAAGTTCAGGAGAAACTCGATGCCGCCAATGCATGGGAACTTGATAACCGCCTGGAGCGTGCCATGGATGCCCTCCGCACCCCTCCCGGCGATGCAAAAATCGGCAATCTTTCCGGAGGTGAGAAGCGCCGTGTGGCCCTTTGCCGCCTGCTGTTACAGGAGCCGGATGTGCTGCTGCTCGACGAACCTACCAATCACCTCGATGCTGAATCGGTACACTGGCTGGAGCAGCACCTGCAGCAATACAAAGGCACTGTTATTGCCGTAACACACGACCGCTATTTCCTCGACAACGTAGCCGGCTGGATACTGGAACTCGATCGTGGCGAAGGCATTCCGTGGAAGGGTAACTACAGCAGCTGGCTGGAACAAAAACAAACCAGATTAGCCAAAGAGGAAAAAACCGAAAGTAAGCGCCAGAAAACCTTACAGCGAGAACTGGAGTGGGTGCGCATGTCGCCAAAAGGCCGCCACGCCAAGTCCAAAGCCCGTATTTCGAACTACGAGAAAATGCTGGGAGAGGAGAGCAGGGAGAAGGAGCAGAAGCTGGAGCTATATATACCACCAGGGCCACGCCTTGGCACCAAAGTGATAGAAGCGCATGGCGTTTCGAAAGCCTTTGGCGATAAGCTACTCTTCGAAGACCTGAGCTTTAGCCTTCCGCAAGCGGGTATTGTAGGGGTAATCGGGCCAAATGGTGCTGGTAAAACTACGCTCTTCAGGCTTATTACAGGCAAGGAAAAGCCAGATGCCGGTACTTTTGAGGTAGGTCCCACTGTAAAGGTAGCGTACGTAGACCAGGAACACGGCTCTCTCGATTCTGACAAGTCAGTATGGGAGAATATATCGGGCGGACAGGAACTGATGTTGCTCGGTGGCCGCGAAATAAACTCCCGCGCCTATGTAAGCCGCTTTAACTTTAGCGGCGAAGATCAGGGCAAAAAAGTAGGCAAACTTTCCGGAGGTGAGCGGAACCGGGTACACCTGGCGATGGCGTTGAAAGAAGGTGCCAACCTTATCCTGCTCGATGAACCTACCAACGACCTCGATGTAAACACGCTCCGGGCACTGGAAGAAGGCCTTGAGAACTTTGCCGGCTGCGCGGTAATTATTTCGCACGACCGTTGGTTCCTCGACCGGGTAGCTACACACATTCTGGCTTTCGAGGGCAATTCGCAGGTCGTATTCTTCGACGGCAACTATACGCAGTATGAAGAAAACCGCCGGAAGCGTCTGGGCGATGCAGATCCTACCCGCCTGAAGTATAAGAGTCTGGCATAGTCTTTTACAGTTTAGAAGGATGGGCAGGAAGTGTTAAACCACCGGATATCATCTGCCACCCCATCCAACAAGCCACACAAAATCAGTCCTTTAGAGAAAAAATATCTCTAAAGGGCTTTTTTTTACATAACCGGCTGCAACCTTTTTCCACCGGCTTGCATCTACCTTAAAAGCAGCTTAATTTGTTCCTATGAAAAGATTGATTCAACAAACCCTCGTTTTGGCAGGAATTCTTTTTCTGGCCACCTCCTGCCTCGATATACAGGAGAGTATTTACATGCGCAACGATGGCTCCGGTAAATTTGCTATAACCGTCGATTTGGAAGGGATGCAGAATCTCATCCGCTTAGCAGAACAGTTTAGTGGCGAACAAACCTCCGAGCAGGACGTAATGGAAGAAGTAGATATAAACTTTGAAGACCTCCGGCAGAAACTTGAAGAACAGGAAGGCATCAGCCAGGTTAAAACCATCCGCGAGAATAATAACAGCCTGCTGGGTATTGCTTTTGAGTTTGAAGATGTGGCAGCACTCAACCGGGCCCTCAAGGAAATCAATGACAGCAAAGAACCTAAAACAGATTACTTCGCTTTTGAAAGAGGACAGTTAAAAAGACTCAACACACTGGGTATTGAGGAGCAGGTACAACGCAAAATGGAAACGGATATTGATATCTCTATCGATGGAGTAATGCTCAGCAGTCTGCTGGAGGATATGTCATACACCACCAAGTACACTTTCGAGAAGCCGGTAAAAGAAACCAGCAATCCCGCATCCAAAATTACCAACGAAGGCCGTACCGTTTCGCTTACCTACTATTTCTTTAATGATAAAAACGGCACCAATTCGCTTGAGAATAATATTTCTTTCTAAGGAGTGGCGGTGATAGTCCTTTCACCGCTCCTCTTCCCTCTCCAGTACATGCTCACCAAACCCCCAGTCCGCTTTATCCTTTTGCAATTGTTCCAGTGTCGCGGCATCTAGCTTCACATCTACCAAGGTAGCAAGATCCGGCTGCCCGGCATCTACCCAGGCTGTGTACCAAAAGCTACCAATCATTCTGATAGCCGCCCGCATTTGCCGCTCCACCTGTCCCTGCAGCAACTCCTGGTACGCCTCAGAAAACTCCCGGCTGTACACCCTTACCGTTTGCCCGTTACGCTCCTCAAAACTAAACTTTTTATCTTCACCAAAGCTTAAAGTCAGCCGCTTCTCCAGTGTGAGCACAGAGTCCAGCCCTTCGTGTGCAATTACTACCGCCTCCCAAATCGCCTCCTGAGGTTGAGGCAGGTAATGCGCCTTACCTACAAAGAAATCATATTCACCGGCAAATATTTCCGGCAGGCGTGATTCCCAGAATCCATGGATTCCCCGCTGACCAGTGAGCTGCCCGTTATAATTTACCGTCGTATGCAGGGGCACGTGTGCATCGGCTATGTAATGACCTAAATCGGCCGAAAGGCGTAGTATTTCCGCCACATCTTTTTCCTGAAATGCCTTCGTGAGCCAGTGCTTCATACGATAAACATGCCAGGGTACAATACCATAGGCTCTTAAAGTATCTTCGGAATAAAGCTCCACCGCCTGCTGCCAGTACCGCGGCATTTGATAGTGAGCACTGTCACCATACACATCAACATCAATAAAATGCCGCTCCGCCTCTCCTTCCACTGCATATCGGCGACGATCGGGGTTTACCGCATTTTCAGTAATGTACTGAATGTGAATTTTGTAAAATGGCAGCATTTCGGGCGGCAAAGTAAACACTGCCAGGCGATTAATCAGCTGATGCGCGTAAAACCCCCAGAGAGATCCATTTTCGCTAAATGCATGAACAGATCTTAGTGAGAATGATCCACCCCTGAAGGAGGAGCGAAGAACCCAAGGTTTAAAAGCAGGAAAATTATCTACAGACCCCGGGAAAGGCTTTCCCAATCGGGCTTTATCAGGCTCCTCCAGCCACTCCTTTGTGGAGCCATCAGTTTTAAAATAAGGCAATGAAGCAGCTGCCAGAGACTGGCTGCAGATCAGCAGAAAGAGGAAGAAATACAGAAAGGGCTGCATGCTTTTTAGCATAGCAACCTATAGAAAAGTCGATTTGTTTAATGGATTGATAGCAAACCGGAAGGGCTATAAAACAAGCTGCCCTGGCATAAAAACACCAAGGCAGCTATTTCCAACTTTAACCAATAAAAAGAAAAAAACTTTCAAAACTTCAGGCGAGAAAACTAATTAGAAACCTAGTTAACTGCATCCTCATTTTTTTTATTTTTGTCCCTCCCTTTTCCGCCCGAATTCGGGAACTATAAAGGAGAGGCAAATATCTTAAACTCTTTCTCCCTCAGGAGAATTAACTTAAAGCTTCATTCAACTTAGCGTGGCTCTTGTAAACACACAAAATTGACACTGCCTGCGAAATAAAGATCGACTCAAATCATCTTAAGCGGAAGACTGAGCCATTCTCTCTAATTTTAACTATATTTAGAGGCTTTATTTTGTTATATGCAAGATATTAAGTAAAACTTGAAATTGCAAGTATAAAAATTAAAATAAATTTGGGAAATAAAGCATTATTCGGGAACAACTTCAAGAAATACCGGAAAAAGAAGGGAATATCGCAGAAGGAATTTGCCCGGAAGCTTCTTGATGCTACAGGTAAAGACCTGACACTCACCAGCATTTCCAATTATGAAACCGGGCTCCACATGCCTCCCCCGCAAATACTCCCGGCCATTGCAGAAATTTTGGGTGTTTCCATCGATGCACTCTTCGGCATTGACCAAAAACCGGTACAGACGAAACCCTCCGGCCCTGAGGTAATCAGAAAGTGGAAAGGGGAGCTGGAAAAAATTGAAAAGGAATTTATTATTTCAAAATCAAAAAATCCGGAAGGGCTATGCGACCAGCAAAAGAAGGGCGCTTATTATTGCGAGAGCCTGCTCCACCTGACAAAGGCGCAACAGGAAGAACTGGTCATTATCCAGACAGAGCTGAGCACCATTCAGGAACTCATCAGCCTTTTCAAAAAGTAACACCACCTGTTTAGCAAGAGTATCGCGCCCTGCAGTAAAATTTCCTGTAATAACCCCCAAATAAGCCACCTCTCCATTAAAATGCATTTACCGCTATCATTTAATTATAATTAAGGAACAAGCAACTGGCACTCCCCCTACAATAAAATACTTTTGCTTTGAAATTATGGAGAAAGGTATTACATTTGCAAACTCAATTTAAAGCAAGAAATTAGAGCTAATTAAGATAAAATGGCAAATCACAAATCAGCACTGAAAAGAATTCGCGCAAACGAAGCAAAGAGACTGCGTAACAGATACCAGGCGAAGACTACCCGTACCTTTATTAAGAAACTACGCAACACGGCAGATAAAGCAGAGGCTCAGGAGCTTTATAAGACGGTAGCTTCCATGATCGACAAACTTGCCAAGAAAAACATTATTCACAGAAATAAAGCAGCGAACAACAAATCTAAACTGGCTAAGCACGTAGCAAGCCTGTAGTCTGCTTATTCTGTTCCCATTCCTGAAGCCCTGCCTTTCCGGCCAGGGCTTTTCTTATTTGCTTTTTGCCCACTCCTACTCAATTAAAACATTCGCCCCCTCCACCGGCTTTTACCTAAAAAGCAGTACCATGGAGGAGAAACAGCGTTTAGGAATATTAAGCTGGGCCGAAGAAGACCGCCCGCGGGAAAAACTCCTGCTAAAAGGCAAATCCTCGCTCTCTGAAGCAGAACTACTGGGCATTCTCATTGGCTCAGGCACCCGCTCCCTTTCGGCAGTAGACGTTTGCAAGCTTATTTTACAGTCGGCCGACAACGATCTTAACCAGCTGGCAAAGCTTACTATAAAAGATTTACAGCAGTTTAAAGGCATTGGCGAGGCCAAGGCCATCAGCATAGTCGCGGCCCTTGAGCTGGGGCGGCGACGTAAGGAGACCCCACCCGTAAAGCGCCCAAAAATTACCTCTTCGCAGGATGCTTACGATGCCATTAAGCCCGAACTCTGGGACCAGCCACACGAGGAATTCTGGCTCCTGATGCTGAACAGGGCTAATCAGGTAATTCGGAAGGAGCGCTGTAGTACAGGCGGGGTTTCGGGAACAGTAACGGATCCTAAAATTATTTTTAAGGCCGCCCTGCAGCACCATGAGTGGTCGGAAGAAATTCCGGCCACTTTTTTTATGTTTT
>NZ_ANNU01000044.1 GCF_000346615.1 Nafulsella turpanensis ZLM-10
ATGCTTTTTCTGCACTTTTAAATTCACACAAAGAGGGCAGTTCTCGCACAGACTGCCGTTGCCAGCAATAAAATTGCACTATGAAACATCATTACTTATTTATGTTCTTATTTTTCTGTATTTCTTGTGCAGAAAATAAATCAGCCGAGACCGAAGATAAGACGCAAAAGCTACAAGCAGTGACAACTGGATTTGACCCCGCAAAATCCCCAGAATATAAAAGAGTATTTATAGGGACTCCATACCAGCAAAACAAAGACACCTTCTTAATTGGGGAAACACTAAGAGCAAGGGTGAGTTTTGACGAAAAAGTAGAGGTGCTTAAAGCTGTAGCCAAAGACGCAAACCTTGACTTCAACATTGATTACAATGCGGACGCCATAAATCAGGACAAGAGCTTATTGGTTATGCCATCCGAGGACAATGAATATGCAGATGTCAAATTTAAAGTGGCAGTCAAGGATTCATCCATTCAATATCAACAGATGGAATGGAGATTTGCTATTACGTTTAAGTTCATTGAAAAGGATGTAGCAATCTATGACACAACATTCAGTAGAAGCGTACCCTATGTGGTTAAAATAAAATAAGTAATACTGCTGGCAACCATGCAAACAGGTTATTGGGCATTTACTTCCAAATTCAGGCTTCACAGCCATTTATATACTACAAGGAACCCGGAAACTGATGTTCTCTAAAATGCCCAACACCCAGTTTGCGGACCGTTGGCGTGCATTAACCCCATGACTCAATTGACTCCAGATATAAAAGAAAGGTTCTTTAAGACAATCTATGGAGAGATTTCTATTGGGGACTTTGAGGAATGGCTCTATCAGTCAAATGAGCTAGAACAGCTATTAGGGGCGGACGACCATTTTGAGCTTATCTCTTATAACTTCAAACAACCAGGTGCTATTTATGGACTAATTAAGCTTCTATATAAACACCTAGACCGTGCAGAGTATGAAGTGTGGAGATTACATAAACTACTTGGGCAAGTAGAGTATAAAGAGGGGGATTATCCTGCCGCAATAACGGAATTCTACGACCTCTACAGCAAAGGGTATACCTTCTTCGATAATTTAGCTTTCGGATACTCGCTATTCCTAGAGTGTCCAAATCAATATGGAGTTGATACCTTCGAAGAGCTTACCCTAGAACAACAAATGAACTTGGCTAATAGCTGCTATCCTCAGATTTTAGAAGAGACCAAACGAGTAAAGGAATGGTTAAAGTCTGATAAAATCATTCCGACTGGGACTCAAGATAAAGATTATGGTCACTTCAAATTTATTGACAATCGGACTGAAGAGGAGAAAGAACCAACCACCTTTAAAAGGGAGGAACCTTCTCAAAATCAGCTTAGGAAGAAGTGGTGGCAGTTTTGGAAGTAAAATAAATTAAACGCACGCCAACAATTAAGCTACAATGAGCCGAAGTAAGGCTTCGGTTCATTACTAGCGCAGGTTGAACTCTTAGCTCCGGTAGCGGGGCATCTATGGGGATTGAATAGTTTTCTTTTTGGGGAAGGGGCTTTAGCTGGCAGTGAAAGCGAATGAAGCCGTCATTTTCTGAAGGATGTGCTGCAGGATTTTCCTTCTTTTTCTGCTGATTTGCTGCTTTAGGAGTGCCTTTAGCAGAGATAAGGCAATAGGATTCCATGGCTTCTTTTGAAGCTTTTTTATTTTCGCCCCTGATGTAATTGTCTTCTGCATGGCCTTCACTGCGGCGGCCCCCTTTCCGGCTCAATGACTCTGATGATGATACGGCCCTGCTCCTGGCAGCAGGGGCATTTCTCAGGGTCATAATGCAGCTTTTCTTTAGCAATTTGCATCCAGGAGTATTTAATCTTTCTCCATGCAGGCTGCAAAAGAGCCTTTTTGGCAATATTGAGCTCTACAGGTTTATTCCTGGAGGCAAGGATACCATAGTGGCGGATTCTGACAAAGCCTGCAGGGAGAACATGTGAAGAGAACCTTCTGAGGAACTCTGTGCCACTAAGGCTGCTCTGCTTTTTTACACCCTCCTGCCTGTAGTCTTTGTAGGAGAAGCAGACCTTTTCCCTGTCAACATGCAGGAGTCGGTGATTGGAAATGGCTACTTTATGGGTATACCTGCCCAGGTACTCCACTACTGTTTTGGCAGAGCCGAAGGGTCTTTTGGCATAGACTACCCATCTGGTGCTGAAAGCCTGCTTTGCAATATGCTGTGGCACCTCTACCTCCTTCCTAAGGGCAGCCATGAACCTGGCACGGAATACGGCACTTAAGGCTTTCTTGGGGAAAAGGTATTTGTCTTTGTAGCGGGCATTCTTCCACTTACCCGAAGGTGTAATGCCTCCCCCGGGTACAATACAATGCAGGTGTGGGTGCAGCCATAGCTGCTGTCCCCAGGTGTGGAGGATAGCCACCATGCCTGTTTTGGCTCCCAGGTACTTGTGGTCGGCAGCAAAGCAGCGGATGGTTTGCCAGCAGGCAGCAAAGAGGGCGTTGTATACTTCTTTGTCATATTGAGGCAGCAGCTCATTGAAAGCATGTGGCAAAGTAAAGACAATATGGTAGTAAGGAACCGGCAGAAGCTCATTCTCCCGGTCCAGTATCCATCTTTCTTTGTTGGTCTGTTGGCAGCGGGGACAATGCCTATTGCGGCAGGAATTGTAGCTGATGCTTTCCACGCCACAATTCCTGCAGGCAGCAATATGCCCGCCAAGAGCTTTGGTCCGGCACAGGCTTAATGCCCTGAGGGTTTTTCTTACCTGCAGGGGTGGATTATACTGCTGCTCAAAGACTTGTCCATGAAAACGGATGATATCAGCTACTTCATGTGCCGGCTTCAGGACCTGGCCGGATAAAGCCTGTCAAAGGGGCTATGAGCCAGCTTCCGCTCTATCTTTGCCACATGCAGGTACATCATGGTGGTTTGGATATGGGAATGGCCCAGCTGCTCTTTGATGGTGACGATATCCACGCCCTGTTCCAGAAGATGCGTGGCAAAAGAGTGGCGCAGGGTATGTACACAGGCATCTTTGAGGATGCCTGCCTTCGCAAGGGCCAGGCGGAAGCTTTGCTGCACGGCACTGCGGCCCAGAGGAGTGCCTTTATCTTTGCCGTTAAAAAGATAGACTTTAGGCTTTGAGCCTTTGATATACTGCTGCAGTCCTTTAGAGATGTAATCACTCAGCACCACATACCTGCTCTTATTGTTTTTGGACTGGCGAATATGAATCTGCTTACGGTCAAAGTCAATGTCGCTGATGAGGAGATTACAGACTTCACTGATACGCAGACCCGCCGAATAGATAAGACTCAGCAGTACCCGCTGCTTGAGCCGCTGAGGTGCTTTAAAGAGCCTTCTGAGCTCTTCCTGTGAAAGGACCAGGGGCAGTTTGCGCTGGCTCTTGATGTTAGGCAGGTGAATGAGTCTGTCTTCCTTTTCATAGATGCGGTAGAGGAAGCGCATGCCATAGACAGCATGCTTGAAATAGGTGTCACTCAGGTCTTTGTTCTGCTTGAGGGAAAACAGGTAGGAATTAATCTCTTCTGTGTCCAAATCAAGGGGAGATTTACCAAAGTAAAGGCTGATTTGGGCAATGGAGCGGGAGTAGTTGAAGACAGTGCTTTCAGAATAGCTTTTGAGGGTAATCTGCTCTTCGAACTTAGCCATGTGGACTGAAAATCCCGGAACTTCCTTTTTGGCTCTTTCCAGTAAAGTTTTCGCTGAGTTGGGACGGGTATTTAGCCATCCGTAATTTTTACTTATCTTGCTCATATCGATTATGTTTTTTTTGAGCAAGATACCTCCGGGTGGCTCTTTAGCTACCGGAGGTTGAGTTCAACCCAACAAACAGGTTATTGGGCATTAACTTGTAAATTCAGGCCTCACAGCCATTTATAAACTAAACAGCAGGCGGATAATGACTCGCTCTTATCTGCCCAACACCCAGTTTGCGAACCGGTTGTGGCGTATGCAAAAAAGGGTGAAGTCGGCACAAATAGGATTGAAAATTCGTTATATTAGACATGAGGAAAAAGGATGATATAATGACAAGAGAAAAATTAATAGAAAAGACGATAGATAGGCTCTCAAAGCTTCCTGACCAAAAATTGAAAGAAGTGTCAGATTTTGCAGAATTCCTCTTAAGCAAGATTGAGGATAGAAATTTGACTGAAGGAATTCAGCAGTTAGCAGCGGATTCTAAATCTTTCAAATTCCTAGAGGACGAGGAAGACCTATATTCTGCATCGGACTTGAAAGAGAGCTACAAATGAAAAAGGGAGACATTGTTCTAATTCCTTTTCCTTTTACAGATTTAACAGGGGCTAAAAATAGACCTGCCTTAATATTAATTGATTCTGATGAGGACATTACAGTTTCATTCATTACAACCCAACTAAAGTGGCAGGAAAAGTTTGACGTAAGACTGGAACCATCTAAAGAAAATGGACTCAAAAAGACTTCACTGATTCGGTTGGCGAAAATTACGACTATAGATAAAGAGCTGGTGATTGGAAAGCTGGGGCAATTAACGGACCCAGAAATGGAAGATGTCAACCGTGGATTAATTGCCCTTCTCGGCCTAAAATAAATAACACACGCCACAACCCAACAAACAGGTTATTGGGCATTCCCTGGTAATGCTGGCTCCACAGCCATTTATTAGCTAAACAGCAGGCGGATATTACTTTGCCATTAAATGCCCAACACCTAGTTTGCAAACCGTGGGTGTTAATAACCAGAAAATCTTAAATACGTAAAAAGTTGTATATTTATTTTAAATAACACAATGAGCTATGCAGACAATTCGGTTAAGGGTAAATGAAAAGGTGTACAAGCATTTAATGTGGTTCCTTAATAAATTCAGTAAGGATGAATTACAGATAATTGAGGAAAATGAAGAATTCTTATCTATCCAAAAGGACTTGCAGGATGAGCTCAATAGAATTGAAGCGGGGAAAGCTGAATTTGTTGGCTTACAGCAACTTGACGATGAGTTAGAATCCACTATCCGTAAGTATGAAGCTTAAATTCACGAAAGGATTCAGAGAAAAATTAAATGCACAGGTAGATTACATAGCCAAGGAAAAACCAACAGCTGCACGAAGATTTAAAAATGACCTGATTGCAAGAATTAAGTAAATTCCTGACATGCCTTTTAAGCATAGAAAATCCATCTACTTTGATAGAGAGGATGTCAGAGATTTGGTTTTTAAAGGGTACATAGCAGTTTACAGGGTGAATCAGGATTTAAAAGAAATAGAAGTATTCGGATTTACGAAGTATCAAGAAAATCCCTTCAAGTAATAAGGTACTAACACCAACTATACAAACAGGTTATTGGGCAAATACTTGTAATTCAGGTATCACAGCCATTTATATACTAAACCGTAGCCGGAAATTGAGGGGCAATTAAATGCTCAACACCCAGGTTGCGGACCGTTGGTAGTCATTTCAACAAATCTGGATGAATAAAAAATTTCTCCCCGTTTGGGTAATCTTTGCTGCGGGATTAATCTATTCAGGAGTAAAGATTTATAACTCTTACAGTGAGGACGTAGGACTACTAATTGGTACATGCGGACTTTTTGGAGTTTTCATGATTTTCGAAATCTTAAGAAAGCATAAAGACTTTTCCTTATCAAACGGGGACTTGATTGTCAGGCAGACGTTGAGAAGAGAAAAAATAATAAAACTTAAAAGCTTAAAAAGCTGGACGGAAGATGCTTTTTATTATCCCGGACACTCCAAAAGGACCTTAATCCTAGAAACGACTGACGGGCAGAAAATGTCTTTATCAGATAAAGATGATGAGATGGAATTTGAAAAGCTTTATCATCAGCTCAAGGTAAAACACGGACAAATTAAAAGGTAAACGACTATCAACCCAATAAAAAAGCAAACGCCGGTAGGGCTCTCTGATAATGTTCTTGAAAACCAAAGACTTTTCTTTAACTTATAAGCTCAACGTAACCCGGTATCTGCGTTTTGCAGGAACTTTACCCGTCATTTAAAGACAAAGAACCTTTCCTTGATTATTTCCGTTTTTGTAATAACTTTGTAATTACTTAAATGGAAGCTTATGGAACTATCAATAATCAAAATAGGGAATTCAAAAGGACTTCGCTTATCTAAATCCATACTGGATAAATATAGGATTAAGGATAAAGTGGAGGTGATTTTAGAAGAAGGTCAGATTATTCTTAAACCTATTGACCAACCTAGGAAGGGATGGGATAAGGCTTTTAAGAAAATGCACAAAAATGGAGAAGACCAACTTTTAATGGATGATATTTTTGAGGATGAAAATTTTGACCAGTGGGATTGAATCAGTATGACATTGTTCTGGTCAATTTGGACCCTACTATTGGGAGTGAAATTAATAAGTTCAGACCTTGTGTGATTATATCACCAAATGAGATAAATGATAATCTGCGAAATATCACCATTGCTCCGATGACTACAAAAAGTCATAGTTATCCTACACGAGTGAAAGTTAAACATAAAAATCAGACCGGATGGGTAGTGATTGACCAAATCAGGACTATAGACAAAAAGCGGATAATAAAATCATTAGGACAACTTAGTCCTTCAGAAATCATTGAGTGTAAGAAAGTAATAAAAGAGACATTCGTTGATTGAAAATAAACGATGGGTGATACCAAAAAAACATCAACGGCTGGTTTCCTTGGATAGCAAACTAAATAGCTATTCATTATATAACTATCGGCGGATACCAATCTGGTACTAATATTCAGCAGCTGTTGTTTTTCCAAACGTTAGCGGCAACTTTTAGGTCCCATGAAAGCACAAAAAGATAGATTATATGAGGATGTGAGGTTTCTTACAGAAATAAGACCTTACCGTAATTATCTCAATGTAGAGAGTCTGGAAAAGGTATGTGCCTACACTAAAGATGCTTTTAATAAAGCGGGACTGACAGTGGAGGAACAGAAGTGGACGGTGGATGGGAGGGAGTACAAAAATATAATTGCAACCTATAATAAAAGCCCGGGAAAGCGCCTGATTGTTGGGGCACATTACGATGTCTGCGGAGACCAGCCGGGAGCAGACGATAATGCGAGTGCGGTTGCCGGATTATTGGAGACTGCAAGGTTAACTGGTGAAAGCCAGCCTGAAATTGATTATCAAATTGACTTTGTTGCCTACTGTCTCGAAGAACCTCCTTTTTTTGGATCACAGGAGATGGGGAGCTTTATACATGCCAAATCACTCTATGATGACGGAGTTGAAGTAATGGGAATGATTTGTTATGAGATGATTGGTTACTTTTCAGATGAACCCAACTCCCAGCCATTTCCCTCTCCGGAACTTGCCAAACTCTATCCCAGTACAGCGAATTTCATCATTGTAGTAGGTATCGATTCCTACGCTGACTTTAACCAAAGAATAAAGTCTTTAATGGCCGGGAATTCAAAAATTGATGTTCAGGTGATTAGTTTTCCGTCAAAAGCCGGATTGGCCGGGCTGTCGGATCAGCGAAACTACTGGCATTTTGGATACCCCGCACTCATGATAAATGATACCTCCTTCATTAGAAATCCTAATTATCATTTGAAATCAGATACCATTGAAACTTTGAATTTCGACAAAATGACCGAAGTCATCAATGGATCTTTTAATGCCATTATTAATTTAGCTTAAGCGGTCGCTAACACGGCATAATGGCAGTGCATGCTCCTTCCTGCTTCAGACCCTACATTGGTAAATCAAATAATAGTTTTAACAGGCATTCCGGTAGCTGCCCGGATCTGACCATGATGCGGGGCTATTGGCTTACCCTGAAATGAGCCATAAGTTGATTCAACGAATAGTAGCAGTATTTCTCTTCTCCCTGCCTCACACAGCATTCTTTTCATTGCCCTTATATCTCTTCCTGAAACACTTTCGGGAGAATATGATTTTTTAAATAAAAGAAGATTATGGCAGATAAAAATGAGCTAAAGAATAAACTGATGAAGGCGCTTTCGCAGGCTGAACAAAGCTTGTCAAGGGCTAAACTGAGCTTTAAAGAACAATTTCATTTGCTGGACCCTCTCATGATACTGCCTTACTATGGCTTTGGTAACGACCACTATGTATTCCTGAAGGGGAGGGTGCTGGAAAATGAAAAAGTAAAGGAGAAAAAGGAAGGAGCCAGCACCCTGGAACATTTAAAAAATACCTACAAGCGCTTTGAGTCAGACGAAATTCCGGATATTAAGGTAAAAGGAAGTTTTGCCGGACAGGAACAGGAAGTAAAAACAGATGATGAAGGCTTTTTTGAGTTTGAATTCAGGTTCGACCACCCTATAGACTATGCCCAACATGGTTACGAGCTAAAGCTGCAGCTGCTGGAAACGAAAACAGAGGAGGATGAAAAAGAAGCAAAGGGCTATATTTTTGTGCCGGATAAAGATGCTGAATATGGCGTAATTTCCGATATTGATGATACCGTCTTGGTCTCCAGGGTAACGCATTTCATGGCAAAGCTTAAGCTGTTGTTGCTGAAAGATGCAACAGAGCGGAGCCCATTTCCGGGAATCGCTGCATTCCTGCGGGCGCTACGCAGGGGATCCGATGATAAAGGTAAAAATGCACTCTTTTTTGTGTCGGGAAGTGAATGGAACCTCTACGATTTGCTCATAAATTTTTTTCGCTTTCATGATGTCCCTGAAGGTCCGCTTTTACTGCGCGACCGGGGCACCCGTTTTGATAAAGGGTCGTTCGAGACCAGTGAAAGAAACTATAAGCAGCATAAAATTCGCCACATCCTCCGGACATACCCTCACCTGAAATTCATTTGTATTGGAGACAGTGGCCAGCACGATCCTGAAATTTATCAAAAGGTGCTGGAAGAGTTTCCCGGGCAGATAATGGGAATCTATATCCGGGATGTGTCACCGGAAAAGCGGGACAGGGAAGTGCACCGGATTGCCCGACAGGTAAAAGAGAAGGGGGCCGAAATGGTTCTTGCGGAAGAAACTTTATCGGCAGTAGAGCATGCGCTAAGCATGAAGTGGATTAATGAAAACCAGCTGGCTGAAATTAAAGAGGAATGCCGGAAAGATAAGCAGGAAGGTTAGCGACTGATTTCGTAATTTTGTGGACTCGCTTTTTGTGTGCGAAGGTCGGCGTGCATCTGTAAATGCTGAGAACATTCCCGTAAAAGGAAAACGATACCTTAAAGCAGGCTTCCACATAAAATGGCAGCGACCCTTATTATTCACTTTATTAAATCAGCTTCTCTTAATTTATTCCAATGCTCCACCAACAATCTACCCGCTTAAACAAGTATATCAGTGAAAGTGGCCTCTGCTCCAGGCGGGAGGCCGATCGCTTTATTGAGCAGGGAAGTGTGCTGTTAAATGGTAAAAGAGCTAAAATCGGCGACCAGGTAGTGCCGGGCGATAAGGTGGTGGTGAATGGGCATACCATTGCGCCCCGTAAAGCCGAAGATCTGATCTTCCTGGCTTTTAACAAGCCGGTAGGAGTGACCAGCACCACAGAATCGGGCACGAAAGGGAATATCGTGAGCTATGTGAACCACAGCCAGCGCATTTTCCCGATAGGCCGGCTGGATAAGGATTCGCAGGGACTGATTTTTCTTACCAATAATGGGGATGTAGTTAATAAAATTCTGCGGGCAGGCAACCAGCACGAAAAGGAGTATGTGGTAACAGTGGATAAGCCCATTACTGATAAGTTTATTGAAGGGATGGCCAATGGCGTACCCATGCTGGGGACTGTTACTAAAAAGTGCCAGGTAACGAAAGAGACTCCTTTTGTTTTCCGCATCATTCTGGTACAGGGCCTCAACCGTCAGATTAGGCGAATGTGTGAGCATTTTGGTTATGATGTAATTAAGCTGGAGCGGGTCCGGATAATGAATATCAGTCTAAAGGGACTTCCGGTGGGGGACTGGCGGGAGCTGACAGAGGAGGAGCTGGCTTCCATCAATAAAATGATTGCCAATTCCTCTTCCGAAGGGGCTCCTGCCGGAAGGGGTACTAAGAAAAAGGCAAAAGAGAGCCGGTTTGATGGTGCTCCAAATGGCAGAGGCCCGAAGGGTAAGTTCAGGGGCAAAGCCGGAGCCAGGCCGGATGGAACTTCTGCTGGTAAAGGGAGACGGAATTCAAAACCGGGAGCAAAAAGTAGTGTTCCGGCAAAAGGAGCAGGAAAGCCGCCGAAAAGCAAGAGTAGCGGAAGGGGCAGGAGGGGAAGCTCCAAGCGCTGAGCCCGGTAATTGTTTCTCCGGCCAAAAGGAAGAGCAGTGGCCCTGTGCGTTAACCTCTTCTCTATTGGTTTCCTCTGAACTTTTGTGGTAATTTTGGCGGTTAATTCCATAGCTAAAAACTATCCCTATTGAGCCAGCAACTTCTTCTTATTACGCCTCCCTTCACCCAGCTGAATACCCCATACCCGGCCACGGCTTATTTAAAAGGCTTCCTCAACACCAAAGGAATCCCTTCTACGCAGTGCGACCTGGGCATAGAGGTAATACTGGACCTTTTCTCTTCCGAAGGACTTCGCAGGCTCTTTAATGAAATTCAGGATCGCCAGCCGGATTTATCAGACAATTCCCGGCGCATTATGGCCCTGCGAAAAGATTACCTGAAAACAATAGACCAGGTAATAGACTTCCTGCAGGATAATAACCCAACCCTGGGGCATATCATCTGTGAGGGCAACTATCTGCCGGAAGCTTCCCGTTTTTCGCAGCTCGACGACCTGGAATGGGCCTTTGGCACCATGGGCACCCGCGATAAAGCCCGCCACCTGGCCACTCTTTATCTCGAAGACCTTTCCGACCTGGTCATAGAAGCCATCGATCCGCATTTTGGCTTTAGCCGCTATGCAGAACGGCTGGGCCGTTCTGCCAACTCTTTCGATGCCCTGCATGCCGAGCTGCAAAAGCCAGACAGCTTTATCGATACCATTACCCTCCGTCTCCTCCGTGAGAAAATAGCAAAGACGCAACCTACACTGGTGGCTCTTTCGGTACCCTTTCCCGGCAACCTGTACAGCGCGCTTAAATGCGGGCAGTGGCTCAAGCAACACCACCCGGAAATGAAGGTGGTAATGGGCGGCGGCTTTGCCAATACCGAATTACGCTCCCTTACCGATGTGCGGGTGCTCGAATATTTCGATTTCATCTGCCTCGACGATGGCGAAGCACCCATTTACCATCTCATTGAGCACCTCGACGGCAGGCGTAGCCTGGAGATGCTGAAGCGTACCTTTGCACTGGCCAATGGAGAGGTGACCTATTTCAACGGGAGTATAGAAAAGGATTACCCCCAGCGGGAAACAGGCACACCCGATTATAGCGACTTTCTGCTCGACAAGTATCTCTCTGTCATAGAAATTGCAAACCCTATGCACCGCCTCTGGAGCGATGGCCGCTGGAACAAGCTAACGCTGGCCCATGGGTGCTACTGGGGGAAATGCACCTTTTGCGATATTTCCCTCG
This sequence comes from Nafulsella turpanensis ZLM-10, assembly GCF_000346615.1. Classification (GTDB taxonomy): domain Bacteria; phylum Bacteroidota; class Bacteroidia; order Cytophagales; family Cyclobacteriaceae; genus Nafulsella; species Nafulsella turpanensis. The sequence goes on from NZ_ANNU01000044.1 coordinate 11,468, forward strand.
ACTATATTCAGCGCTATGAGCCGCTGACCGCTCGCCTCCTTTGCGATCGGATGGAAGAAATCATTCAACAGACAGGTCAAAATGGTTTTCATTTTGTCGATGAGGCTGCCCCGCCCGCTCTTATGCGGGAGCTGGCCCTGGAAATTATCCGGCGGGAGCTGACCGTGGTCTGGTGGACGAACATACGCTTTGAAAAAAGCTTTACCCTGGACCTTTGCCGCCTCCTGAAGGAGTCCGGCTGCATTGCTATCTCCGGAGGGCTTGAGGTGGCCTCTGACCGCCTGCTGGGACTGATAAAAAAAGGGGTAACTATTGCACAGGTAGCCAAAGTAGCTGACAATTTAACACAGTCGGGTATTATGGTGCATGCTTACCTTATGTATGGCTTTCCTACCCAAACAGCCCAGGAAACGGTGGATTCACTGGAAGTGGTACGGCAGCTGTTTGAGCAGGGGGTGGTGCAGTCGGGCTTTTGGCACCAGTTTGCCATGACGGCTCATAGTCCTGTTGGACTTAGCCCTGCGCTCTTTGGGGCAGAAAAGCTGAGTGAAGAGGTGGGAAGCTTTGCCAATAACGATATTTACCACCGCGACCCCGGCGGGGCCGACCATGAAGCCTTTAGTGAAGGGCTCAGGAAATCACTCTTTAACTATATGCACGGGCTCTGTTTTGAGTTTCCGCTACAGGAGTGGTTCGATTTTAAAATCCCGCAAACGACTATTCCGCCCAATCTTATTCACAGGATTTTAACAGCGGATGAACCTGCTGTACCTAAGCCTAATGCAAAGCTGGTTTGGCTGGGAAACAGTCCAATGGTGAGTTATTTCAGTAAAAAGAAGAAGGGAAGAAATGTGGCCATGGCCGAAATAGTGTTCGCCAATAAAAAAGACCAGTTGGTCCTTCAGCTAAAAGGAGAGTGGGGGCAGTGGCTGGAAGAAATGTTGCCGCTTCTGATGCCCGGAAGGGGAGGTGTGTTTACTTACTCACAGCTGCAGGAGCATTTTAACGCCCGCTATCCCGGCCAGTGGGAGCAGCTCTGGAACAGCCGCCAGTGGCAGGAGCTAAGGGAGAATGGTTTGCTGGTTCTGTAGAGCAGGAACAGAGCGACATTACAGAAAAAAAGCAGGACACACCCTAAGGCATGCCCTGCAAAATAATAATTTTATAAAGAAGCCATGTCAATGACAAATCGGTAACGGACGTCACCCTTCAGCATGCGCTCATAGGCTTCGTTAATGTAGCTCATATCAATTACTTCCACATCCGACACAATATTATGTTCGGCACAGTAATCGAGCATTTCCTGGGTTTCGGGCAGCCCTCCAATAAGCGAACCCCCTACGCTACGACGGTTGCCAATGAGGTAACCACCAATTATTTTTGAAGGCTCCGGAGGCACTCCCACGCAAATCATGGTTCCGCTGGTTTTGAGCATCTTCAGGTACATATTGTAGTCGTGCGGGGCCGATACAGTGTTGACAATAAAGTCAAACTGATTCGTGAGGGCCTTTACCTGCGCAGGATCTTTGGTTAAAGCGAAATGGCTGGCACCGAGCCTGCGGGCATCTTCTTCTTTAGAAGGGGAGGTGCTGAGCATGGTAACCTCTGCCCCAAAAGAAGCCGCAAATTTTACCGCCATGTGCCCTAAACCTCCCAGCCCAAGTACGGCCACTTTGTGGCCTTTACCCACTTTCCAGTGGCGCAGGGGAGAGTAGGTGGTTATGCCGGCGCAAAGAAGTGGCGCAACGCCTTCGAGCGGGAGCCTGTCAGATATCAGGAGTACAAAATCCTGGTCCACGACTATTTGCTTGGAGTAGCCGCCATAGGTGTTGGTACCGTCTACCGGGTCGGGACTGTTGTACGTCCAGGTGTTGCCCACTTCGCAGTATTGTTCCAGGCCCTGCTGGCAGTTGCTGCATTCGCGGCAGGAGTCCACCAGGCATCCTACACCGGTCAGTTCACCTACCTTAAATTTGGTTACCTCGGATCCAACATTTGTAATGCGGCCGACAATCTCATGGCCCGGGATGCAGGGGTATACCGTTCCGCCCCATTCGTTGCGGGCTGTGTGTAAGTCGGAGTGGCATACGCCGCAATACATAATTTCTATTTGTACATCGTGCGGGCGTAATGCTCTTCTTTCAAAGGTAAAAGGTGCCAGAGGCTGGTCCGCCGCCTGGGCTGCATATCCTTTCGTTGCTGTCATATTTAGTCTTGTAGTTTACTGGAAAAATAATAAATCGGGTACATTCTACACTGCCCAATTAAAAGCATAGGAGGGCAGTGAAAGTAACAGTACTGCCTGTATAAATAAAAGATAATCGTGCTTGTTTTCAGCTAAAGACAAAATGATAAGTATCCTGCCTAAAAAGTAGTTCCCGTCCGCCAGTGGCCTTCCGCCAGACTTATGGTCTTTTTGCTTAAATTGGTGCTTTCTAAACTTGTGCCAGATGAAAGGGAATAAATTGTTTTATGGGATTGCCATTGCGGTAGCTCTGCTGTTAGGATACTTCTTTTGGGCAACTTTTAGCCAGCCGGGCGTGCAGGATTTGAAGGGAGACTATGAGCGGGTTGCTTTTTATAAAAATGAAAATAATACAGGGCCGGTGCAACGGAAATATGCCATTACCACTAGTGACACCCTCTGGCTGGAAATGGAGCAGTATGGCGAATATATGCCCCATACGAAGTATGGCAGGACGGTAGTTTATTTTTTTTCCGAAAGCGCTCCTGTACCGACTGAATTACAGCCAGGGGAGGAGAGCCTGGCGCCCGAATATCATCCTTATGTACTGGCCCGGTATGAGAAAAACCATATGGGTAAAGTTTCTTTTATTAAGTATCCTTATCAGTAAGAATAAGACCCTCTTTTGAGATAGGTTATTTAAACCTAAAGCTGAAACAGTTTCCGGGAACCGGTGATGTAGAATTGGAAAGTATCGGAGGAGCCTATCATTGGTGGGAGTAAAAACTACCTGATGGGGAGAAATATCTGAAGATAGCGGCGACAGGCTCAGGGCAGGGGGTACTTATCATCAAGGGGAGTTCTTGGCCGTCACTGTAGCAGTTGGCCTTTTAAGTGGGGCATATACCTTAAAGCTGAACTGCAGCACATTATCATTGCCCTTTCTATTGCCCCACTGGCCGATGTTGTCGAGATAATCGGTAAGGGTGTTAAGATAGCCGGCCTCCAGCCCAAGTCCCCAGGCATTGGGCAGCAGGTACATAAAACCCAGCCTGGAGGGGAGCATAATGGAAGAATTGCCATAGGTTTCGTTAGGGGCCCGGGTGGTGTAGCGGTTCAGTAATGAGTTGCCCAAATCATCTTCAGGCTTATAGCGGGCCAGGCCAATACCCTGGCTCAGGTACAGGATATAATTTTCTTTTTTCAGCATGTTAACGTGCAGCTCGTACTGAATGGTAAAAAGGGAGCTGCTGAAGAAACGGTTTGGACTGGCAGTTGGATCAGGGCTAAAGCGGTATTCGCTGTTTTCGCTACTGATTTTGCCGTAGCTGATGCCAAAGCTGCCATTAAGCCTTTTGCTCCTGTTGAGCTGCACACCCACTAAGAAAGAGCCTGTATAGGCATTATAGTCTGCCTGCAGGTCGCCGCTGAACTGATTCATGGCAAAGCCTCCGTAGAGGAAGCTGCGGGGCTGCTGTGCCTCTGCTGCCAGGCTGCTGATGAATAGTAACAGGGGCAGTATACTTACCATTCTTTTAATCATACAAATAATCATACAAAAAGCCCGAACACTTGTTTCGGGCTGAAAGTACGACGAAATTACTGAAAATGATAATCTGTGGCGGAAAGCTTTACCGCTATCTTACAGGCTTTTTTCGGGCTCTTTTTCTCCCCATTCTATCACTGTTTTAATATCTTCCTCCGATCGGAGGCTGAGGGCATCCATAAAGTCATTATAAGACACCCTGGTGGTAATGAGTGAGTCGATTAGGTTCCCGTACTTATTCTTTGATTTTTCAAGGTCGCTGATGGCCATGGCGAAGTGGCGGGTGCTCGCATTGACGCTGCCAAGGATAATCTGGTTCTTGAGCACCATCTGTTTCATGGTATCTGCTCCCTGAAAGCAGACCGGACGATCTCCACCCGGGATTCCCGTCATTACATAAATGCCGTTTCGGCCCAGTACATCAATCAGCTCGAAGCTTAAGGAGGCCACACCGGTGGCTTCGAAAATAAAGTCAAACTCCCCGTACTGTTCATCAATATCGGTGGTTTTTATTTGGCGGCCATCGATATAGGAACCACCTATCTGTTGAAGGATTTGAGGGCGCCTGCTGTCTTCATCTACAATATCGAGCCCAACCACTTCGGCACCGCGTAAACGCAGGGCAAAAGCGGCTAAGAGACCAATGGCACCTACACCAGCAACCAGGGCTTTTTTACCTTTAAGCCAGTCTTCGTACTTAGCCTCCGGAAGGCGGGCAGCCTGTAGGGTAAGGGCTTCGTCGATGGCCTTGGCGGCCACTGACATTGGTTCGGTTAAAACGCCTACAGACCGAATGCTTACCGGGACCTTTACAATGTAATCTTCATGGTCGACTACATATTCTGTTTCAAAGCCATGGAGTTCCTTAATGCCTCTTTCTTTGTAGCGGCCGGTCCTGCACATATCGCTGCGTCCGTTCTGGCAGGGCACACATTCGTTGCAGCCTCGGCGGACGGTAAAAACGGCAAAATCGCCTTCCTTTACTTTGCTTACCTCACTACCCACTTCTAATACCTGGCCAAACATTTCATGGCCGATGATGAGGTGCCGGCTGTGCTCCGGTGGATCGGCTCGGCCACCCAAAGCCTCCTCCCGGTCGGTGCCGCAAATGCCCACTTCCAGCATGCGCACTTTTACTTCATAGGGCGAGGAAAGAGAAGGTTCGGCTGAATCGATTAAACGGGTGTTGGTGGTGCCCGGTTCTATGGCTATTGCTTTCATAATGCGTTGTCGTTTAGTTCTTTGTTTCGTTGGTCATCGAGTTGCTGGTCGAGGCTAAGGGCGGCACTAATAAGGCCCAGGTGGGTAAAGGCCTGCGGAAAGTTACCCAGATGCTCTCCCCGGAAGCCCAGCTGCTCTGCATATAGCCCCAGGTGGTTGGCATAGCCGAGCATCTTCTCGAAATAAAGCCGTGCTTTCTGTATCTGCCCACCTCGGGCAAGACACTCCACATACCAGAAGGTGCACATCGAAAAGGTACCCTCTTCTCCCTCCAGGCCATCTGCCGCGGCTACTTCCGGCCGGTACCGGTATACCAGGGAGTCGGAAACCAGCTCCTCCTCAATTACTTTAAGGGTCGACACCCAGCGGGGGTCGCGGGCGCCAAGAAAGCGGATAAGAGGCATCAGCAGCGTAGCCCCATCTACTGTTTTGGAGCCTTTGCTCTGCACAAAACATTGCTTTTCTTCATCCCAGAAATCATCGAACACCGACTGGTAAATTTTATCCCTTACCTTTTCCCAATGGTCCGGGAAGGGAAAAGGCCTCATTTTTCCGAGGCGGATGGCTCTGTCTACCGCTACCCAGCACATCATGCGGGAGTAGAGGAAATGCCGCTGGCCACCCCGAACCTCCCAGATGCCTTCGTCCGGCTGGTTCCAGTTTTCACATAACCAGTTAATTTGCTGGATAAGGGACTGCCAGAGGTCGTATGAAATGGGTTCACCATATTTGTTGAAGAGGTATACCGCATCGAGCAGCTCCCCGTAAATATCGAGCTGAAGCTGGTCGTGAGCGCCATTACCAATACGTACAGGCCTGGAGTGGCGGTAGCCTTCCAGGTGGGGCAGTGTTTTTTCCGCCAGGTCAACGCTACCATCCATTTTATACATAAGGCCAAGGTAGCCGGCACTGCCAATATCCTGGCATTTCTTTTCTATCCAGGACACAAAGCGGGCGGCTTCTTTGGTATAGCCCAGGCGAAGCATCGCATACATACTGAAGGAGGCATCACGAATCCAGGTATAGCGGTAGTCCCAGTTGCGCTCACCGCCTATCCATTCCGGCAGGCCAAAGGTTGGGGCGGCAGCGATGGAACCATATTTACGGGAGGTCAGGAGCTTAAGAACCAGGGCAGAGCGATTCACCACATCGCGCCAGCGCCCTTTGTAGCGCGACTTGGCCACCCAGGCCTTCCAGTAATTCATGGTCGCGTAGAGCGTGTTTTCTGCGAACTTCTCCACACTTACTTTGGCACTCTCGATATTATCCAGGTCCTCCAGCACAAAATCGGCCTTTTCACCGGCCTTCAGGCTAAACTCCGTTATTACATCTCCCTCCGATATCCGGAGGGGAATACTGCTTTTGAGCTTCAGCACCACTCCGTCTTCTCCCTTGCTGCGGAAGTATACTTCATTTTCCTTTCGGTCTACCTCATGACCGCTTTGGGCATAGTTGAAGCGGGGCTGGCATTTGAGGAGAAATTTAATTTCGCCCCTGATGCAGGAAACCCTTCGCACCAGGCTGTTGTCCTCGCAGTTTTCTGCCACCGGCATATAGTCTGTTATTTCGGCCACTCCTTCGGAGGACAGGAAGCGGGTGAGAAGAATGTTTGTATCGGGCAGGTACATCTGCTTGTTATGACATTCCTGGAGCACAGGATGAATAGAGAAGCGGCCTCCTTTTTCCTTGTCCAGTATAGCACCGAAAACAGAGGGAGAATCGAAGTCGGGGAAACACATGAAGTCAATGGAGCCATTCAGGCCCACCAGTGCGACTGTGTTTAAGTCTCCTATAATGCCGTAATTTTCTATCGGTTGATAATTCATTTAACACCTTGGCTTTGTGGTACATTCTAGGAATAAAAAGAGTATAGGGGAAAGAAGGTTTTGAGGGAAGGGCTTTTTTCTCTCTGGGGCAGTAGGACGAATACCTGGAACCAGGGGAAATAAAAAAGCCCGGAGGGTTGCTCCGGGCTTTGCTATGCAAAATAGGTGGTGGATTATAATCCTGTAAGGTCGAAATTATCGAGGAATTTCGTAGTGAAATGCCCGGACTTAAAGGTGGGGTCGTCCATCAGGCGAATGTGGAAAGGAATCGTTGTTTTAATTCCTTCAATCACAAATTCCTGTAGTGCCCTCTTCATTCTGGTTACACACTCTTCGCGCGACTGCCCGCTTACAATAAGTTTGGCAATCATGCTATCGTAGTTCGGCGGAATGGTATAGCCGGCATATACGTGGCTGTCTACCCGAACCCCGTGGCCACCAGGCAGGTGCAGATTGGTAATCATGCCAGGGCTTGGACGGAAACCTTTTCCCGGATCCTCCGCATTGATGCGGCACTCCATGGCATACATTTTAGGGAAGTAGTTTTTGCCGCTGATGGTCTCCCCGGCAGCTACTTTTATCTGCTCCTTAATCAGGTCGTAATCCGTTACTTCTTCGGTAATCGGGTGCTCTACCTGAATACGGGTATTCATTTCCATGAAGTAGAAGTTGCCATGCTTGTCGAGCAGAAACTCAATGGTACCGGCACCTTCATAATTAATGGCTTCGGCTCCTTTAATGGCCGCCTGCCCCATCCTTTCGCGCAGCTCCTGGTTCAGAGCAGGCGAAGGGGTTTCCTCCAGCAGTTTCTGGTGACGGCGCTGAATAGAGCAGTCGCGTTCGGACAGGTGGCAGGCACGGCCGGTGCGGTCTCCTACAATCTGGATTTCGACGTGTCGTGGCTCTTCCACGAATTTCTCGAGGTACAGGCCATCGTTGCCAAAGGCTGCTCCGGCTTCCTGGCGGGCATCGTTCCATGCCTTTTCAAATTCGCTTTCGTCCTTGACAATACGCATGCCACGGCCACCGCCACCGGCAGTTGCTTTCAGGATTACCGGGTAACCCATTTCCTTGGCAATTCCTTTTCCTTCGGCAACAGATTTAAGCAGGCCTTCCGAACCAGGAATAGTGGGAACGCCGGCAGCCTTCATGGTCGCCTTGGCCGTAGCCTTGTCGCCCATCTGGTTTATCATTTCGGCGCTGGCACCAATAAACTTGATGTTATTTTCCTCGCATATCTTGCTGAACGCTGCATTCTCTGAAAGGAAGCCATAGCCAGGGTGAATGGCATCGGCATTGGTAATTTCAGCGGCAGCAATTATGTTAGGTATATTCAGGTACGAAAGGGAGCTTTGTGGAGGGCCAATGCAAACGGCCTCATCGGCAAAACGTACGTGCAAACTTTCTTTATCGGCCGTAGAGTATACTGCTACGGTTTTTATGCCCATCTCCCTGCAGGTACGGATAATACGCAGGGCAATTTCGCCCCGGTTTGCTATCAGTATTTTTTTAAACACGGTATAGTTGGTTTAGTCAAAGTAAAAAGAAACACCCGAAAGGGGGGTGTTTCTGATGACGGTATTAGCCGGTCTTTAAGAAGGATCAACCAAAAAGAGTGGCTGGTCGTATTCTACCGGCGAGGCATTGTCGACCAGGATTTTTACAATCTTTCCTGAAACCTCTGATTCAATTTCGTTAAAGAGTTTCATGGCCTCCACGATACAAACTGTTTGTCCTGACTTCACTGTATCGCCTACCTTTACAAAGGCGTCAGACTCAGGGTTTGCAGAGCGATAGAAGGTGCCAATCATAGGAGATTTAATCTCGATGTATTTGCTGCTATCTTCTTTTGGTGCACTGGCAGGCGCTTTTTCAGTTGTCTGCGGAGCTGGGGCCGCTGCCGGAGCAGGGTTTGCCGCAGGAGCCGCCGAAGAGGTACGTGGGGTAAATTCCGCGCTGGCCTGTGGGTTCGCCGAATGCTTTTTAACGGCTATTTTAAAGTCGCTGGTTTCGATGTTTACTTCGTCCAGCCCAGATTTTGAAATAAAATCGATGAGCTCTTGAATCTCTTGAGGTTTCATAGTTAACGTTTTACTCTTTCCGAATAAGAATTTGTTCTGGTGTCGACACGGATGAACTCATCCTGGTCAATAAATAAAGGAACCTGAATTGTTGCTCCGGTTTCCAGCTCAGCTGGTTTGGAAGCATTGGTAGCAGTATCACCTTTAAGGCCAGGCTCAGTATAAGTCACCTGCAGGTCCACAAAAGGAGGCAGCTCGCAGCTAAGAGGTGTTTCGGTTTCGGCATGGTAAAGCACATCTACTTCCTGACCTTCTTTCATAAGCTGAGGAGCGTTGATGAGCTTTTCTTCCAGCATTACCTGTTCGAAGGTTTCGCTGTCCATAAAGTGGTAACCCAGGTCATCTTTGTACAGGAACTGGTGCGGTCGTTTTTCGATGCGTGCCGTGGTTACTTTAGTGCCGGAGGAGAAAGTATTATCAATTACTTTTCCTGTGGTAACACTTTTAAGCTTTGTTCGCACAAAAGCAGGGCCTTTGCCTGGTTTTACGTGCTGGAATTCAACGATAGAATACAGGTCGTTGTTGAATTCAATGGTAAGTCCGTTTCTAAAGTCTGCGGTTGATGCCATTTATTTTACTTGCAAACCTGCCTTGCCGGCAGGCGGGTTTAAAAATATGCTAATTTTCTAACTTTTATTGCGTTTTTATGCTGAAAATGCGAGCTGCACCAAATAAAATTCAATTTAGCAATCTATCATTAATTTTAAAAGAAAGCTTATTGTTTCGGATCGTAGGCCCATTTTATCCAGACAGACCCCCAGGTAAAGCCGCCACCGAAAGCTGCCAGTATTAAATTATCGCCTTTTTTAAGCTGGCTTTCATAATCCCACAGGCATAGGGGAAGAGTGCCGCTGGTCGTATTTCCATACCGGTGAATGTTGAGCATTACCTTTTCGCTGCCTACGCCCATACGGTTAGCCGTGGCGTCGATAATGCGTTTATTGGCCTGGTGGGGGACCAGCCACGAAACATCATCGGCATTTAACTGGTTTCGCTCCATTATTTCTGCCGATACATCGGCCATATTGGTAACGGCAAATTTAAAAACAGCTGAGCCTTCCTGGTACACAAAGTGCTCGCGGGCAGCAACTGTTTCGAGAGATGCCGGCCTGCGGCTACCGCCGGCTTTCATGTGAAGGTGCTGTGCGCCTGCGCCATCGCAGCGGAGAATGGAATCCATGACTCCTACCTCTTCAGTAGTAGGTTCCAGCATAACTGCGCCGGCTCCATCGCCGAAAATAATGCAGGTGGAGCGATCGGTGTAATCCACAATGGACGACATTTTATCAGAGCCAACAATCACTACCTTTTTACAGCTCCCTGTTTCAATAAATTTTGAGCCTGTATTAACCGCATATAAAAAGCCGGAACAGGCGGCCATTAAATCGTAACTAAAAGCATTTTTAGCGCCAATGGCATCGCATACTATGTTGGCCGTAGCCGGAAATACCATGTCGGGCGTTACCGTGGCGCAAATGAGGAGATCTATTTCTTCGGGCCGGGTTTTTGTTTTTTCAAGCAGGTCTTTTACCGCCTCAATCGCCATTACAGAGCTTCCCTTGTCTTCTCCTTTCAGGATATGCCTTTCCTTAATACCCGTACGGCTGGTAATCCATTCGTCGGTAGTGTCGACCATGGTTTCGAGCTCTTTGTTGGTTAACACATAGTCCGGCACATATCCCTGCACACCTGTAATTGCCGCTCTGATTTTATTCATATAAAGAGGATATATAAAACGCTAATTTATTGCCGCCAGCTGCTTTTTAAAATGGTTAAAAAGCAAAGGGCAGGCAAAAGTATATTCCACAAAAATGAGTGCTTAATGCCAAAGATGCAAACCTAATGGATATAATTAAGCGGAACAGCTGTTAAATAGCCGTTTACGCTGTTTAGGCTTGTGTTCTTCCATGTTTAAGCAGCAAAAAAAAACCTTACCATTAAAGCGGTAAGGCTTGTGAAATAATGTATAAAACAGGCTTATGCCAGTACTTCTTTTTCTAATACTACCTGACCTTTGTAATAAAGTTTGCCTTCGTGCCAGTAGGCCCGGTGCCACAGGTGGTGCTCACCGGTAGTAGGGCAAATTGCAAATTGCTTAGGAGTTGCCTTGTAGTGTGTTCTTCTCTTGTCTCTTCTGGATTTCGAGGTTTTACGTTTAGGATGCGCCATTTTTTTTCTAAACTATTAAATTATGGTTTCTTAATTATTCTTCAGGTTTTTTAAAATTGCCCAGCGAGGATCGGTAGTATCTTCTTCAGGGGCTTCGTCGTCTTCGGTTTCTTCGCCCTCTTCCATGCTGCTGTACACCAGTCGGCCTTCGCTCAGTTCATCGAATTCATCCTCGTCCTCTTCTTCAAGATAATCCGGGTGAATTTTCTTCATCGGCAAAGATATACCGATAATTTCATAAATGAACTGCGCCAGGTTTATTTTTTGCGTATTCTGGGTAATAACTAAAATGTCATCATCCAATTCTACTTCTTCCTCACCGTACTTTACTATCAGCCGTTCATCCAGGTTTATCGGGTAGTCAAAGGTTTCCAGACTCCGATCGCAGGTTAATTCCACCTGTCCTTCTACATGTATATCGAGGGTTAACATCCGGGTGGATTTATTAAGTACCACCTCTGCGCGAGCGTTCCCTTTTTCAACTAATCCGTAATCAAACAAGGCAAAGAATGCATCATTTACTTCCATCTCATAGGTGTGCTCGCCATCGGCGATCCTAAAGATTTCAATGTCAAACTGCCTTTTTACTTTTGTTTCCATCTTTTTGGAAATTTAAGACCGCAAATTTATAAATATTTTCCTGAATAAAAAAGCTTCCGGTATATTCACCTGGATATGCCTGATTATTCTACAGTTGGTAAGCCTCCTGGAGCCAAAAAAGTTCTTTCCTGAAGCAGGATTTATTCTATGTTTTCAGGAGCCGGGCCATCCTGGGGTAAAGATTAAAGGTTGCAATGAGGAAGCACTTCAGTGGCAGAGAAAGCTTAAAGCTTATCCAGAAAATTTCTGTCAGGATTTAGCCCTTCTTTATAGGCAGTAATGGAAGAGCCTGTTATTTTTTTAAACTGCCCCGAAAGGTAATGGACACTGCTGTAGCCCAGCTTGTCGGCAATCTGGCTTACGTTAAGTTCCCCTTCGTCCAGCAGGGCCTTTACTCTTTCGATTCGGCAGCGGATATAGTAGTTTTCGATGGTGAGACCGTAGTGCCTGGTGAAATGCTTGGAGAGAGAAGAGTAGTTCCTGTGCAGGGAGTCAGCTAGGTAGCTGGAAAGAGTAGTGGCCGCACCCTTTGTTTCTTCCAGTTTCAGGTATTCTAGTATTTTCAGGCGAATCTGCTCTGTAAGTTGTGCATCCGGGTCGTTGAGTAGTTCGAAGCCCAGCTTTTTCAGCCTTCCTTCTGCCTCTGTTATGGAAAAGTTTTCTCCACTACGAATTTGGGCATAACCCAGCTGTACGTCCTCCACCTCGGCCCCAAGGTCTTCGAGCGTATCTCTCACCACCATTATGCAGCGGGGGCAAACCATATTTTTGATGTGGAGGATTTTTTCTTCCATTTCCCCTGGGTTTTACTTTGAAAAATAACCGCAAAGACGGTTTAGTTTAAAAGTCATCATGCTGCCATATGCTTGTCTTACTATCCCTTCCTCCTCCTTATTATATCGCAGGCAAGGTATAGGGCTTCGCGCATGGATTGTTCGCTGGCCACATTCTTCCCGGCAATATCATAAGCAGTGCCATGGTCGGGCGAGGTGCGGACAATGGGAAGGCCGGCTGTATAGTTGACGCCGCTTTCGAAGGCAAGAGACTTAAACGGAATTAAACCCTGGTCGTGGTACATGGCCAGAATACCATCAAACTTCTCCTGCTGACGGGTACCGAAAAAGCCATCGGCCGGAAGCGGGCCAAAAATTAGTTTCCCTTTTTCTTTCAGCTCTTTTATCAGCGGAATAATAATGTCCTGCTCTTCGGTGCCCAACAAACCGCCTTCACCGGCATGGGGGTTTAGGCCCAGTACGGCAATGCGGGGCTTGGTTATGTTAAAATCCTGGCGGAGTGTTTTTTCCAGAATATTGAGCTTGCTGCGTAATTTTTCCTTTGTTAGCTGTTTGCTTACACTGTTGAGCGGAATATGCCCCGTTACCACACCTACCCGCAGGTTACCGGAGCATAAGAGCATCAGGCTGTCTTTTGCCTTAAAGGTTTCGGTGAAAAATTCCGTATGGCCAGGGAAGCGAAATTCGTCGTTTTGAATATTATTTTTGTTGATTGGTGCGGTAACGATTCCTTCAATCTTCCCTTCCTGTAGGTGCCCCGCTGCTTTTTGCAGGGCAAGGAGTGCGGCCTTTCCTCCTTCGGGAGTTTCCTGGCCCATATTAATCTCCATCATCTCCTGCCAGCAGTTCACCACATTTACCTTGTCGGGGTGGAAACGATCTTCGTTGTTTACCTGGTGGTAGTTGAAGTCGTTCAGACGCATGGCCTTTCGATAATACGCGAGTACCTTTGCAGAACCATATACGACCGGGGTTATCATGTCGAGCAGACGGTCATCGGCCAGGGTTTTAATAACTACTTCAGGCCCAATACCATTAATATCTCCTAAGCTAAGCCCTATTACCGGCTTATACAGTGAATGTTCCTCCATTTATTTTTTATCAAAACGCTTTATGAACTGATACAACAGGCGAACGCCTACTCCGGAGCCTCCTTTGCCACGATAGCTGTCGGGCTTGGTAAGAAAGGCTGGTCCGGCGATATCCAGGTGCATCCAGGGGTAATCTGTAAAATGTTTCAGAAACAAACCGGCCGTAATTGCACCGGCATTAGGCCCCCCCAGGTTGCTGAGGTCGGCAATGGAAGACTCCAGCTGTTTTTCATATTCTTCCCAGAGCGGAAATTCTACCAGGCGCTCATAAACCTCTCTGCCTGCCTCACAGAGCTGTTGCTTCTGATTTTCTTCGGCTGTGCCCATACATACAATTCCTTCGGGCCCAATGGCACGGGCAGCCGCACCGGTAAGGGTAGCCAGGTCGATGACCAGGGCCGGGCGATACCGCTGGGCATAGCAAAGAGCATCGGCCAGAATCAACCTTCCTTCGGCATCGGTATTTAATACTTCCACTGTTTTTCCATTGCTGATGGTGATAACGTCGCCGGGGGTAATGGCTTCTTCACCGGGGCGGTTATCCGTAGCAGGAATAAGACCGATAACATGCACCGGCAATTTATTTGCGGCTACTGCATAAAGTGCTCCGGCCACAGAGGCCGCACCCCCCATATCGCTCTTCATCATATCCATACTGCCGGGGGTGGGTTTAAGGCTAAGGCCTCCGGTATCGTATACCACGCCCTTGCCTACCAGAACAATTGGTTGCGTGTTAACTGCATTTTTGGGCTTATACTCCAGTATGCTAAAGGTTGGTGGTTGCTGGCTGCCGGCATTTACCGCAAGGAGCCCACCCATTTTAAGGCTTTGGATGCGCGACTCTTCCAGTACCTCCACCTGAAAGCCAGCTTCCTGTCCTAGTCTTTCCAGCTCGTGGCCCAGCTGGGTAGCACTCAGGTAAATTACCGGCTCGTTTACCAGGTCGCGGGCAGCAAAAGTAGCCTTTGCCAGCTGCAAAACTTCATTAGCCTGCTCTTCCGTTACTTTCGGGTGAGACAGCTTTATTTGCTGCAGTATTTTGTCTGCTTCCGTTTTCCTGCTTTTGTACTTTTCGAAACGATAAGAGGAGAGCAGGAGGCCCTCCAATACAGCCAGTAGATAGGGTGCCGCAATCTGCTTACCGGCTAGTTGCAGCTGGTTAACTGATTCCTTTTTAAGAAGGCTGCTGAGCTCATGCGCTTTCTTGCGAAAGGTTTCCAGCGTACGGTATTCTTCTTCCTTTTCTTTTACTTTCAGCAGAAACAGCCAGCTGTTATAGCGGTTAAGGGCGATAAGCGATTGATCCTGATCCAGCTTTTTCTTTACCCATTGCGCTTCTGCTTCGGAGAGGGAAAGGTCGTTGAGCTCCTCTGCATCTTTTAAAAGATACAGTAGGTTTTCAGTTAATTGAAAGGAATTTTGAATATGTATGGAAGGCTGCATGATTAATTGTACTTTTGGTTCTACAAATTTAGGACAATATTCGGGAATTAAAATATGGAAGAAAGGAGCCCAAAGTATGGTGCGGCCCGGAATGGCTTTGGTCGAAAAGGACAAGGCGCTGAAGGAGATGCTAAGGTAAGGCCTAAAAAACGGCTCGGACAACATTTCCTGACGGATCAGCGTATTGCACAAAAGATTGCCGGTTCCCTCAGTGGCTGGAAAGATTATGAGCAGGTGCTGGAGGTAGGTCCTGGTATGGGAGTACTTACGCAGTACCTCCTGCAGGATAGCCGCTTTACTATCCATGCCGTAGAGCTCGATGAGGAGTCGGTACAATACCTGCATCAGCATTTTAAGGAAATGAGTGAGCGGGTATACCATCAGGATTTCCTGAAAAAGAAGCTGGATGACTGGTTTAGCGAACCTTTTGCGTTGATTGGTAATTTTCCTTACAATATCAGCTCCCAAATATTTTTTAAAGTACTGGAGTACCGGCAGCAGATTCCTGAAGTCGTTGGTATGATACAAAAGGAAGTTGCCCAGCGCATTGCGGCCGGGCCCGGAAGTAAAACATATGGTATTTTAAGTGTGCTTATACAGGCGTATTACGAGGTGGAATATCTGTTTACGGTGCCTCCCGGGGTGTTTAACCCGCCGCCAAAGGTTCATTCAGCCGTTATTCGCTTCAGGCGAAATGAGGTGGAACAGCTTGACTGTGACGAAAAGTGGTTCTTCAGGATTGTAAAGCAAGGCTTTCAGAACCGCCGGAAAACCCTGCGGAATGCCCTGAAAGCACTGAATCTGACGGAGGAGGTAAAAGCGTTACCCCTGCTCGATAAAAGGGCAGAGCAGCTTTCAGTAGCCGATTTTGTTTTTCTAACACAGAAAATAACAGCATAGTGGAACAGGCAGCAGAAGTAACCCAATTTCAGCTCAGCAAAGAGTTTCTGGAAC
The DNA here is from genome assembly GCF_000346615.1 of Nafulsella turpanensis ZLM-10. GTDB lineage: Bacteria > Bacteroidota > Bacteroidia > Cytophagales > Cyclobacteriaceae > Nafulsella > Nafulsella turpanensis. The sequence goes on from NZ_ANNU01000044.1 coordinate 27,378, forward strand.
GACTGGAACAGGCAGTGAAAGAGCAGGATACTGCTTTTATACAGGATAGCCTCGCCCAGGTGAAACCTGCCGATATTTCCGCCATTTTACACGAATTTGATGCGGAGGAGAGTAAATTTATCTTCGATCTCCTTCCGGTAGAAAAGGCGGCCGTTATTCTAAGCGAGCTGGATGAAGATGTAAGGGTAAACTTCTTAAAAAACTTCTCTTCCGAAGAAATTGCCCCCTATGTAGAGCAGCTGGACTCCGACGATGCCGTGGACCTGCTCAATGAGCAGTCCGTTAAAACCCGCGAAGAGGTAATTGCCAACCTGAACAATACTGAAAAGGTCGACCACATTGTGGACCTGCTGCATTACGAGGAAGATTGTGCCGGGGGCCTTATGGCTAAAGAGCTTATTAAAGCAAATATTAACTGGACGGTTACCCAAACCATAGAGGAAATCCGGCGACAGGCCGAAAATGTGAGTAAAATCTACTCGGTTTATGTGGTGGACGATGATGAAAAGCTGCTGGGTAAAGTGTCGCTGAAAAGGATGCTGCTCTCCCGGGCCGGCACCCGCATTGCCGACATTTACGATCCGGAGATTATATGCGTACAAACCTATATGGAGGAAGAAGAGGTCGCTTCTATGATGCGGAAATATGACCTCGAAGCCGTGCCCGTGGTAAACGTGCAGAACAAACTGGTAGGGCGCATAACCATCGACGATGTGGTGGATGTAATTACCGAACTTGCCGAAGAAGAAAGGCAGATGATGAGCGGTATTACGGAAGATGTGGAGGAAAGCGATTCCGTCTGGCGTATCAGCCGCGCCCGCCTTCCCTGGCTGGTGATAGGTATGGTAGGAGGAATACTGGCGGCCCGCTTTATTGGAGTTTTTGAAAGTGACATTGAAATTGTTCCAGCCCTGGCTTTTTACATTCCCCTTATTACCGCTACCGGTGGTAATGTGGGTATACAATCCAGTAGTATCATTCTGCAAAGCCTTGCCAATCCTTCTGTTTTTAGCGAAAGTGTATGGAAACGCCTGCTAAAAGTGCTGATGGTGGCCATTTTTAATGGCCTTATTCTGGCTTTGCTGGTGCTGGCGGCTGTGCTGTTAATTGGCTCGGAAACAAAATTGGTTTTTGTCGTTTCCATTGCCTTGTTTTGCGTGGTGCTGCTGGCTTCTTTTATGGGAACCATCACCCCTCTGGTGCTGGACCACTTCGGGATTAATCCTGCGCTCGCATCCGGACCGTTCATTACCACGGCCAACGACCTGCTAGGTCTGGGCGTATATTTTGCCGTAGCTCATATGCTGTTCAATCTGTAAAAATACTTCGGACCCTTTTAATGCCATGATAATCCTGAACAGGAAAGTGCTGATCATCGACAAAATGCATGATAGCATTTTTAATATGCTTGAACAAATTGGTTTTTCGGCCGACTATCGTCCGGATGCTAGCAGACAGGAAATAGAGGCTGTTGTTGGTGATTATGAGGTGTTGTTTCTGCGAAGCAAGCTGAGTGTCGATGAAGCTTTTCTAAGGAAGGCCGGCAGGTTAAAAGTAGTCGGCAGGGCAGGGGCTGGTGTGGATCAACTGGATGTAGAGACGCTGGAACAGAGAGGCATAAGCCTGATAAACGCACCGGAAGGAAACCGCGATGCAGTAGCAGAACATGCTGTTGGAATGCTCCTCTGCCTGCAAAATAACCTCCTGAAGGCCGATGCACAGGTGCGCCAGTCCATCTGGGACAGGGAAGGGAACCGCGGAACAGAGCTTTCAGAAAAAACAGTGGGCATTATCGGATATGGCCATATGGGGCAGGCTTTTGCCCGGCGCCTGCAGGGCTTTGGCTGTCGTTTGCTGGCCTATGATAAATTTCGGCAGGGGTTTAGCGATGAACTTGTGCAGGAGAGTAGCCAGGAAGATATTTTTGAGCAGGCCGACGTGGTGAGCTTTCATTTTCCCCTCACTGAAGAAAATAGGGGAATAATAAATGGAGCTTATTTGAGTCGCTTTAAAAAGGAGATCCTGCTGATAAATACGGCCCGGGGCGAAATTTTACCATTAAAGGATCTGGTCGAAAAACTGAAAAGTGGTAAAGTGAGAGGGGCAGCTCTTGATGTACTGGAAAATGAAAAGTTGCACCAGCTTTCAGCGGAAGAGAAAGAAAATTTTGATTACCTTGTTCAGTGCGATAAGGTTCTTTTAAGTCCCCATGTAGCCGGGTGGACGCATGAGTCTTATCGGAAGATAAATGCGGTTTTGGTTGAAAAGCTAAAAAATCTCCTTTATTAATGCTATTTTTACCGGGAGAGAAAGTAATATTTTAATGCCAATATGAAAAATTTCCCTATTATTCAACGGACTTTAAAATGGTACTCGCATGTAACGGAACAGCCAATCCTTACTTCCTTCCTGGTATTGATAATTGTAAGTATCCTGGTGCTCGGGCTGAGCGCCCCTTACTATTTAAATGACTTTAAGGATTTTTATAAGCAGGTACTGGCCGAGGCTCATGGTATGATCTTCGACATAGCCATTATTGGTATCCTCATTCTGTGGCTTAATAAAAGCGGGGAAAAAAGGTTGCGGATTAAAACGTATAAGGATGAAATTGATGACTTCCGGCTATGGAAATCTGAAGAAGCAGCCTTCCGTACGGTGGGTAACATTAAAAGGCTCAACCGGCACAAAATCTATAACATTAACCTGGTTAACTGCTTTCTCACTAAAACCAACCTCAATTACTGTATTCTGGAGGGCTCCAACCTCAACTCGGCCGATATTAATACTTCGCAGCTCATCGAATGTAACCTTCGGAATGCCCGCCTGAACCAGACGAATTTCGAAAATTCCACACTTAATCAGGCCGATTTATCGCATGCTTATGCCAGTGGAGCAAATTTCAGGGATGCCTTTCTCATTAAGGCACAAATGGTACAGGCTTATTTGATAAAAGCCGAATTAAAGGGGGCTTTTTTAATGGAAGCAAACCTGAATGGAGCGTACCTTACCGGGGCAGATTTTACCGGCGCCAATTTATATAAAGCCGACCTGCGGAATGCGGTAGGGCTTACGCTTGAACAGTTAGAGAAAGCGCGTACACTTTACCTCGCCCAGCTGGATGAGGACCTGATGGAGCAGGTAAAATTACGGCTGCCCAGCCTGGTGGAGAAGTGAAATACAAGCTTTAAAGAGGAAGGTACACCGTAAAGCGGGTAGCTCCTGGCTTTGAATCGAGGGTAAGTTTTCCTTCATGGTGGTCTACTATACGCTTGGCTATATCGAGGCCAAGGCCGCTGCCTTCACCTACCTGCTTAGTGGTAAAAAAAGGATCGAAAATCTGCTCCTGCACTTCTTCCGGTATGCCTTCACCGTTATCTTCTATCTCAATTTTTAGTGATGAATTTTCCTGTGCGGCACTAATCCGTAGCTTTCCTCCTTCCGGCATTGCATCTATCGCATTGTCAATAAGGTTGGTCCATAGCTGGTTAAGTTCACCTGCATACACACAAGCCTCAGGTAAATCTTCTGCAATGGCCTCTTCGACTTTTATATTCTTTTTCTTTAGCTTAAAGTTGAGCAGGGTAAGGGTGTTAAGAATGCCTTCCCGAATATCTGTGGTTTCCTTTTCAGTACTCCTGTCCATGTGAGAGTACGCTTTTACGGCATTAACGAGCTGGCTGATTCTTGCCGAAGAGTGCTGGATGTTTTGAGAAAGCTTTTGCAGACTGAGCATATACTTGAGCCACTGAAGGAGGGCCTGCAGCTTTTCTTTGTTTTGTTCTTCCTGAAAGAAAGAAGGTAGCTGCTCAGGTCGGACAGGGTAATCGGCAAATGATTCGGCTAAAGTCCGCGCCTGGTCAATATCTCTTTTTTTCAGCCATTCTTCCCAACTGTCGCCCAGGGAGGTTTTCTCCATCAGGCTTAAACGGGCGGCCTGTTTATTATTAAGGGAGCTGAGAAGTTGTTGTACTTCTCTGAATGCGGTGGAGATAGACTCTCCCCGAAGCAGCTCTTCTAGAATGGCGGGCATTTCCTGTAGCTGCTCCTTCAGCACCTCGGCACTTCGGGCTACGGCAGCGGCAGGATTGTTGAGCTCATGCGTCAGGCCCGCCGACAATCGGCCAAGGGCTTCCATTTTACTGGATTGCTGCTGGCTTTTGGTAAACTCTCTTACCCGGCTGGTCATGATATGGACGAGCACCTCTACAAGCTGCTGGTGTTCCAGTATCATTTCCCGGAAAAACTCTTTTTTCAGCATCAGAAGTTCACTGGCCTCGCTGGCTCTGGCCGCCGCATTTGCATGGCTGGCTCTGGAGTAGGGTAGGGCACCGGTAATGGCTCCACTCTCTATTTCCTGTATTACCCGGGAGCTCCCTTTCTGTTCCTGAATGAAACTGATCTTTCCTTTCAGAATAATAACCATCCGGTCAAGAGGAGCGCCCTTTTCAAAAAGGTATGCTCCTTCCTGCAACTGGAGGTACTCAAGCTTACCGGCCAGCCATTGCAGCTGCTCTTCCGGTACCCCGGAGAGAACAGGATTTTCCCTGAGCGCGGGCACCCATCGGGAAGGAGAAGTACTCATGTAGAAACCTCCTTCCTGCAAGGTGGAATCCGCCCGTAAAAGATCAGCATTTTAGCTGATGGTAACATGCCCCCAGTTTTCGCCGGAGCGAATACGGTTCAGCTGCGTGTGGGTAATGCCAAAGCGTTTGGCAATCATGCTAAGCCTTGTTTTATCGGATTTCAGTAATTTTTTAATGATGCGGACATCCGGTTCGGTAAGCTTATAGCCTGTGGTGCGGCTGCGAAGTACTTCGGGGTTTTTATTGTTGTGCGCCACGAGCTCTTCTTCAGTGGCCCATTTCAGATTATTAACGTTATTGTTTTCCTTATTGTAATCGAGGTGAATAACGTAATATTGCTCCGGGGAATCTTTATTGATAAAGGTTTCCGCAATGATGCGGTGTACATAAAACTGGCGAACGATTTTACCGCCGAATTTTACCGTAATGGACTTATATCCTCCCACATTTCCACCACGAATTATACGACCTTTCTCCTTATCTATCGCGTAGCTTCTGACTCTTCCATTCGTCGATACCTCATATTTGGCATGTGAAAGGTTGGTCTGAAAGTCTACCTCTTTCCATCTTTCAGGTGTATATACATTATGTTCCATAAGTTAGTAGTATAGGCTAGGTAAAAAATAACAGGGGAACAATGGGCTAAATTCCACGCTCCTCTCCTTAAAAAAATCAATGAATTACTCATCTTGTTTTGTGCAACTGTTAAGATAACATGAAGAGCACCAAAGAGTTTCCTGTTTTTTTTAAGAAGGAGCAAATTTTTTGTAAATTATTAAAAAAATGCTGCAAACCGCGTGTTATGAAAGTCGGAAATCCATATAAGTACCTGACTTTATTTACCTTACCTGCGCTTGCGTTCCTGTCTTTTTTCAGCTATGGATGGCTCTGCTTCCTCCCAATACTCTATATTTTTGTCTTTTTGCCCCTGTTCGAGCTGCTTACCCGTCCCGATACGAGCAATCATTTGCCTGAACAGGAAAATTCCCTTGCAGGGCAGCGGGTGTATGACTTTATCTTATATGCAGCTGTTCCTGTGCAGTATGGTTTACTGATGTTGTTCTTCTTAAAGGTACAGGAGGCAGAGCTCAGCTGGACTACTCTTACGGGAAGGATTACAGCCATGGGGCTGATGTGTGGGGTTTTTGGAATTAATGTGGGCCATGAGCTGGGGCACAGGAGCAGGAAGTATGAGCAATACATGGCACAGGCCCTGCTGCTGACTTCGCTTTATATGCACTTTTTTATTGAGCATAACAGGGGCCATCATAAGATGGCCTCCACTTCCGAAGATCCCTCCACTGCCCGAAAGAATGAATCGGTTTATGCGTTCTGGCTTCGCTCGGGTGGCCACAGTTACCTTTCCGCATGGCAGCTGGAGAAAGATCGTCTCCATAAGCAAGGAAAGCAAGCCCTGCACTGGCAAAACCAGATGCTCCGTTTTCAGCTTTATCAGTTTGGTCTGCTCCTCACGGTCGGGCTGGCTTTTGGGCTGAATGTTTTAATGTGTTTCGTGGCAGCAGCGGTAATGGGTATGCTCCTCCTCGAAACGGTCAATTATATTGAGCACTACGGCCTGCTTCGTAAAGTGCTCAATAATGGCCGGTATGAGCGGGTAATGCCGCAGCACTCCTGGAATAGCAATCATCCCCTCGGGCGCCTGATGTTGTTTGAACTTAGCCGCCACTCAGACCATCATTATAAAACAAGCCGTAAATACCAGATTCTCCGGCACCATGAACAAAGCCCGCAAATGCCCACCGGCTACCCGGGTATGATGATACTCGCCCTGGTGCCACCCCTATGGTTTCGGCTAATGAATTCCAGGATTGAGGAGAATCTTCGCTCTCCTATTTTGAAGGTTGGCGTAACAAAATCAGTGGTTAATGGCTGATAAGCCTGTTGAAAAACTTCCTTAAATGAGGGTATTCATTTACTGAAACAAGAGGTTGTTTTATTTTAAACTGTAAAACAATACTCAGGTTCCCGTTGAGCATGGCCGCTTTATAAATGAACTGAGCTTTATTACCTGGAGGATATCCTCTGGTTTTTCTTCTATCGTAAAACCTTCCGGTAAAATGATGTTGCAGCTAAGGATTTTTTCTGAAGTATAGCCAAAATCCACGGGCAGGTTCTGTTTAAAAGGAGAAGCTATACCGTTTCAAGTACAACTTCTGCTTTAGGAACTGTAAAACGAAAGGTGCTTCCTTTTCCCTCTTTACTCTCCACCTGTAGTTCGCCACCATTCTGCTGGATAAATTCCTTACAAAGCATTAAGCCTAAACCGGTACCCTTCTCATTGGCGGTGCCGGGGCTTGAATGCTTGTATTCAATTTTAAATAGTTTCTGAAGGGCTTCCGGACTTATTCCCACACCGGTATCCTCTACTACTACTTCTATGACATCTTTCCATTCCTTCGCCGATATAGTGACCAATCCGCCTGCTTTGGTGAATTTAAGGGCATTGCTGATAAGATTGCGCAAAACAGTATTCATTTGATTTTCGCCTGCAAAAGCCTGTAGGTGTTCCGGTACATTGGTAATAATGCTGATGTTTTTGTTGTCTGCCATTTTTTGCAGTAGATCAATATTGGATCTGACTAAGGAGCGGAGCTTCAGGTTAGTTGGCTTTAGCTCCATAATTCCTGTCTGGGAGCGCGACCATTCCAGCAGGTTCTCCAGCAGGCTAAGCAGGTTTTTTAGCGACTTATCCAGGTCCTTTGCCAGGGACTGAATTTCTTCTTTGGTAAGAGCATCGGTATGCTTTATGAGCATGCCCGAAAAAGCCGTAAGGGAGTTAAGAGGGCCTTTTAAATCGTGGCTGATGATGCTGAAGAACTTATCTTTGGTGGCATTTAACTCCTGCAGCTCTGTGTTTTGCTGGTGAATGGTTGAATTGGTATAGCGGAGGACCTGCGTATTTTTACGGTTGTTGCGGTAAAGAAAAACTATCAGGCCGAGGATAGTAATCAACAGCAATACAATAGTGATGAGAAAATCGCGAAAGTTGGTTTGCTTTTGCATAGCCAGTTCACGCAATTGTTTGTCTTTTTTTAAGGCATCTATTTCTCTTTCCTTTTCGGCAATTTCGAAACGGGTCTGCAGTTCGGCCATGCGCCTTTCACTTTCCTCTCCATATATAAAGTCGCTGATGGCTACAAATAAATCCTTATACTGAAGGGCTTTTTCGTAATCTTTTAAAGCAGCATAGCAGGCATAGAGATTTTCGTAACTGTCGCGTATAATCTTTTTGTCATTTCTTATCTCGCCAATAACGAGGGCAGACTCAAGAAGAGGTAAGGCCTCCTCGTATTGTTGCTGCGCAATACTTAAAAGGCCAAGGTTATTTAATGCCTGTGCCTGCCCGTCGGGGAACTGTATTTCCCTGAAGATTTGCAGGCTTTCGTTCATAGATATCCTTGCCTCTGCATGTTGGCCCTGTTGCAAGTAAAGGCGGCCCAGGGACAGCTTACTTTCCCCTATGCCTTCCTTATCCGCAATATTCTTTCTAATTGTTATGGCCTTCTGGTGGCGTTCAAGAGCCTGCTGCAGGTTTCCTTTTGCCTGGTAAATAAGGGCAAGCCTGAACTGGCTGTCGGCTATTCCTTTTTGGTAATGTTGCTGCCTGCTAAGGGTAAGGGCTTTTCCATAATAATCGACTGCCTTACTCTCGTTACCAATGCTGGCATATACCCGGCCAATTTGAATGAAGCCATCTGCGGCCGGACCCTTTAGCTGCAGGCGTTCGGCCAGTATTTGCGCCTGCATAAAGTATTCGATTGCTTTATAGCTGTTCCCCACTTCATGGTAAATGTCGCCAATGGTATTAAGAATGCTTACCTGCTCCGGCAGGAGCTGGTGCTGCTGGCTTACGGATAAGGCTTCGAAGCAATGCTGAAGGGCAGAGTCGTAATTGGAAATGAGGTGACGAACGGAATTGCCTACATAATTTCCTGCAATGGCTAATTGGCGGGGATTGCCTGAATCCCTTGCCAGGGCGTAAGCTTCACGGCTTTTCTGTAAGGCCAGTTCAGGCTTACTCCGGAGGTATATGGGGATAATCTCTTCCAGGAGCCGGAATCTTTCTGTTCGCCCTGAAAGTTCCAGGGCCGCTTCCAGGCTGTCAACTTTCGCCAAGGATGGCTGTGCGGAAACAGAAAAGCCTGACAGGAGAAGCATAAGACCCACTGTAAAGGCAGTACTGCTGGTTTTGCAGAGCAGATATAGGCGGAATAGAGCAATCAATTACAGTTAATATAGGCTTTAAGAAGGCAATATCTGTCCTTTTAGTGACTTTTAATTGTAAAAGGAGGCCTTAACCTTACATTTAAACGGATTGTAAAGAAAGAGCAGGTTCGGGAATGATGATTACCTGCTTGTAAACTCCTTTTCAGAACTGCAGCGGCCAGTTGGCAGGTGAGGATTTTGTGATTTTTTCATTATCCTTCATGAGTTATGTAATATTTTAGATTAAATTCGTTCATTTTAAAAGTAGATTAAAACAATTTTTTTGTCGACTTGTTTTAGGAGTACAAATTTGAATAAAAGAGAAAAATCACTACTTTTGTCTTCGGCCCTGGTAGCAAATATTGCTTATCAGGGTTATTTTTATTGAATAAACTGGTAAATTCAAGCAGCAAGACGGTTTTGGAAACGAATCCGTTCTTTTATTTTAAAAGCAAGGAGCTATGTCAAAGATATCATATTACACTAAAGAGGGTTTAGAGAAATTAAAAGCAGAACTAAACGAACTGAGAACGAAAGGCAGGACCGATATTGCCCGGCAAATTGCAGAGGCAAGAGATAAAGGAGACCTGAGCGAAAATGCAGAATATGATGCGGCCAAAGATGCACAGGGTTTGCTGGAGCTGAAAATTGCCAAACTGGAAGAGGTGGTGGGCAATGCCCGGGTAATAGATGAATCTACCCTCGATACATCAAAGGTTTCTATACTTTCAAAAGTAAAAATCAGGAATAAGAAGAATAATATGACCGTTACCTATGTTTTGGTTTCGGAAGAAGAGGCAGATCTGAAAAGTAACAAAATCTCTATTAAGTCACCTATTGGCCAGGGACTGATGGGCAAGAAAGTGGGAGATACCGCTGTGGTAAAAGCCCCTGCTGGTACGATAGAGTTTGAAGTGCTGGAAATAGGCCTGATGGATTAAAAATTTTTTAGATGAGCTCAATTTTCACTAAAATCATTAACAGAGAGATTCCCGGTCATATTGTGGCCGAAGATGAGCAGTTTATTGCATTTTTAGATGTAAACCCGCTCGTAAAAGGTCATACGCTTGTTGTTCCAAAAAAGGAAGTTGACTATATATTTGATTTGCCGGAAGAGCTACTGGCGGGGCTGAACCTCTTTGCAAAAAAGGTGGCGGCCGGCATAAAAGCAACGGTTCCCTGTAAGCGAATAGGTGTAGCGGTGGTGGGGCTTGAAGTTCCGCATACGCATATGCACCTGGTGCCGCTCAACCAAATGGAGGATATCAACTTTACCAAACCAAAGCTAAGCCCATCTAAAGCAGAGCTGGAGCAGCTTGCCCTGCAAATACAGGAAAATATTAAATAGAAAATTGCGGAATAGCAGTAATAAGAAACGCAAGCCGGAGAGGTTTGCGTTTTTTTTTGTTTTGGAGTATTGTAACAATGCTGCGCTTACGCAATTCGATTAGGGTTATCTTCCAGAAAGGCCTTCCAGCTTTTATTACTCCTGTTATTATTTCCACCCTGGTAATGGTGGGTAAGGGCAACTGCCAGGGCATCGGTAGCATCGAGCAGTTTGGGCATTTCGGTAAAACTAAATTCCCGCATCAGCATATGCGCTACCTGCTCTTTAGAAGCATTCCCATTGCCGGTTACGGCCTGCTTAATTTTTTTAGGAGCATATTCTTTAATAGGAATATCGCGGGAAAGAGCCGCGGCCATGGCTACCCCCTGGGCACGACCTAATTTAAGCATAGACTGAACATTTTTCCCATAAAAGGGAGCTTCCAGCGCTACCTCATCCGGGTGAAACTCATCGATGAGTGTAATAATACGATCGTAAATCTTCTTTAATTTTAATTCGTGGTCCTTATATTTGCTTAAATGAATAACACCAAACTGCAGTACCTGCAGCTTTCTGTTCATACTTATAATAAGTCCGTAACCCATTACACTTGTGCCCGGGTCAAGGCCCAGTATAATTTTCTCCTCTTTCCGCTCCAATGGCTGTATCATCATGATGCAATATAGTACCTTATCTTATCTCAAAAAAGAAGCTGTAAGCAAAACGCTGATATGGCTGGTGAAAGCATTGGTACTGCTGCTCATTATTTATTTTATTGGCTTAAAAATTTATGGAGGCCAGTTAAGCCCGGCCACCATTGGGGCCTTTAGCCTGCAGCTATATACGCAGCACCCCTGGTATGCCTTCGTGGTGCCATTCCTGCTGGTTTTTGTTAACTGGGGACTGGAGGCTAAAAAGTGGCAGTTGCTTTCGGCGCCGGTTTCCAGGCTTTCGCTGGCACAGTGCAGCCGGGCTGTGCTGAGCGGCCTGAGCCTTGGTTTTATTACCCCTCGTAGTCTGGGCGATTATGCAGGAAGGTTAATGGAAAGCCGGGGAGAGGAACGTGTGAAGCTGGTGGGGGCTGTATTGCTGAACCGCATCAGCCAGTCATTTTGTACTTATTTTGCGGGTTTGGCAGGGCTCCTCTACCTCATTACTTTTACTGCCATGGGGGTGCAGCCTCAGTGGCACTGGATGTTCCCGGTAATGGCAGGGGGGATGTTGCTTTGTGTTCTTTTTTTAGGAAAGGGAAGAGGAAGGCTGGTGGAGGTCCTTCAGGGATTAGTAGGAAAAAAATGGATGCGTCTGCTTGAAATTATTGGTGATTATAGCAGTAGTACGATGGCCATGCTACTGCTGTGGGCTGCCCTGCGCTATGTCGTTTATACTTTTCAGTTTGTCTGGATATTGAAAATGGCAGGCCTGGAGCTTCCGCTGCCTGTAATGGTGGCGGGCGTTGCCGCGGTTTTTGTTATGAAATCCGTTATTCCGGCTTTTAACTTCCTGAGCGATCTGGGCGTGCGGGAGTTTTCGGCCCTATTCGTATTTTCGGCTTTTGCGGTGCCGGAAGCAAAAGTGGTGCTGGCAAGTCTGCTGGTTTGGTGCCTCAATATCTTGCTTCCAACCTTTATCGGTGCGATTCATATTTTTCAAATGCGCTTTAACCGTAGCTGATGCTGACCATTGCCTATCTAAGTATCCTCTTCCTTTACTCGCTGGCCACAGGCCTGCTTTATTACTGGTGGCGACAGATAGAAACGCCGGGTGTGGAGGAGCCTCAATCCTCTCTTTTTTTAAGTGTGATAGTGGTCATAAGAAATGAGGAGGCTAACATTCAAAACCTTTTAGCCGATCTTGAGAAACAGCAATATGCTCCCAGTGGGTTCGAGGTGATTGTGGTCGATGACCATAGCACCGATGCTTCCTTTTCGCTAGTAGAGCAGGTGGCGGAAAAAAGCCATCTAAGCATTCGCCTTTTCAGGCTTGAAGATGCTGCGGGAAAAAAGGCAGGCTTATCGCTAGGGGTACACCAGGCAAAAGGGGAGGTAGTGCTGGTTACCGATGGTGACTGCAGGCTACCTTCGGGATGGCTGCAAAGCTATGGACGCTCTTTTGCTAATGCTGATGTTCGGTTTGTGTCGGGGCCGGTTACATTTTGCGAAAGTAAAAATTTCTTTGCACAGTTGCAGACCATTGAATTTGCCAGTCTGGTGGGGACGGGAGCGGCCTTTCTGAAGGCAGGTTTTCCCGGAATGTGTAATGCCGCTAATATGGCATTCCGGAAAAATGCCTACCTGGAAGCAGAGCATTCCCGAACTGATTTTCATATTCCTTCGGGTGATGATGAATTTTTATTACAGGCTATATATAATAAGTATCCGCGACAGGTGTACTTTCTTAAGAGCAGGGAGGCCGTCGTTCAAACCATTCCACAGCCCGACTGGAAAGCTTTTGTACAGCAGCGAAAACGCTGGGCCGGCAAGTGGCGTCTGCACCGGAAACCGGCTGTGGCAGCTACCGCACTTTCACTTTTCCTGTTTTATACAGCCTGGATTGGACTGTTGCTTAATTTGTTACTGTCAGGACAATGGTTCCTTTTTTTTGGAGGAGTGTTGCTGAAGTTCAGCATCGAATTGTTATTTTTACAAGCTGTAATGGGCCTGATGGGGAAAAAAATACCATGGCTGGCCTTAATCTTCCTGCAGCTGGTATATCCATTTTATGTACTCTATTTTGGAGTAGCAGTAAATTTTGGAAGCTTTAGCTGGAAAGGCAGGACTTATAAATATGCAAGTGTATGACGGATCAGGAATTTGATGTAATGGACGAGCTGTACTTCGTACAGTCATTTGCAGAGTTGCAGCAGTCCTGCCAGTTAGAGGCACAGGAGCTGAAGCAACTTTTACTCAGTTTAATCAGAAAAGAATGGGTTCGGTGGATGATTGATCGGGCCGATGAAGCACCTTCCGGCGAAACTATTCAGGAAGAGCAAATGGAGCAATATTATTATCTGGCTACCAAGGCCGGTTTGCTGGCGCATAACAGCAGGTAAAGTATGTTAAACCAGTTTCACCATTCCCCAAACTACTACGTTCGTAAGCGGCTGTTGCGAAATAAGCCTGCCATGTTTGGCTTAAGTATTATTATTCTTTCGGCCATTTGTGCCATGCTGGGTTGCCTGATTATGCCCGACAGCACCCCTAATGTTAATGATGGAGCCATCCAGATTCAAAAGCAGGTGCCGGTATATACTACAAAGCTGCTGAAAATCAGGAAAAATTTTGTGGAAGAAGAGACAGGCCTGCTGGAGAAAATGTTTTTTGGAGAGCCGAGCCCCTATGTACTGGTGCCTATTCACTCTTATGAAGTGGATGGTTATACCATCCGGGCAGAAATGGTTGGCCGCGACGGAGAGTGGGAGGATTATGATCTCATCAATACCGTAAAGGCCCTGCACATTGGCGAAAGCGGCCTCCCCGGCTTTGATGGGGGAAAGAATTACCGGACGGAAGGTGAGCAGGTGCAGTATGTCGATGCTTTCGGAGTGTTGCAGGAAACAAACAGGCAGGAACTACTCCGGGAGCTGGAAGAATATAATATCGAGGAAAGAACCTATTGGCTTGGGACCGATAAAGCCGGGCGGGACATGCTTAGCCGCCTGCTGTTTGGGATGCGGATTTCGCTGGCGATAGGCTTTGTGTCGGTCCTTATTTCAATGGTACTCGGAACTTTGCTGGGGGCTCTGGCGGGTTTTTTTGGAGGAAGAATAGACTCCCTGGTTATGTGGCTGATGTCTGTTATCTGGTCCATACCTGGAATTATGCTGGTAATTGCTATCAGCCTTGCCTTGCAGAGCAGAGGGGTATGGGTAGCCTTTGTAGCTGTGGGACTTACCATGTGGGTAGATGTAGCCCGTGTGGTAAGGGGGCAGATTTTCAGTATCAGGCAAAAGTTGTATATTGAGGCTGCCAGGGCTTTTGGTGTTTCTAACGGGCAAATTATTTACGCGCATATTCTGCCAAACATTCTGGGGCCCCTGATTGTGATAGCTACGGCCAATTTTGCTGCTGCTATTTTATTAGAGGCCGGGTTGAGTTTTTTAGGCCTGAGCGTGCAGCCACCCACTCCTTCGTGGGGAATTATGATTTATGAGGGCTACCATGCCATCGGTACCAACAACAGCTGGCACCTTATTGCCTTTCCGGCCATTGCTATTTGCCTGATGGTGCTTTCGTTTAATTTATTAGGAAATGGTCTTCGCGATGCCTTCGATCCTAAAACACTTTTAAAATAAAATGGAGCAATTGAATTTTGAGCATGCGTATCAATTAAAGAAACTGGAGCTGGAGGCTTTGCTGGAGGTTACGCAGGCAATCAATAATAACCTGCCGGAAGAGCAGCTCTACCGAATTTTTTATTTTACTCTAAGGGCAAACCTTAATATCGGCAAGTTTGCCCTGTATGTATATGAGCGAGGGCAGTGGGTGTGCAAAGTCCACCATAGCAATACCTACGACTTTAAAGGACTTCCACTCGAAAAAACAGTGGTAAGGGAAATCCAGGAATTAAGTGGTACGGAAGAGCTGCCGGAGGTATATCGAAAAGAATTTCAGCAGGTATTTCCTATCAAGCACAAGGACCAGATACTCGCTTATATGTTCCTGAACAATGGAATGAAGCAGTTGCACGAAAATGATGGAGAATTGAAGTTCGTCCGTGCGCTCACCAATATAACCATTGTGGCCATCGAAAATAAAAAGTTGGCCAGGCAGCAACTCGAGCAGAAAGCCATTCAGAAGGAGCTGGAAATTGCGAAAGACGTACAGCGCTTCCTTTTCCCAAGCATCCTCCCCAATACCGATAGCTTACAGGTAACGGCCCAGTACCTGCCACACCACCAGGTAGGTGGAGATTATTACGATTTTATTCAAATAGGAGAAAACAGGTTTCTCGTTTGTGTCGCCGATGTTTCGGGTAAAGGAGTACCGGCCGCTATTTTAATGGCAAACTTCCAGGCTTCCCTGCGCACAATGGTGCGACAGACGTTAAACTTACGCGAAATTGTTCATGAGCTCAATCATCAGGTGATGCAGAATGCCCACGGCGAAAATTTTATCACTGCCTTTTTTGGTCTTTATGATAAGGAGCAGGCTTGCCTGCAGTATGTAAACTCCGGCCATAACCCTCCCTTCCTTATCCGGAGAGATAAGCCGGGGATAAGTATGATGGAAGGAGGTAGTACCATTCTGGGGATTTTAAATGAGCTGCCCTTCTTAAAAGTGGGAGAGGTAAAAGATTTGCATGACTTTTTATTGTTCTGCTATACCGATGGCCTCACCGAAACCTTTAATGAACAGGAAGAGGTATGGGGCCCGGAGCAGTTAGAGGCTTACCTGGAAAAGAACCAGCAGGCTGGGGTGGAACAACTCATGGATGGAATTATTCAGGAAATTGACCGCTTTCGCGATGGGCACCCGCACCACGACGATATAACCATGCTGGCCTGTGCCTACAAAGCACTTTAGCCATGTATCTTCATTTTACACCGGCACCGGTACAATGGGCCTTTCCCCGCTATACATGGCACAGGAGCAGAACGGCCAAAACTATTTACCTGACCTTCGATGATGGCCCGGTACCGGAAGTAACTCCTTTTGTACTGGACGTACTGGAGCAGTTTAATGCCAAAGCCACTTTTTTTTGCGTGGGCGATAATGTACGCAAGCATCCGGAGATATTGAACAGGGCGCTCGCGGCAGGGCATCAGGTAGGTAACCACACCTTTAACCACCTGAAGGGCAGCAAAACGGGAAAGGATGAATATCTCCTGAATGTGCAGCAATGCACGGATGAAATCAAAAGCGCAGGCGGTACTTCTCCGGGGCTTTTTCGTCCTCCCTATGGTCGTATCAGGAAAGAACAGGCAAAGGCGCTCCTACCTCACTACGAAATGATTATGTGGGATGTATTGTCGGCCGATTATGATCAGTCTCTTTCTGCTGAAAGCTGCCTCAGGAAAAGTATCAGGTATACCAAGAATGGCTCCATTGTTGTTTTTCACGATAATCCCAAAGCGTTCGGGAATCTCTCCCTGGTATTGCCCCGCTACCTCCAACATTTTACCAACTTAGGCTACGCTTTTCAATCTTTATGAGTCTGTTGTACAGCATAGCGCTTGCAGCCATTTTGCTCCTGCTGGGCGTAAAGCTGGCGGCTTGCTGGCTACTCCGGACTAGCAGAGAGGCTGAAGCATCGGCTATGGAGCAGTGGCCACCAGTGGCAGTTTTGCTGGCCGTCCGAAATGAAGCACCCCGTCTTTCCCGCTGCCTGAACGCTCTCTCCGCATTGGACTACCCTGCCGAAAAGCTACAGGTATGGATAGGCAACGATGCTTCGGAGGATGAGACAAAAGCCGTGGCCGGGGCTTTTTGCCAGGGCAGGGCTGGCTGGAGAGTGCTGGATATTGAGGAGGATTGGGGGCAGGCAAAAGGAAAAGCCAATGTACTTGCCCAATTAGCCCATGCAGCAGGGGAGGAGCCTGAGTTTTTCTTTATCACCGATGCCGATGTAGCTGTTTCCGCCTCATGGATTAAGTCAATGCTTGGCCACTTTACTCCTGAAGTCGCTATTGTTTCCGGGACCTGTATAGTAGAAGGCCGGCACTTTTTTGCCCGTATGCAACGCTTCGACTGGGCTTTAAACCAGGGGCTTGCCAAAGCTTACAGCCTGTTGCGTGGAGCGAAAAAAACGTTAACTGTCTTTGGGAATAACATGGCCGTTCGGAAGGAAGCTTATCGGAAAGTTGGGGGCTTTGCGTCCATTCCTTTTTCCGTTACCGAGGATTTTGAACTTCACCGGCAGTTGAGCAGGCTGGGCTACAGGAGCCTCCATACCCTGGATCCGACAGCAAAATCGCATACCTTACCCATTGAGCGGTGGAAAAACCTGCTTCACCAGCGGAGGCGCTGGATGGAAGGGGCACTGCAGTTACCATGGTTTATGGTCACTATACTATTTGTGCAGGCCCTGTTCTTTCCGGCTGTTTTGCTGCTTTTATTTGTAAGTCCTTTGCTTGGCGTTGGGGTATGGATTGCAAAAGTCTGGCTGCAGCGGTTGGTTGTCCGTCAGTTTTTCAGCAGGATTCAGGAGCCCTCATCATTGCCATTCTTCGGTTTTGAAATTTATTTGCTGTTCCTGGGGTTGAACCTCCTTGTTTTTTACCTGCTGCCGTTTTCCTTCAGCTGGAAAGGGAGAAGGTACCGCTAAATATTTAAGCTGCATACCCGGATGGCAGGGGTGCAGATTTCAAATCATACGGGAATCCCTTTTCAGGCTTAGCTTATAAAAGAGGGGCTTTCCTCCTGCTGTAATAGGAGAGGGAGCACATGGAAGGAGGAATGGCTATGGAGGATTCTTTGGGCAATGACCGAATTCCATTAAGTTTGCAGCTTGTAAAAGTTAAATGGCAATTTTTTACTCAAACAGCCTAATAGGAAATGAACCACTGGATAGACAGCCACGCACACATATACGATAAAGCGTTCGACAAGGACCGATCGGAGGTAATTAACAAATGCAGAGATGAAGGTATGCTGCAGATATATATGCCAAATGTCGACCACACCTCTATTGACCGGATGCTGGAGACAGAGGCGCGTTACCCCGAATGTGTTGCCACGATGGGGCTGCACCCCTGCTCCGTAAATAAAGATTTTGAAAAGGAACTGTACAAGGTGGAAGAATGGCTCGATAAAAGACCTTTTGCAGCAGTTGGAGAGATAGGAATAGACCTCTACTGGGATAAAACTTTTTTACCCCAGCAGGAAGAGGCGTTCAGAATTCAAACCCGCTGGGCCAAAGAAAAAGGGATACCTGTTATAATCCACTGCAGGGAAGCTTTTGCAGAAACGCTTGCCCTGGTAGAGGAACTCAGAGATGAAAACTTCAGGGGAGTATTCCATTGCTTTACAGGCACACTCGAAGAGGCGGAAAAGGCAGTTGACCTGGGGCTTTTCCTGGGCATAGGAGGAGTCGCTACGTTTAAAAATGGTGGGCTGGATAAGGTACTGCCACATATTGATTTAAAGAACCTGGTGCTCGAAACCGATAGCCCTTACCTTGCGCCGGTCCCTCACAGAGGCAAGCGCAATTCCCCTTCGTACATTCCGCTGGTAGCTCAAAGGCTTGCGGAGCTAAGTGGCAAGAGCCTGGAGGAGGTATATACTATCACCACTGCCAACACTCAAAACCTGTTCAGTGCAAATGATTAACTCAAAGATTCACATAAACACAGCGGCTCCTGAAAATCCGGAAGCAAATTTACTCATCATTTATACCGGCGGAACGGTAGGAATGGTATACGATGAAAAAGGAGCACTGGTGCCATTCGATTTTCAGCAGATACTGGATAAAATCCCCTCCCTGAGTCGATATAACCTATTATTAACCGTAATTTCTTTTGTAGAACTTATCGACAGTTCTAATGCTACCCCTGAAACCTGGCAGGAAATCGGAGACATAATTAATGAGAACTATAACAATTACGACGGATTCGTAGTTTTGCACGGGACGGATACAATGGCGTACAGTGCTTCGGCAGTCAGCTTTATGCTGCAGGGGCTTAACAAGCCTGTTGTTTTTACCGGAGCACAATTACCTATTGGAGCCGTTAGGACCGATGCAAGGGAAAACCTGGTTACTGCCCTGGAAATTGCATCGGCTAAAAGAACTGACGGAGCACCCATAGTACCGGAAGTGTGCATTTATTTTAACTACCGGCTGTTGCGGGGTAACAGAGCCCGCAAGGTACAGAGTGTGCATTTCGATGCATTTGAATCTAATAATTACCCTCTGCTGGCAGAAGCAGGGGTGGAGATATTGTTTAATGAAGCTTTTATTCGTCCTTACCAGGCAAACAGCCAACTGAATTACCATCGAAATTTTAGTAAACAGGTTTTAATCCTGAAGTTGTTTCCGGGAATTAGCCAGGAGGTAGTAGAAAATATGCTGAACGTTCCGGGGCTAAAAGGAGTGGTGCTGGAGACTTTTGGCTCAGGTAATGCGCCCACTTTCCCGTGGTTCATCAGGGCACTTGAAAAAATTATAGCCAATGGGGTAGTGGTACTTAACATATCGCAATGCCATGGCGGAAAGGTAATGCAGGGAAGGTACGGAACCAGTAAGTTGCTGGAAGACATAGGGGTATTGAGTGGGGCAGATATGACCACAGAAGCAGCTATGACAAAGACAATGTTATTACTTGGCGAAGATTATTCTGTGAACCGTCTGAAAAGCGAATTTTCAGTGCCCTTGTGTGGGGAAATGGCCGGGGATTAGTCGTTAAAAAATGGATTATATATTTGCATAAAGCGTTTTTTATCTATTTATTTGTGCCTTATTGCTTTGAAATATTACTTACACAGAGAGGTGGCCGAGTGGCTTAAGGCGCACGCCTGGAAAGTGTGTATACCCTTCACGGGGTATCGAGGGTTCGAATCCCTCTCTCTCTGCTGATTTTTTTAAAATCAATAAATACAACTTGAAATTAAATCTAACCTATTTAACACCAGTACTTACTAACAACTAAACTATGAAAAAGTTATTCGCTTTATTGATGCTTTTTAGTGTAATGAGCTTCGGTAATTCTACTGCCGTTTTTGCGCAGGATGTAGAAACTGAAGCTGTTGAGGAAACGGCCGTTGAAGATACTGCTGCTGTGGAAGAAGAAGTAGTTGAAACGCCCCCAGTTGCTATTGAGCCGGCTGCCGAAGAAGCAGAATTTGAAGGAGAAGAAAGTGAAAATTTCCATCAGGTAGTAAAAAGATACTTTATCGATGGTGGTTGGGAATTTATGGGCATTGTATTGCTGTGTCTGATCCTTGGTCTTGCCATTGCAATTGAAAGAATTATTACCCTTAATATGGCTACCACCAATACAAAGAAGCTTTTAGCTAATGTAGAAGATGCACTTGCCACTGGCGGCATCGAAGGAGCCAAAGAAGTTACCCGTAATAACAGCAGCCCAATCGCTTCTATTTTTACCCAGGGCTTAATGCGTAGCTCAGAAGGTATCGATATGGTAGAAAAGTCTATTATTTCTTACGGTTCTGTAGAAATGGGTCGTCTTGAAAAAGGACTGGTGTGGATTTCTCTTTTTATCTCTCTGGCTCCAATGCTTGGGTTCATGGGTACGGTAATTGGTATGATTCAGGCATTTGATGCGATTGAGCAGGCTGGTGATATTTCTCCTGTTGTTGTGGCAAATGGTATTAAAGTGGCCCTTTTAACAACAGTAGCCGGTCTTATTGTTGCCATTATCCTTCAGTTATTTTATAACTACTGCGTATCGAAAATCGACTCTATCGTGAATAAGATGGAAGATGCTTCTATCGCCCTGGTTGACCTTTTGGTGAAGCACCAGCTAACTACCAGAAGATAATTTACCTTTAGGTAGATAGAAGGTTCTTAAATCATAAACGAAAATTTAACAAGAGTATGGAAGAGAGTTCAAGCTTTTTCGATATAGCACTATATGTGGGATATTTTCTGGTAATCGTGGCTGCTGTTGCTGCCATTGTTCTGCCCCTGATTAAATCCTTTAGCAATCCTCGCAGCCTCTTAGCGATTGGCGGCGGAATTTTAGCCCTGGCTGTAATTTTTCTGATAGGATATGCGTTAGCAGATAGTGAAGTAATGCCTTATTATGCCCGTTACAGCCTTGATGGTGGTGGCGGTAAGATTATAGGAGGTGCCATTATTACCATGTATATTCTACTTGGCCTGGCGCTCCTTAGCATTGCGGTTACAGAAGTTTCTAAACTATTTAGATAATTAAATTATGGCAAGAAAGAAAGACAGAGGAACACCGGAAGTTAACTCAGGCTCCATGGCCGATATCGCTTTCCTTCTGCTGGTGTTCTTCCTCGTAACCACAACAATCCCGAACGAAAAGGGCTTGTTGTTACAACTTCCTGCAAAGCCGGACCCAAACCAGCCGCCACCGGAAGTAAAGCTTAATGACCGGAATATCTTTAAGGTGCTGATCAACTCAGAAGACCGCCTGTTGGTGGAAGATGAGCCGCTCAATGACCCCAGCAAACTGAAGGAGATGGTGAAAGAATTCGTGATGAATCCGAATAACGATCCAACGCTTTCAGAAAGTCCTCAGGATGCCATTGTTTCCCTGAAGAACAACCGTGGTACCAGCTACGAAATGTTTATAACGGTGCTGGATGAACTGCAGGGAGCCTATTATGAAATATATGCTGAGAGAGCAGGAGTGTCACCAGAAGAATTCCGTAACCTGGACCTGAATAATCCGGAAGAACGGGCAATATACGAGAGAGGAAGAGGAGATATCCCAATGGCGATATCCATTGCCCAACCAAGTAAATAAAGAGGAGAAATATTATGAGCAAGTTTCGTAAGAAGTCAAATACAAAGCAGGAAATACCAACCTCGGCCCTGCCGGATATTATCTTTATGCTTCTCTTCTTCTTCATGGTAACTACGGTTATGCGTGAGAATACAGTAAAAGTGGAGCAGCAGCTGCCACGTGCCGAGCAAATTAAAAAGCTCGAAAAAGTGGAACTGGTATCTTATGTATACATTGGTAAGCCCACAGAAACAAGCGTGTACGGTACAGAACCCAGAATTCAAATAAACGATGTGTTTATTGATGTAAAGGATATCGTGCAGTTTGTAGAGGAAGAACGTTCTAAACTGAATGAAGCGGAAAAAAATCAGCTGACTATTTCCTTAAAGGTGGATAGTGAAGCAAAAATGGGTTTGATTACCGATGTTCAGGAAGAGCTGAAAGAAGCTAATGCCCTGAAGGTGATGTACTCCACCCCTCAGGAGATCGATCTGGATTAAAAACAGGACCGGTTTTCCTATGCGAGAACCAAACCATTACAATAATTACAATATAAGAGCTCCTCTAAACAGAGGGGCTTTTTTTGTTTCCGGCCTGCCTTTTCACTTGAAGAGCCGCTTCTCCATGTTTCTCCCCGATAGGTTGGTTCCATTGCATGCCTCAGGTCCAAAGGCATATAGTCTTTCCCTGGAGCCCTGCACCTGCTCCGGAGGTGGCTTGAGCAGCCTCTCTAGCTATGGTATAATCCTTTGCTTGATTTTGGTTTATTTCCTGCCCAAAGCATGAAATCAGTTGAATAAGAAAAAGCCTTTATCGATACCAGAAGGAGATCAGTAAAGGCTTTTCTTTTAGATGGAGATTTAAATTTTGCCTGGTAAAAAGGCTCATGGATGAAGAGTGCGGGGAGTGTTATCTGAAGTCATTCGAACTTCAGGTGTTTTACAGATTCACCCGAATCTCTTAACTCAATGAGAGAGTCGATGCCGATGTCCAGGTGTTTGGTTACATACACATCTGTTACTTTACGGTCGCTGGCTTCTGTTTTCACCCCTTCCGGAATCATCGGGTTGTCAGATACAAGCAGTAGGGCTCCATGCGGAATTTCATTCACAAAGCCGGTAATGAAGAGGGTGGCAGTTTCCATATCAACGCCCATAGCTCTGATGGAACGAAGGTACTCTTTAAACTCCTCATCATGCTCCCAAACACGGCGGTTAGTGGTGTAAACCGTACCTGTCCAGTAATCCATTTCGTGCTTCTTAATCATGGAAGAAACAGAGCGCTGGAGGCGGAAGGAGGGAAGGGCCGGAATTTCGGGTGGCATATAGTCATTACTGGTTCCTTCGCCCCTGATGGCTGCAATAGGAAGAATAAGGTCGCCCAGCTTCGTTTTTTTCTTTAACCCGCCGCATTTGCCCAGGAAGAGAGCCGCCTTTGGTTTAATGGCACTCAAAAGGTCCATTACAGTGGCAGCCATAGCACTGCCCATCCCAAAATTAATAATAGTGATGTCTTCGGCTGTGGCTGTTTGCATTGGCTTACTTTTTCCTATTACCGGAACCCCAAACTTCTCAGCAAACATTTCTACATAGCCGATGAAGTTGGTCAGTAAAATATATTCGCCAAACTTTTCGAGCGGAACACCAGTATAGCGGGGGAGCCAGTTGGCAACGATCTCTTCTTTTGTCTTCATATTTATTTTGTTCTAATTTTACGCAATGATACAACTGAATTTGCCTGCCTTTGAGCACAAAATAAAGAAACAGCAGGATAAACTCTATATCTATGACAGCATCCGGCGCAAGTATTTACTGCTGACGCCCGAGGAGTGGGTAAGGCAGCACTTCCTTCATTACCTGATATCCGACCTGCGCTACCCAAAGGGCCTGATTACCACTGAAAGCGGTTTAAAGTACCACCAGTTGCAACGCAGGACTGATATAGTCGTTTTTGACCGTCAGGCAAAGCCATTTATGATTGTGGAGTGCAAAGCCCCTTCGGTAACCATTAATCAGCAGGTATTTAACCAGATTGCTACTTATAATAAGGTGCTGCAGGCAAATTTGTTAGTAGTGAGTAATGGGCTTCAGCATTTTTGCTGCCAGCTAAAGCCCGGAACTCAAAGTTGGGAGTTCCTGCCTACAATCCCTTCCAGCCCCTTATAAAAAAGGACTGCCGCTAAGCAGTCCTTTTTCTTCATAAATTGTAATTCAGCGGAAGAAGTTTACTGCCCCGGGGCATAATGCCTGTTCAGGTGCATTTCTGCCGGAACATGAGGCAGGCCAAATGCTTCCGCGACTCCTTCATACACAACATCGCCATGTATAACATTCAGGCCTAAAAGAAGCTCTCGGCTATCGATACAGGCTTTCTGCCATCCTTTATTCGCTAACTGAATAGCATAAGGAAGGGTCGCATTCGTCAGGGCCAGGGTTGAAGTATAAGGCACGGCACCTGGCATGTTGGCTACACAGTAATGCACAATGCCATCAATTACATAAGTCGGGTCCTGGTGAGTAGTAGGCTTACAGGTTTCAATACAACCGCCCTGGTCAACTGCCACATCCACCAGTACAGTACCCGGGCGCATATCTTTCAGCATGTCGCGGGTAATCAGGTGAGGCGCTTTTTTACCAGGAATCAGGACAGCACCAATAATCAGGTCGTGAGACGGAAGCAGCTCGCGAATATTGTACTCGTTGGAGTAAAAAGTATTTACGTTGGCTGGCATTACTTCTGAAAGATAGCGAAGGCGGTTCAGGTTAATATCCAGAATGGTAACATCGGCTCCTAATCCTGCAGCCATTTGTGCGGCGTGCGTACCCACTATACCACCACCCAGAATCATTACTTTGGCAGGACGAACACCGGGTACACCACCTAACAGGATGCCGCGGCCCCCCATTGGTTTTTCCAGGTATTTAGCCCCTTCCTGTACAGACATTCTACCCGCTACTTCCGACATTGGCACAAGGAGTGGCAGACTACGATCTGCTTTCTCTACTGTTTCGTAGGCAAGGCAAACCGAACGGCTCTTAATCATGGCTTCGGTAAGAGGCTGACTGGAGGCAAAGTGGAAATAAGTAAAAATAAGCTGGTCTTCTTTTACAAGTTTATATTCACGCTCAATCGGTTCTTTAACCTTCATGATCATTTCTGCAATACCATACACCTCCTCTATAGTAGGAAGAATCTGGGCACCTGCAGCAACATATTCCTCGTCTAAGAAACCACTGCCTTCACCTGCGGTAGATTGTACATATACCTGATGGTTGAACTTCTTCAGTTCCTGAACACCGGCAGGCGTTAAGGCTACGCGGTTTTCGTTATTCTTGATCTCCTTAGGAACACCAATTATCATTGTGCTTGTGTTTTAAAAGTTTTGGCAAATATAATATTTGTCCGTTAAAGAACAGGAAACATTTCGTCTTTTTCACTGGTATAAGAAAAGAGTAACTCCTTAAATGCAATCGTTTGAAATTTGTTTGAAAGCAGGTAGATTAAAATGATTTAAAATTCCTGTTAAATTATATTCTGAAAATACCTGCATTATAAATATTATATTTTGTTGCCTTGTGCTTTTAAGAACTTTCATTGCTAAATAAGTTAAATGCCATTCTGTTTAGCCTTTAAGGCTAGTTTGGCTTGGAGGAAGGGATTTGGATGCTACCTCTTTTTTTATAATTTTGTTTATCATTCAATAAAAATGAACAAAATTTTTTATTGATATTGCTGCATATTTTGCTTTTTATTAAAATTATATTTGGTCCATCGCTGGTTTCCGAATATAAAAATATTCTCAACTTTAAATCCGGTTTATAATGGGTACGAACACAACAACCGTTTCAGAAAATAAGGCCATTGCCACAGATGAAATACTGTCCGACTACCGCTTAGCCTGTGAAAGTCGACAGGCCAGCCTTATGGGCCGGAAAGAAGTTTTTATGGGGAAAGCAAAGTTCGGCATTTTTGGCGATGGAAAAGAGGTGGCCCAGATTGCCATGGCAAAGGCTTTCCGGGAGGGCGACTTTCGCTCCGGTTATTACCGCGACCAAACCTTTATGTTCGCAACCGGGGAGCTGACCATAGAACAGTATTTTGCCCAGCTCTATGCCCATACCGATGTAGAGGCCGATCCTGCCTCGGCCGGCCGCCTCATGAATGGGCACTTCGGTACCCGTATGCTGGACGAAAACGGAAACTGGAAAACCCTTACTGAAAAGAAAAACAGCAGTTCAGATATCTCTCCAACGGCCTCTCAAATGCCGCGACTGGTAGGGTTGGCCTATGCTTCCAAATTGTACCGCCAGAATCCGGCCCTGCAGGAGTTTAAAGATTTTTCTATCAATGGAAATGAGATAGCCTTTGGTACTATCGGTAATGCCTCTACCTCCGAAGGCATGTTCTATGAAGCAATTAATGCAGCCGGTGTATTGCAGGTGCCCATGCTGGTATCGGTTTGGGATGATGCCTATGGTATATCTGTTCCGCAGGAATACCATACCACTAAAGGCAGTATTTCAAAAGTACTGGCCGGCTTCCAGCGCAAAAAAGGAGAAGCAGGTTACGAAATATATGTAGTGAAAGGATGGGACTACCTGGCCCTGGTAGATACTTACCGGAAAGCGGCGCAGGTATGTCGTGAGGAACATGTACCGGGCCTTGTACATGTCGTTGAGCTTACCCAGCCACAGGGCCACTCCACCTCCGGTTCGCACGAGCGCTACAAATCCAAAGAAAGACTCGAATGGGAGGCGGAACATGACTGCATCCGCAAAATGCGGGAGTGGATACTGGAGAATGATATGGCTTCGGCAGAGGAGCTGGATGCCATAGAAAAAGAAGCAGTGAACCGTGCCCGTGAGGCAAAGAATAATGCCTGGAAAGCCTTCAGGGCCTCTATTGAGGAAGAGCAGCAGGAGGCGATGGAACTGCTGAAGCAGGCAGCCGGTGAGGCTGCTCCGATTGAAGCTATTTCGCGTGAGCTGGCCGAGACCCTTAACCCTGTTCGACTCGATGGAGTAAGAGCCGTAAAACGAGCCCTGCGCTATTTGCGCGAAAGCCAGTCGCCGGTAAAAAGCTCTATGCTGAGCTGGCTGGAAAAGGTAGAGGGAAGAAACAAAGACCGCTTCAACAGCCACCTGCATAGCCAGTCGGAGCAGGCCGCACTAAAGGTAAAGGAAGTAAAAGCGGAAATTAATGAAGAAGACGATCAGGTAGATGGTAGAGAAGTACTGCAGGCCTGCTTCGATGCAGCTCTTAGCCGCGACCCCCGCGTATTTGCATTCGGGGAAGATGTAGGTAGAATTGGCGATGTAAACCAGGCCTTTGCCGGCCTTCAGGAAAAATACGGAGAGCTAAGGGTAACCGATACCGGCATTCGGGAGTGTACCATTATTGGGCAGGGCATAGGGGCAGCCATGAGAGGCCTCCGGCCTATTGCCGAGATTCAGTACCTGGACTACCTGCTTTATGCTATCCAGATACTTTCAGATGACCTTGCCAGCCTGCAGTACAGAACCAAAGGAGGGCAGAAGGCGCCGCTGATTGTGCGAACAAGAGGGCACCGCCTGGAAGGGGTGTGGCACTCCGGTTCCCCCATTGGCATGATTCTTCATTCCCTGCGTGGGATGTATGTACTGGTGCCAAGAGATATGACCCAGGCTGCCGGCTTTTATAACACCCTGTTGCAGTCAGACGATCCGGCCCTGATGATTGAATGTCTGAACGGCTACCGCTTAAAAGAGCGGATACCTCGCAATATCGATACTTTTACAGTGCCTCTGGGCGTGCCGGAGGTACTGAGAGAAGGGGAGGATGTGACCATCGTTACCTATGGCTCTATGTGCCGTATTGTAATGGAAGCAGCACAGCAACTGGAAGAGTTTGGCATTAGCTGTGAGGTAATAGACGTGCAGACACTTCTGCCGTTTGACCTGGACCACCGCATTGTGGAATCGCTGAAAAAGACGAGCCGTATTATTTTTGCGGATGAGGATGTACCCGGTGGCGCTTCTGCCTATATGATGCAGCAGGTAATCGAAGAGCAGGAGGGGTACCGTTACCTGGATTCTCAGCCAGTTACCATTGCCGCCCAGCCACACCGCCCGGCCTATTCTTCCGATGGCGATTATTTCTCCAAGCCTAATATTGAAACAGTATTCGATACAGTTTATAAATTAATGGAAGAGGTAGATCCAAAAGCTTTTCCACCTGTTTATAAAGGATAAGCCTTCGGGATAGGAAACAAAAAAGCTTCTCCTGAGCGGGGAAGCTTTTTTTCTGCTGCTGACTACTATTCGCCTGCCTCTACCTCTTCTAAGGTAAAAGGGGGGGACTCTACTATATTGCTAACATGCAGGGCGCGGTCGATGATATAGACCCGCAGTTTTAGAGTTTCATTCCTGAAGTAGGGCAGCAATCCATTATTGATAAACTGGTAGGTAAGCGTTCCGCTCAATGGCTTATCCGGAAGTTTCGGATCAAATAAAATCGGGAAGCGGCCATGAGGTGAAATACCGCAGCCTCCACCGGGAGGAGCTGTGGTCCAGTCAAAAGGAACAAATCCTTCCTCCCGTTCTACCAGAAACTCTAAATAAATATTATAATAATAAGGGTTTGGGGTAGAGTACAGAGTGTCTGGCCCCACTTCACCAAAAGTCTTTTTATAAGGGCTGTTATCGGAGGTGCTGTAATAGTAAAAGGCTCCGGTACTATCGAACCTGCCTAATATATAATTTGTGCAGCTATAGGGCCTTGTAAAAGGAGGCATGGTGTCATTGCTGCTAATGGTAAGGACGTTGCCGCTTCCGTCTTCTTCAAAGGTAAAGGAGTGGTAAGGAGGATCCAGTTCATCTCCCTTCAGCCCCAGGTCGCCATCACCATCCTGGAAGGCAATGGAAATGACCAGCGAGTCTGTCGGATCATTTGGAGTATCGTAAAAGGTAACATCCTTAAAGCTGATTTCCGGTTCTACAGGAAACTCAGGAGCCTCATAGCAGGCAGAGGCTGACAGCAGCAAAAAAATAAAGAGGGTGGATAAAGTGTGTGAATCCTTCATGTACTGAGCAGTTCTTATCGTTAAAAATAACGAATAAATTATAATATTTGTATGTTACTCTTATTTTATAACTATTGAAAAACTTAAAAGATTTGCAGTCGCGGGTATTACAGCTGAGCCCTGCTGATTTTGAGGACCTTGCGCTGGAGGTTTTTAATTTTCAGGCACAGGAAAATGTAGTTTATGGTGAGTACCTGCAGCATCTGAATGTAGAACCCTCAGAAGTATCGGCTATATCAGGTATTCCTTTTATGCCTATTGATTTTTTCAAAACGAAATCGGTACGGGCCGGACAATGGACGGAGGAAGGATACTATGAAAGTAGTGGTACCGGATACGGAGTTCGGAGCAGGCATTACATTCAGGATATAGGCTTTTATCAGCAGGGTGCTCAAAAAGCTTTTGAGCGCCTGTATGGACCCTTAAGTCAGTTTGCAATCCTGGCACTGCTTCCTTCTTACCTGGAGCGGGAGCATTCTTCACTGGTGGCTATGGCCGATTTTTTTATGTCGAAGGCCGACAGTAAGCTTTCAGGCTTTTATTTATATGAGCATAAGGCTTTGCTGGAGCAGGTAGAGCGGGTAAAGAAAGCTGGGAAAAAGCTGTTGCTGATAGGGGTAAGCTTTGCCTTACTTGATTTGGCCGAAGAAGGAGCTGACTTAAGTGGTGCAATTGTGATGGAGACAGGAGGCATGAAAGGCCGGCGTAAGGAAATGATAAGAGCGGAACTACATGAGGTTTTAAAAAAAGGTTTGGGAATAGCTCAAATTCATTCAGAATATGGGATGACTGAGCTGTTATCGCAGGCTTATGCCCGCAGGGAGGGGCTTTTTGAAACGCCCCCCTGGATGAAGGTGTACATTCGCGATCTGAATGATCCTTTTAGTTTTGTAAACTTTGGCAGGAGTGGAGGTGTTAATGTCGTAGATTTAGCAAATGTTCATAGCTGTGCATTTGTAGAAACACAGGATATTGGGATATCCCATCCAAACGGTACATTCGAAATATTAGGCAGGTTTGATAATTCAGAGATTAGAGGGTGCAATTTATTGCTCTTTTCTTAACAAAATCGTTAATTCATATATTTAAACAATTCAACAAGCGTTAATAAATTACGTAAACTTGTAGCATTTTAGCAGAACTGATATATTTGTTTTGTGATCTGTTATACCAAAATCTAAAATCATGAAATTAAAAGCTTTACTTTTCGCGCTGGTTCTATTCGGTTTAGGTGCCTGTACTCAAAGAACTTGCCCTACTTACACCATGCAGGATGGAGAAAACCATAAGGTAAATATTGAAACAGCTGATGTAGAACAAGTGTAAAATTAAAGCACTCTCGGCATAAAAACAGAAATCAGCCCTTTACTGGCTGATTTCTGTGTATTTAACAACGTCCTCTTCGGTTATTTCCTGCGCGCCCATTATTACCAGGCGCTCCACCACATTTCTCAACTCCCGTATATTGCCGGACCAGCTATGCTCCTGTAGCTTTCTGATACCTGCGGCAGACATACTCTTTTTAGCAGTGCCATATTCGTTGGCGACATCTTCCAGAAAACGGTCAACTAAAAGCGGAATATCTTCTTTGCGATCCTTCAAAGCCGGAACCTTTATAACAATTACACTCAGGCGGTGGTAGAGGTCTTCGCGAAACTGGTTTTCTGCAATCATTTCCCTGAGGTTCTTATTCGTGGCGGCCAGAATACGGACATCTACTTTTATGTCCTTGTCGCCTCCTACCCGGGTAATTTTATGCTCCTGCAGAGCCCGTAGCACTTTTGCCTGGGCAGAAAGGCTCATATCCCCGATTTCGTCCAGAAAAAGAGTACCCCCATTGGCCTGTTCGAATTTGCCAATCCGCTGCTTTACGGCAGAGGTAAAGGAGCCCTTTTCGTGGCCAAAAAGTTCGCTTTCGATAAGCTCGGCAGGAATGGCGGCGCAGTTTACCTCGATAAGGGGCGAACCGCTTCTAGCGCTCTTTTCGTGCAGCCAGCGGGCCACCAGCTCTTTACCGGTGCCGTTAGGGCCGGTTATCAGTACCCGCGCTTCTGTAGGGGCTACCTTCTCAATGGCTTCTTTTACCTGAAGAATTGCTTCGGATTCGCCCACCATATCGTACTTTCGGGCAACTTTTTTACGAAGGGTCTTGGTTTCGTTTACCAGGGTAGACTTATCCAGGGCATTCCGGACCGTCAGGAGCAGGCGGTTGAGGTCTGGTGGCTTTTCTATAAAATCAAAAGCTCCTTTTTTAGTGGCATCTACAGCCGTTTCTATGGTAGCGTGGGCCGATATCATGATAAACTGCGATTCGATACCTGCTTCCATGGCTCGTTCCAGCAGTTCCATGCCATCCATTTTAGGCATTTTAATGTCGCATAGTACCAGGTCGTAATGCTCGCTGGTTACTTTCTTTAGGCCTTCCTCACCGTCTTTGGCCTCATCGACTTCGTATTTCTCATACTCTAAAATATCGCGCAGGGTATGGCGGATGCTCTGTTCGTCGTCTACTACTAAAATTTTTGCCATTGTATAAAAATAGGGTTAAAAAATAAACGCAGGCCTGTAAGCCGGGTTCTGTCAACTGGCATATGCCAGTTCCTTATCATTTATCTGGGCCCGCCATCACTGGCGGGCTCTATCGACCTACCCATTCTACTCTCTGCCTGGGCAGAATTGAGCGAGCAACTCTCTTTCCGGCCAAAACCGGAAAAGCAGAACCTATTTGGTCTTTCAACTCCTAAGGTTTACCATGCGCCCTTTATCACTAAAGGACCGGTGGGCTCTTACCCCGCCTTTTCACCCTTACCCTGCAGGCAGGGCGGTTTGTTTTCTGTGGCACTGGCTGTAGCCTGCAGCTTTCGCCACAGGCCCCTTCCTGTTAGGAAGTAGGATGCTCTGCGTTGCCCGGACTTTCCTCACCGGCCGGGGCCGGTGCGATAAGGCAGCCTGCGTTCTTTTTACCAATTAATTAAAAGTTACAGATTCATACAAGTCTGTACATTGTTTTAGCACTCTCCTAAAAGATAACGGATGCTTATCCTGTGATCTTTCTTTTCAGGCATCAAAATTCTTTCACACTACATGCTGCCTGCTTAGCTTCATTTCCCATTCATCTGCTACGGTGGCTACTTCTAAAATAATTTCTTTCAGCAGCGCTTCCGTAATTGTATCGAAAAAGGCCGATGCTTCTACTTTTACTATGTTATCCGAAACAGAAAAGCGGGCATGGCAAAAGGTGGCATTGGCCCTCAGGAGGGCTTCAGTATTAATGTTATTATTAAAACCACATACTTTACTGGAAAATTCAATTTCTTTTCTGGCATTTCCTGTGTGCTGTCGCTGTAACCCCAGTACTGTCTGAAAGCGGCCTTCGGTTATGGGTACAAATATGACGGATTTATTTTTATCGTAGGCTGAGAA
This sequence comes from Nafulsella turpanensis ZLM-10, assembly GCF_000346615.1. Taxonomy (GTDB): domain Bacteria; phylum Bacteroidota; class Bacteroidia; order Cytophagales; family Cyclobacteriaceae; genus Nafulsella; species Nafulsella turpanensis. Next base: position 59,372 of record NZ_ANNU01000044.1, read on the forward strand.
GTGCCCCTTAATTTCAGTGGCAAACCTTTCCATAAATTCGTTAAATACCATGGCAGCTCCTGTTTTAGAATGGTTTGTTGTGTTCAACCTTCTAATAAAATGACCACAGCCAGGCTTATTTGTTTCAGATAGCTTACTTTATCTTCACAAGAGTTCCTCCATAGCCGAATTTATCTTTTTGAGCATCTTTAAAGAAAAGAACCTGCTCGTGCCGGCCCAGGTATTTGTGAATAGCGCTTTTTAAAGTTCCGTTCCCCACGCCATGGACATACACCACTTCATCCATACCGGCCGCAATTGCCAGGTCGAGGTGTTTTTCAAAGCTGTCGAGCTGCAGCTGCAGCATTTCCTGCTTACTGAGCTTTGTGGGGTCCGGGCTAAGCTTTTCAATATGAAGGTCGAGCAGGGCAGGGGGCTGCCCGGTAATGCCGGCGGCCTGTGCCTGTACTTCTTTATTGGCCTGCAGGCTTTCTTTTAGTTGCTGTGGATCTACTGTAGTGGTCTCTTCGTCGAGCCTGAAGGTGTAAGCCTCGGCATTTAAAACCGGGGCGGTCTTCTTGCTCTTATAGAAGGATGAAGCTTTGAACTTAATTTTTTTCGTGAGTGGTACCTTGAGCTTATCTGTGGCTCTTGGAGAAAAAAAGAGACATTGGAAAACATAAGCCGGCCATTGCTCGAATTGCTGAATGTTCAGCTCAGAAAGCTTACTGAAGCTCCCTGCTGCCAGACTCCCACAGGCAATTCCTTTCAGCTGGTTGTTTTTTTCTTCATAAAAAGAAAAGGGCAACTGCTGAATGCTGTTATTGATAAGATAGGCCGCCACTACCCTGTCATTTAAAGGCTTGAAAGCCAGAAAAACCCCTTCATTGGCAGGTGGATTTTGAGGACTCACCCGCACAGGCTGAGTGGCTGCGGGCGCCGAGGTGGCTTCCTGCCTAAAGTAGGCGGTTTCCTCTTTGGCCACTACAACCACCTCACTTTTGAGTACGGGAATCTGGAAGCCATCTTCTATTTCTATTTCAATAAGCTTATTATCAATAATGCGGGTAATGATTCCTTCTTCCTTTCCGCGGAGTACCCTTACTTTATCACCTATATTCATGCTGTTTGTGTCTGTTGCTGCTAAATTATCAAAAATACTTAAGAACGGTTGGCGGAGAGTATTTCCCGGTTCTTTAAAAATATAACGGATGAAAGCGGATTCCGTTCCTGTTCCACTCCAGTGCGGGGGCAGGAAGGTGAAGGCCTTCGAGTAAAAATATAAGCCCATTGAGCCATTTTCGCTTTCCCTTCAGGTGGCTTAAATCAATATCAGGTGCAAGGTACCATTGCTGCAGGGGTTCATATCCCCTCAGCCGGTTGGATTCCGGCAGGGCATATACCATATCAGTGGTTCCATAGCCGAAAGCCAGGTGTAGCCATTTAGGATATTGGCTGTTGTCGGGCAAAAACTTTTTCAGGTCGACGGCCAGCCAGTAAGTCTGTCCATTATAATCTTTCAGTATTTGCGTGGGAAGGGTATGGCCAAGGGTGCCGGGTCTTTCTGCAGCAAATGGGGTGGTGTGAAAGGAGAACTTTGGTTTAATCCTGACTTCTTCCCATACCAGGTGCTGCCCTGCATACAGGAGGCTGCCGACGCTGTTTGCGGCCACATCTCCCCAGGAGGCACCATACTCGGCAGAAAACCCATCCAGTATTTCAACAGGAGTCATCAGGAGCCAGCCGCCAAGGCTGCCATACAGCTGGGCTTTCCGTCTTGGCAGGCCTGCCCACTGAAAAGCTTCCGCTCCTATTCGGCTTAAGTGGAAGCTACTGTAAGCATGGCCACTTTTATCGACCAGCATCCACTGGCGGTTATCATTAAAAAAATGAAAGCTGCTCTGGTCCTGCTCACTATACCAAAGAGCATTAAGGCCAAAGAGGAGGCCTGTGTAGCCAGCCGCACCTCCTGCCAGAAGGGCCCTCATGCGCCTGTCCTGTATACTATCCGGCTGCTGTGCCTGCAATGAGATGGAGAGAAGGCAAAGGAAAAGGAGCGGCAACGATAGCTGAAGGCATCCCTGCCACCAGGAGCAGGGCTTAAAAAATGGTAAAGCAGGTAGAGTCATATTAAAAACACCTAAAAGAGTAGCGGCTTTTATGCCAACCATAACTCCCTGAGCGTTGATGGTTAAGAAAGTTTGAACCAGAAGGGCTTTTAGGAGTGTTGGAAAAGTATCATGTTTCCTGCCACTAAGTTCTGCTATATTAGTAAGGATAATCAAGATGGGCAAGTGAGCCGCTTCCTCTATCCTTTAAGAGGTGCGCTAATTGCGAATATGGAAAATGTGGTACCTGAAAACAGGTGGTTTAGCCATAATTACATGAATGGCTTGTATTTCAGGGAAAATTATAAAACCTTTAAAGCTGTTTCTTTGCAAATAAGTGGAACAGTATTTGATTTAAAAAGTAATAATAATAGGAGCAGCTGTAGTAAAGGAAAGCCGGCAGGGCTTTTCTGCTCCCATGCAAATGCTAATGTCTTGGTCTCTGGTGTAATAGAAGAACTTACCTTTAAAACACCGGAACCTGTTAAAATTTAAAACCAAAATTACATGAAAAGAATACCTGTTGTGGCTGGTGTAATCCTGAGCCTCTTTTCTTTTTTAACCGTACAATGCCAGGCCAGGGATACGGCTGCTTACCAGTTCGACCCCTCCGATACCACTTTACTGGTACCTACCAAAAAACTCTCTGAGGAATCGCAAATTGTGGTTGGCGTGCTGAATCAGGCCCACTACCGGAAGCAAAACCTGAACGATTCTCTCTCTTCCGTAATATTCGATAATTATTTAAGCAGCCTGGATGGCTCTAAAGTTTACTTTCTTCAGGAAGATATCGATCGTTTTGAGAAGTACCGCTATAAAATTGATGATTACCTGAAAAAAGGCGACTTGAGTGCTGCTTATGATATTTATAATACCTTTAGAAAGCGCTTTTCAGGCAGGATGGATGAGGTGGATTCGCTGGTGCAGCTGGAATATGATTTTACGCTGGATGAATATTATGAAACCGACCGTGAAAATGCCAAATGGGCTGCCAGCGATGCAGAACTGGATGAATTGTGGCGGAAGGTGATTAAGAGCCAGGCACTTTCTCTGATGCTCGCCGATAAAGAATGGGCAGACATTCATGAAACGCTCGATGACCGTTACGAGCGGATGGCACGTTTTATTTCGCAAAATAAACCTATTGATGTGTTTCAGGTGTATATGAATGCCTTTACGGAATCGTACGACCCCCATACCGCTTATTTCTCTCCCAGAACGGCTGAGAACTTCAAAATAAATATGAGCCAGTCCCTGGAAGGAATTGGCGCCTCATTACAGCAGGATGGCGATTATACAAAAGTAGCAGATGTAATTGCCGGTGGCCCTGCCTTTACCAGCAAACTTATTTTTAAAGATGATAGGATTGTTGGTGTGGCACAGGGTGAAGACGGAGAAATGGTTGATGTAATTGGCTGGCGCCTCGATGATGTGGTACAGCTAATCCGCGGCGAAAAAGGCACCACTGTTCGCCTGAACATCTTGCGGGCCAAAGATGGTGCCGGGGCACTGCCGGTAGAAATAAGCTTAGTTCGCGATAAAATTAAGCTGGAAAACGAAAGGCCCAGGAAAACCATGGTACCTTATACCGAAAATGGTAAAACGTATCAGATTGGGATCATTACCATCCCGAGCTTTTACATGAATTTCGAAGAAGCACAGGCAGGAAACCCAAACTATGGCAGTACCACCCGTGATGTACGAAAACTTATTACAGAGCTTGAAGCCGATGGAATGGATGCTCTCCTGATCGACCTTACCTATAACGGAGGCGGTTCCCTTCCTGAAGCCATTGAGTTATCAGGACTCTTTATTCCTGAAGGGCCTGTGGTGCAGGTGCGGAACTCCGATGGCAGCGTAGAAACCGGCGATGATCCGGACCCTAAAACATTTTATGAAGGACCGCTGGGCGTAGTGGTAAACCGCTTTAGCGCTTCGGCATCTGAGATTTTTGCCGGAGCCATACAGGACTATAAGCGTGGAGTAGTCATAGGCGAGCAGACTTTCGGTAAAGGAACTGTACAGAATCTCCTGGACCTCGACCGCATTGCCAGAACAGATGAAAAGCTGGGGCAGCTTAAGCTGACGCTTGCCAAATTTTACCGGGTAACAGGCAGCAGTACCCAGCATAAAGGAGTTACGCCTGATATCCAGCTTCCTTCGGAGTTTAGTGGCGAGGAATTTGGGGAGAGCTCTTACCCCGCCGCCCTTCCATGGGACCAGATTAAAGATACTGACTTTGTACCTGTGAATGCTGTTACAGAAGACCTGATTGCAGAGCTGAGAGCTCATTACCAGCAGCGCCTCAAAACAGATGAAGAGCTGATAGACCTTGTGGAAGATATAGAGGCCATGAAGGAGGCCAGGAAAGATACCCGCCTTTCCCTGAACCTGGCAGAAAGAAAGAAAGAGCTGAAAGAGCTGGAAAGCATGAGAGAGGAGTTGCTGGAAGAAGAGATAGGAAGTGAGCTGGAAGCAGAAGAGCCAGCCGAAGAGAAAGAGCCCCTCGAGGAAAAGGACCCCTACATTAAAGAGAGCGTTCGGATATTAGGCGAAATGATTGACGCTTAACTTTAGAATGGATTCAGAAAAGTATGTAATTTCAAAGCCACCCCTGCAGGAGTGGCTTTGTCTTTTTTAACCATTCCGGTGGCTCTTTTATCCGTTCATCAATTACCCTGCGGAAGTCACTGGCATTCTCTTTAGTTTGGAAAAGAAAGAGAAAATGAATCAAGCTTTTCTGCTTGTTTTGAACTGAAAAGAAAAGTGGTAGCCAGCTTAAATAAGTCTTTAATTCTCCTCCTGTTCCATGAAAAAGAATTTGTTCTGTCTGCTTTACATGGGTTGTTTTCTGCTAATGGCAGGGAATGTTCCGTTGTGGGCACAGCAGACATCTCCTGCTGTGACAACCATTATCCTACTTCGTCATGCAGAAAAGGCTAATAATGGCACATCCGATCCGCCATTAACGGCAGTGGGCACAGCAAGGGCAAGGGCTGTTGCGGGCCTGCTGAGTAATACGCCAATCGATGCTGTTTTTAGCAGTAATTACCTTCGTGCCCGCTCCACTGCACAACCGCTGGCACAGCAAAAAGGACTGGAGGTACAGCTGTACGATCCGCGTAAGCAGGAGGAGTGGCTTAAAAAGCTGCTAATGGAATACGAGGGAAAAACAGTGGTGGTAGTTGGTCATTCGAACACGGTTCCTTTTGCGGTGAATTTACTCTTAAAGGAAAATAAACTTCAGGCGCTGGACGAGAGTGAATATGAGCAGCTATATGTCGTTACCCTGTCGCAGGATGGGAGCAGAAACTTGCTTCCCTTAAAGCTGGAGCTTTAGAAGTTAAAAAGCTTTTTTTAGAAAAGTTAATTCATTAGTTCACTTTAAGATACAGAGAAAAAAAGGCCGGTGCCGGTAAAGGGTTCTCCTCTTCCGGCACCGGCCTTTTTTAAAAAGAAAACTCTGTTCTATCCATTATTAAAAACTGCCTGTACATCTCCACGGTAAGTTCCTTTGAATACTTTACCATCTGTCATGGTTAAATCAATAGTAACCGTATAATTCGAATCGCCATTGTCCTTGATTGTAACAGTGCCTTTTTCAAGATTGGTGGAGTTCGTTTCACCACTAAAATTAAACTCAGTAAAGTTGGTCAGCCAGTCATTCAGGAGGCGGGCTCCATTGGTTTGAGGAAACGCATAGGTTCCATCAACTGCCTGAGCAGGCGAATACTCAAAATCAACTGTAAGCGTTTTTGCGGTGGTGCCTTCCCTGCCGGTGAAGGTGAGGCCGGCATGTCCTTCACCCTCAAGCGATACGCCCAGTAAAGATACTGTAGCCACCTCAAAAGGAGCGCCGTTTAGGGTGAGAGAGTTGCCGGAAGGGCTCATGCCTTCTTTTGTGCAGGCCGAGAGAAGAAAAACGAAAAGAAAGAGAGTAATGGATAGCGGCTTTTTCATGATAGTTTTAGTTAATTCAGCAGTGCTGAATATATATAAATGGAAGAATTCTTCTTTGGAAATTGACTGCCTGTTTTCTCCTGCTAAGAACCGAACGGCAGTTCTTAGCAGGAGAAAACTCCGGTTTGGCTAAGTTTTAAGCAAGGGGTTCCAAGCCGGCTGAATTAAGCCGTAGTTACTTTTTTGATGCCCATTGGTTATAAATATTCACCACCATTAAAGCATCAGACACTTTAAATTCCTTGTTGTCAATTCTTTCTGCAAGGGCAGGATAGTCACTGAAGTACTTACCTGCAAATTTCCGGAATTGCTTGTTATATCCAATTGGCATGGCGCCTGAGGTAATATGCACCCCCAGGAAAGAAGGGTTTTCTTCTGATGTTCGTTTGGCAAAGAAAGTGACATCCGTTACCGTGTGGGCGAACCCAGCACGCATCATGCCCATTGCGCCTCCCTGTCCATAGAGAGTAGCAGGTCCGCTCGCCAACACCTGTACCCATTGCTTGTCTTTTACCCTGCCACCGAAGTTCAGGGCATGTCGCTCATATACTACAGGACCTGTTTCTTCTTCGAAAATAATTTTGGAGAGAAGTTCGCTGTCAATTTTTTCCTTATTCGCTTCCTCGCTGGCTTTGGCTGTTACTTTTTTGCCATCGGGGGGAGTGGCCTTTAATAACATTTTTACAATACTTCCATCTGTATAGTGAAGAGTCGCAGGCAAATACTTTTGTGCGTTACAAATAGAGAGGCAGGAAAACAGGATAAAGGAAAGAGTAAATAATCTTTTCATACTTTTTTTTCGGAAAGATAAGCAGATGCCCCTTTGCCAAAAAAGTCAAAGAATCTCTCAAAGGTACGTATATGAGTTTTCTTTATTCCCCAAACATTATCTGTACCTTTCTGATGAGCAGAACCAGGCGAGCCCTGATTCCCTCTTTACTTTTACTCTTTATTTTACCGGATCTTCGGAGTCAGTGGTTTTGGAGGTGGCGGCGGCAGCAATAGCCTGCACCACTTCAAACACATAGCCGGCGGCCAGCTTGGCGGTATGCTGGTCCTGATCGTGGAGCGGACAAAGTTCGGCAATATCCATACTAAGCACTTTACCTGAGCGAATCAGGTGGAGGATAAGTTCGCGAACCACAAAGGGGTCGAGTCCGTGAGCGGAGGGCGCACTTACTCCCGGAGCATGGGCGGCGCTAACGGCGTCGAGGTCGAGCGTAAGATAGATCCAGTCCTTTTTATCGAGCCAGCTGTTGATTTTCTTTTTGATAACAGGAAGTTTACTTTCCCGCACCTCCTCTGCCAGCAGGTATTTCGTGTCAAATTGTTTGGCTGCACTAAAAAGTGCGGGAGTATTTCCTGTGGGTTGTATGCCCAGGCAGAGGTACTGGAAGTCTTTATTATGATTTTTTCTTAAGTCGGCGATCTGCCGGAAAGGGGTGCCACTGCTGGAGTCCCGGGCGTAAGAACGCAAGTCGAAGTGGGCATCGATATTGATGATGCCAAAGGCTGCTTCAGAATACTTTTTCAGGTGCTGGTGGATGCCAAGATAATGGCCATAGGCTATTTCATGCCCTCCACCCAGAAGAACAGGAAAATACCCATGCTCCAGTAAATAGGCAATTTTCTGGCCCAGTAGTTCCTGTGCCGTTTCCAGGTTCCGGTTGGGGCAAATAACATTGCCTGCATCGAAAAGAGCTACTTTTTCACTGTTAAAATGAACCGGCAGGCTTGCCATGGCCTGGCGTAGCGCATCAGGGCCCTGCTGTGCACCCACTCTGCCTTTATTCCGGCGAACGCCTTCGTCGCAGCAAAAGCCCAGGAAGGCAATATTCTTTTCCTGCCCACTCAGCTGTACTTCCTGGTTCAGCTTGAGTGGTTTTACCACCTGGTGCCAGCGAAGTCCTTTGGCGCCATCTTCGGGGTCAATTCGTCCTTTCCAGATTTGTTTGTCGGGTGCCTGGTACATGGTATAGTCTTGAGTCCTTAGTCTTGAGTGAAGGTGGTTAGGCCTGTAGAAGCTTTCCGCTTTTCCAGACCTTCCTGGCTTTCAGTTTGCCCTGGAAGTAGAGGATTTCGCGGAAGTCGTGGGTTGGAAAGCTCTGCATGTCGGCCAAAGCCCCTTTGATAAGAGTTCCTCTGTTGGTAAGAGCAAGGGCAGCCGCTGCGCGGAAAGTGAGGCCGGCCAGCACTTCGGTCATGCTCAGCTTTTCGGCGGCGCCCAATAAGGAAGCCTGCAGTAACAAATCCCCCATGGGAGCGGAACCTGGATTCCAGTCCGTTGCAATGGCCAGGCAGGCACCCGCATCGAGCAGGCGGCGGGCTGGAGAGTACTGCATCCCCAGGCCTAAGGAAGCGCCAGGTAGCACGGTAGCGACGGTATTGGAATGAGCCAAAGCTTTTACATCCTGCTCAGTACTGGATTCAAGATGGTCGGCACTCAGGGCTCCAATTTCAGTGGCTAAAAGGCTGCCGCCGCTGGTAAACTGGTCGGCATGCAGGGTGAGGGCAAAGCCCATTTCCTTCGCTTTTTGCAGATAAGGGCGAGAGGCGTCTACCGGAAAAGCTTCCGGCTCCACAAATATATCCACCCTTTCAGTCAGCTTTTCTGCTTTTACCTTCGGAAGCAGCTCCTCCAGTATATAGGTCAGGTAGTCCGATGCTTCGGCAAAATCCTTGGGCTTCACATGGGCAGCCAGGCAGGTTGGAATCAGTTCCGCTGATACCTGTTCACCGGCCTTCCGGATGGCACGAAGCATTTTCAACTCTTCTTCCACATTCAATCCATAGCCGCTTTTTACTTCAATGGTTGTAACACCCTCTTTGATATGCCGATGAACTCTCCTGATGATATTCTGTACCAAATCCTCTTCGCTGGCTTCGCGGGTTTTACCAACCGTATCGTGTATGCCTCCGCCCTGTTTCAATATTTCCTGATAGCTTTTACCAGCCACACGCAGGGAGTAATCACGGGCACGGGAGCCGGCAAAACAAATATGGGTGTGGCTATCGATAAAGCCCGGCAGTAAAACCGATTGTTCTTCTATTTCCTGTACCTCTGTACCAGCCGGCCGGCTTTTGTATAGCTCTTCAAATGGGCCGGTGGCTGCTATTTTCCCATCTTTTACCAGTACCCCTCCCTTATCAATGGTGCGCAGGTTTTCATCGGTCAGAGGGCCTTTAAAAGCTAAGTTGTCGAGGGGTATAATCTGGCTGAAAGGGCCAATGAGTGTGTGCATGAAATTAAAAAGTTTTAATAACTAGCCTCTTCAGGCCAAAAATAGTCTTTTAGAAAAAGGTTCTAATAAAGGAATTGTTTTCCTGTTTTTGCTTTGCCGGTAATTCAGTCGGACTGTTTGTTGCAATACTTATTTTTTATACTCTTCGGGCAGGGGAACCCCATTCCTGTTATTCGTCCATAAAAGGCTTACAATCCACCACCTCTTTCCATCATGGACTAACTGATAACTATTGATTCCCTGCTCTTCAATTTCCAATTCTTTTGCATAGTAACTTTGAAATGCGTGCGCAATTCCATTGTACTCATTGATTGTTTTGCTAAGCTCATACTCGATAAAGCCATCATTTTCATAAAACCTCATTCCTAGCCTCACAAATTCCTCTAAGGAGTAAGTGACTGGAACATTCACATTATTCTCTTCATGTCTTAAAACAGTGATTTGAGCATTTGGTGTAAAAAGGAATCGGAAAGCCTCCCAGTTTCTTTTCACTCCCTTTTCTCCACTTACTATTTTTAGCACTTCGTTAATGGTTCCGTCAATGGTTTTAACTGCAGCAGTATCATGACCATTGATGGTTTGTGCCTGCAGTGAGACTGAAATAAAAAAGAAGAGAGTGAGGCAATAAGTTTTCATTTAAGCTTTGGTTAGCACTTTTGCTTCTGTTCAGGAAAGCAGTTGACGATGATAAAGGAAGATTGATTATGTAAAAAGGAAGAGGCCAGGTATAACCTCTTCCTTTTCTTATGTTTGCACGATTAAACCTTCAGCTTAAAACGATCCGCAAATTCTTCGGCTTTTTCATAACCGGCATCGGCATGGCGGATAACACCCATGGCAGGGTCGTTGAAGAGAACCCGCTTCAGGCAGCGTTCGGCGCGTTCAGTACCATCGGCCAGTACGACCATGCCGGCATGCTGCGAATAGCCCATGCCTACGCCGCCGCCGTGGTGAAAGCTTACCCAGGTTGCACCACCACCGGTATTAGCCATCAGGTTGAGCAACGGCCAGTCCGATACGGCATCGGAACCATCGAGCATGCCTTCGGTTTCGCGGTTAGGGGAAGCAACGGAACCACAGTCAAGGTGATCGCGACCAATCACAATCGGCGCTTTCACTTTACCTGTCCGGACTAGGTCATTAAAAATTAAGCCTGCTTTTTCGCGCTCGCCCATGCCGAGCCAGCAGATGCGGCAGGGGAGGCCCTGGAAAGCTACCTTTTCCCTTGCGGCATCGAGCCAGCGAATCATGTGCTCATTATCGGGAAAGGCTTCCTTCAGGGCCTGATCGGTCACGTAAATATCCCCGGGGTCGCCGCTTAATGCTGCCCAGCGGAAAGGGCCTTTGCCCTCGCAGAACTGCGGGCGGATGTATTCCGGCACAAAGCCATTGAAGTCGAAAGCATTTTCTTCGCCGCCCTGACGGGCAAACTCGCGCAGGTTATTACCATAATCGAAAGTTTTGGCACCCCGCTTTTGCAGCTCCAGCATAAAGGCTACGTGCCGTGCCATACTTTTAAGCGAACGTTCTTTATAAGCTTTGGGGTCTTTTTTGCGCAGTGCTTCTGCCTCTTCCAGGCTAAGTCCATTGGGTACATAACCATGTACAGGGTCGTGGGCAGAGGTCTGGTCGGTGAGCACATCGGGAGTAATGCCATCGCCAATAAGCCTTTCCAGCACATCGCCTATATCGCCTACCAAGCCTACAGAAAGGGCTTCGCCTTTCGCTTTGGCATCCAGTACCCAGCGCCTGGCCTCTTCGTAGTCATAGGTCATTTTATCAATGTAGCGCGTCTGGATACGCTTTTCGATGCGCTTTGGGTCTACATCTACCCCAAGGAAAGCTGCACCGGCAATGGTGGCTGCCAGTGGCTGAGCGCCGCCCATGCCGCCTAAACCGCCGGTAACAAGCAGGCGTCCTTTGAGGTCGCCACCGAAGTGTTGGCGGCCGCATTCGGCAAAGGTTTCGTAGGTGCCCTGGAGTATACCTTGGGAACCTATATATATCCAGCTTCCGGCAGTCATCTGGCCGTACATCATCAGGCCGCGGTCCTTGAGTTCCTGGAAGTGCTCCCAGTTAGCCCATGCAGGAACCAGGTTGCTGTTGGCAATAAGCACCCGTGGTGCTTCCGGATGAGTACGGAGTACACCTACCGGCTTACCAGACTGCACCAGCAGACTATGGTCTTCGTCCAGGTTCAGGAGGATGTCAATAATTTTTTCTACCGACTCCCGGTTACGGGCAGCCTGACCGGTACCGCCATATACAATGAGGTTCGCAGGGTCTTCGGCCACCTCGGCATCGAGGTTGTTCAGAAACATGCGCAGAGGGGCTTCTGTTTGCCAGCTGCGCGTGTTCAGCTTAGCACCGGTGGGCGCTTTGTAGGTGGGGTGGCTGGCGTATTGTTTAATAAATTCCGAAGTCTTCATAGTAGGGGCCGTGGAGGTTGATGTTTTCATTTTGTGCAACTTCTTCAGTTAGATGTAAAAGTTCCTTTTTTCTGATGATCTGGTTGAGGATATGAATATCCTCCGCAAAAATACGGTCTTCTTCCGCGTGTTCGATGCGGCTTCGTACGAGTTCGTGACAGGCATCGAGCAGCTTACTGCTCTTCATGGGCTTACGGTAGTCAAAGGCCTGGGCGGCACAAAGTAGCTCTACCGCCAGAATGTTTTCGAGGTTCCCCAGGATCTGATTGGCCTTTCGGCCGCTGATGGATCCCATGCTCACATGGTCTTCCTGCCCGAGGCTGGAGGGGATACTATCGGCACTGGCCGGGAAGCAAAGTCCCTTGTTTTCCGACACGAGGGCTGCAGAGGTATACTGCGGAATCATAAAACCGGAATTGATACCGGTATCGTGCATCAGCAGTTCGGGAAGCCCATTTACGCCTCCTTCGAGCAGGAGGTAAATGCGGCGGTCCGATATGTTGCCAATTTCGGCGGCGGCCAGTGCTGCATAATCGAGCGGCAGGGCCAGGGGTTGTCCGTGAAAATTGCCCCCGCTGACTGTTTTATCAGCATTGAACACAATCGGGTTGTCGGTAACAGCATTGAGCTCAATTTCGAGCAGTTCCTTCAGGTGCAGCCAGGCATTGCGGGAGGTGCCATGTACCTGCGGCATACAGCGGAGGGAGTAGGGGTCCTGCACCCGGCCACAATCTTTATGTGAAGCAACCATTTCTGAATTGTGAAGGAGAGTTCGCAGGCGATGGGCTACGTGCAGGTTGCCGCGGAAAGGTCGCAGCTGGTGAAGCGCTTCATCGAAAGGAGCGGCAGAGCCCAGCAGGCCTTCGAGGGACATGGCTCCTATTATATCGGCCGTTTCCAGGCAGTTGTGGAGGCGCTCCAGTGCTTTTACCCCGTGGGCAGCAATAAACTGGGTGCCATTGATGAGGGCGAGTCCTTCCTTTGCACCTAAATTGATTGGTGACAGGTTAAACTGCTGCAGCACGGCAGCACTATCTTTCAGTGCCCCGTCCTGATATACTTTTCCGAGGCCGATAAGTGGCAGGAAAAGGTGAGCCAGGGGCGCCAAATCGCCCGAAGCACCAAGAGAGCCCTGCGAAGGAACCTCAGGAATAATGTCGGTGTTAATGTGCCAGATGATGCGGTCGAGCACTTCCGGGCTGATGCCGGAATAGCCCTGGCTAAGGGCCTGTACTTTAATAATCATCATTAGCTTGGCAATGGTAGGCTCGATGGCATCGCCAACACCTACGCTGTGGCTCCGCAGGATATTGTCCTGCAGCTTTCGCGTATTTTCTTTTGAAATTATTTTGTTACAAAGTGAGCCGAAGCCAGTGTTAATTCCGTATACCACTTTGCCGCGTTCCACAATGTCGTCTACAGCTTGTCTGCTGGCCGTTACTTTCTGGCGTGCGGTATCGCTTAGGCAGCCTTCCAGCTTCCCTGTTGCAATTTTAAGTGCTGCAGAAGCGGTAAGGCGGTCTTCTCCGTAGTTAAAAATATTCTTCATGCTTTAAAATGTGCCTCCAGTGGCATTTCAAACGTTAAACTTAAAGAATTTTTTTTAACCGCTTTAGATAAAGTTGCTGAAATATTGCCTGAAGGCTTCCTGTTTACGACAGGTGGTGGAAGACAGGAGAATTTACCCTTCTCTGTTAGCGTATGGATAGAAAATTTTGTATATTATAATATTTAATAGCATCACCCATGGAAAGGCTTAAACCTGCCAGTGTGCAGCCTCATTTTTTTCGGCTTCCTTTTTTGCCGGAGGGTTTTATAAATCAGCGCCGGCTGGTTCTTAAAAAAGTGCTGGTCCATTATATGGGGCTAACGTTAACCAGAGAACAGCCTGCACTTAGCCTGACAGACATTGAATATGCTGGCTTGCTGCCTGAGGTACAGGAAATGGCCAGGCTATTAAGGATTGCAAAAGCAGTTCCCCGGGAGGTGCGGCCGGTAGAAACGGAAGTGAACGGGATAGCCATTGCGATCGATGAAGAAGGGCAGTTTAATGAATATCGAATGCTGACTTTGCAGTCCTCTGTTTATAACGAGCCGCTTATTTGCCAGCTTAAGAGATACAAGGCCTATTGCCAGAAAGGGGATGGGGGACTTGATGGGGGAGATAGAAGGAACAGGAATGCTGCCGGTCACATAAGGAAGAAAAGCCAGTTACAGCCGCCGCATATGGCATTAAATGATTTTATGCAGGATATGCTGCCTGTTGTGCATTATATTCCGCTGTTAAGGATTTCGGTTTACGATACCATTCGAACACCGGCAGGTATTCGATCGCTTGCTTCTCTCCTGGAGAAGGACGACCCTATGGAGTATGGAGTACTTGCTGCTTTTCTGGAAGAAAAGCTAACACAACTGGAGAGTTCTTTTCACCTTGATTATTAAGGGCGCAGCAGGTAAGCCACGGCAAGCCCAAGATAGTTACCGATGGCATAGCCCAGCATACCGGTGGTAATACCCGCCACAATAAGGTGCCGGTTTCGAATGCTGTTGGCAACCGGCCCTATAAAAGCAGGGCCAAAAATTGCAGCCGTGGAAGTAATAAGGACTGTATCTGTATCGATCCGGAAGAAAGCGGCCATCAGGTAGTGGAGTAAAATAGCTCCCAGGAAAACACTGCTGCAGTACCAGAAAACGGCAGAGCCGGTAGCAAGCAGCTGGCTGAAATCGGCCAGTAAACCAATGGAGAGCGCAAAGATCAGCAAGAGGTAGTGCGCTGTCTGGTAACTTCCTTCAATTCGCCTGACGGATGGTAGAAAAGAAGCTCCCAGTCCCAGACTAGTTAACATGAGGATGACGAGCGGTGCACTCATTCCACCCGTAAAAATAAGAGATAGGCCAGCCGCAGAAGCGAGAATAAGCGCTGCAATTCCTAAGCTGATGAGGACATTTTTAAATTTACTGGGAAGCGGCAGTTGCCGAAAGGCTGCATCCGGCTCTGTGGGGGAGGAAAGATCTTTGTCATGGTGGGTTTTGGGGAGGAATGCCTGAAGTAGTTTTTGAGCAAAAGTCATCAGAAAAATAAAATAAAGGCCGCTCAGGAAGATGTCGATGCTGTTAATCAGGATAAAAATCTCCTCTTTTACTTCCAGCGCTTTGCCAATTGCACTCATGTTTGGAGTGCCGCCGGTATATACCCCAATAAGCATTCCCGATACTTTCCAGCTTTCCAGTCCGTTGCCGGCAAAGAAGAAATAGGCCGTCGTGGCACTAAGGGTAACGGCCAGCGTACATAGGCCGAAGGAAAGAAAAGCCGGTTTGGCATATTGCCAGCTATCGGCAAGATTGGCTGATAGAAGCAGTGCAGGAATGGCCAGGCTAACGCTTACTTCACTGATGGTGTTAAACAGACCAGTATTGATGGCAATACCGGGAAAATTCGCCAGCAGCATGCCACTTGCATAGCAGATCACAACGGCACCCACCCACTCCGCCAGGCGATATTTCTTTTCACTGTAAAGTGTTAGGGCAGGGAAGAGCAACACAAAACCTGAGAGCAGCAGGGTCGAGGCCATATTGGTAAAATTAATCTTTAAAAGTACAGGTAAAAATACAGAAATTGCTGGAAGAAACCTTTGGCTGAATGGCTGTCTAATTTTGATTGTACCATTTTTTTATATTTAAAAAGCAGGTGCTTTCATAGTCTGATACTTGCTTTGTTAAACTGGGATATTTCTATAAAATTTTGTAGGATTTGAAAAGTCGATTAATATCTTTGTTAAAAAGTTTAGAGGTTTAAGCTATGGGGAGAATCAAACTGGGGCTGATTATCGACGATAATGAGATGGATACATTCGTTGTAAAAGCGGTGCTTGAAAAGTTTAACTTTGCAGAGTCGGTAATAAGTGTACCAGGAGCACATAAAGCCCTGGAGCTTGTTCAGGGCCTGAAAAAACAAATTGAAGATGGCCATTTATCGGTAGAAGAAGTGTGCATTTTTCTTGATTATGAAATGCCTTATATGAACGGTGGTGGCTTTATATCAGCATTGGAAGCAATGGCACCGGACTTCCTGCAGCGAACCTATATGCTTTCGATACTAAGTGTAGAGGAACAAATTGCCTGCCTGAAAATGAAACCTGCTATAAAAGGCTTCCTAAGCAAACCATTGGGAGAGGCTACTCTTCTCCAGATTCTCAGTCAACAGGAGATACAAAAGGCGGTTTGAATGAAAGCTTTCACTCAGGAAGAAGGATGTTGTCTCTAAATTTTGCCTTTTCACCATTTTTTTTCGGTAATTCCCTGATCATCAGCCTTTCTCTTTGATTGGGTCGCCCTGCTTCTCCTTTCCGATTAACAAAGTCTTGATTAAAACCATGTTTCTTTTTTCCTGTTGTTTAAAAAAAGAAAGGAGAAACCATGGCAACAAATCATTACTACACTCAGGCAATCTGGAGTGCAACGACCAGTCCTCAAAAATATCCACCCTTAACAGAAGATATTGAAGTAGATGTAGCCATTGTCGGTGGCGGCATCACCGGTCTCACCACAGCCTATAATTTAACAAAAGCCGGAAAACGTGTAGCCATTTTAGAAAAGCGGGAAATAGGAATGGGCACTACAGGCTCTTCTACCGGAAACCTTTATGGACCGACCGGCGAAGGGCTGGCTAAAATAGCCTCCAAACACGATGAAGAAACCATGAAGTCTGTAGTGGCTTCCCGCTTAGCTGCGGTCGACTTTATAGAACGACTGGTAAAAGAGCATTCCATCGACTGTGAGTTTAAGCGAGTACCCTGGTACTATTTTACTACTCCGGAAAGCAGTAGCAAAAGTAAGCAGGTTGAGAATGAACTGGAAGCCGCAAAGAAAACAAATATGGAGGTAAGTGGTAAGGCTCCCGCCGGTTTTCCTTTCCAGGTCGATTCTATTTTAGAAGTTAAAAACCAGGCGCAGTTCGATCCGCTGCGTTACGTTCAGGCTCTGGCAACTGCCATATCAGGTCCTGATTGCAGGATTTTTGAAAAGACCAAAGTGGAGCATGTAGAGGAAGGAACACCTTGTACCGTCCATACCAGTGGAGGGAAGGTAAAAGCTAAAAAAGTAGTAAAAGCAACTCACTCGCCACTTGGCATATATGGGGTGCATACGGCCATGGAGGTGTATCGTGAGTACGCCCTTGCGGTTAAGTTGAAAGGAAATTTACCGGCCGGGGGTGTATACTGGCACCAGCATGAAAAGCAAATGTACTCAGTGCGCCCCTATAGTAATGAAAAAGGAAACTTCCTGCTGGTACTCGATGCTTCCAAAATGGTAGGTCATGAAAAGCACACCGAAGAAAGCTTTAAAAAGGTAGAAGAATACCTGCGGAAGCATTTTGAGGTGGACAAGATAGAATACACATGGGCTGCTCAAAATTATCAGCCTGCCGATGGCTTAGCCTATATCGGCACCAGTCCGCTTGAAAATCATACCTATATAGCCACCGGTTTCGCAGCCGATGGCCTGGTGTACGGTACACTGGCAGGGATGATTATCAGCGATGCAATTGTGGGCAAAGAGAATAAATGGGCTAAGCTGTACGATCCAAAACGCTTTACGCCAGTAGCCTCTGCCAAAAAATGGCTGGAAGAGAATATGCATGTTGCCAAGCACCTGGTAAAAGATTACCTGTTTAAAGGAGACGAAAAAGGCTTTGAAGGAATTGCCAGTGGCGAAGGAAAAATAGTGGAGTTAAATGGAGAAAAAGTCGCTGCCTATAGAAATGAAAAAGGGCAGCTCCAAATCCTATCTGCTGCCTGTACGCATATGGGCTGTGTTGTCCACTGGAACAATGGCGAAAAAAGCTGGGATTGCCCCTGCCATGGAAGCCGTTTTTCTATCGATGGGGAGGTGCTGGAAGGCCCTGCCTATGCAAACCTGGCCAATAAAGGATCTCTGCCTAAAAGCCAGATGGAACAAAGCCTTAATCAGACCGGAAATAAAAAAAAGGAAGGTGAAGGCTAAGATTTAGGAAAGAATTGTAAAGCTCGAAAAGCAGGCAAAAGAGATTTTAGGAGACTGTAAATGGAACTGTGTCAAAGTTAAAAAAATAATTAATTTAGCTTTAA
>NZ_ANNU01000045.1 GCF_000346615.1 Nafulsella turpanensis ZLM-10
CAGACTCTTCAAAACATAAAAAAAGTGGCCGGAATTTCTTCCGACCACTCATGCTGTTAAGGCTAGCCTCTTTTAAATTTTAGCGTAAGCTCTTTTTACCATTTAAGAGCGTCCTTCATTTCTCTTTTATTGAATTTCGGTTATCAGGTTTTGCTGTTAGCAGGCTCTCTTTGCCGGCTGGTCTTTAGTTGCGCCTGTCCTTTTGCTCCTGCTGTGTTACCAGGCTCATTCATTTGAGTTTCCGCTTGCCGGGGCACTTTGGGAGGGAAAAAGAAATCATGGGGATGTGTTAAAAACAGTTTCCAGAGCTTTCTGATAAGTCCGCGGGTATTGGAGAAATGCACCTGTCGCGATTTTATAGCCACCGCCATTGCAAGCCCAAAGCTGACGATGAAGTTCATAAAACCAATACCAGCTATACCGAGGCAACTGGCGAGAATTATTTCGGTACTAAGGGCATCGCCGAGGGTAAAAAGAGCAATACCAAAATTACCACTCGAAAAGGTGATGTGCCGGATGTCGAGCGGCAGTCCCAGGAGAAAGCCTGCAAGGGCAGTAAAACCTAAGAAGAAGCCAAAGAAGAAGTTTCCTGCAAGGCTGCCAAGGTTAAAGCGAATGTAATTGGATAGCCTTAGCAGTATCCGCGAAGGAAGTATTTTTCGCAGCAAAGGGTGCTTTTTGAGGCGGTCAGGTACATGGTTGTATACGCTCTTGTTATCGTAATAACCTGAGATTACCCCTGCTAAAAACAGGTAAACTCCCGTAATGGCAGCGTGAAAAAGGGCAAGGCTGTGCCATGGGTGGAGCTCGTGAACCATGTGGAGGGCCTTTTCTTCTCCGGCAATAGGCTCACCGGTGGCAGCATAATAAGCAGCAGCAAGTAGATAAGCGACCGGAAAAGCTACGAGCACGTTGCCTATGAAAGCGATAAACTGGGTGCGGATCACTTTAACAATTAGGCTGGCCAGGTTCTGAACACTCTCCTCGGAATCTTCTACTTCCAGCGAACGGGCAATACTGGTGGCCGTCATAGCTGGCTGCTTGGTTGCCAGGGTACTGTGGGTGAGATGAATAAGAATAAAGCCGGTAGAGTAATTAAGACTATACAGAAAAGCCTGCCCGAACGGAGCCACTCTCAGGTAGTATAGCAAAACCTTAAAAATGGTGAGAAAGCCTACGATAACACCACCTCCAGAGGCTGATAAAAGCATTTTCCAGTATTCCTTTCTGGTGGTGGTAATATAATGCTCTCCTGTATTGCCTGCATTCTCGGTTACCTGGAAAGCCAGCAGGCTAATGTTCTCCTGGAAAAACTCCCTTAAGCTGTGCTTTTTATTTTCGGCCCTCACCAGCTCGCGAAGCAGGTTTACCTCCTCCTCAAAAGGGGTTTTATTTTCCTGCTGAATAACCAGGCGCAGGAGCCGCTGAATGCGGGCAATGTTCTGGTTCAGCCTTATCATGAGGTTGGTGAGCTTTAAACTCGCCCCAAATCTGTTTTTATTCCGACGGATTTCGTTGGTGTAGGTAAGGCACTGCTGGAGCATGACCAGGATGTGCTTATAGTCCGGGTTATCGGCGCTCCTGTCGAAACCTTCTTCCTGAAAGCATTCCAGAAAATCACGCACCTCTTTATTCTGTGCTAAAAAGGGAGATTCAAACTCTTCCAGCTCCGGTAGCTTTTCGATTATTTCCCGCTCCAGCCCAATAGCAGTGATCCTTTGCGATACTACCAGTATGGAATTGAGTACCTGCTGGAGGATATCATTTTCTATATTTACCAAAGAAAGGGGGCGAAGCTTTAGCAGCTCAAATAATGTACACCAGTCTTCATAAGGTATGCTCCGGAACCATTTGTAGTCATCACTCCTGGTAAAGGCAAGATCTACTATCACCATTAACTCTTTTCCTTCCATTACAGGAGGAAGTAGCTCGTGAGAAATTTTATTAAAGGCTTCTGAAAAGAATCCGTCATTGGAAGAGATACCCAGCTCAGTGTAGAGGCGAATTTGCTTTTTGCGGGCAACTACCTCTTCCAAATACGCTCTCAGGGCGGGTACATATTCAGGATTTTCACGTAACAGTCGAATCAAAAAGCGGAAGTTGTCCTGTGCCTCTTCAAAATTGCTGCTTTTCCTGGGTCTGATTTCTGCAATCAGCTCAACCAGAAAACGAGGGTTCCGGGACTTCTCAGCATGGAGGGTATCGAGAATAATTTTCATATCATACACCTGAGGCATAAAAATGAATGCCTGCTGTTATGCTTTTGTTTATGATTTTTGGGAAATGAATTGAAGCAAGCAGAGAAAGAAAAAGGTACTGCTTTTATCAGCTGGTATTTACTGGCAATTGTACGAAAACAGAGGCTCATGGTTGGTCAAAGTTTGGGCTCTCCGAAAATAAAAAACGCAGCTGTTAACAGCTGCGTTTTTTAATGTTATTAAGTAAATCTTAAACTGCGGCTTCTTTATTCGCCATTCGCTTGCGCTCTGTTTCATCAAGATAGATTTTGCGCATACGGATAGACTTAGGAGTTACTTCCACGTATTCATCCTTCTGGATATACTCCAGAGTTTCTTCCAGAGAGAAACGCTTGGCAGGGGCAATTTTAACGTTATTGTCGGAGCCGGAAGCTCTCATGTTCGTTAATTTTTTGCCCTTCTGGATATTTACCACCAGATCATTATCGCGGCTGTGTTCTCCAATTACCTGGCCCATATACACATCCTCTCCCGGATCAACGAAGAAAATACCACGATCCTGAAGTTTATCGATAGAGTAAGCAGTGCCTGGTCCGGTTTCCATTGAAATCAGGGAGCCATTAATACGACCTGGAATGGTTCCTTTAAATGGCTGGTAATTCTGGAAGCGGTGTGTCATAATGGCTTCACCCGCAGTGGAAGTTAAAATGTTATTCCGAAGCCCAATAAGGCCACGGGCAGGAATATCAAATTCCAGGTGTTGCAGGTCGCCTTTTGGCTCCATTATTTTAAGCTCACCTTTCCGCTGGGTAACCAGTTCAATTACCTTTCCGGAGGTTTCCTGCGGTACATCTACCACCAGGTGCTCAATAGGCTCGTGCTTAACACCGTCAATTTCTTTAAACAGTACCTGTGGCTGTCCAACCTGGAACTCATAACCTTCGCGGCGCATAGTTTCAATCAGTACAGACAAGTGAAGAATTCCCCGACCATATACCAGGAATTTGTCTTCAGAAGAAGTTTCCTGAATTCTAAGGGCCAGGTTCTTTTCTATTTCCTTGAAAAGACGATCGCGCAGGTGACGGGAGGTAACAAACTTACCTTCCTTACCAAAGAAAGGGGAGTTGTTAATGGTGAAGAGCATACTCATGGTAGGCTCATCAATGGAGATACGTGGGAGAGGCTCAGGATTTTCGAAGCTGGTAAGCGTATCGCCAATATCGAAGCCTTCAATGCCGGTAACAGCACAAATTTCGCCGCTGCTTACCTTGTCCACCTTCATTTTGCCCAGGCCTTCAAATACCTGTAGTTCTTTTACCTTTACCTTTTTAACTGAGCCATCTTTCTTGGTGAGGCCCAGCTGAGCGCCTTCTTTCAACTCGCCCTGGTAAACACGACCAATGGCAATTCGGCCAACGAAGGCAGAATAATCGAGTGAAGTAATTTGCATTTGCAGGGTACCTTCCTTAACAGGGGCCTCCGGTACATCTTCAATAATAGTATCGAGCAGTGGCGTAATACCTTCGGTAGGATTTTTCCAGTCATAACCCATCCAGCCCTGCTTGCTTGAGCCATAAAGGGTGCGGAAGTCTAACTGATGCTCGTTTGCATCGAGGTTAAACATCAGGTCAAAAACCTGCTCATGTACTTCGTCGGGTCGACAGTTTTCCTTATCGACTTTATTAACTACTACAATTGGTTTTAAGCCAAGAGCAAGCGCTTTGCCTAGCACAAAGCGTGTTTGCGGCATAGGTCCTTCAAAAGCATCGACCAGCAGAATTACTCCATCGGCCATTTTTAATACCCGCTCAACCTCACCGCCAAAGTCGGCGTGACCTGGGGTATCTATAATATTGATTTTAACGTCTTTGTAGGTAACCGAAACGTTCTTGGAAAGAATGGTGATACCTCTTTCCCGTTCAAGGTCATTATTGTCCAGAATCAGTTCTCCGGATTCCTGGTTTTCGCGGAATAATTTAGATGCGTGGATGATTTTATCCACCAGCGTCGTTTTTCCGTGGTCAACGTGTGCAATAATCGCAACGTTTCTAATGCTCTTCATATACTGTATTGAATTTAAGGCGCAAAGGTACGCATTTGATTTACAATAATACGTAAGGGGAGCTTTTTTAATTCCTTAGGCCATTTAAATTTAAGCCAAAAGGTGGGTATGCACAGGTAAAATCAGCTTTAAAGAAGGGGAAGTATGGTTTTATTATATTTTAAATATTTTTTTGAAGAAAAAATATTCTGATTGTGTATTTTTGCGAGTCAGCATATATAGAGATAGAAAGCTAATTTCTTTTACCGGTTTAGTAAGCATGCACAGATTTCTTTGGGCTTTCATAACTTCAGGTGTTTTATTTTCAGGAGCAGCAGTTGCTGGAGAACCTCCTTCCGGCTCAACTTCTGGACAGTTTAGCATCCTGTCCTATTTTGCCGAACAAGCGCTGGCGAATGACTCTGTTAATCCTGATTTAGCTCTTTTGTGTGCGGATAGTCTTGCGAAAGGTTCCCGGGAATCGGATAATTTATACTGGCTGTCTGAGGCTTATAAGCTAAAAGGAGATATAAACCGCTACCAGGGAGAATATAATCAGTCTTTATACTGGTTGCGGGAAGCCCTTACGGCTGCGGAAGAAGCAAAGGATACCCTTTCTATTGTAAGGGTGAGTAATAACTTTGGTTTGCTGTATTACAACACAGGTAAATTTGATAAAGCCCTGGATAAGCTTTCTCTTTCTCTTCTCTTGGGAAAGGAGCTGCTCAGTCTGCCCCAAAAGGCCACTATTATTTCTCATCTCGGGCAGATTCATGAAGCCCTGGAACAGTTTGATGAGGCTCTTGCCTTTTACCAGCAATCATTAGCCATTTTACAGAAGGAAAAGGATGTGGACCTTCTCCTCGGAATGGTATATAATAATTTAGGATCCCTTTACGCAAAGTTACAGAAGAAGGAGGAAGCGCTCTCTTATTACCGGCAGGCTCGGAAGCTTTACGAGAAAGAGGATAGTGAAAAGGGGATTGGACAGGCGCTCAACGGCATTGCCTTGATTTACTCTCAGGATAATCCGGAGATTGCGATTGAATACCTGCGACTGGCCAAAAAGTTGTTCCTGAAAAACCATAACCTGGAAGATTTATACCAGTTCAATAAGAATGCAGGTAGCGCCTATACTGCCCTACAGGAACCTGAACATGCCTTTATTCACTTTAAACTTGCTTTAGAAAAGGCCGATTCCCTTGGAAATGATTTTTACAGGAGCCAGGTTCTGTTAAACATAGCCCGGCTTTTTGAACAGCAACAGGATTATGATGAGGCAACCAAATTTTACAAGGAGTATGTGCGGGTAAAAAGCGATTTATACAATAAGGAACTGGTGGAAAATATTGCCTCTACCAGGGCTGCCTATGAGCTGGATATAAAAGAACATCAAATCCAAAACCTAGAAGAGGAGGCAGATCAGCGAACCACTGAACTGAGGTACAGAAATTATACCCTTTGGTTGCTGATTTTACTTTCCCTGCTTACCCTAAGTTTCGGAGCCATCTTCGTATTAAAATACAGAAAATCGGTCAGGATAAATCGCCTGCTTACAGCCCGGAATAAAGAGGTGGAGACTCAAAAGGAGGAATTAAAAAATCAGCATGATATCATTCTGCAGAAGGGAAAGGAGCTTGAAAAGGCCCGGCAGTTGAATGAACAGGTAAATGAAGAGTTAATCGCCAGTAAGGAACGGCTGGAAGAAAAAGTTAAAGAGCGTACAAAAGAACTGGAGGAAACTTATCGCCGGTTATCTTTCCATATTTATAATACACCCCTCGTTGTGCTGGAATGGAACAGGCATAGAGAGCTGATTCACTGGCCTCTCCAGGCAGAAGTCATTTTTGGTTATACGGCCGATGAAATGCTGGGCCTGCGAATGGAGGAGATGCCTTACCTGCTTCCGGAAGACAGTTCCCAAATTGTAGAAACCATTGATCAGCTGTGTAAAGGAGATGCTTCGCAATCATATTTTACTAAATTAAACACTGACCGGTTCGGGAATAAGCTATTTGTGGAATGGAGTTACTCTGTTAATTTGAATGAAGAGGGCGAGCTGGAATCTATTCTTTCTATTGCTAATGATGTAAGCCAGCGGGAGCAAACCTACCGAGAGTTGAAAAATGCCAATCAGGAGCTCGATACTTTCCTGTACAAATCTTCTCACGACCTCAGGGGACCCATTGCACGTATGCAGGGAATTATTAACCTGGGCCTGCTGGAAACAAAAGACCCTAATGCCCATTTGTACTTTAACATGCTGAATAAAGTGACAGATGAGCTGAATAACCTGCTGCTGCGCTTACTTAATGTACATAATATCAATCAGCATGATTATCGGGCGGAAGAGCTGCCCTTGCGCAAGTTTATTGATAACCTGGAAACAAGTCATCGGAAAAGAAAGCAGGAGCCTTATAGCGTGCAAATTGTAAACAAAGTACCAGAAGATTTATCCATTGTGGCAGATAGAACGCTACTCCAAATTATACTGGTAAATTTGCTGGAGAACGGGCTCATGTATTCCGATAATTTTAATCCTTATATAGAATTCGACGCGGTATACCTGCCCTCCGGAAAATATATTGTTACCGTATCAGATAACGGAATGGGAATTCCTGAGCAGTTTCGTGAAAAAGTATTCGATATGTTCTTTCAGGGCTCTACCCGCTCAACAGGTACTGGTTTAGGTTTGTATATGGTCCGTAAAGCAACCAAAAAGCTGGGGGGAGATATTTGCCTTAATAGCGTCAATGGTTTAACTGTTTTTGAAATCAGCCTCCCGGCCGCTAAAGCAGCCAGGCAGGAAGAGTTAGTAAAGGTGTAAAAAGAGCTGCTTACCTGTAAAATGAGAAGCATCAGCCTTTTATCGAGAAATGGCTGCCTGTAGAAAGGATATTTTTTTACCTTTGAGGAAATTTTTAACTATGTCCAAAACAACAAAGAGATATACTGTTACGGCAGCCTTGCCGTATGCCAATGGTCCTGTACACATTGGCCACCTGGCCGGGGTATATGTGCCAGCCGATATTTATGTTCGTTATCTTCGCAGCCGGCAAAGAGAAGTGGCGTTTGTATGTGGATCCGATGAACACGGAGTTCCTATCACTATCCGGGCCCAAAAGGAGGGTGTAAGTCCTCAGCAGGTGGTCGATAAGTATCATTCCATTATACGCGACTCCTTCCGCGATTTTGGCATTTCTTTCGATATTTATTCCCGTACTTCAGCACCGGTACACCATCAAACAGCCTCCGACTTTTTTACTAAACTGCAAAAAGACGGTGTATTTGAAGTAAAGGAGTCGGAGCAGTATTATGATGAAAAAGCCGGGCAATTCCTCGCCGACCGCTATATTAAAGGTACCTGCCCGAACTGTGGGTATACAGAAGCGTATGGTGACCAGTGCGAAAGCTGTGGCACCTCACTGAGTCCTTCCGATTTAATTGATCCGCGCTCTATGCTTAGCGGAGCAAAGCCGGTACTACGTAATACCACCCACTGGTATTTGCCCCTAAACCAGTACGAAAAATGGCTACGGGAGTGGATACTTGAAGGGCATAAAGACTGGAAGAGCAATGTGTATGGGCAGTGCAAAAGCTGGATTGAGCAGGGGCTGCAGCCAAGAGCCGTAACCCGTGACCTGGACTGGGGAGTGCCTGTTCCATTGCCTGAAGCGGAAGGTAAGGTGCTGTATGTATGGTTCGATGCACCCATCGGGTATATCTCTGCCACCAAAGACTGGGCGGAGCAAACAGGTAAGAATTGGGAGCCTTACTGGAAAGATGAAGAAACCAAGCTGGTGCACTTTATTGGGAAGGATAATATCGTATTCCATTGCATTATTTTCCCAGCAATGCTCAAGGCGCATGGCGATTTCATTTTGCCTGAAAATGTACCTGCTAATGAATTTTTAAACCTTGAAGGAAATAAAATTTCCACCTCCCGCAACTGGGCAGTCTGGCTGCATGAGTACCTGGCGGAGTTTCCCGAAAAGCAGGATGTGCTCCGCTACGCCCTCTGTGCCAATGCACCTGAAACCAAGGATAATGATTTTACCTGGAAGGATTTCCAGGCAAAGAATAATAATGAACTGGTAGCCATCCTGGGTAACTTCGTTAACCGTGCCTTAGTGCTCACGCATAAGTATTACGAAGGGAAGGTACCTGCTGCAGGTGAGTTCTTTGATATTGATGAGGAGGTAAAGGAAAAGCTCCGTAAGCTGCCGAACCAGGTGGCAGAATCCATTGAGCAGTATAAGTTTAGGGAAGCTCTCAACAGCATGATGGAACTGGCGAGAGCCGGAAATAAGTACCTGGCCGATACGGAACCATGGAAACTGATAAAGGAAAACCCTGAGCGGGTTAAAACCATTATGAACCTTAGCTTACAGCTGGCAGCTAACTTAAGCATACTGGCCGAGCCATTCCTTCCATTCTCTATGGAGAAACTCCGGAATATGCTGCAGCTCGAAAAGCTTGACTGGAAGGAAGCCGGACGCACCGATATCTTAGCAGCCGGCCATCAGTTAGAGGCAGCGCAATTATTATTTGAAAAAATAGAAGATCAAGTAGTGGAAAATCAGGTAAAAAAACTGGAAGAAACCAAAGCAGCAAACGAAGCAGCCAATACTCCTGTAGCGCCTTCTAAGGCTGAGGTAGTATTCGATGATTTTATGAAAATGGATATTCGCATTGGCACCATTCTGGAGGCGGAAAGGGTGAAGAAATCGAAAAAGCTGCTAAAACTGAAAGTAGACACCGGCATTGACCAGCGCACCATTTTAAGTGGAATCGCGCAGTATTTCGAACCTGAAGCCATTATTGGCCAGCAGGTAAGTGTGCTGGTAAACCTGGCTCCCCGGCCAATTATGGGAATAGAGTCCCAGGGCATGATTTTAATGGCCGAAGACAAAGATGGTAGTCTCGCCTTTATGAAGCCAGGAAAGCCAGTTGCTAATGGCTCAGGCGTGAGTTAAATAGAATGAATGCTGCTGTTATCACCTGAAGAGAGTAAGGAACAGAAGCCTACGGAAAAAAATAATTACGTATAGCAAACAGGGTTGTCGGATGCCGGCAACCCTTTTTTATAGATAGCTCTGACAGTTTTTATTTTACCGGATGTTTGAATGAAGCCGAGCAGGTAAAGAAGATAAAAATAATTACAATTGCCACTACTGGAGGGTATGACAAAATCAGTTTAAGAGGTAACTCCCTCTCAAATTAATCGGCCTTCCTTTATTCGGGGAACTAAAGTGGTCCACCAGTTCTGTTTAAACCTTTTTTTTCAGGCAGCACCTTTAATTAAGGTCGGGACCTGCTCTGTTTGATCTTTGGAGCGTATCCTAAAGGGTATTAAGATTGAGGAGTTTCTGGAGGTGCTGTATGAAGGCTGCCGTCTCACTTACCTTTTGAGCTGTAATTGCTTCGCCTTCTTCTGTGAGGTAGTAATATTTGCGCGCGCGGCCTTCCACTATTTCTGTTTTCGTGTTAAGGTAACCTTCGGCTTCCAGCTTGTGGAGGGTAGGGTAAAGGGCGCCTTCTGTAAGGCGAATTTGGCCATCGGTTAATTGTCGTACCCGCTGGGTAATTTCATAGCCATACATCCTGCCTTCGCGCCCGACGAGTTTCAGTACAATCGTACTGAGGCTTCCTTTTATTAGTTGCTTATTCATACCTGAATATAAAAGAAAAATATATACATAAGCAACCAATATATAAATTTTTTTAGCAGGGAGAATGAGGTAAAATAAAAAAACTTCCGGAGGGGAAGTCTTTAGCAGAAAAGGAAATGATATGTTTCTTTTGGATGATTTCCTGCAGTACTGTTAAATAGCCTCTTCTAGTCGTTGTACTGGCTCATAGTACGCTGAATACCAATGGTACTAAAGCCGAGAATCATCTCAATAGCTTTGTCCATATGCTCCGGAAGCTGGTCCATTTCCTCTCTGCTGAAATTGCTGAGCACATAATCGACCTGCTGCCCTTTGTGGAAATCATCTCCAATGCCAAAACGTAAGCGGGCATAATTAGGGCCTCCGCATACGGCCTCGATATTCCTGAGTCCGTTGTGGCCGGCAGAGGAACCCTTGGCCCGCAGGCGTAACTTTCCGAAGGGGAGCGCAAGGTCATCTACTATTACCAATAGGTTTTCTTTTGGAATGCTCAGCTCCTGCAACCAGTAGTTAATAGCTTTGCCGCTAAGATTCATATAGGTTGTAGGCTTGATGAGGTGTAGCTGTCGTCCCTTATACTTCATTTCGGCTTTGCCGGCATAGCGCTCGGTGCTAAATGCCAGGCCTTCCCGGTCTGCCAGGCGATCGAGGGTAAGGAAGCCTATATTGTGGCGGGTAAGTTCATATTCGGGGCCTATATTGCCAAGGCCGGCAATCAGGTACTTCATAGCTTTCTTTTTTAGGGCTTAACAAAAAAAATCCTGCCGGGGTGTTTTCCGGCAGGATTTTATAGTTGTGATTAATTCTTTTATTCTTCGGCAGTAGCACCTTTTCCGCGCAGCGCTCTTGGAATTTCTACCGTAGCGATGGAAGTAGATGGGTTATTCAGAATCTCGAAATTACCAGGAGTAATTTCGCCTACTTTTACTGACTTACCCAGTGCTAATTTACTAATGTCTACTGTAATATAATCAGGCATATCGGCAGGAAGTGCCTTTACAGTGATTTTGCGAAGTTTGGTAATCATTTTACCACCGGCAATTACGCCTGGAGCTGTTCCTTCGAACTTAACCGGAATATCCATTTTTACTGCTCTCTTTTCAAATAACTGAAGGAAGTCAGCATGCAGGATGGTTTCACTTACCGGGTGGAACTGGATGTCCTGAAGAATACAGTTATATGTAGTGCCTTCGATGTTCAAGTCTACCATGTGTGCGTCGCCGGTATATACCAGGTCGCGGAAAAGAATCATTGGCGCATAGAAGTGGATTTGGTCTTTGCCGCCATACATAACGCATGGAACATTGCCTTCTAAACGTAAGTCCTTAGACTCTTTCTTGCCGAGATTTGCTCTTTTAAACCCTATAATCTCTACATTTTTCATAATTGTGATATATTAAATTGTAAATAAAAACTATATAAACAGAGAGCTGATGGAACCGTGGCTTTGCAGTTTTTGAATAGCGCCTGCAAATAGATTGGCAACGGTTAACACTTTAATTTTATCGCTCTCCTTCTTCAGTGGAATAGTGTCTGTAACAACCAACTCTTCCAGTACTGAATTATTAATATTTTCGTAAGCATTGCCAGAGAGGATAGGGTGGGTACAAACTGCCCTTACTGACTTGGCTCCTTTTTCTTTAATGATAGCGGCTGCTTTAGAAATAGTTCCGGCAGTATCCACCATATCATCTACGAGTACAACATCGGCTCCTTCCACATCGCCAATTACCTGCATGGAGGCCACTTCATTTGCGCGCTTGCGGTGTTTATCGCAAACGACCATGTCGGCCTGGAAATAGCTGGCAAATGCGCGGGCCCTTCCAACACCACCTACATCCGGTGCGGCAAACAGGATATTATCCAGTTGCAGCGACTTTAAGTAAGGGACAAAGATGGCTGAACCATCCATGTGGTCTACCGGTACATCGAAAAATCCCTGTATCTGCCCTGCATGAAGGTCGCAGGTCATGATGCGGTTCGCACCGGCGGCCATTAGTATATTAGCGTTTAGTTTAGCGCCAATAGCTACCCTTGGTTTGTCTTTTCTGTCCTGACGGGCATAGCCGAAGTAAGGAATAACAACGATAACGTTTTGGGCAGATGCCCGCTTTGCTGCATCGATGATAAGCAGCAGCTCCATAATATTATCGGCAGGAGGGAAGGTTGACTGGATGATGAATACATCACTGCCTCTCACAGACTCTGAAAAACTTGGGGACATTTCTCCATCGCTGAACTTCTGGATGGATAGGTCGCCTAGGGGCTGCCCGTATGCTTCTGCGATTTTTTCGGCCAGATATCGGGAGCTTGTACCGGAGAAAAGTTTTACAGTAGACATAAAAGAGGAATGTGTGGGGCTAATTTATGCTTATAAACAACTAATCCCGACCAGGGGCCGGGATTTAAGTTGCCCGACTAGGGCTCGAACCTAGACTCTTCTGAACCAAAATCAGACGTGTTGCCAGTTACACCATCGGGCAGTAATTCTTTTATCGAATTAGCGATGCAAAGCTAGTGAATTATCACTTGAATCGCCAAAACTTTCAGGCTTATTTTTTCAATCTTTCAGTTGACTAAAGCGGCGTTTCCGGCTTTGTGAGTGCAAATATAGAGGCTTTGTTGTTTTATGCAAAGGCTATTTTGCTAAAATCGGCAAAAAAAGAAGAAGGTGGTTTGTAATCACTTGATTACTAGTTTGAAAAGATGCGAGGCTTTTGCTGAAAAATTTTACATTCCCTTTGGAATGTCTTCTGGTGGTGGAAGAGTAGGGAAATGTTTTTGTAATGGTAGAGGGTTGTTTCAAAAATTTTGAGGAATCCATTAACAAGTCTTTTTAACTGAGCAATGGCTTTATGGGCCGGCAGGGGCTCCAGACGGTAAAAACGTCCGGTTCAATGTCTTAGAAACCGCACTCCCTGCACCAATTACAGCGCGCACTCCAGTGGTAACGACAGGACAAAAAATGCACCCGCCCCCAATTCATGGATCTGGTCCGATGGAAATCGCCTTCCCCGATTCCTCGCCATTTTTTTTTCATTCCAGTTGAGCGGATGGATGGTGGTATAGATTTGTTCTTAGCACATGGTCGCCAATTTCCACTGGCATTACACCCAGTACCACGCAATCAAACCTTATCGCCAAGGCTTATGGTGCTTCCATAATCGCAGGAGAGCAGCGGCTCAAACCAAAGGTCTTTACCGGCTTTTCCGAAGCGTTGCCCGATAAGTTACTTTCTTAAAGCAGTTTCATTGTTGGCTGAACCTTTTAACAGTTTTAGGAGAAGTCTTGGAGTGTCTTCTTTCAGTCGATAACTGCGGGTCAGTAGCATCATAAAGTGCTCCGCTAAGGATTCTTTCTTTTTCTGTCTTCCTCCATAAGGTTTCGGCTCCTAAGCCAGGTGGTTGGAAGGAATTTGTCTGTTGGCAATAGAAAACCACCTGCCTTCCGGAGAAGACAGGTGTTTATAGGTAATAAAAGGGTTTTTAGCTCAGGAAGCCTGGAAGTACCCCTTCGGAAAGGTTATGGGCTTCCCGGCAGCCAAAGTAGCTTTCCCCATCAATGACAAAGTTATCATTTTCGGTTACCTTGCCCAGGAGGGTAAAGGGTGAGCCGCTTTGCTGTAGCTTTTCTTCAAAAGCTTTTTGCTGTTCCGGCTTTACCGATACCACTACCCGGCTCTGGCTCTCGCCAAAAAGAAAAGCATCCTTGCGGAAGCTGCTATCCGTCTTTACCTCAAAGCCTAAGCCTCGCGGGAAGGCAGATTCTGCCAGTGTGATAAAGAGTCCTCCATCTGCCACATCGTGCGCCGATTGAATTAGCTGCTGCTGAATGAGCTGCCTGATGCTTTGTTGCAACTGATACTCTTCTTCCAAATCGAAAGCAGGAGCAGGAGAGGCTTTCACTTTATGATAGCTGTATAGATATTCTGAGCTGGCGATATCGTTTTTAGCATTACCGATCAGGTAAATCAGGTCTCCGGCCGTTTTAAAATCAAGGGTCATTTTGCTGTCGACTTTTTCCAGCAGGCCCAGCATACCAATAGTTGGGGTAGGGAAGACAGGCCCTTCGTCGCTCGACTGGTTGTAGAAGCTAACATTGCCACCGGTTACAGGTGTTTGGAACTTCTCGCAGGCTTTCTTCATCCCTTTAATAGCTCCAACAAACTGCCAGTAAACTTCCGGTACATAAGGGTTGCCAAAGTTCAGGCAGTTGGTAATGGCTAATGGTTCTCCGCCGGCACAAACAATATTTCTGGCCGATTCTGCCACCGCGATGGCAGTGCCCTGCTCCGGGTCGGCATTTACATAGCGGCTGTTACAGTCGACCGTAATAGCAATAGCCTTGTCAGTTCCTTTTATTCTTACCACGGCAGCATCGGAAGGCTCGTTGGTAGTAGTGGTATTGGTGCCTACCATGCTGTCGTACTGCTCAGAAATCCAGCGCTTAGAGGCAATATTTGGGTGAGTGAGCAGGTGTTTGGCTACCGCTTTCAAATCTGCTGGCTCTTCAATCTGCTCAATGTTAAACTTTTTGAATTCCTGGTAATAGGCAGGCTCTTTATATTCGCGCTGGTAAACCGGGGCGCCGCCACCAAGCACCAGCGATTCGGCCGGAACTTCGGCCACCATTTCGCCACCCTGGTGGAAGCGTAAAATGCCGCTGTTGTTCACCACCCCAATCTGTTCGCAGTTGAGGTCCCATTTGTCAAAAATCCGCTTAATATCAGCTTCTTTTCCTTTTTTAATTACTACCAGCATCCGTTCCTGGCTTTCAGAAAGCAGAATTTCGAATGGAAGCATATTCTCCTGCCGGGTGGGTACTTTGTCGAGCCATATGTCCATGCCGGCACCTTCCTTCGCACTCATTTCGCTGGTAGAGCAAATGATGCCGGCTGCGCCCATGTCCTGTATGCCAATTACATCGCCGGTGGCAATTACTTCCAGCGTGGCTTCCAGTAAAAGTTTTTCCTGGAAAGGGTCTCCCACCTGTACGGCCGGGAGGTCTTTGGCTGAGTCCTCCGTAATGTCTTTGGAAGCAAAGGCAGCTCCGTGTATCCCGTCTTTTCCGGTGGCAGAACCTACAATAAACACAGGGTTTCCTTCGCCATAGGCCGTTGCCTTAGCTGTTTTTCCGGTTTCGACAATACCAGCTGAAAAGGCATTTACCAGTGGATTCACATTATAGGATTCGTCGAACATTACTTCGCCTCCAACAGTAGGGATGCCAAAGGCGTTGCCGTAGTCACCAATGCCTTTTACCACTCCTTTTACCAGCCATTTTGTTTTATCAAGTTTAAGATTACCGAAGCGTAAAGAGTTGAGCTGGGCAATGGGGCGGGCGCCCATGGTAAAAATATCGCGGTTTATACCGCCTACGCCTGTAGCAGCTCCCTGGTAAGGCTCCAGGGCAGAAGGGTGGTTGTGCGATTCTATTTTAAAACTGCAGGCTAGGCCGTCTCCGATGTCTACAAGCCCGGCATTTTCTTCGCCTGCTTTGGCCAGCATCCGCGGTGAGTCTTTAGGTAATTGCTTTAGCCATACAATGGAGTTTTTATAAGAGCAGTGCTCCGACCACATAACTGAGTAAATACTCAGTTCGGTAAAGTTGGGTTCGCGGCCCAGAATTTCTTTTATTTTCTGATACTCTTCTTCGAGGAGGCCAAGTTTTTTGGCC
The DNA here is from genome assembly GCF_000346615.1 of Nafulsella turpanensis ZLM-10. Lineage (GTDB taxonomy): Bacteria > Bacteroidota > Bacteroidia > Cytophagales > Cyclobacteriaceae > Nafulsella > Nafulsella turpanensis. Next base: position 15,588 of record NZ_ANNU01000045.1, read on the forward strand.
GTTTCGAGTGGGGTGCTTTGGTCGCTCACGGTTTTGAAGGTTTGGTAAATGCTGCTGCAAAACTAAGAGAATTTACCTAAAATCCTGTTAAGGTAACCTCCGTAATTTTCTGGTTGTACCAATGCAAAGAAGAATTTAACTTTAATGGCTTCTATGGGTTATACAGGCAATTCTTTTACCCGCAATTCTAATATTTTAAACCTATTGATGATGAAGACAAAAAATTACTTTCTTCGCTTGCTCAGCTTCTTCTGTCTGGGTGCCTTTTTTAATGCCTGTTCTCCGGAATACGGAGCTCATTTTCAGGCTTCAAATCCGCCAAATTACGCTCACCAACAAGAATCAAGAGCTCCATCAAATGCACTTGTTCAGCAGGAATCTCCTCTTACTGTTTTAGAAAAGGAGGTGGGCCTGCAAAGTGGCGCAGAAGATGTGCAAAGTGATGCTCTACCGGCAGCCCGGGCTTTGACGGCTTTGTCGGGGATTAAAGATTTTCCGGAGGTGGAGGATACAAAAGCACAGCAGCAGGAGGTTTTGCGGCAGGTACATGAACGGCTGGAAAATATGAGCCGAAAAGAAAAAAAGGCTTTGCGCCGCGAAATCCGGCAGTTAAGGCTTTCGACCGATAAGGAGTATCTGTATGACCGGGCTGAGGAGTTTGGAATTGAGCAGACAGATATCGATGAAAACATGGCGCTGCTGATTATACTTGCCATTCTTATTCCTCCCCTGGCTGTTTTTCTTCACCAGGGAGAAATTAATAAAAAGTTCTGGATTAGCTTATTGCTGACCCTGCTCTTCTTCTTACCAGGAGCTATTTACTCGGTGCTGGTAGTGTTGGGAGAATTGTAAAAGTAAAAACTCCTGGACTAAATTTTGGTAAAGCTGCTTTCCGGCAGCTTTACTTTTTTGAAGTAAAATATTTATAAGCCGCTTGCTTAAGATTCTTTTCAGTCTGAAGAAGCGCGGCTGAAAGGCTCTTCTCCTGTGCAGATATAACTATTATTTCTTTTACACCTAAAGGATAACTTTCTTTCTCCCGAATACTGCTATTTCCGCAGAAGACAAGGGTAGGGATGTTTCGGGAGTTGGCGAGCTCACATACTCTGCCGGTAATTTTTCCCTGAAGGCTGGTATCATCAAATTGTCCCTCGCCTGTGATGAGCCAATCCGTTTGCTGAAGCTGCTGTTTAAAGCCACTGGACTGCAGAATCAATTCAGCGCCGCTTTCCAGCTCTGCATTCAGAAATGCAAAAGCACCGGCGCCTGTTCCTCCGGCAGCACCACCTCCTGCGAAGCTGCGAATACTTTTCCCCAAATCTCTTTCCACCACACTGGCCAGGTTTTCCATGCCCGCCTCCAGTAATAACAGATCTTCGGCCTTAGCGCCTTTCTGGCTGGCGAAAGTATAAGTAGCACCAGAAGGGCCTAAAAGTGGATGTTGGATATCGCATGCGGCAGTTATTGTGCAACTCTTTAGCAGTGGATTTGTATGGCTGCTATCGATATGGTGAATATCTTTCAGGCGCATTCCGTTTGGGTGTTGGATTGGTTGCCCTTTCCTGTCCAGGAAGCGAAAGCCAAGAGCAGCTGCCATTCCTGCACCACCGTCGTTAGTGGCACTGCCGCCGAGCCCCAGGATAATGCTTTGTGCTCCTGCTTCAAGGGTAACTGCTATTAGCTCCCCTGTGCCGTAGGTAGAGGTGTAGAGTGGATTCCGTTTTTCGGAGGAAAGGAGCTGCAGACCAGAGGCGCTGGCCAGTTCAAGATACGCTTCCTTCTGCTGCGGAGCAAAGCCCCAACGGGCCGTAATTTTTTTACCGGATGGACCTCTTACCTCTGTCTCCATCCAGTTCCCCTTGTGCAGGTGAGTAAGAATAGCAGCAGTTCCTTCCCCTCCATCTGCAAGAGGGAGAAGTGTGATGGTGGCGGAGGGGAAGGCGGCAAGTATCCCTTCCTGCAGTGCTTCCGCTGCCTGGCGGGCGCTGAGTGCATCTTTAAATTTATCCGGGGCAATAAGGAAGTGCATGTAATTAGCGGTTATTCCGGATGAAGCGCGCTACATCCTCAATCAGCATGTAATGACCTTTATTGAGTATTTCCAGCTCATAATCATGCAGGTGGCGTAGCAGCTTCTGCATATTCCGCTCTGTCATCAGCCTATCATAGCGGCCGAGGTACATTTTTACCTTTACCTTATGCCGGTTAATGAGGGATGCTATTTGTGTCATATCAAAGCGTAATGCCCGGCTCATAACCCAGCTGTTATATACCTTCTCGCGCTGGTGCCGGTTGCTCATCTGGTATTCGGCAAAGCGTAAGATGCCTTTGTCGATCAGCTGGAATTTACGAAAGAGCCTGAAGAGGCGAAACAGGCTTTCCGGCTCCTCCACTACCTTAAGAAAATAATTTCGTGCCCAGGAAGGATAAGTGGCCATGTTATACCAGAAGGAAGTGCTGATGCCATCCGGTGCAATCAGGAAAAGCTCTTTCGTCTTCTGGGGGAAGGCTTCGAAGGTAGCAAGGGCAAACTTTCCGCCCAGGCTAAAGCTAATGAGTGAAAACTGCTCTATTTCTTCCTGCTTTAGAAAGCCTTCCATCATTTCCTTCCAGAAATCCTTGCTGATGGGCTGCCGGCTATCAGGCCAAAGGCTCCTGCCATGGTAAAAAAGGTCAAAGCTGTAAAGGGTATACTCTTTGGCCAGGGCAGCGGCCATGCTGCTAAAGTGGCCCTGCGACTGCCCGAAACCATGGAAAGCCAGCAGGACTTTTTTGCCTCCGGGATATACCCCAAAATGTAAAACTGCTTCTTTAAAATGGAACTGACGGGTGTTCATAAAAAATGTTCGCTACTCATCAAATTTAACCGCTTATCCTCAATAAGAAAAATTCATCAAAATTAATGAAAGCTTCATGATGGAAACTTTGTATAACTAAATAGTTTCCATAGTTTTGCGCCCGGAAAAACGAAAGAAAGATAACGGGTGGAAATTAAAGAAAATATTGTTGATACAGCCGAAAAACTGTTTTTGCGCTATGGTTTTAAACGAATAACCATGGACGATATAGCCAGGGAAATGGCTATTTCAAAAAAGACTATCTACCAGTACTTCAAAGACAAAAATGAAATTGTATGCTGTGTAACAGAACAACATTTAAAGCGGGAATGCCACGATATTCAAAAGCTGGAAGAAGGGGCTGAAAACGTAATTGAATACCTGGTGAAGCTGAGCAAGCAGTTACGCCAGCATATAGATGCGGTAAACCCTGGTGTGATGCAGGATTTGAAAAAGTATTTTCCCAGGGGGTGGAAAATATTTATGCATTATAAGCAGGAGGTCTTTTTGAAGTCCATGGTCAAAACATTGAAAAAGGGAATGGACGAAGGTTATTTCCGGGCAGATATTGATCCGGAAGTTTTGGGCATTATGCGGATGGAACAAATCCAGATGTCGTTTGATGAAAATCTGTTTCCACGCAAACATTTTGACTTTACAGAAGTGCAAATGCAGCTTCTCCGGCATTTTGTAGCCGGTATAATTACCGATAAAGGGCGGGAATTGCTGACAAATTATGAAAACTCTACTGAAACCAATAATGAAAAGACACTTTAAACCACTTTTAATGCTGCTGTTATTCACTGGAATAGCAGTTTCGTTAAAAGCACAGCAGGCAGCGCCAAAGGTATTTACACTGGAAGAGTGCGTCGCCTATGCTATTGAAAATAATGTGGCGGTTAAAAATGAAGTTCTGAACGAAGGCATTGCCAGGGCTCAGATAGGGGAGACGATTGCCCAGGGACTTCCGCAAATAACCGGCTCAGGGAACCTGACCTATAATGCAGAAATCGCTACCTCCTTTTTGCCGCTCAGGGCCTTTGACCCAACAGCACCTGAAGGAGCTTACCGGCCTGTACAGTTTGGTATTCCTTACCAGTCAAGTGCGTCGATAAATGCTACGCAGCTTATTTTCAGCGGGTCTTATTTTGTAGGACTGCGAGCTTCTAAAGTATTTAAAGAGCTGGCGGAGAAGGATGTGGTAAAAGCGAAAACAGATGTAGCGGAAGGGGTTGCACTGGCGTATTATGGAGTTTTGGTGGCACAGGAGCGGCTGGAACTGCTAAAGGCGAACCTTGGACGGCTGGAGTCTTTATACACCGAAACCAAAGCCATGAATGAGCAGGGCTTTGTCGAAGCCATTGATGTACAGCGAATACAGGTAAACCTCAATAACCTGGAAGCGGAGCTGAATAATGTGCAGCGGGCCCTGGAAATTAATATGAATGCTCTGAAGTTTCAAATGGGTTTGCCTCTTGACCTGCCAATTGAACTGGCGCAGGACATTAAAAGCTTTGAAGAGGTGCCTCAACTTGTAGAGGAGGAAGTGGAATTTGCGGACCGAATTGAATACCAGCAGCTAAGGGTTACCAGAGAACTGGCAGGGCTTGATATTAAAAACACCCAGTCTCAATACCTTCCTACACTTTCGGCCTTTGCAAATTTAGGATGGAACGCCGGTAAGCCTGAACTTGGCCAGTTATTCGAAGCAACACCAGACTTCTACATTAAAGATGAAAATGACCAGGATGTGTTAGTGGAAGCGCACACCTGGAACCGCTTTGCAGCAGTAGGTATCAGCCTGAATGTTCCAATTTTCGATGGGCTGCTGAAGGCGAATACCATCCGCCGGAAAAAATTAATTGCGGAGCAGGTAGACAACCAGATCCGGAACCTGGAAAGCGCCATTGAAATGGAAATAGAGCAGGCCCGAATCGTGCTCAAAAACAGTCTGCAAACCCTGGATGCCCAGCAGGAAAACCGGGCGCTGGCCGAAGAGGTGTACAGGGTTACAAAAATAAAGTACCAGGAAGGAGTTGGCAGTAACTTGGAGGTAATAGAGGCTGAAAATGCCCTTAAAACCGCTGAAACAAATTACTTTCAGGCGCTCTACGATGCTCTTGTGGCCCGTGTAGCCTATAAAAAAGCCACCGGAACTCTTTTCCCTACCAATTAAAAACAGCATTAAGTAACTACCATGAATAGAAGAATATCCTTATCCGTATTTGCGCTCTCATTGCTGCTCTTTTCCTGTGGCGAAAAAGACGAGCTGAGCGAAAAAAAACAGCTGCTTTCAGAGAAAAAGGAAGAACTGCAGGCCCTGAAAGCAGAAGTAAGTGAGCTGGAAGCAGAGATTGCCGTCCTTGATCCTTCCTTTAATGCACAGGTTAGAGAGGCACAACTGGTATCGACTTTACCGGTTGAGCTGGAAACCTTCCGGCATTTTGTGGAAGTGGCCGGCGATGTGCAGTCAGAAAAAAACGTGCTGCTGGGAGCCGAAATGATGGGAACTGTGGAAGATATTGCAGCTGAAGAAGGACAGCAGGTTCGCAAAGGCGAGCTGTTAGTAAGAATCAATGCAGATATCATCCGCAATAATATAAGCGAAGTGCAGACTCAGTTAGATTTGGCAACAGCAGTTTTCGAACGTCAGAAAAACCTGTGGGACCAGAAAATCGGCACTGAAGTACAGTTCCTGAAGGCGAAGGCAGATATGGAAGCTCTGCAAAATCGCCTGAATTCGCTGAAGGCTCAGCTGGCCCAGGCGCAGCAGGTGGCCCCTTTCAGTGGTACAATAGAGGAGGTAATGGTGCGCGAAGGCGAAACGGTTAGCCCGGGCACCCCACTGGTTCGGCTGGTGAGCCTCGAAGACATGTATATTAGAGCCGATGTATCGGAAGCCTATATCGGGCAGTTCAGCGAAGGCGACAACGTAGAGATTTACTTTCCATCCTTAGACAAAAACTACCAGACTTCGATTACAGCAGTGGGTCAGGTCATCAACCCGGATAACCGCACCTTTACGATTGAAGCCCGCCTGCCGGAAGATAAAAAACTGCTTAAGCCTAATTTACTGGCTGTGCTGAAAGTAAAGGACTTTGAGCAGGAAGGTGGTATTGTTATTCCAACACACCTTATTCAGCGCGATAGAAAAGGAGAATATGTGTATGTAGTCGCCGAAAAAGACGGGGTGCCGGTGGTAGAAAAGAAGCATATCGAAACAGGCATGAGCTACAATAATGAAACCCTGGTTCGCAGCGGCCTTGAAGCAACAGATGTATTGGTTAATGAGGGTTTCCGGGAAGTAAGTGAAGGAGTAAATGTAAAGGTGGTGAATAAAACTGTAGCCGCTAATTAAAGACCAAAGTAGAAGCCAAGCTAAATGGAGCAAGAAGAGATAAATAAAAAGCGCGAGTTCGGTCTCAGCTCTGGTGCAGTAAACAATCGTACCAGCATCATTATCCTGACCGTTTTAATTGCCATAATGGGTGTAATGGCATACAATATTATGCCAAAGGAAAGTTTTCCGGAAATTGTACTGCCTACCACTTATATCAATACCATTTACCCGGGTAACTCTCCGGAAGATATCGAGAACCTTATAACTCGGCCAATTGAAAAGGAGCTTAAATCGCTGGAAGGTATAAAGGAGATTACATCTACCAGTATCGAGAACTTTTCGGTCATTACAGTGGAGTTTAACCCAGATGTTGAGGTAAGTAAGGCCCTGCAGGATACCAAGGATGCCGTAGACAGGGCTAAACCAGAGTTGCCCGATGACCTGGATACTGAACCGGAAGTAAGGGACGTAAACCTTTCAAACTTCCCTATCATGTACATCAATGTTTCCGGCGATTATGGCATCGATGAGCTGAAAAGCTATGCCGAATACCTGGAAGATGAGATTGAGAAGCTGCCTGAAATCAGCAGTGTGGACATTCGGGGAGCCCTTGAACGGGAAATTAGGATCGATGCCAATCCTTACCGGCTCGAAGCCAACAACGTTACCTTCAATGATATTGCCAATGCCATTTCCGCCGAAAACCTTAGTATGTCGGGAGGTAATCTGCTCATGGGCGATTTCCGCCGATCGGTAAGTATTAGAGGTGAGTTTGAGAAAGTAAGTGAGCTGGAAGATATCGTGGTAAAGAATGAAGGGGGCGATATTGTTTACCTGCGCGATGTGGCGACTGTAACCGATACCTATGCCGAACGGGAATCTTATGCCCGTGAAAGCGGAGACCCTGTTGTAACCGTAGATGTGGTAAAGCGTAGTGGAGAAAACCTGCTGGAGGCAGCTGACCAGATAAAAGAAATAATAGCCGACGCAAAGCGCAACCGTTTTCCTGAAGACCTGCGTGTCACAATCAATAACGATCAGTCGAAGGAAACCCGCAGCCAGGTCGAAAACCTTGAGAACAGTATCATCTTTGGGGTACTCCTGGTGGTGTTGGTACTGATGTTCTTTATGGGCCTCAGAAATGCCCTTTTCGTAGGAATAGCCATTCCTATGTCCATGTTCCTTGCCTTTATCATACTAAACCTGGCAGGAGTTACGCTTAATATGATGGTGCTTTTTGGCCTGATACTGGCGCTGGGTATGCTGGTAGATAATGGTATAGTGGTAGTAGAAAATATTTACCGCTTGAAGCAGGAGGGGTACAGTAACTTCCGTGCCTCTAAAGAGGGGGTAGGAGAAGTGGCCTGGCCTATTATTACCTCCACCCTTACAACCCTGGCTGCCTTTTTACCTCTTGCATTTTGGGGAGGGGTAATTGGCGAGTTCATGAAATTTCTGCCCATTACGCTCATCATTGTTTTAACCTCCTCTCTTTTTGTAGCGCTTGTCATTAACCCTGTGCTTACCGCTATGCTGATGAAGCTGCCGGAAGATGAGGCACGTAAAAAGCGGAAGTCCCTGATTTGGGCAGGTGCTTTTGGCGTAGTCGCCCTTGTATTTTACCTGTTCGGAAGTGTGGCTGTCGGAAATCTTTTGATGTTGCTGGCTATTCTTATCCCTGTAAACCTTTATTTTCTGGACCCTGCAACGGAGTGGTTCCAGAACCGCTTCCTGGTTATCCTCGAGAATGGCTACAGCCGTATGGTAAGCTTTGCCCTGACAGGCTGGAGTCCATACCTCTTTTTTGCAGGCACCATCTTATTGCTGTTCGCCTCCATAGGCATATACTTTGCAAGGCAGCCTAAGGTAGATTTCTTTCCTGTAAATGAACCTAACTATGTAAACGTTTTTATAGAGGAACCAATAGGAACGGACATTGAAGCTACTAATGAGTTTACCAAAGACCTGGAACAAAAAATTATGAGGTTAATGGAGCCTTATGGTTATATGGTGGAATCGGTGGTTGCACAGGTAGGTGCAGGTACCAGCGACCCGGGAGCAGGTCCGCAGGGAGGGGTAACGCCACACAAAGCAAGAATCACCGTTTCTTTCGAAGATTACCAAAACAGGCGCGGGCAGTCCACAGCTGAGCTGATGGAAATGATCCGTGACGAAGTAAGTGGATATCCCGGAGCGGTCATTACGGTAGAAAAAAACCGCAACGGTCCGCCTGTTGGTAAACCTATTGCCCTGGAGGTAAGTGGCGAAAATTACGAAAAGCTCATTGCTTTAGCCGATCGGGTCATCGAAACCATCGAGAACAGTAGCATTACAGGCTATGAAGAGCTGAATACCGACCTTGAAATTGGTAAACCCGAGTTAATGGTACACATCGACCGAGAAAAAGCCCGTCGTTTTGGCCTTAGCACCTCTACCATTGCACAGGTGTTGCGGACTGCTTTATTTGGACGGGAAGTGAGCACCTTTAAGGAGGGTGAAGATGAATACCCTATTCAGTTACGGCTGGCCGATCGGTTCCGCTATGATTTGGAAGCACTCATGAACGAGAAAATCATTTTCCGGACTAGCCAGGGGCAGCGGCGCGAAATCCCCATATCTGCAGTAGCCGATATCGAATATGCCTCCACCTATGGTTCCATCCGGAGAAAAGATCTGGACAGGGTCATTAGTGTCTACTCCAACGTAAATGAAGGAGCCAATGCCAATGAAATTGTCGAAGACATTCGGGTACTAATAGCCGATATGGATATACCGGAGGGTTATGAAGTGAAAATTGGTGGAGAGCAGGAAGAACAGGCTAAATCGATGGCTTTTCTGGGGCGTGCACTTATGATAGCGGTATTCGCCATCTTCCTGATTATCGTAGCCCAGTTTAACTCCATTGTTACTCCGTTCATTATTATGTGCTCTGTACTATTTAGTACCATCGGGGTTTTCCTGGGGCTGGTCATCTTTAATATGAATTTTGTGGTAATTATGACCGGCATCGGAATTATTTCACTTGCCGGAGTGGTTGTAAATAATGCGATTGTACTGATAGATTATACGAATCTGGTAAGAGCCAGAAGGCGATTAGAGTTAGGGCTCCAGGAGGATGAAAGACTGCCTTACGAAGAAATTTTGAACAGTATTATTGAAGGAGGAAAAACCCGCTTACGCCCGGTGCTGCTGACGGCCATTACCACTGTACTGGGATTAATTCCTTTGGCTATCGGGCTGAACGTAAATTTTGCTACCCTTCTGTCGGATTTTGATCCGCAATATTATGTAGGAGGAGATAATGCAATTTTCTGGGGGCCGATGGCCTGGACAGTTATTTTTGGTCTGGTTTTTGCTACTTTCTTGACATTGGTGATTGTTCCGGTAATGTATTTGCTGACTGATAAGCTCAAATACAGAATTGGTAAAATTGTTTAGTTTAGTTTTGGTTAGAAGAAAGCTCCTGCTCCAAATGGCAGGAGCTTTTTACATAAAAAAATAAAGGTTGATGAATAAAATATTCTTTCTGGGAATAGTGGCGTTGGTAATTTTCTTGTTAGACCTTTATGTTTTCCAGGCAGTACGTGTGCTGCTCGATGAAAGCGCTCCTTCGTTACGTAAGGGAATCTATACTTTATATTGGGTACTGGCTGGCCTGAGCCTGCTGCTTTTCTTTCTGTACAACCTGACGGATTTAAAAGAAAACAGCCAGTTCTTCAGGCAGTTTGCCCTCGTGTGGTTGTTTGCCCATGTGGTATCAAAAATGTTTGGCAGCTTATTTTTGCTAATGGATGATGGCTGGCGATTATTGCATTGGACAGGCATAAAAATGGGTATAGCAGATGGGGCTACCATCCATGTACCTGAAACCACAGGGGTAGCAGCGAAACCGGATGCAGATATCATTACCCGCTCGGAGTTCCTTGCTAAAACCGCCCTGGTGGCTACCGCTGTTCCGGTCATTACAATGGGAGTGGGTATATTAACAGGAGCACACGATTACCGCGTTCACAGGCATACGCTGAGGCTACCAAATTTGCCAAAGAACTTCGATGGGCTCAGAATAGGGCAGTTGTCAGACATCCATAGTGGGAGCTTCTTTAATAAAACAGCGGTTAAAGGGGGGGTGGAAATGCTCCTTCGCGAAAAGCCCGACCTGGTATTCTTTACCGGCGATTTGGTGAATAATGAAACCAAAGAAGTAAAAGATTATATTGACATATTTGAAAAGGTAAAGGCTCCGCTGGGGGTGTATTCCACTTTAGGAAATCACGATTATGGCGATTATAACGACTGGGCCTCTGCCGCAGCAAAGCGCCAGAACCTGATCGATATGTTTGCAGCGCATAAAGCCCTGGGCTGGAACCTGATGATGAATGAAAATAAGATTCTTACAGAAGGAGGCGATTCGATTGCTATTCTGGGGGTGGAGAATTATGGGAAAGGACGTTTTCCAAAATACGGGAAGTTGGCCGAGGCTAATAAAGGAACTGAAGATGCTTCGGTAAAATTACTGCTCTCACATGATCCCAGTCACTGGAGCATGGAAGTTCTTCCCCAATATAAAGATATTGACCTTATGTTTGCAGGTCATACGCATGGTATGCAGTTTGGCATAGAATTTGGTAATTTTAAATGGAGTCCTGCACAGTATCTTTACCCGCAATGGGCGGGAATGTATGAGCAGGATAAGCAGTACCTGTATGTGAATCGCGGGTTTGGCTATTTAGGTTATCCTGGTCGCATTGGTATACTTCCGGAGATAACCATTATTGAGCTAAAGACTGCCTGATAAAATTAAAATATTTCGTTCGCTAACGCATCCTTACCGCCGGTCTGCCCTCTGCAGACCGGCTTTTTTTGTTTAAACAGCAGCTAAATTTAACTTTCTCCAACAGATACTTTATTTTAGCTGTTTACAACAACAACCTAAAACTATTTTTTTCTTATGAAGAGACTATTTACCGCCTTTATCCTTTTATGCCTGTTGCCGGGAAGCCTCCTGGCACAGATACTAACGGCGGCTCCGGCAGAATTTACGCTGGACGACGAAGTAACCATTGTGTATAATGCCTCCCTGGGGAATAAAGCCCTGGAAGATTACCAGGGCGATGTATATCTCCATACCGGGGTTATTACAGACAAAAGCGCTGGTACTACAGACTGGAAGTACGTACAGGGGGAGTGGGGTAAGCGAGAGCCCCGCCTCAAGATGAAGGAACTGGCTAACAACCAGTACCAGTTTACTTTTGTGCCGCGTGAGTTCTATGGAATTCCTGAAAATGAAAGCGCTCAGCAGCTGGCCTTCGTTTTTCGTAATGCCGATGGTTCCATTGCAGGAAAGGATGCAGAGGGCAACGACCTGTTCCTGGATGTAAGCCAGAGAGTGGAGGAGGAAATTGTGCTGGTAGATAAAAATTACCTGTCGCATGCCATGGAAAATAATACCCTGAAGGTTAAAACCGACCAGGGCGACATCCTCATTACAGCTTACGACAAGGGTATTACAAAAGTAAGCTTATTGACTGCTGAGCATCAGCCATCGGAAGACAGCTATAGTGTAATTATGGAGCCTAAAGAGATGCCTGTTCAGCTGGTCGAAAAAGAAAATTACCTCCTCTACGATGCCCCTTATCTCGATGTATTTGTGCAAAAGGCTCCCTTCCAGTTAAAGTTCTTGGCCGATGGCGATACTCTTGTTGCGGAAGAAGCCGGCTTCTATGAGCAGAAAGAAGTTATTGGCGCCCGCTTTGATTTAAAACCCAGGGAGGCACTATATGGAACAGGTTCCAGGGCTCTTCCTTTCGACCGGCGGGGGCATGAACTTAAAATTTATAACGAAGCCCATTATGGTTATACGAAAGGGGCTCCGGTGCTAAATGTAGCGGTACCCTTTGTGGTATCTTCTGGTGGTTATGGCATCCTGTTCGACAACCACTATGCCGGGAACCTGGATGCAGGAGCTACGGAAAAGGATGTACTTGATTTTCGTTTCCGCGGTGGCGCTGCCAGTTATTATGTGCTGGCTGAAGATTCCTATGCTGAATTGCTTGATAGCTATACTAATTTAACCGGAAAGCAGCCTCTACCTCCCTTGTGGTCGCTTGGCTTTATCCAGTCAAAGTATGGTTATAAAGATGAAAAAGAAGCACGCGAAATTGTTGACAAATTAATTGCAGATGATTTCCCCATTGATGCCCTGGTGCTCGACCTTTACTGGTTTGGAGTGGAAGGAGATATGGGACGCCTTGACTGGGACAGAACCAAATGGACAGAGCCGGAAGAGATGATGGAAGATCTGGAAGAATTAGGCGTTAAGACCATTGTTATTGCCGAACCTTATTTTACCAAAGAGTCCGGCAATTTTGAGGAGCTGGCCGAAAAAGGATTGCTGGTCACCAACGAAGCCGGAGAACCTTATGTGATCGAGGATTTTTGGGCCGGATCTGCCGGTCTGATAGATTTTACCAAACCCGAAGCGCGGGAATGGATGTGGGAATTTTATAAAGACCGCATTGAAGAAGGAGTATCAGGCTGGTGGAGCGATTTAGGAGAACCTGAAAATCATCCTGCCGGTATGCGCCATGCATTAGGGGAGCCATTCGAAGTACACAACATTTTTTCTATGTTGTGGGCAGAGTTTATTTACGAGAACTACCGCCGCGATTTCCCTGATCAGCGGGTATTCAACCTTATCCGTTCAGGCTATGCAGGTATGCAGCGTTATGCCACCTTCCCCTGGTCGGGCGATATTCAGCGAAGCTGGAGCGGCCTGCAAACTCAAATCCCAATTATGCTGGGCATGAGTATGAGCGGGATCGCCTATATGCACTCCGACCTTGGAGGTTTTACGGGTGGAGGATTGCAGCCGGAGTTATATGCCCGCTGGCTGCAGTTCGGAGCGTTTGTGCCCATTATGAGAGCCCACGGTGCAGGCGGTATACCACCGGAGCCTGTTTTTTATGAAGACCCTTATAAAAGCATTGTACGCGACTACATTCAACTGCGTTACAGTATGATGCCTTACATCTATACCATGGCATGGAAGTTTACCGAAGAAGGTCTGCCACTGGCTAAGCCTATGAACTTCTACGATCCTGAAGATCCGGTCCTGGTCAACATCAATGATCAGTATTACTGGGGAGAAGAAATGCTGGTGGCTCCTATTATTAACCTTGGTCAGCGGGAGCGGGCAGTGGTATTTCCCGATGGGAACTGGATTGATTTCTGGACCAATGAAGTGTATCGCGGAAATACTTCTGTAAATGTAGAAGCTCCTCTGGAAAGACTGCCTTTATTTGCAAGGGCAGGCAGCTTTATCCCAATGGCACCCCCTATGCAGAACACAACAGAGTTTCTAACAGATACCCTGCTGGTAAGGTATTTCCCACACGAAAGCAATCCTGTTTCTGATTATACCATGTATATCGACGATGGAGAAACCCCGGATCCGGAAGAATTTCAATTGCTTCACTTTAAAGGTAATCTCCAAGAAGGAAAAACGGTGGTTACTTTTACCAAAGAAGGAGATGATTATGAAGGTGCTCCTGAGGAACGTTTCATTCAGCTTCAGGTGATGCGGGTAGAAAATGCTCCTGCCAGTTTAAGCATTAATGGTGAAGCCGTTCGGATGCTTTCTTCACTGGAAGCTGTCAATACAGAAGCGGGTGCTTATTTTGATGCTGACAATAATGTACTTTATGTAAGCTTCGTGTGGGAGGAAGAACCAGTGCAGTTAGAAATTGAGCAGCTGGTATTAAAAGGCGATGAAGCAGCAGAAACGGGACAAGAACAAGGCTTTAACCTTCATGTTCCATTCAGGAATCCGGCAGCCGGACCAACAGGTATCACCTTAGGCTACGATATTTTCAAGCCGGGCTCTTACACTCTTGAGGTGGCTGATGCGGCTGGCAGAATAGTCTTTATTAAGTCTCTTCCACGGGTAACCGCCGGACGCCACTTTGTAGATTGGGCAGGAACTTCTGACAGAGGTGCAAAGCTGGCTCAGGGTACTTATGTGGTAACTTTAAAGAGCAGAAACGGTGTTGAAACGGAAGAGCTGGTAATTGAATAAAATAGGAGAAACCTGAAATAAAAAAGAGGCTGTTTCCGTCCATGGAAGCAGCCTCTTTTTTCTTCATCTCAAAAGAGAAATGCTAACCTTCCCAATCATCCAGAACAGCAAAATGGATAGGTTTATAGCGAAAGTTATTCGACTGGCCGGCAGAACAGGCAGTCAGGCCGACGATAAGATCCATTTCTGCACGGAAAGCTACAAAGTCACCAGCTTTACTTAATGGTGGGTCTACACTTAACTGTCCATCCGGAGAGAACTGCACATTCATAAAAATGTTAAATGTGGTGCCTATGGCATCGGGGCTTATTTCGAAAGGGGCAAAGTTTGTATATAAATTCTCGAAACAGCTGGGGTGGTGTCCCTTATGTTCGTACAGCTTTACAAACATTTCCTGGCTACAGGGAGTGAGGAGAAAATCATGTCTTCCACAGGTGTCCTCTATTAATTGCAGCATATGATTGCTACGGTTAGAGTACAAATAATCACCTTTTTTGATTAAAACAGAACTGGCATAATCGATGGTCCGCCCTCCGGAGAGGCTTTCTTTTTTATCGTGCAGGTTAAAGCAAAACAAATCCGCTACCTGTTCTCCTTCAGGGTCGGAAACCCAAAGGAACTGTCCTTTTTTAAGTTTAAATGCCGTGCCGCTCTGCGGCGGAATTTTCTGTACTTTTTCTTTTAACATAAGGAAGTAGAGGGTTAAGGATGGAAAGGGCACTTCCAGCCTTCAGCTACATTGCGCCCTGAATATTGCTTTGCTTCTGAGCCTTCGCCGAAATCCTGAAGCATTGGATTAAGACTCCCTTGCAGCTGCTGGTCACGCTCCCGTATTTTAGCTTTCATGGTACTGTAGGTGCCATTCTGCTTTAGTTCTTCGAACTGCCGGTGCGGGTTAAAAACAAGGAGAGGGTAAGGAAAGCTACGGGCCTTACGCGAAGAAGAAGGGTGCATCCCTACCACGTAAAAGGCAGTTCCTCCAAAGCTAAAGCTAAACTCCGGGTCATCGGGATGTTGGCTAACGCTGCTGTCCCATTCAAAATACCGGCTGCTTTGCCGGTGAAGTTCCTGTAGCTGATTCCAAAGTAGTTGTTCAAATTCTTTTTCTGAATCTGGAATAGGGGAAAGAAAAGCCGCTAAGAAAGAGGTATAATCACTTTCCAGCCTTTCCTGTTCCTGAATAAAGTGCAAAAGGTCATGGGAGAGGCCAAGAGAAGAATTTTTGCCACCTAATGTTCTATACACTCCTACACGATAACTATTGGTGTTGAAGGAAGCTTTCGCTGCAAGACAGGGAAAATTTCTGTCAAGGATAAAGTTCCGGAGTTGTGATTCTACCTTCTGGCTTTCCTGGATACTTACAGACCTTTGCGGACTACCTAGTGATGAAAGATGGGGGTTAATATAGTTACTATGCACCTTTGCTGCGGTGCTGTTAAAAGGGTTTCCAGTAGTCATAGTAAAAAATGTATCATCATATGCTCTTATCGTTCAAACTAAAAGTTCCGATTTTGGAGCTTATGATCAATACGTGAAAGGGGTACTATGGTTTCTTAAACAAAATCGTCAGGAGCGGTTAAAACATCCAGCGGATTTGTGCTTTTAGCTGCTGAAACATTGAGCCATCAATCTTTTCTGTACCACTGCCAATCTGCTCCCGGTCCAGGTAAGTGGTTCTGGACCATCTTAACCAAATGCTAAGCTGGCGGTGGAGCTTGTATCTCAGTAGCAGGTACTGTCTTATTCCCTTCCCGTAATAAGCAGGAATAGAAAAAGCCCATAAAACATCCTTCTCATACACATACTGCCGGGTTTCGTAATTGTCTGTCTGGAACAATGCTACCCGGCCGCTCAATTGAACCTGGCCCCACTTCCAGCTTGCATCCTGCACCAGCACATAGCCGTTACTGATGTTTTCATCCAGAGCATAGCTGCTCCACTGCAGCCGGGAATGGAGATCCAGTTTATCGTAAGGGGAAAAGCTTAAGCTGAGCAGGTAGTTTCTTCTTGTCCCGGGCAAAGGTTGTCTTAGGGTACTTTCCCCGGAGCTGTTTATTGCCTTTACCTCCTCCCGGAACTGGCCGTACAGTAATAACTGTCTGGAAGGTTGGTAATTTGCCCGCAGCATATATTCATAACCGCCGGAGGGGGCGTTAACCCTGTAGCGTAGCCAAGGAAAACGGAAACTATCGAAATAGCCACTAAACCAGAGGTAGCTCTTCGGCTGGAATTTAAGGCCCCAGTAGAGCCCTTCTTCATTAATGGGGCGGCTTCCTTCGCCAAAAGCAGTTCTGTAGAAGCTGTGAAAATTCTTCTCGTATTTCCTGTAAAGAAATGAAAAGTCGAGCACTGGGAGTAAGGAGCTTAAAACACCGGCGACCATTCCTTTGCCGCCACTCTGGCTAATGGCCACTTCGGAAAATAAATTAAAATTTTGCCAGCTGTATTCAGTAAAGAGGCTGCCAGTGAGGTTCTGTTGCCCGTTAAATTCAAAGAAATTATACAGCCTTGGCTTCCGTTGCCATGGTTTGCTGAAGTGCGTATACAAAGTAGTGGCCCCTATCTGGAACCGCCTGTTCCTGCTTTTATAGTGCAGAACCCCGCCTGCAGATTGCTCCCGTATATTGTCCTTGGCTTCCCGCTCTCTTATTGTTCGATGGAAGCCGGTTTGTTGAAGAGAACCAAAAAAGGCATCTTCAACCTCCTGTTCGAGGATGGCATCTTGCCGGCTCGAAGAATAGAAGGTGGTAAGCTCAAGAGCAGGAGTAAGGGTATAGGTAAATCCTGCTCCGCGGAAGAAGCCGGTTTCCAGTACAGAAGTGTAAGGCCTGAGGCCGGTATTGTTTCGCCGGATAGTTGTAATGGTTTCTGCACCTTTACCAATGCTAAAGCCAGAGCCAAAAACGAGGCTCTGGCCGTATTGCAGCTGAAAGTCGCCTACCACTATTTTACTGAAATTGCCCTGTCGGTACAGTATGGCGTGGAAAGAAAAGAAATCAGCTCCATATTGTTTTAACCGGGGATTCCACTCAACCGGCTCGCCTGCATCCTTTTCCAGGGTAAGGCCGAAGCTGAAATCGTGAGGGCGGTTAAGCCTAAAGCGGGCATATACTTTGTTTGCCGAGCCTAAATAAGCTGGAGGGAGTGTATCAGCTGAGGGAAGGAAACCTGCTTTTTGTTCCAATACTCTTTCGGTTCGGAGGAGAAACATTTTTTGACCATCCTGGAGAATGCGGCGGACTAGCGGCTTTCGGGAGCGTAAAAAAGGCTCCTCACTTACCGTTACAAAAGGTAGTATTCGGTAAATTGTTGTTAAATCCCAGCCAGGGATAGCCTGTAGTTCATAAATACTTAAAAGAAGACCATTACGCTCTTTGTGCCTTTGGAGCTGAATAATCTGCTCATCTGACAAAACAAAGAGGGACTGAAGTTCTTCGACTGTGGCCTTATTTAAATCAAGGGGCTGGGTGTAATACTGTAACAGTACTTCATAAATATCCTCATATGGCAGATCATTAGCCGGAACAGGGAAAAGCTGCTCAATCAGCCGCTGAACATCCTCCGATTCCCCTAAAGGCCTGTCCTGGGAAGCTGCCTGGATGGAGAGGAGTAAGAGCAAAGTACAGAGGAGAAAGACCTTCATGGCTTTACCATTTTCTTTAACAAATACTGGAGGCTCAGGTGGTGAGCCACGCCTATGGTAGTAGTATGCTGTTAAGCATAGTTAAAGTGCAGCCTTCTTATCTGAAAGCCTAAGCCAAAAGAACCTTCCACAGGTCGGGTACGGATTCCGGTGCGGACTGTAAGGGCAGGAATAATGGCATATTCCAGTCCGGCAGAAAAGCGGGCGGGAAATTCCACATTTTTGCGTGTCTGGACGTAGAGCTGCAGCTTATCGGAGGGTAAATAGGAAAGGCCTGCCGTAAGGAGGGTTGGGAGCCGTTCTTCGCTTCTTCGCGAAACATGACTCTGGCTGATGTTATACACATGTGCTGCAAAATGTAGCTTAGGGAGGAGCATTGCTTTTCCGCCCAGTTCCGCTACAAAATTGCCATGGCTGCCTACTGTTTCAATTGCTTGTTGAAGGTAATTTAGTTTTATGCCAACTGAGATGTAGTTAATTTTGTGGCTGTAGCCGATACCAGCAGAATGGACACTATAAATTCCGGTGCCGAAACGGCTAACAGAGCCACCTAATACACCGGTTGGTAATGGCCAGGCGATTAATGCACCCAGTGTGCTGAGCTCCTGTAACTGAAACCGGGTTTGGTAGCCAAAAGCTACGGCAGGTGCTTCCACATCTGCCAGCGATCCAATATTATTCAGGATTGCCCAGATGTCGCTGAGGCCCACACTGGCATGGCCTAATGCGGCTGCGCGTGCTCCACTTATTGCAGGGTATACCTGGCCATGAGCGAAAGGAATAGCAAGTAAAAAGAAGCTGAAAATAAACAGGCAGTTCCTGAGCAAAACTTTAAAGTTATTGATGTAAATAATGATATAATAGTGTTAGTTTATGATTTGTTTTTGATATATGAAGAAGTTGTACTATTTGCTGCTTTGCAGTCTGCATTCCTTTTCCGCCTTCGCACAGGAAGCCGATACCCTTTATTATTCCGGAGGAGAGTTGAAGGCTTTCGGGCAGATGGTAAATGGGGAAAGGGAGGGCCAATGGAAGTTTTTTTACCCCGATGGAACCCTTAGTGGAGTAGAGCAAAATCAACAGGGAGAGCTGGAAGGGGAGGTGCTGCGCTATGGTTTTGAAGGGGAGCTTATCTCAAGGGAACACTACAAGGAGGATTTATTGCAGGACTCTTCCTTCTACTACCATTCAAATGGTCAGCTCCACCGGAAAGGGCGCTATGAGGAAGGTCTGTACGAGGGAGTCTGGGTTTCTTATAATGAGATGGGAGTTCTGGTGCAGAAAGGGGATTATATAGAAGGCTTTCCGGCTGGCGAGTGGTTCTTTTATTATGAAAATGGAAAACTCCACCAGCATGGGCACTTTATTGGGGGAAAGGAAAATGGAGAGTGGAGGTATTACGATAAAAAAGGGCGGCTGGAATACAGTGGTTACTGGAAAAAGGGAGAAAGAGTCGGGACGTGGTACATTTACAATAAAAGAGGGAAAAGAAAAATCTTTGAGGAGTACTGATGGAGGATTTTAAGCCAGCAGCCAGGAAGAACCAAAGTTTATTTACCGGTTAACCTTTACTGTGGCCTCTGATGAAATATTTGTTGAAGCTCCGGAGAAAAAGATGAAGATTAAGACTTTATTAATTTTTGCTCCTCCTCTATGATGTTCATTAAGGAAAAAAAATTGCTGCAGGTTTACCGGCCTATATTTTTACTTACCTCCGCTTTGCTTTTTTTAATTAATTCACTGCCTGCCCAGGGAATTAGAGGAACTATCCAAGACCAGTCAGGGGAGCCTCTGCCTTTTGCTTCCTTGTATGTACTTGAACTGAAAGATGGAGCCTCCACCAATATAAATGGAGCTTTCGAAATAAAACTACCCAAAGGCAAGTATACCATTTTAGCCCAGTATATTGGATATAAGCCCATTCAGGTACAGCTTGAACTGGAGGATGAATGGCTGGAGCATCACTTTACCCTGGAAGAGCAGGCTTTTGTATTAGAGGAGGTGGAGGTTAAGGCAAAGGCCAGTAATGAAGACCCTGCCTATACCATAATGCGGAAAGCTATAGCAAAAAGGAAGTACCACCTTTTGCAGTACGATAGCTATAAAATGACTGTATATATGAAGGGAACCAGTGAGTTAAAAGATGTTCCTTTCTTTCTGAAAAATAAGATTGAAAAAGAGGGCGTACAACTAAACGAAGCCTACACCAGCGAATCCGTTAGTGAAATTCTCTTTGAGCAGCCCAACAAAATAGAGGAAAGGGTAATTTCTATCCGTTCTACAGGCAGTAATGAAGGGTCGCCGAGCCCGAGCCTTTTTATTACCCAACCCTTTTACCAGAACGAAGTAGCTGAGGTAGTATCTCCGCTTTCGCAGCGGGCATTTTCGTATTATCGCTTTAGGTACGAAGGAGCTTCAGAAGAGGATGGGCTGCAAATTAATAAAATAAAAGTAATCCCTCGGTCCAGGGGGGAGCAGGTGTTTGAGGGGTACATTTATATTATAGAGGACCTATGGGCCATCCACAGCCTCGATTTACAAACCAGCAGGATGGGCTTTAAAATACATGTAAAACAGAATTATGCCGAAGTAGCCCCGGCTACCTGGATGCCTGTTACCCACCAATATTTAATTTCAGGCAAAATGTTAGGTTTTGAAATAGATTACCGGTACCTGGCCTCCTCCAGCAATTTTCAGGTAAAATTAAACCCGGATTTGCTGGCTCAACCAGAAATTATTGATGAAAAGATTGAAGAGGTACCGGAAGGCATAAAGATAGAAAAGGTAGAGGAGAAGGATGAAATAGCTGAAATCCTCAGCAGCGAAGAAAGAATGACCCGCAGGCAATTTCGTAAAATCATTAAAAAATATGAAAAGGAAGCCCTGGCTGAGCGAAAAGAACCTGAAGTAGTAAGTGAGCGCAATTATCATATTGATAGTCTCGCGGCTAAACGTGGGGCAGCATACTGGGAAAGTATCCGACCGGTGCCGCTAAGTAAAAAGGAGCAGGAAGGTTACAGGCGCGACGATTCACTTTCAATGGTCGAAAGTGCCCGCCTCACGGGGATAGATTCTGCCGGAGTTATTCCAAAGAACCATTTTAAGGTACAGGATATACTGCTGGGAGGGAGCTACAACCTCTCACCACGCACCAGCTTAAAAATTAAGCCCACCCTCGCCCACGTAAATTTTAATACTGTGGAAGGGGTAAATATTGGTGCCGGGCTGCGCATCAGGCATTCATATGACAGCCTCCGGAGAAGAATTGAGTTTACACCTTCTGCCCGGTACGGATTTTCAAGTGAGAAATTGTATGGAAAAGCCGGTTTCTCTTACCGCCACAAAAAGGGAAACAGGCAATGGAGTATATCGCTTGAAGGAGGAAGCTTTATTGAGCAGTATAATGAGGATGAGCCTATCCACCCGTACGTGAATACCTTAAGCACTTTACTGTTTCGCCAAAATTATATAAAGATATTCGAGAAACAGTATGCTTTACTGGGTTATAATTATCAGCCAAGCTCATGGCTAAAGCTCTATGGTAATTTGGAATGGGCCCATCGCAGCCCTCTTTTCAACCATACCAACTACAGCTTTTTTTATAAAGATGAACGGGCTTTTAGCCCTAATGCTCCTCTTAACCAGGAGGTAATCACTACCTTCTTCCCCGAGCACAAGGCCTTGATATTAGAAGCGGAAGTTAGCTACAGACCATTTCAGAGGTATAGATTGTACAATGGCCGCAAAATTCCATTGCGGGACAAGTCGCCTGAATTCCTGCTGAAATACCGGAAAGGAATAAAAGGAGTTTTAGGAAGTAAAGTAAACTTTGACCATTTAGAAGCAGGAGTAATCCATGGCTTCAGCTTTGGCGTGCGGGGGAATCTAGCCATTGAATTACGCGGGGGCACCTTCCTGAATAACAGTGAAATGTATTTTATGGATTATCAGCATTTTCCCGGTAATCAAACCATTTTAAGCAGCCTTCAGCCCGTTGGAGCTTACCGCTTGCTCGACTACTACCGGTATAGCACCAACAATCCATACGTATCCGCATTTATCCATTACCAGTTCCGGAAGTTTCTGCTCACCCAGCTTCCTTTGCTGCGCTTTTCCGGTCTCAGAGAAAATGTTTTTTTTAATTATCTGAAAACAGAGGTTTCTCCTCATTATTACGAAGTGGGTTATTCCATGGACCGTATCTTTCAGGCTTTTAGGTTAGACTTTGCTGTATCTTTTACCGATGGGGGATACCAGCAATTGGGTCTGCGAATTGGAATTGCTACCAGCCTTGGAATAGAAGTGGCTGAAGATTAAAAGATGAAAATGCTGTCACAAAGGGGTTAACTTTTTGTAACAGCCAAAAAAAAGCCGCCCTTTTCCTAAAGAGCGGCTTTTGCATTATAAAAACAATTATAATTCTTCTCCTAGTTGGGCTTCTTCCGGAAGTTCAGGATCTTCTTCCGTTACCAGGGTCATTTCCTCAATGAGGTGGCCGGCACCAGCCATTTTATCGATGATAAACAAGGTATAGCGGATGTCGACATTGATACAGCGCTGCAGCTCTGGTTCAAAGGCAATGTCGCCGCTCATCGCTTCCCAGTTGCCGTCGAAAGCTGTGCCAATAAGGAAACCATTTGCATCAATTACCGGACTACCAGAATTACCGCCGGTAATGTCATTGTTTGTAATAAAGGCCACCACCAGTTCACCTTCTTCATTGGCATATTGGCCATAGTCCTTTTGTTCATACAGTTCAACCAGCTTCTCCGGAACCACAAATTCAGGGTCGGTATTATCCATCTTTTCCATTACCCCATCAAGGGTAGTGTAAAAGTCGTACGAAACAGCATCGCGAGGGTCGTAGCCCAAAACCTGCCCAAAGCTCAAACGCATAGTTGAGTTGGCATTAGGATAAAATTTCTTGTCCGGAAGCATCTGGCGAAGGCCTCTTACAAAAACCCTGTTTCCGCGATCGCGTTTGGCGTTAATTTCTTTCAGCTGAGGAGCGATGTTTTTATAATAATTGTCGATAAAAGAGGTGGCTGCAATATAGGCAGGATCTTTCTTCAGCTTTTTTACATTCGGGTTTTGAAGGAAACCCATAACAGCCTCTTTATCGTCGAAGATAGATTTTTCAAATACCTCCTCTGCCCATTTTTCGAAATTACCATTGTATTTTTCTTTTACAATATCGAATACGGGCGGGTGGTCTTTCTCCGGCACATCCTCATAATACATTTTCAGCAAAGCGGCCATAACCTTTTGATCTGTTGGAGCATTGTAATTTTTAAAATGCTCCAGGGTATTCTCTTTTAGAGACTCAATTAGGTTATTAATTCTTTGCTGGTCTTTCTGCCCTTCTGCCAGTGCTGTTTCCAGTCCTCTGAAGCTGTTGGCAAAGCGAATAATTTCGGTGCCCAATGCCGCCTCAACCAGGTACAGATAACTCAGGTTGGCATCGTAGCTGGCCTCATACGATTCTTTGATCAGGTCGAGGGCGGTGAGGTATTCAGGTGCTTCCTCTTCATTTGCTTCCGCCCAAATCATATAATTGTCTTCCAGTTCCTGCTTTATGGCTAATACGTTAAGGTTTTTAAGCCCTTTGCTCTGGCCTATAAAATATTTCCAGTAGTTGCTGACACTGGCATATTTTGAAGCATATTTAATCCGGACATCCGGATTTGCCTCCATATCCTCCTTCAGTATTTCAAGGCGCTTATCGCGAATTTTTACCCGGGTAGGGTTGGTTTGCTCGAGTGCCTGTTTTACTCCAAAGGAGGTAAGGTAACGGTCGGTGCTGCCTGGGTAGCCCATTACCATGGCAAAGTCACCTTCCTGTACACCCTGCAAAGAAATAGGAAGATAATGCCTGGGATCCAGCGGAATATTATCGGGCGAATAGTCGGCAGGCTTACCATCAGGACCGGTATAAACGCGGAAAAGCGAAAAGTCGCCGGTATGGCGGGGCCACATCCAGTTATCGGTGTCTCCTCCAAATTTACCGATAGACTCCGGCGGAGCCCCTACCAGGCGAACATCGGTAAAGGTTTCGTACACAAACATATAAAATTCGTTGCCAGCGAAGAATTCTTTTACCACCACATCGTAATGAGTGTCGCCTTTGGCTTCTTTGGCAATTTCTTTCGATACCCTTGCAATGGTCTCCGCACGTTCTTCTTCGCTCATCATAGGATTCAGCTGCGAAAGAACCTCCTCTGTTACATCCTCCATCCTGATGAGGAAGCGGGCATAGAGATCTTCATTCGGAAGTTCCTCTTCGCGGCTCATCGCCCAAAAGCCTTCGCTGAGATAATCATTTTCCACTGTACTGTGCGACTGTATGGCGCCATAGCCACAGTGGTGGTTCGTTAGTAAAAGGCCTTCATCTGAAATTATTTCGCCTGAGCAAAACCCACCAAAAGAAACGATGGCATCTTTAAGAGAAGATTGATTTACACTATAAATCTCTTCGGCGGTCAGCTTCAGACCATACTTCTGCATGTCCTGGTAGTTTAGCCTTTCAATCAGGAGTGGGAGCCACATTCCCTCATCTGCAAATGCCCCCAGAGACAGGGCCATCATCAAAAAAGTGGCAGTTATCTTTTTAAACATAGGAAATATATTATTTGGTATAATAAAAGTTTCAGCTTAAAAATATTAAAAATCAGACCACTAAACCAACCCAAATGTTTAGCCTTGAAGACTGGCTTATATTCCTGAAGCAAAGTTCAGGAAAAAGCCTCTTTCCCCTTCGCTCGTAAAAGTATACTCCGTTCTGAAAACGAAGTCGTAAAAACTAACGATATCTAGCCCTAAGCCTGCTCCCCAAATTAACTTATTGGAGAAGGCTTCATTTTTTGGGTAAGAAAAGGGCATATGTATGGATCCAACATCAAAATACATTTTAGGATATACAGCAATCGGAAAATAGCGAAACTGTTCGAGGGGCATTAGCTTCCCAAGGTTTATTTCTTCCTTTACCAGCTGGAACCTAAGTTCGCTTTTATTGATGGCAAAATGCTGCCCTTCGATTACGTACAACTCAAAGCCCCTGATATAGTTGCCCCCATATCCTAAACCTGATAATAGGCTGTAAGGTAGTTTTTCGGGGGCAGTTAAGCGGCCGGTTATACTGTTGGAAAAAAAGAACTTATGGCCAAGGGGAAAGTGATGGTGGTAACTGGCCTCCATTGAAAAAGAATTGATGTCGTTAAACAGGCCTATTCCTCTCTTGCTTAGTTCTGCCTGAATCATAAATCCTCTGAGGGGATAGCTACGGATATCACGCAGATCGCGCCTGAAAAGATAGCTGAGCACGAAGTAGCGCATCGTATTCTTCCCGGTGAGTAAATAATCGGGATTAAGTTCCAATACCGTATCGGCAAGGTTGTTGGAATAAAAAGAAAGAAAAGCAGTATGGGTGTTATAAAAGGAAGCCCGCCTTACAAAATTTACTCCTGCTGCATAAATTTCCCGAATGGGCTCATCCTGCCCAAAAAATAATCTTTTATGACCCTCCGTCTCGATGGGTACATTGCTATTTTCGGAATAAGCAAAACTTACTCCCATTCCATTTTTTCTGGTTTGGTCGATATAAGGAACATAGTAGCCTAGCCTAATGTCGCGGGAATATCCAAATTGTGCAATGAGGGAGAGCTTCTCACTCCTTCCTCTGAAGTTGTAGTGAACAAACTTTCCGCCTATATTAACCCTGCTCAAATCTCTTTCCTGGTTTACCCACCAGTCGTTGAAATTGCGATCTGCTAATTGAAAAATAGGAGCTGCCACTATATACCATCTTTCCTGTACTTCAACGAGTACATCATAGAGACGTTCAGAAGAAGGAATAGCGGTCATTTCCACCTTTGTAAAGAGGCGGGTATTAATTATTTTTCGCCTGTCACGCATCATTACATCATAGAGATCCTCTATGGCAACAAATTCCCCTTCTGAAAGGCTTAGCTCCCTCGTAATGATAAAGTCCTTTGTCTTTTTATTCCCTTTAATGTGAATCTTATCAATTTTTACCAGGTGTTTTACAAGGGTGTCTTCCGCATAAGACTCACCAAAGGGCACCACTACTACCTGGGCTTCCAACTGGAAATTGCAAAAGATTAGAAACAGGAAAGCCAGACATCCAATTACTGTCGATCGTGTGGGAAATGAAAGAAGCAAAACGAGAAATCTCAATTTAGTACTGTTTCGGCGATGGAGTTCGGATGATTAACGGGCAAAATACTTTTTACAGCATACTTTTTCAGGACTTATTTTGGAGGCAATTCCTAATGGCAGCACTATGGTTTACTGGTGGTAAGAGGCTCTTCTTTCTCCTTTTTCTGTTTAAAGCTGCGGAAGAGAATAATTATACCGGCTAGTACCAGCGGAATACTTAATATTTGGCCCATGTTAAGCGGAAGCTGATCTTCAAAAGCTACCTGGTTTTCTTTAAAGAACTCATATACAAAGCGAAGACCAAAAAGGACAATCAGGAAAATGCCGAAGATGAGACCCGGTGGAGTCTGGGCTTTTTTTCTGTTCCAGATAAAGAAAAGGAGCAGGAAGATTAGAAAAGAGCTAATAGACTCATAAAGCTGGGCCGGGTGGCGTGGAATACCCTCTGCAAGAATAGTGGCAGTTACAATTCCTCTTTCCTGTTCGAGCCGGTATTCCGGTATGGTTAAGGCAGAGGGGGCCTCCGGTGCCCCGGTAGCTGCAGTAGCAGGAAGCCTAACATCTGCCTGTAACCTTTCACTTTGGAGGAAAGCAGTGGCAAAGCTCTCTTCTATAATTTTAGTGGCGACTTCCTCTGAAATTCCCCTGGCGAACTGAACTTCCAGTTCCATCGGGTAGTCCAAACCCTCTGCCTCGGGTATCTTTCTTGCTTCCACATCTTCCACGGCACCCTGTCCATAGATTTGTAAAACAGCTTCGGCATCGCGGGCAAATACTACCCCATAATCCGCACTGGTTTCTTCTCCCACAATTTCGGAATTAATGAAATTACCAAGCCGGATGAGTGCACCTGTAAATGCGACAACAATTACCAGGCGATCGACTACCCACATGTAATTCTGGCCTGGCCGCTTTCTTTTTTTTACCTCAAAAGTGCCAAAGTCGATACGAATCAGGTAGTTTACATACAGGTAAATGGCAAGGAGTATACCGATTGCCGCGCCATGGCTGGCCAGGCCACCTTCCCATATCTTTAGAATTTCCAGCGGTCGGGAGAGGTATTTATCAGGTTCATAGAACAGTACATGACCCAGCCGGGCCCCTAATATGGTGGCTATTACCATAAAAAAGGTAAGGGCTTCTACATCTCTTTCAGGTTTGCCTTCCTTCCGGTAGATGTAAAACATAATTTGCTGGCTAATTAAAAAGCCGAGGGCAAATAAAAGGCCGTACCAGCGCATTTCCCAGCCACCAAGGTTGAAGATTTCGGGCTGTGGATCCCACACGATATAATTCAGATAAAGCATATGCGGTTGTATAACTGTTCTAAACCACAATTATACAAAAAAAGCAATGCTTACACCTCAATTTTCCTTAGTTCTTCTAATTCCTGTGCAAAACCACCAGAAAGTATAGGAAACCTGAACCAGCTGCGGGGATCAATATTAAAATCATCGAGATGAAAGCCAGGTGCTAAACGTTCGCGCTTCCATTGATTCCTGGACCACAGGCGGTAGAATTTAAGAAGATACTGCTTTAAGTGTGCCGCTGGAGCGACTTCTTCTTTTCTTAAGATATAAAATACCTGCACCGGCGAAAAACGCTCACGAATAGCCAGGCGTTCGATAGCGACAATAACAGAATAGGGCATCAGGTCATCTTCATCGGTTTGTCCTTCTTCGCCTGGTCTAAGTTCTGCACTTGGTTTTAACCTGTTTACGTACTGCAATCCGCTGTAACCCAGCTCAGCCTCGGCCCAGCGGAGCCATTTTAATAGAAAATGTTTGTCTATACCGGCAATAGGAGCAAGGCCTCCACTGGTGTCTCCATCCATGGTGGCATAGCCTACATCGCCTTCGCTTCGGTTAGATGTGGTAAGCAGGAGTCCGTTACGCTTGTTGGCCAGCATCCAAATAATAGGAGAGCGAGCACGTGCCTGAATATTCTGCAGGGTTATATCGTCTGTTTCCCAGCTTAGCTCCTGGCCGATGGCTTTTTCAATTTTATTCGTATAACTCTCTACCTCCTCATCAATAAGCCAGTGATAAAATACTGCACCCACATCTTCGGCAAGCTGGCGAGCGGAATTAAAGGTGGCTTCAGATGAATTTTTTGTCCCCTGGTAAGCACATACTAAAAGATGACTCGCAATTTTTTTATATACCCTGCTTTCGGCATTTTCAAAGGCTTTAAGCTCCTGGTACAGCTGCGTGTAACCAGCCTTTTCTAAAAAAGCTTTTACTCCCAACTCTTTGCAGCCCCTGCGGATGAGCTCGGCCACTAAAACGGCACAGGCACTCGAATCTGCCCCTCCACTCAGCGACAGTACAAAACCGTTGCTATGGCTTTTGCGCATATAATCGAAAAGAGCAAGAGAAGTGGCCTGCACAAACTCGGTTTCTTTATCCTGAGGATCCTGGTTTACCTCCTGCGGTTCGAAAGTACGGTTGGCAAAATCGATTTCTGCGGTAATTAGATTAACATCTTTAAATGAAAGGCGGCGATTTCGCTGCACCATTTTCCCGTGGTGGGTAATGAGCAATTCTCCGTCATATATCATCCTGCCCGCTTCATTTCCAAGCATGTTTGCATACACATAAGTGCATTCATAAAGGGTAGAGGAGGTGCAAACCAATTCTTCGCGTAGTTTAGATTTACCCATTGAGAAATGGCTTGCGCTGGGGTTCAGAATCAGATCTACGTTCTTTTCGTGGTGGCGAATGGCCGGGCGGCTGGTGGAGCGCCAGGCATCTTCGCAAATTTCAAAAGCCATATTGATGCCATGGACCTTGTACAACACATCGCCAAGCGGGAAAGTATCGCCATGAAGGCTTGCTTCCTCTACTTTGCCGGCAGGCCAGGAATTAAACCAGCGAGGTTCGTAATGGACCCCGTCATTTGCCAGCCACTGTTTGGCAGTAATGCCTACAATTTTGGTGTTGTGGATGAGGCAGGCTGTATTGTAGAGATCTCCCTTACAGCGGAAAGGAACCCCAACGGCTACTGAGATATCACTGCACCACTCCTTTATTTCGCCTAATAATTGCAGCGCCTTGGTAGGAAGCCATTCGCTTAAAAAAAGATCTTCGCAGCCATAGCCGGTTACGCACATTTCAGGCAGGCACAGAATGTCCACTCCCTGTGCACGGGCCTGTTCTATGGCAGTTTTTATGTTCCGGAGATTACCTTCCCAGTCGAGGGGAGTCTGGTTAAGGGCCGCTGCCCCGATTTTTAGTTTTGTCATCAATCAAAAAAGTTTAGGGAACCAGCAGGAGGAAAAAAATGATGTCTACTGATGTTCCTGTTCTTCTTCCAGCCGAAGCTTTATACAGGCTTTGCGGGCAGCATCTTTTTCGGCTTTCTTTTTACTACTGCCTTTACCGGTGCTGAGTATATCACCCTCAAGTGTAACAGCGGCCGTAAACTCTTTGTTATTCTGCTGCTCTTCGGTATCTAAAATAACAAAATTTAGAACCCGGTTTTCCTTCTGGGCCCACTCGATGAGCAGGCTCTTATGGTTATGCACCTTATGGATGAGGGTATCCAGGTGAAAATAGGGGGAGAGTAGTCGCTTTTCAATAAATTTTTTACAGAAGTCGAAGCCTTTGTCCAGGTACACGGCCCCAATTAATGCCTCCAGTGCATTGCCATAAATGGTACGATAGGATTCTTTTCTCAGGCTTTTGTCGAACTCCACCAGCTTGTCGAGCCCCAGGTTCCGGCCCAACTGGTTAAGTGATTCCCTGTTCACCATTCGGCTACGGATTTCGGTAAGGAAGCCTTCATTTTTGAAAGGGTATTTTTTGAAGAGGTAATCCGCCACCACAGCCCCCAGAATGGCATCGCCCAGGTACTCCAGCCGCTCGTTCGATTCTTTAAAGCCCGCCTCTCCTGTCTTTGCTACAGAACTGTGCTGCATGGCAAGGCGGTACAGATGCAAATTAAAAGGCTTACTCCCTACAATTAATTTAATTGCAAGGGTAAGCCTTTTATCTTTTTCTGTATTTTTTCTTAAAGAATTCCGTACTCCCCAATACAGCCTACGCACTACTCTTCCAGTTTTCGGAAAATTACTGAGCAATTGTGTCCGCCAAAGCCGAATGTGTTACTGATAGCTACCTTTACCTCGCGCTCCTGTGCTTTATTCAGCGTCAGGTTCAGACGGGAATCTATGTCTTCATCAGCAAACTCATGGTTAATAGTCGGCGGAATCAGGCTATGCTGGATGGCCATAATGGAGGCAATCGCCTCTACAGCACCTGCAGCTCCTAAAAGGTGGCCGGTCATACTTTTCGTAGAGCTGATGTTGAGCTTGTAAGCATGCTCACCAAATACCTGTTGTATGGCACGCGACTCACCTACATCGCCTAAAGGGGTAGAGGTTCCGTGAACATTAATATAGTCCACTTCTTCTTTTGCAATACCGGCTTCTTTAATGGCAATGTCCATTACCTTAACAATGCCGGTGCCTTCAGGGTGCGGTGCTGTCATATGGTAGGCATCGGCCGTCATGCCTCCGCCAATTATTTCGGCATATATTTTAGCACCTCTGGCTTTTGCATGTTCATACTCCTCAAGTATGAGCGCCCCGGCGCCTTCACCTAAAACAAAGCCGTCGCGGCTTTTGTCGAATGGCCGAGAAGCCGTTTCGGGGCTCTCATTTCTTTCAGAAAGAGCCTTCATGGCGTTAAATCCGCCAACTCCGGCTTCTGTTACCGCAGCCTCGGATCCGCCGGAAACAATAATATCGGCTTTTCC
Organism: Nafulsella turpanensis ZLM-10; assembly: GCF_000346615.1. Classification (GTDB taxonomy): domain Bacteria; phylum Bacteroidota; class Bacteroidia; order Cytophagales; family Cyclobacteriaceae; genus Nafulsella; species Nafulsella turpanensis. The sequence continues at coordinate 46,415 of NZ_ANNU01000045.1, forward strand.
AAGCCGGATATAGTTAAAGGCGTCGATAAGCGCATTGGTAGAAGAGGCGCAGGCTGAAACAGTGGTGAAATTAGGTCCGCGCAGGTTATATTTCATTGAAATAAGCCCCGGACAGATATCGGCAATCATTTTAGGGATAAAGAAGGGATTAAAGCGAGGAGTACCATCGCCTTTGGTAAAGTCCCTTACCTCATGCTGAAAAGTGGTTAAGCCGCCAATTCCTGAGCCCCAGATAACCCCAACACGGTCGGGGTTTATCCTCTCCATGTCCATGCCCGAATCCTCCACAGCCTGTTGGGCTACCACCATACCATATTGTGTGAAAAGGTCCATTTTACGGGCCTCTTTACGGTCAATGTATTCAGATGAATCGAAATTTTTTACTTCGCAGGCAAACTTAGTTTTAAATTTTTCTGCATCGAACTTTGTAATAGGCGCAGCACCGCTTACACCTTTAGACAAGCCTTCCCAGTATTCCTGAACATTGTTGCCTAAAGGTGTAAGAGCACCTAAGCCGGTAATTACAACTCTCCTTAAATTCATAAAAGGATTTTTGTGAAAAAAGCTTTTATTTATTCACGTTCTTTTCCAAATAGGAAATAGCCTGACCTACAGTTGAAATGTTTTCAGCCTGGTCGTCTGGAATAGAAATATTAAATTCTTTTTCGAATTCCATGATAAGCTCAACAGTGTCGAGTGAATCTGCGCCAAGGTCGTTAGTGAAGCTGGCCTCAGGAGTTACTTCTGATTCCTCAACACCTAACTTATCAATAATGATTTCTTTTACTTTTTGTGCTATTTCAGACATTTTTGATAGGTTTAAGTTTTATAAATAACGCTGCAAATAAATACAGTTTTTCCATTAAAATCAAACTATTTGGATATTCTTAATCAGAATCCCTTTTAATTGATGGAAAAGAGCGTTAAAAGTGACTTTTTTTACGGAAAGGTGCGTAACAAGTTTGGCTTCAAAACAGAGTATTTGTACCTTTTGGCTATTCGGGGTAAGGGAAAATAAACAAAGTAGACCGGTCGGAAGGATTTTTTGCGAAAATAAATAATGAAGAAAAACAAACTCCTGATTGATTACGAATATGACTTTAGCCTGTTTGCTATTTTATCAGATGCAAGAGAATACAAGCTGGCATGGCAAATTAACCAGGCACTCCATATTCGGCTTGTAAAGGCACAGGATATTTGTTTTGATTTTGTGAATCAGCAAAATTTAATTGTTTCAAACTATAAATTTGCCACTGAACATACTACCTTTAGACTTTTAAAGAATAAATCGGTGCAGGAGGGAAGTAATACGTTCCTGATTCCGGAACTTAGCCGCTTCGATTACCTGGCCATGCTCCAGGGAACAGGCGATTTTTTTGAAGGCGTTGATATAGAAAGTGCTTTGAAAGCCATTCCGGCCATTCAATACCTCAGCCACATTGATATTAACCAGTTGAAATCGAAAGAAAATTTAATATTTTAATTGAAAGATGGAGAACAAAGTTGTTTTCAATAAGACCAAAATTGTAGCCACTGTAGGGCCTGCCTGTAACACCAAAGAAAAGCTGGCAGAGCTCATGAGAGCAGGGGTAGATGTATTCCGACTTAATTTTTCTCACGGATCTCACCAGGACCATCAGAAGGTTATCCAGTATGTGCGGGAGCTCAATGAAGAAATGGGTTCTACCGTTTGCTTATTGCAGGACCTGCAGGGCCCGAAAATCAGGACCAATGAGGTGGAAAATAACGGGGTGGAAATTGTGGCCGGCCAGGAATTAATTATTTCTACTGAAGACTTTATTGGCAATTCCCGGCGTATCAGCACCAGTTATAAAGAGTTACCCGCCGATGTTAAGGTAGGCGATATGATTTTGATCGATGACGGGAAAATTGAATTGAGGGTAGAGGATACCAACCTTGGAGAGGTAAAAACAAAGGTAATTTACGGAGGAGTAGTAAAGTCGAGGAAGGGCATAAACCTTCCCATGTCCAATGTTTCGGCTCCTTCGCTTACAGAAAAAGATGAGCGTGACCTGGAATTTGGTCTGCAGAATGATGTGGAATGGATTGCGCTTTCCTTTGTAAGAAGGGCCGAAGATATCCTTTCTCTTAAAGAGAAAATTAAAAAAGCCTGCCGGAACTGTAAGGTAATTGCTAAAATAGAGAAGCCCGAGGCGCTCCGGAATATCGACGAAATTATTGCCGCATCCGATGGTATTATGGTGGCTCGTGGCGACCTGGGGGTTGAAATTGTGATGGAAGAAGTGCCCCTGGCCCAGAAAATGATTGTAAGGAAGTGTAATGAAATAGGTAAGCCGGTAATTATTGCTACCCAAATGATGGAGAGCATGATTACAAGCCCCCGGCCAACCCGTGCCGAAACCAACGATGTGGCCAATGCTGTTATGGATGGTGCTGATGCCCTCATGTTATCGGCCGAAACAGCTGCCGGAGAATATCCTGTGCAGGTGATAAAAAGCATGGTGCGAACCATAATTTCTGTGGAGGAAAAAATGGATCATATTTACTTTAAGCATGAAAACGTATCGCAGAGCTCCCGCACTTTTTTAAACGATAGCATTGTACTGCAGGCCTGCCGCCTTGCTAAAAAGGTGAAAGCCGATGCGGTCATTGGTATGACAAAGTCCGGATATACGGCTTATCGTATCTCGAGCCACAGGCCAAAAGCACAGGTTTTTATCTTTACCGATAACAAACCAATGCTTACCACCATGAATTTGCTGTGGGGCGTCCGCACCTTTTTCTACGATAAAATGGTTTCTACCGACCAGACCTTTGAGGATGTTACTGAATTCTTAAAAGATAAAGGTTTTCTGCATGAAGGAGATGTTACCATCAATACAGCGAGTATGCCTATTCAGCAGAAACACAGAACCAACACGATTAAACTGCAGGTGGTTAAATAAACTTAACCACCATTTTACCGGTGATGATTTTGGAGTAAAGGAAAGGCCCCACCGGGGCCTTTCCTATTTGAATGGAGCAGGAGGTACCAGAAGTACCTCCTCTTCTTTTTCCACAATTACCGCTCCGGCTGCTGCTCCCTTTTGCTTTCGGACCCACTTTCGGGGGGTGCAAATTACCGGGCAGAGGCTGTCCTGTTTTCTTTTCGAGTACCAGGCGGCAAGCTGGGCTGCCTTTTCCTTTACCTCTACAGGAAAATTTTTGCCCGGCCATCTTTTTAAAATGACGTGCGATCCGCTAACATCTTTTGCATGCAGCCATAAATCATCTTTGTGGGCGTGGTAGCGAATTAAATCATCATTTTGGATAGCGCCCTTGCCTACCCAAATTTGAAAGTCTTTAAAGGTAAAAGAACGATAGGGCAGTGTTTCGGTAGTAGCCGCATTCTCAGGCAGACTAATGCTCTTCAGGTAATTTCTGAGATCTTTCAGGTCATTTGTTTCTTCTACTTTGCCTGCCTGCTCCTGTAGTGTTTTAAGGCGTTCTTCCTTGCTTTCGATATTTTCCAAAAGGTACTTTTCTTCCACCTGCTGGTTTTTTGCCTTTCTGTAAAAGTTTTCGGCATTTTTTTGAGGGCTAAGATCTTTTTTGAGTGGGATGGTAACCGGGCGATCGTGGTAAAAATCGTATAGCTCTACTTCTGTACTTCCAGGCCGAACAGCATGCAGGTTGGCCATCAGAATATCTGCCATCTCCCGGTTTTTGCTGCTGCCCATAATTTCTTCGAGCTTGGCTGTGGTCTTCTCCAGATAATTCTGGCTGCTTTTAATTTCCTTGTTCAGTCGCTGTAAGGCGGCTCCCTTCTCTAACTCCAGCGTGTATTCTTTTGTATAGGCAATAAAAAACCTGTTAATGGCTTCTATCGGTTCATTAAATTGCTGGAGGATGGTGCCAAAGGGAAGGAGGGAGAGGGCAGGCAGTCCATCCAGTTCGATAAGGTAAAAACCTTCCGGCTTCTCCAGGAGGTGGAGCATTTGGCTAAAAAGTATCCACTGCTTTTCGAGTGGCTGCTCCGGATAATTTTGTGCTTGGAGGTAAGCTGCAGGTAGTTTCCCTAGTGTGGGGAGTAGCTTTTTATAATTGCCGCCAAGCTTTGTAAAAGCTTCCTCATTAACAGGAAGTGCACGATTTAACTCTGCAGGTTTTAAATTCCAGTCTTTTGCCAGCTTATTTTTAAACAGGGCGAAAGGCTCGCTGTTCTTCAGGAGGAGAATGTTGCTCCTGTTGCCGTGCATTTTAAACAACAGGCTCCATTCCTGTTCCAGGGTTATAAGAAAGCTCCGTTCGTTCTGGTATTGGATTACTTCCATTACCTTTTGTCCTATGGCCTCATTGAAAAGATCTACACTATTCCGGCGGGCCCGGCTTAAATCATCCGGGAAAAAGAGGCAGCTAAAATCCGGCTGCAGGTGAGCTTTAATGCTGAAGGATTTTTCTTCGGAAGAAAACTGCAGGCTTAGCTCATTCTTACTTTGAGAATAGCAGTGGGTAAAGGAAAGGCCCGGGAGGAGGTACCCTATTTGAGTGGTAAGCTGCCGTAAAAAGTAATAATTGTTATGCACTAAAGAGTGATTTTAAGTCCGTCGTACGCTAAAGCAACACTTTCAGGTAGCTCCTGCTGAATTTCTTCGTGCAGGCCTAAGCGATGGCTGATATGGGTAAGGTAAGCCTGCTCAGGCTCGAGCTCTTCTATGAGTGCCAGTGCTTCTGAAAGGGTAAAGTGGGAGATATGCTCCTCTTTCTGCAGGGCATTTAACACCAATACCTTACTGTGCTTAATTTTTTCTTTTTCAGCCGGGCTGATGGAGCTGGCATCGGTAATATAGGAGAAGCCGTTTATACGATAGCCAAAGACCGGTAGCTTGTAATGATGGACCTCCACGGGGTGGATGGTAATTCCATCGATAGCAAAGGGGGCATTTTCTATTACTTGGGTCTTAATTTCGGGGGTGCCGGGGTATTTCTTTTCACTAAAAGCATAGGCAAATTCAGTTTTTAACTGCTCAATTACCTGCCGTCGTCCATAGACAGGCATATCGCGCCGCTGCCTGAAATTAAAGGGGCGGATATCGTCGAGTCCGGCAGTGTGGTCTTTGTGTTCGTGGGTAAAAAGAATGGCATCCAGGGTGCTGATTTTTTCCCGCAGCATTTGCTGACGAAAATCCGGCCCTGTATCGATTACAAAGCTTTTACCTTCTATAGCAATGTGTGCTGCAGTACGGAGCCTTTTATCGCGAAAATCAAGAGAATGACATACTTTGCATGGGCAGCCGATAACAGGTACGCCCTGGGAGGTACCTGTTCCTAAAAATGTTACTGTCACGGTTTTTATTTTCAGAGGCCATGCGGGGCTACGAAAGCTTGGTAGCAATTCCGCCGAAGCCGGGTTATGCGGACACCAGCAGCTCTGCTAAAAACTTCTGATTTTTTTCGCTGAGTTGAGTAAGGTCCGGCTGGATATTTTTCAGAATTTCAATGAGGCAGTTAATTTTACCTTCGGTTGGGTAATATTTATTTACTACCGCCACCTTGTTGTTTTGAAGGATACAATAGCCCGATTTGAAATTTCCTTTCTCATACCGTAAGATGTATTCAGACTCGCTAAATACATCTTCCAGTTTGTTGAGAAAGTGCTTGGTATACTTAACCTCCATTAACGGGTGTAATGGTTTACTTTATCGACCAGCTCATCAAAATTTAATGGCTTTTGCAGGTATTCGTTTATACCTACGCGGTCAAAATCCTCGCGGGTATAGTTTTTGGCATTCCCTGAAATAGCAATAATAGGAGTTTTGGCCTTTTCATCCGTTCTCTGGCGAATCTGCTCTGCGCACTGCATACCATCCATTACCGGCATGTTAATATCCATCACTATTACATCGAAAGTTTCCTTCTCCAGTTTTTCGATTACCTGTTTGCCATTTTTTACAGCAGTAATTTCGTAGTTCTGGAACTGCAGAATCTTTTTAGCCAGATTCTGAATTACTGAACTATCTTCGGCAATTAGTACCTTTTTGTTCATGTGTTAAGTTGGTTGTAGTTTTTCTGAAAAAATTCCTGAAACTCATTAAACTCTCTCAGGAGTTTGTAAAGTTTTTCTTTTACAAAGGTATAATCTTTTTCTTTAATCTGCTTTTCAAGTTCTGCTGCAGTAGCGGCAACTTTTTTTACACCAAGAGTACCGGCACTTCCTTTAAGGCTATGCAGGTGAGCCTCCAGTAGAGAAAACTGTTGCTGCTGGTAAGCCTCCAGCGATTCCTGCAATTGGCCCTGCGCTTCTTCATTAAACTCAGAAAAGGCGCTATACATCAATTCCTCGCCTCCCCATTTTAATAATTGCCCGATGGCTTCTTCCTCAATGATAACGCCATTGCTTGCCTGCTGTTTTGCCTGACTGCCCTGGGATGCTTTTTTTATAAATGATCGCTTTGGCTTTATATACTGCTGAACCTTATTAATTAACTGATTTGCCTTTATTGGCTTGGCCAGGTAATCATCCAGTCCTGCATCCAGAATGTTTTTCTTTTCGTCCTGCATGCTATAGGCGGTCATCGCTATAATAACAGGCATATTTTTTAGTGGCAGCTTTTTAATTTTTTTGGTAGCGGTTATGCCATCCATTTCAGGCATTTGAATATCCATGAAAACCAGCTGATAGCTTCTGTTTTTTACTTTTTCTATTGCCTCAAAACCATCTTTTGCAAGCTCTACCTGGCAACCTGCCTTCAGCAGAATGGTGATTGCCACCTGCCGGTTTATTTCATTGTCGTCCACAAGCAGTATGCTGGGCTGCTCATCAGGAAAATACACACCTTCGGCCAGGTAACTCTCTTCCCTGTCCTGGCTCATAAAGGAGCCGGCCTCCACAGGTTCTGCTTCAAAAGTAAACCAGAAGGTACTACCAGCGCCTGCTTCCGTTTCTACTCCGATATCGCCATTCATGAGTCGGCAAAGCTCTTTGCTGATGACAAGGCCCAGTCCTGTGCCGCCATAGGCTTTGGTCGGTGAATTATCTACCTGGCTGAAGCTACTAAAAAGCTTTTCCAGTTGGGTTTCTTCTATGCCTATTCCGGTGTCGATTACCTTCACCAGAATTAACTGTTTGCCATTCCTGAACTCTGCACCGCTCAGTTCAACATCCACACTGCCTCCTTCCTCGGTGAATTTTAAGGCATTGGAGGTTAAGTTGGAAAGGATTTGTAACAAACGGGTTTCATCGGCTAATATATAATCGGGTAACTTTTGGTCTATGTTGTAATTGAAATTAATCCGATGACTGATGGCCTGCTGAGAAAAAAGGGCATAGAGCTTATCGACAACGGAATGCAGCTTAACAGGGGCTTTACGCAATTCCATCTTTCCGGCCTCAATTTTACTCAGGTCGAGTATGTCGTTCAGGATATTCAGCAGGGTGCGGCTCGATTTACTGATTATCTCCACATAATGCTGCTGCTCATCATCCAGCTGGGTACTGCTTAAGAGGTCAACCATGCCTATTACCCCATTCATAGGAGTGCGGATTTCATGGCTCATATTAGCCAGGAATCTTTCTTTTACTTTAAGGCTTTTTTCAGCCACCTCTTTAGCCTGTAGTAGCTCCAGGTTTGTACGTTTCAACTCAGTGATATCGCGGGCCACCCCTTCTATTTCCATTGGCCGGCCATCTTTACCGTAAATAAGGCGGATGTTGCAGATACACTGCAGCAGCTGACCATTCTCTTTAATGACAGAAGCCTCAAAGTTGCGGACGCTTTTATGCTTTACCAGTTGCCGGATAAGGTCTTTGATGCGGGTGTTGTAGAGGTAATAGTCGGTAATATCTTTATCCAGAACTTTTTCAGGCTCATACCCGAGGAGTTCGTAAACTGATGGGCTAATCATTGTAAGGAAACCCTGAACATTACAGCGGAAGTAAATATCCTGGAAGGAATTAAAAATGTTCCGAAACATTTCTTCACTTTCCAGCAGATCGAGTTCCGATTGCTTTTTGCTCGTAATGTCGGTGGCAATGCCCGATATTTCATTGATTCTCCCGTCCCGGTCATAGATGGGATTAATAAAAACCTCTTTCCAGATATCCCGATTTTTTTTGTCTTTCAGCAGCACTTCAAAGTGCATAGACCTTCCAGAGAAGGCATGCTTGTACTTCTCGAGCCAAAATTTATTGTCTTCTCTTAAGCGGTTATCATTGGCAAAAGGAGTGCCCTGTGAAGTTCGATCTTTTAAACGCACGCTAAAATGTTCACGAATAGCTTTTTCGTGCTGATTATTGAAAATGGATAGCTCGTATTGCTTGTTGATAGTCCAGATGAGGTGGGTGCTGCTGTGAAAAATAGCCTGCAGGCGGGCAGCCTGGTGGTTGATTTTTTCCTCATTAATTTTCCCTTTAATGGCAAGGGCCACCTGACCTGAAATAAAGCTGAGAAGTTCAAGATCCTTTTCAGAATAAGCATGCCGGTTGTGGTAACACTGAACGGCAATGAGACCGGTAGTCTGCTGGTCGAGCTGAAAAGGGACTGCCAGCCAGGCTTCCGGTATATTGCCCATGATGTCGATAGTACTGGTGCTCAGCAGACCGAGAATATCCTCTTTATGTAAGAGTAAGGCTTTTTTTTGCCGGAGCGAATATTCTGTAATGCCGCGCCCAGCTTTTCGGGTAGCATCGTAAACCGGATGGGGGTAGTGTTCATCAATTAAAATAGAAAACCTAATGAGGCTCCGGTCTTCTTCGTGTAAGGCGATGTAAAAGTTGCTTGCCTCCATTACTTTCGACAGCTCCAGGTGAATGTTGCTGTACAGGTTCTCTAAGCTGTTGCTGTTAAGCATTAGCCCCGATATACTGTTATACAGGTTTTGGGCTTTTTCTACTTTTACCTTCTCTGATATATCGTAAAAAATGGCACTGTAGTCGAAGCCTTTTTTTTCGCTGGTTCCCCGGCTAATACTGCCGGAAACAAATATCTTATTGCCTCGCTTATCCTGAAAAACAGTCTCAAAGGAAATCTCTGGTAAAGAACTGAGCTGGCGGAGTTTCTTTTGGAAGGTGGCGACCTCCTCTGAGTGGAGAATGTTTTTGTATCGAATGCCAGATAAGTCGGATGGGGAATAGCCTAGCTTATCCTGCCATGCTTTGTTGGTCCATATGATCTTTCCATCGGCAGAAAAAGCCATTATCAAAGCACTTGACTTATCAAATAGGTCCGTCATAATCAGGTTCTTCTCCCTGAAATCTTCAATGTATTGAATTAATGCTTCCCTGGATAATTGCTTTAACTCTTTCATGCCGCTGCCGGACTTAGACTATTTTGGTCTTTTTGGGTCTGCCTGTAAAATTGTAACTGTAAGGTACAAAAAGAGAGGCTATCCTAATAAACGCTCCAATCTTTTATTTATTTGTATTTTTGCAACAGGCTTCAATTATCGAAAAATTGAAAGAAGAAAAAAAGTTTCTAGTCGTAGTAGCCGGACCTACTGCTGTGGGCAAAACAGCCTTTAGCATTCAATTGGCGCAGTACTTTGGAACCGAAATTATTTCGGCCGACAGCCGGCAGCTGTATCAGAAAATGACTATTGGAACAGCAAAACCCACTGAAGAAGAGCGGGCGGCTGTACCTCATCATTTTATTGATATTCTACCTCCGGAAAAGGATTATAATGCCGGGCATTTTGAACGAGATGCATTGGCGCTGCTCGATGAATTATTTAAGAAACACCAGGCAGTTGTAGTAGCCGGAGGTTCAGGAATGTATGTGCAGGCATTGTGCAATGGGATTGACCAGATGCCTGAGGTGCCTACGGTCCTGCGGAATCAGCTGAATGAAAAACTGGAAAAAGAAGGCTTAGCCGGCTTAGTAGCTGAGCTGAAGGCGCTGGATCCTCTTTATTATGAGGAGGTCGACCGGCAAAATCCGCAAAGAGTGGTAAGGGCGCTGGAAATTTGTCTCCACACCGGCCAGCCTTTTTCTTCTTTCAGGCAGCAAAAAACAGCCAAAAGACCTTTTAAAATTATAAAAATTGGACTGGAAAGGCCAAGAGAGGAGCTATACCAGCGGATTGGTGCCCGGATGGATGCTATGATTGCGGAAGGTCTTTTCGAGGAAGCTGCTTCCCTGTATCCGAAGAAAAGCCTAAATGCCTTACAAACAGTGGGCTATAGAGAGATTTTTGATTATATGGATGGCTTCTATGACAGGGAAGAGGCCGTAAGGCTGCTCAAGCGGAACTCCAGAAGGTATGCGAAGAGACAGTTGACCTGGTTTAGGAAGGATCCGGAATTTTTATGGCTACACCCTGGCGAGCTGCCAAAAGCCATTGACTACATTGAGAGAAAAATAAAAGAGGCGCTTTAGAATTGCAATGGTTTATACCCAAACAACTGTGCTACAACTTTGGTAGGTAAAGAGGTTACTAACTGGTTATACTCCCGTACTTTTCGGCCAAGGACTTTCAGGTGAATGTGCTGTCGGTGGTTGAGTACCTGCAATGATTTTATTTTCTTTCTGGTTTCCCGGTCGGCAGGCTTGTTTGCCCTGAACAGCAGCTGACTATTTTCGATAGATTTTTTTTCCTGCCGTATATACTGGGCATAATTGCTGAAATGTTTGAGTGTAAAATTATCGGACATAATATCCTGCTCACAGCCTAAAGTATCGTTGTTTAGTAATTCTTCTTCAGAAAGGGACTTCAGGAGGGTATTCCGCGCCCTGGCGGTCTGGCAAAGGTTAAAGAAGGCAAGCATAATTGCTTCTTTACGTGCCTGTATGCTATTATAATTAACAATGGCAATGAAAAAAGCAAACCCTAAAACTGCCAGGGCAATCGGCAACCATCCCATAAAAGTGCTTTGTAATTAAATACTTAAAATGTTGACCATCCTTATCAGGTCCGGGTTAAGTGGTTTTTCCTTAGAGATAGCTTCGCGGAAATGGGTGTAAACCAACTGATCGTTAACGATACCCACGGCAACATTTTTCTGGCCGTTAATTAATCCTTCTACTGCTCCTAAACCAAGCCTGCTGGCAAGGATTCGGTCTGCTGCCGAAGGTCGTCCTCCCCTTTGAATATGGCCAAGGGTGGTAACACGAATGTCCTTCCCTTTCAGTTGTTCTTTTACAGTAGCCGCTACTTCCAGAGCCGTACCTTCTTCATCCCCTTCAGCAATTACCACAATGGAGGAGGTTTTGTCACGGTCCCAGCCTTGTTTAAGAGTACCGATGACATCGTCGATAGAGGTGAGGGTTTCGGGCACCATAACAATTTCAGCGCCGCCGCCTATACCCGATTGTATGGCAATATAGCCTGAATCGCGTCCCATTACTTCAATAAAGAATACCCGGTCGTGTGAGTCAGCCGTATCTCTTATCTTATCAATAGCTTCCAGGGCCGTGTTTACTGCTGTATCGAAACCAATAGTATAGTCTGTGCCAAAGAGGTCGTTATCGATAGTTCCGGGAGCACCAACCGTTGGGAGTCCATACTCGTCGTAAAAAACCCCGGCACCGGTAAAGGTACCATCGCCTCCAATCGCCACAAGACCTTCAATCTCAAACTTCTGTAGTTGCTCAAAGGCTTTTTTTCTTCCGGCAGGGGTGAGAAATTCTTTGCTGCGAACCGACTTTAGGATAGTGCCTCCTTTTTGAACTATGTTGCTGACTGTGTGGGAGTTCATTTTAAAGATGTCGCCGCGAATCATCCCATCATATCCGTAGCGAATCCCATATATTTCTACATCATGGTAAATAGCCCCTCTCACTACTGCCCTGATACAGGCATTCATTCCGGGGGCATCTCCGCCAGAAGTAAAAACGGCAATTCTCTTCATAAAGCTAATTTCAGATTGTACACTCAATATTACGGAAATTTCAATTTCTTTGAAATTCATTTCAAAAAAAGACGCAATTTACCTTGGTTTCACCGCCTTCCCGGGAGCTCCGCGCTACTGCAGTGGCAAGATACCCTCGGAAGAGTAATTTCGATAAATTGATACACATGCAAAAGTTAGTGTAGCTAGGCCGGGTTGCCGTTATTTTCATTCAGGAAAAAGCCAATCGTGTTTGGTGGAGATGCAAAATGAAAATCTGGCGCCGACTGGCTTTTAAAAGGAGGTGATGTTCTTTTGTCTCCTTTTGCTTGTGCAGGGATTGGAAGGCTCCGGAGGAAGTAAAGCTTTTTTCCTTGAAAATACTTATGTTTGTTCTCCACAATACAAAATTAAAGCCCGAAGCCTGCTTATGAAGTCCATTTCATTTAAAGAGCACATCCTGCCTCACCTGATTGCGGTGGTTGTTTTTATTGCCGTTACGCTTATTTTCTTCTGGCCGCTGTTTATGGAGAACAAGGTCATCAATCAGAATGATATTCTTCAGGGGGCAGGTGCTGGACAGGAAATAATTGAGTACCGAGCCGAAACAGGAGAGGAGGCTCTCTGGACCAATTCAATGTTTGGGGGGATGCCGGCTTATCTTATTGATACGGTTTGGGGGAGGAATGTCCTTTATGTTTTTCAACAGGTTCTCACTTTGAACTTCCCCTCCTCTGCAGGAGCGCTTTTTATTGGATTAGTTTCTTTTTATGTTTTATTGCTGGTATTCAGGGTAAGGCCTTATTTAGCAATAATAGGAGCTGTAGCTTATGCTTTTAGCAGTTTTACTGTTATCAGTATAGAAGCAGGGCACATTTGGAAGGTGAGGGCAATTGGCTACATGCCTTTGGTCCTTGCCGGGATTCACCTTACTTTAAATAATCGGAGGCTTTTAGGATTTGCTTTAACTGCACTTGCTGTTGGTTTGGAGTTGAATGCAAATCATCTTCAGATTACATATTATCTCCTTATTCTGGTGCTGATTTACTTGATGAGCCATCTTATTTATGCTATAAAAGAGGATAATTTAAAGAAATTAACTATCAATGTGGGAATTCTTACGTTAGCTGCTATTATTGGCTTGGCGGCCAACATTGCTAGGATATGGGCTACTTATGAGTACGGGCAGTATTCCACCCGCGGACCTTCTGAATTGACTTTGGGTGAAGAAGGAGGTGCAGATGCAGGGCTTGAAAGAGAATATGTTTTCGAATGGAGCAGTGGCGTTTTTGAATCCTTTACACTCCTGGTGCCCAACCTGTATGGCGGTGCAAGTCAGCAAGCACTCGATGCCGATTCGGAACTTGCACAGGTACTGCGACAAAATCAGGTTCCACAGGCTCAAATTAACCAGTTTATCGAAAATGCTCCAACCTACTGGGGAGATCAACCTTTTACCAGTGGGCCTATTTATGCAGGGGCCATCGTTATTTTTCTGTTTATTCTAGGAATGTTCTTTTTAGATAATCGTTACAGAATTTGGCTTGCAGTGGCTACTCTAGTCTCTCTCATTTTATCGTGGGGAGATAATTTTCCTGTGCTAAATTATTTCCTTTACGATTACCTTCCTGCTTATAATAAGTTTAGAGCAGTTTCCATGGCGGTAGTGATTGCCCTTTTAACCCTTCCGCTGGCAGGGTTTTTGGGCTTGGAAGCTTTTCTTCAAAAGCCATTTACAAAAGAAAACAAGAAGAATTTCTGGTGTGCGGCCGGAATTAGTGGTGGTTTGGCTTTGCTGTTCTTGGTCTTTGCCGGAGCCTTTTCCTTTGAAGGAGCAGTAGACCAGCAGTTACCGGAATGGCTGCGTGGAGCTTTAAAAGATGACAGAGAATCTCTGTTGCAGGGGGATGCCCTGCGAAGCCTGCTGTTTATTGTGGCGGCAGGGGCATTGCTAATCGTCTATAAATTAAATAAGCTGCCTTATTGGGGCCTGGTATGTGCGCTGTTTGCTCTTGTTTTTATTGACCTGTACGCAGTAGATCGCCGCTACCTTAATGAAGAGAATTTTGTGAAGGAATCAGGTATTGCCTATTTTAAAGCGACCCCGGCCGATGAATATATCTTGCAGGATGACGAAGTTTACCGCGTGCTGAACCTACAGAATCCTTTTAACGAAGCCCGGACTTCTTTTTTCCATCATTCAATAGGCGGGTATCATGGAGCTAAAATGGGGCGTTACCAGGAGCTTATTACTCATTGTATGAACCAGCAAATAAGCCAGCTGATTCAAAATCTACAGGCGGGAATCCAAAATTTTGAAGCCTTTGGAGTTCTGAATATGCTGAATACCCGCTACTTGTTGGCAGGTACTACACCCGAAGGAGTGTTTAAAAATCCGGCGGCTTTAGGTAATGCATGGTTTATTGAGAGACTACAGCCTGTTAACTCAGCCAATGAAGAAATACGGGCGACCTGTCAGTTAAATCCGGAAAGAGTAGCTGTGATAGATCGGTCTCAGTTTCAAATTACCCAGACCAATTTTAATAATTCAGGTAATATAAACCTCGTAAAATACACTCCTAACCATCTAACTTATAAGGTGGTTACTCCCGAGGATTCATATGCTGTTTTCTCAGAAATATATTACCCTAAAGGTTGGAACGCCTACATAGATGGTGAACAGGTAGATTACGAACGGGTGAATTATGTTTTAAGGGGTATGATGGTTCCTGCCGGTAATCATACTGTTGAATTTAAATTTGAGCCTAATGTTTTTCAATTGGGAAGTCCTATAATGTTTTGGTCTTCCATATTTTTGTTAATCTTGTTTTTTGGGGTTGTCGCTTATTGTTTATACAAGGAATTTTGGACAACCAAGGCATCACAAAATTCTTAGTTATGAAAGTTTCCGTTATTATATGCACTTTAAATCGAGAGGAATTTATTATTGATGCTTTAGAAAGTTTATATAAACAGGACTTTCCTAAAGAGGATTTTGAGGTGATTGTTGTCGATAATAATAGTACTGACCGAACTCCAGATTTAGTATTATCTTTTATCCAGAGACATCCTGAAATGAATTTAAAACTTGTTTATGAAAGAAGGCAAGGCCTTTCCTTTGCAAGAAATAAAGGAATTGATGATTCTACAGCAGACATAGTTACTTTTATTGATGATGATGCTATTGCAATACCACAATTTGTAAAAGAAGTAAATAAAATGTTCCACGAATACCCGGAAGCAGATGCTGTTGGTGGTAAAATTATTCCTGTTTATAATAAAACTCAAAATCCCCCACCCTGGATGACAGATTACATATCTGGAATTGTATCGGCTGTCGATTTGGGAGAGCGGGTAAAGGTGTTTGATAAAAAATACCCGGCAGGTTGTAATATGTCATTTAGAAAAGGTGTGCTAAACAGGGTGAATAGGTTTAATACCAATTTAACACAAAGGAGCGATGATAAAGAGGTATTTATAAAGCTTCGGAAAATAAAGGCAAAAGTAATGTATACTCCTTATGCTGTGGTGTATCATCAAATCCCAGCTTCCAGGATGACGAAACAGGGAGTAATCCAGGTTAGTAAAGTAACTGGACAAGGGGAGAGAGCCAGATTAATTCATTCTTCTTTGAATGCCAAAGCTGTTAAATTAATAGAATATTTATTTAAACAAGCTGCAGCTTTTGCTTTAGGTGCCATATTTATATTAAAAGGAGAGTCCTCAAAAGCTTACTATCTGATACTCGTTCGGTGGTACATTTTAAAAGGCTTTTTTCTTAAATAAGGAACAGAAAATGGTGAAAATTCAAAAGGTTTTAACTGGCTTCATTGATATTATCCTTAGTCTCTTCAAAGTTGTTATTCTATCAAAATTTAAAGTTTACATTCCTGCGCAAGATGGCGATGAATTATTTATTCTGGGTAATGGCCCTTCTTTAAATTTTACTTTACAAGAAAATTTGGAAAAGCTCCAATCTGGAACTACCCTCGCAGTAAATAATTTTGCATATTCTGATTTTTTTGTAAAAATAAAACCATCATTTTATGTGTTGGTTGCTCCTGAGTATTTCATGTCAGTACCACCTACTGAAAATCATATTTTTTTAAGAAACAGACTTTTTAACATTTTAACAACAAAGGTAACCTGGCCCATCACCTTATTTATTCCAACTTTAGCCGAAAAATACCCTGAATGGAAGAAGGTCTTGAGTGAAAATAAAAATATTAAATTTCAATATTTTAATTCTACCCCTGTAGAGGGCCCGGAGTGGTTTGCTCATAAAATGTTTGCATTGAACTTAGGTATGCCGCGGCCGCATAATGTTTTGGTACCTTCTATTTTCGTGGGAATTAATATGCGGTATAAAAAAATATTTCTATTTGGAGCAGACCATTCATGGCATGAAGAAATTAAAGTAAGTGAGTTTAATCAGATGACGGTAAACCATGGCCATTTTTATGATAAGGATGACCAAAGGGGTAAAATGCATAAACTTGATGGAAAAGAATTTCATATTCATGATGTATTCAGAAAGCTGTATTTAGCCTTCAAGGGGTATTTTATTTTAGCATCATATGCTAAAAAAAGAGGAGTTTATATTGTTAATGCAAGTCATCGTTCTTACATTGATGCATTTGAAAGGGTAAAAATTTAATAATTTAAAGTTTCATTAGAATGTCAATTCTAATGAAGAAGTAAAGAATAATTAAAAGTTGATCTAATCTAATTGGGAATAAATAAAATATTAATGAGGTTCAGGATAATCCTTAATTTTCTAAATTTACTTCTTTGGATACCACTTTCCATTTATGGACAGGACAACTGTTCGGAGAATGGTTTTGAGGATGACATGATTGCTCATTATCCATTTGATGGTAATTCCAATGAAGTTCTCGGGTACACTTTTAATGGAATAGTAAATGGGGCAGTACTTACACCTGGGTTTGAAGGAAATCCTAAATCAGGCTATTTCTTTGATGGTGCAGACGATTTTATTCATGTTGGTGACCATTTTGATTTGGGGCAGGAGGATTTTACAATTTCCTGTTGGGTGAAGGTAAGTGAATTTGAAGGATTAACTCCCGGGACAAGCAGTTATGGAGGATGGATTATTAATAAAGGCGTTACTATTTTTGGAAGTCCTAGTCGTGCTGGATATGCTCTAGATGCACGAAGAGTGGATGGAGAAAATTTCTTTGTTTTTTTTGTAGGTAGCCAATATAATCAAATTTACAGTGCCGCAGCATCTGGTTTTGAAGAAAATGAGTGGTATTCTTTGATTGCTATTAAAGAAGGTGGATTGATTAAATTGTTTGTTAATAACCAGCTTGTATCGTCTACCAATATTCCTCCAGGAATAAATACTAATACAAATATCCCTCTGGTTTTTGGCTCGATCGATAAATTAGGAAATGATCCTGGTGGGACAACGTTTTTTCATGGAAAAATAGATGATGTGCGTCTGTTTAAAAAAGCACTATCTAATGAAGAAAGGGCCTGTTTGATAGGAGTTTGTAATCCTCCTGTCATTAATTTAGGGGATGATAAGGTGGGTTGTTATGGGGAAACGGTACAGCTTGATGCATTTTATCCTAATTCTACTTATACATGGCAAGATGGGTCAACAGATTCAATCTTTTCTGTATCAGAAAGTGGACAATATTGGGTTAAGGTAGAAAATTATTGTGGTGTGGAAATGGATACAATTTCTATTGACTTTGTATCCTCACCTAATATTTTTTTAGGTGAGGATATAATCCGTTGCTCTCCGGGAAATATCACCCTCGATGCTTTTTACCCAAACTCCGTTTATGAGTGGCAGGATGGGTCATCTGCCTCAACACTTGAGGTTTCCAAATCAGGGACTTACTGGGTTAAGGTAGAGAATTTTTGTGGTATAAAGATTGATACAATTTCCATTCATTATACCTCGGTACCTACAGTGAATTTGGGAGAAGACAGGGTTATTCAATGCTTAGGAGACTCTTTTTTATATAATGTTGCTTCTCCTGGCCTAAGTTATGAATGGCAGGACGGCTCAATAAGCTCTACTTTTAGCGTTACTAAAAGTGGAACATATTGGGTAAAGGTGAAGAATTCATGTGGTGTTGCTACAGATACCTTAGTCGTTAGAATGGAGAATCATGAGGAAATTAAGATTCCAAATGTTTTTACACCTAACAATGATGGAGTTAATCAATTTTTCCAGATGGATGAAAGACTGTTGGGGGCCAAATTACAGGTGTATCAAAGAACTGGTAAACAGGTCTTTTATTCTGATTTCTATACAAATAATTGGGATGGAAAAGGGTTGAGTAGTGGTATATATTACTATCTCATTGAAGATTCCTGCCTTGGGTCTTTTCAAGGTTGGGTTCAGATTCTGTATTGATTTAAACTTTCTAAATTTCCTTTATACTGAAAGACTCTCTGGTGCTGGTGGGCCTGAGCCTGTGCTACTTGTCATGTATTCTCTGCTGCATATCGGAAAATACTTTTATAACCGCCGACTTTTTATGAACTTGCCTAAGTTTAAAAAAACTGTCTGGATTTATGAAAAGTATAAAATAAAAGGAATATCAGCTTTAAAACAGAAGTATAGCTTATTTTTAGACAGGTTTTATGCCCGGCACCGCGTGAAAGAGCGCCTGCAGCAGGGAACTTTGTTTGAAGATTTAATGAAGAAAACAGAATGCTAGACCTGAATAATAAATCAATCCTGGTTACCGGAGCCACCGGTTCCTTCGGACATAAATTTGTGGCCACCATTCTGGAGCGCTACCCGAAAATTAAGCGGCTGGTAGTCTTTTCGCGCGATGAGCTGAAGCAGCACAATATGTCTCTTCGTTTCCCGAAAAGCCAGTACCCGGCCATCCGTTACTTCCTGGGAGATATCCGCGATAAAGACCGCCTTTATCGTGCTTTTGAGGGGATAGAAATTGTAATACATGCCGCCGCTCTTAAGCAGGTGCCGGCAGCAGAGTATAACCCTTTCGAGTTTATCAAAACTAACGTAATAGGAGCTGAAAATATCATTAACGCAGCCATGGACAGGGGCGTGCAACATGTGGTAGCCCTATCGACCGATAAGGCCGCTGCTCCTATTAATCTATATGGTGCTACAAAGCTTTGCTCCGATAAGCTGTTTACAGCAGCTAATTATGCCAAAGGAAAGCGGGATATTCGCTTTTCTGTGGTCAGGTATGGGAATGTTATCGGCTCAAGAGGCTCCGTTGTCCCATTCTTCCTGGAAAAGCGGAAAGAAGGTGTGTTGCCCATTACTCATCCGAAAATGACCCGCTTCAATATTACCCTGCAGGAAGGGGTAGACCTGGTGCTGATGGCCCTGGAGAAAGCATGGGGTGGAGAAATATTTGTGCCAAAGCTGCCTTCTTACAAAATTATGGACATGGCGGAAGCCATCGGTCCTGATTGCGAGCACCCGATTGTTGGCATCCGTCCGGGAGAGAAAATCCATGAGGAAATGATTACCGAAACAGATGCTTTAAGTACTATTGAATTTGATACCTATTATGTAATAACCCCCACCGCCCCTGTTTGGGATGTGGAAGAATATACAAAGGCGCTTGATGGCCAACAGGTAGAAGAGGGATTTAAGTACAATTCAGGAACCAATACCAGTTGGTTGTCACCTGAAGAACTCCGTCGTATTATCAAGGAACACGTGGACCCAACTTTTGAGTTGAATCCTTAAGTTTTAACTGCCTTGGAAGAGAAGAAAAAGTATATACCCTACGGGCGGCAGCATATATCGGCAGAAGATGTAGAAGCTGTTGTAGAGGCCCTGCAGTCTGATTTCCTGACGCAGGGACCACTTATTGCTGCATTTGAAGCGCAGTTATGTAAGCAGTTTGGCTGCCGTTATGCGTTGGTCCTTAATTCCGGAACATCTGCCCTGCATGCAGCTTATTTTAGCCTTGGATTAAAGGAAGGCGATGAATTTATTACCACTGCCAACACTTTTGTTGCTACGGCCAATGGGGGTTTGTATGTGGGTGCTAAACCCGTTTTTGCCGATATTGAACCTGATACCGGCAACATCAATGTCAATTCAATAAGGGAGAAAATCACCTCCCGTACCCGCTGTATTACGCCTGTGCATTACGCAGGCCATCCTGCAGACCTGGATGCCATCAAAGCTCTGGCCGACGAGCATGGGTTATATATTATTGAAGATGCCTGCCATGCCGCCGGGGCCAGATATAAAGATTCAGTTATTGGTTCCTGTGAATTATCCGACATCTCTATCCTTAGTTTTCACCCGGTAAAGCATGTTACCACAGGAGAGGGTGGTGCTTTACTAACCAATGATGAAAAGATTTACCGGCAGGCATTAAAATTCCGGACCCATGGTATCAGCCGGGAAGAGCTGCAAAATCCAAATGAAGGGGAGTGGTATTATGAAATGCAGGAGCTGGGATTTAATTACCGAATGACCGATTTGCAGGCAGCGCTGGGGATTTCGCAGCTCAAGCGGCTGGACAAGTTTGTGGAAAGGCGGCGGGCAATAGCAGAGCAGTACCGCCACTTATTTCAGGATAATCCTTATTTCGATGTGCCGGTTGAGCGGGATTACGGACAAAGCTCTTATCATCTTTACCCTATCCGCCTGAAGGATATTTATGTGCCCCTTCGGAAGGATATTTTCAGCAGAATGAGGCAGGCTGGCTTAGGCGTGCAGGTGCATTATATACCCGTGTACCACCAGCCCTACTACAAGAGCTTGGGCTATGATATCAGTCTACCCAATACTGAAGACTTTTATCAGCGCGAAATAAGTTTACCCATGTACCCGGAGCTGACAGATGATGACCTGGAAGAGGTAAGACAGCGGATTTTTTCTATTTTCAGCCAGATTAAATGAAAGCAGGAATTATTACCCAAGCCCGTATGACAAGTACAAGACTTCCAGCTAAGATACTGAAGGAGGCAGGAGGGAGGTCTTTACTTGCATGGCATGTGGAGCGCCTGCAATGGAGCCAGCTTCCGGTTTTTATCGCTACAACAGTCAATGCCACGGATGAGCCTGTAGTAAGTTTTGCGGCGGCAGCCAACATTCCGGTATTCCGGGGTGATGAGCATAATGTGCTGGAGCGATTTTATGGCTGTGCTGCTCAATATGAGCTTGATATTATCGTGCGGGTTACTTCCGACTGTCCTCTTATTGATGGGTATGTTATTCAGCAGGCCGTGGAGCAATACAGGAAAGAAAACAATCCTTTTCTGTACCTCTCCAATACACAGGAAAGAACCTACCCGCGAGGGCTAGATTTCGAAATATTTAGCCGGCAGATGCTTGAAATGGCTTATGGGGAAGCTGATTCCATTGCTGAAAAGGAGCATGTTACCCCTTTTTTCTATAAAACCCATGCGACGGATTTCAGGCTTAAAAACATTAAGCGGAAAAGCGATGCCAGCCAACTTCGGATAACGGTAGATACGGCGGAAGACTTTGAGCTGGTAAAAATTTTAATAGAGCAATACCATGCCCAGAATTTAAGTGCAGAGGAGCTTATTCATTTGCTGGAACAAAATCCGGAACTGCTTGCGATAAATGCCCATGTTGAGCAGAAAAAAGCATAAACTATTTTTTAGAGCCGATGGAGGCCCTACTGTCGGGATGGGGCATATAATGCGCTGCCTTGCCCTGGCAGAAATGCTGCAGGAAGAATATGAAATTTTTTTCGTCACCCGTTCAACCGAAGCCTCAATTCAAGGCCTAATCAAAGCCCATGATTTCAATTGTATTGAACTGAGCCCAGGCAGCAAAATTATCGAAGAACTTGAAGTGATTGCTGAATCCTCGAACTTCAGTTCCTGCCTGATTGTGCTGGATGGCTATCATTTTACTGCTGAATATGAAAAGGCGCTGGTAAAGGCCGGCCATAAAGTGTTGAGCATAGATGATTTGCACCAGCGACCTTTTTTTGCGGATGTTGTGCTGAATCATGCAGGAGGGGTTGATGCCCAATCTTACAAAACTTCCCTTCATACTCGCTTATGCCTCGGCCCTCAGTATGCCCTGGTACGGGAAGTGTTTCGGCAGAAAAGGCTGCAGGAAAGGCAAAAAGGCAGCCTCCTTTTAGCCATGGGCGGGGCAGATCCAAATAACATAACCCAGCACCTACTAAACCTTTTGCAGGCAATCAAATTCCAGGAACCTATTGTCCTTATTTTAGGGGCTGCATTTCGGCACGAGCTTAAAGTATCTGAAAGTTTCCGGGTAAAAGTTCTTCGGAATGCAACTCCCGCGGAGTTGGCAGAACAGTACCGCAAAGCTGGTGTGGCCTTACTTCCTTCCTCCACCATGGCCTATGAAGCCTGCGCTACCCGTGTTACTTTAATTTGTGGTGTGATAGCAGACAATCAGCAACTGTTGCATCGTTTTTTAAGCAGCAACCAGTTAGCACTTGATGCTGGTGCTTGGGAAGAAATGAATGCTGAAAAACTAAAAGCTTTAATTCAGCAGGCTTTGCAGCCTTCTTTTCAGGAGGAACAGTTAAAAGCGCAGGAAGCTTTTTTTGATAATCAGCAAAAAGAGCGAATTCTAAAAATATTCAAAAAACTGCAGAAGGAGAAGGAATTGCAGATACGAAAGGCAGCGCCTGAAGATTGTGAATTATATTTCCGCTGGGCCAACGATGCGGAAACCCGGAAGCAGGCCATCCATCCGGAACCGATTCCATGGGAAAAGCATGTTAGCTGGTTTAACAGAAAGCTTGCACAGGAGGATTCTACTCTTTATCTGCTGGAAAAAGAAGGGAAGGCGGTAGGGCAGGTGCGTTTCGATGCCGATCCGGAGGAAAGAAATACCTTCATAATCAGTTACTCCATGGCACCGGAGGTAAGAGGGCAAGGCTTGGGAGAGGCTGTATTGCAAAACGCCCTGCGGGTGTTTCAGCAGGAAAGAAAAGGGGAGGTTATACTTCATGCCCTGGTGAAGGAGAGAAATTTAGCTTCTGTCCGTATCTTTGAAAACCTTTCTTTTACTTCTGTAGGAAAGACAGAGCTAAAGAAGGAGGTATATTGGAAATTCAGAAAAAAAGCATATGAACGCATTTAATATCGGGAGCAGAAGAGTAGGAAAGGGGCAGGCCTGCTTTATCATTGCCGAGCTTTCGGCCAATCATAAGCAGGATTTAGATATCGCCATTAAAACCATAAAGGCAGCCAAAGAAGCTGGTGCCGATGCTATTAAACTGCAAACCTATACCCCTGACACCATTACCCTGAACAGCCATAAAGAATACTTTCGCCTGCAGCACGGTACCATCTGGGATGGAATGTACCTCTATGACTTATACCAGGAGGCATATACGCCCTGGGAGTGGCATGAGAAACTTTTTAAGGTTGCTGAAGAGGAAGGGTTGATTTGCTTTTCCTCTCCATTCGATGCCAGTGCCGTAGACCTGCTGGAGAAATTGAATGCCCCGGCTTATAAAATCGCCTCCTTCGAGGTAATGGACATTCCGCTGATCCGTTATACGGCAGCTCGTAAAAAGCCGGTTATTCTTTCTACCGGCGTCGCGGAATTAGGCGACATACAACTGGCGCTGCAGACCTGCCGTGCAGAGGGGAATGATGAACTGGGCCTTTTAAAATGCACCTCGGCCTATCCGGCGCCGCTGGAGCTTTCCAATCTCCGTACCATTCCTAATTTGGAGCAAACATTTGATGTAGTACCTGGTCTTTCTGACCATACTATGGGCGCTACCGGACCGGTAGTAGCCGTTTCACTGGGGGCTAAAATAATTGAAAAGCATTTTATCCTCGACAAAGCAATTGGAGGGCCTGATGCAGCTTTTTCGATGGATCCGGCCGAATTTGGCGAAATGGTGAAAGCGGTTAGGGATGCGGAAAAAGCTTTGGGGCAGGTCGACTATAGCTTATCCGAAAGAACAAGAGCCAGCCGTGCGATTACCGGTCGCTCTTTATTTGTGGTGAAAGACCTTAAAAAAGGAGAGGTCTTTACCGCAGAGCATGTCAGGAGCATACGGCCTGGTTATGGTCTGGAGCCTAAATATCTTGAGCAGGTATTGGGGAAAAAGGCAACTCAGGATATTGAAAAAGGAGAACCGCTGAAATGGACAATGGTGCAGTAGTTGTAGCACTATAATCCTATGTACTTCAAGCCTGTCCTGATGAGGTCAGTGGCTTCTTTCGAAAGCTTTAGCCAGTAAACAAGGCCCAGGTACAGTACACTCACCACAGCTGACCGTAGCACTAAATCGAGCCACGCACTTTCCATTCGGGGAAGCAAAAGTCCTACTGCAAGTATTATACCTCCAACTATCAATGCTTTTAGGGTTCTGAAGGTAAAAGGCTGTATGTTGAACTTCCGGTAAACGAAAATATATTTTACGATATTATAAAATATAATGGCAGCCATAGAGGCAAAAGCTGCACCTGTTAAACCAAATTCCGGAATCAGCAGAAAGTTGAACAGGATAGTCAGCAGCGCAAGAATGCCAACTGCAATAAGGTTGAACCGGTAGTAGCGTGACAGTACAATAATTTCCCCGTTTACCCCTGCCAGGATATCCATTAGTTTTCCCAGTCCAATCAGGATTACCACCCATGTTCCATTCGCAAATTCGTCCCCTTTTGGCATAAGGGCAAAAAGGTTAGGAAGGTTAATGACAATGCCAGTAAAGAGCAGGAGCCCAATCAGGAGTTGATTAATGGCAGCTTCTGTATAGAGAGTATTCACTTCTTTCAGGTCCTGTTTTTCAAATGCCCTGGACAAGAGAGGAACCGTAATCTGGAGAATAGCCCGGTTCGGCATCTCTATGATCACTGCAATGAAAAAGGCCGTTGTGTAAATCCCATTTTCATAAGCACCAAGGAGGGAGGTAACCATCAGGCTGTCTACTTTCTGCACAATCATTACCCCGCTACTCCCAAGAAAGGTATAGAAAGCGTACCTGGCAAATTCTTTAATGAATGGCTTTTCTAAAAATTTAAAATCGGTATTTATTCGCAGGCCGCTTCCGGAAAAAAGAGAGAAGGTAAGGATAAAAAAGGAAAGGCCATATACCCCAATAAGACTGTAAATAAGCATTTCCAGGTCCCGCCAATACCAGATGAAGAGTAAAATGGAAACCGTAGTAAAAGCCCGGATACAAATTTCCCGCACAAAGTTGGGTAGAACGATATTCAGCTGACTTCTGGAAAAAGCCTCCAGCAGGTAAGTCAGAACCATTACCACTACCAATACCATAGCCACCTCACCATACTCCGCGACTAAGGGTGCATTTTCCAGGAAGGGCGAAAGCAGTTCTTTTTGAAAGATATAAAATATAAGGCTGAAAAGACCAATGGAAAGGAGGGAGCTCAGGAAGGTAAAGGTAATAAAAGCATGAAGCTGGCGGTCTTTAAACTGAGGCGCGTATCGAATGATGCCGGCATTTAGCCCAAGGGCGGCAAAGGGAGCAAGAAGCAAAGCCAGATCCTGCAAAGCTCTTAGAAGGCCAATCTGGTCAGGTTCCAGGAAACGTGGGAACAGCCATATTACATTGACATAGCCGATAAGGGCGCCAAGATAAGTAATAAAAGAAGACCGGATAGTTTGCTTAACTACAATACCCATAGGAGGGCGAAGATACTTTAATTCAATTCTTAAAGGAAATTGCTTTTGCCTATTTATTTTCGGCAGGCAATTTCCGTAAAGTAGGAATATTTCTGAAAGAGCCCACAACCTTTTTCAGGAAGAGAATCTTTTAGCCTGCTCTCCTGAAAAAGCTGGTTATTTTTTCGGCTATATACTTCACCTCTTTCTCCTGCAGTTCCGGGTATAGCGGGAGGGAAAGAATTTTATCCTGATAAGCGAAAGAAACAGGAAAGCTGTCTTTTTGACTGCTGCTCTGGTAGAGGGGCAGCATGGGAAGCATTTGAGGATAATGTACGGCGGTAGAAATACCATTTTCCATCAGAAAGTTTGCCAGCGCCTCCCGCTCACCAGTCTGGATAACAAAGAGATGAACAGCAGACTTCCTGTCACCAAGATTATCAGGGAGTCTTAGCGGTAGGTCCTGAAGTAAGGTGGCATATAAGGAGCCAAGCTTTCTTCTTAAACGGTTCCACTCATCAAGATAGGGAAGTTTGGTGCTCAGAATAGCAGCCTGTAGTGTGTCAAGACGACTATTGCGTCCATGCAGGAGGTGTTGGTGTTTCTCTTTTTGTCCATAGTTCCCCAACATTTTAACTTTTTCTGCCAGTATGGAATCATTGGTTACCATGGCTCCGGCATCACCAAATGTTCCCAGGTTCTTTATGGGATAAAAACTAAAAGAAGCAGCATGGCCTATACTCCCTACCTTTCTGCCTTTGTAAGTCGCTCCATGTGCCTGTGCACAATCTTCAACTACATACAGCTGGTATTTTTCAGCAATGGCCATTATTTCGTCCATTTCGGCAGGTAAGCCATACAGGTGGACTGGCATGATGGCTTTGGTTTTAGCGCTGATGGCTTTTTCTATACCTGCCGGATCGATAGTATACCGGTAGGGAAGCGTGTCGACAAAAACAGGCTTAGCACCAACTGCAGTAACTGCACTGGCTGTGGAAACCCATGAATGTACCGGTACAATCACTTCATCTCCTTTTCCTACGCCTAGGGCCTGTAAAAGAATTTCGATAGCGTCGGTACCATTCCCACATCCTACACAAAAATTTGTGCCGATATAGCTGGCAAAGGCTTCTTCAAAATTCGCTACTTCATCGCCACCAATAAACTGTGCCTTCCGGATTACTTCGGCTATAGCAGCATCTAACTCTTCTTTTAATAGCAGGTACTGCCTTCGCAAATTATAGAGTTCAATTTCCATATATAATCCTGCAACAGTATCTAAAAATATTTAAAACTAAAAAAATAAACCCACGTATATCCTGATATTTAAATCAATATTTTTTAACATAATAGAAAAACGATGAGTAACTTACTATATATAATTGCTATTGTATTAGTGATTCTCTGGGCGCTTGGTTACTTTGCTTTTAGCGTTGGAGCTGTAATACATGTTTTGCTGGTAATTGCCGTTATTGCTATCCTTTTAAGGTTGATAAGGGGCAGGAGTATCTGACAGTAAACTTTTTCAATAAATAGCTATGGTAGAAAGAGGAAGGTTCTTCTTTTTGCCATAGCTTTTTTTGTTTTTACAATTCGGAACTATTAACCAGGTTTCCAGCTCTGGCTCCTGGTCTTTTCAAAAAGCTTCCTGATAATTTTTAAACTGGTCTTTATTCCCATTCCGGAAGGGGTACTGATGATTGCTCCCGTTCAGCATCAGTGCTTATTATTCTGCAAGGCAAGAGGGTAAAATAAGCTGTTCAATTTGGTTTTTCTGGTGTTTTACAGACCCTTTTGTGTAATTTTTTGTTAGAGATAAGTGAAATATTCTGTAATTTTGAAACTGATTTTTAGAGGTAAACTATGTTCGATAATTTAAGCTATAAGTTAGACAAGGCTTTTCAGAACCTGAAAGGCCAGGGCTCCATCACTGAAATTAACGTTGCTACTACCGTTAAAGAAATTCGCAGAGCGTTGGTAGATGCCGATGTAAACTATAAGGTAGCCAAAGAAGTAACAGACCGTATTAAAACAGAAGCACTGGGGCGGGATGTATTAACTACTGTTTCCCCAGGGCAGTTATTGGTAAAGATTACCAATGATGAGCTGACAAAGCTCATGGGAGGAACCAAGGAAGATATGACCCTAAAAGGGGAGCCAGCCATTGTGCTGATTTCCGGCCTCCAGGGGTCAGGTAAAACTACCTTCTCCGGTAAACTTGCCAGTTACCTTAAAAAGCAGGGGAAACAGGTATTGCTGACCGCCTGCGATATTTACCGCCCTGCCGCCATTAACCAGCTAAAGGTATTGGGCGAGCAGATTGGCGTAGAGGTATATGCTGAAGAAAATAACAAAAATGCAGTTGAAATTGCCAGCCATGCCGTTCAGTATGCCAAAGATAACGGCAAAAGTATAGTCATTGTTGATACAGCGGGTCGTTTGGCCATCGATGAGGAAATGATGCAGGAAATCACTGCTCTAAAGAAAGCACTGAATCCTTCTGAAACTCTTTTTGTGGTCGACTCCATGACCGGACAGGATGCGGTAAATACTGCTAAAACCTTTAATGAGCGTCTGGATTATGATGGCGTTGTGTTAACGAAACTGGATGGTGATACCCGTGGTGGTGCGGCTCTTTCTGTACGAACTGTAGTGGAGAAGCCAATCAAGTTTATCTCTACCGGGGAAAAAATGGAAGCCATTGACGTATTTCATCCCGATAGGATGGCGCAGCGTATTTTGGGTATGGGCGACGTGGTTTCACTTGTGGAGAGGGCGCAGCAATCCTTCGACGAAGAGGAAGCACAACGCATTAGCAAGAAGATTCGGAAGAACCAGTTCGACTTTGACGACTTCCTGAGCCAGCTTGAGCAGATTAAAAAGATGGGTAACATCAAAGATCTGATGGCTATGATACCAGGAATGGGAAAAGCCCTCAAAGGTATTGATATTGATGATGACTCCTTTAAGCCTATTGAGGCCATTATCCTTTCCATGACAAAGGCTGAAAGAGCCAATCCCGACTTAATTAATGGAAGCCGCCGGCGCCGAATTGCAGAGGGCTCAGGCACCTCTATTCAACAGGTTAATAACCTGATGAAGCAGTTCAATGATATGCGTAAGCTGATGAAGACGATGAACAAAATGGGAGGTGGCAAAAAAGGCCTTGCCAACCTTAATATGTTCCGTTAAGCAGGAATCAATAAAAATTCTTCCATAAAAAAGATTTAATTGCCAAAAATAGTTGGTGAATCGCCTTCATTACACTTGTAATATCTTGATTT